>CAWJBS010000135.1:0-128718 GCA_963840845.1 Bryobacterales bacterium
CTTTCTCGAAGCGCAGTGCTTACCGAATACGCAGTTGCTGGAGGAAGTGCTGCGCCTCTATCACGCCGATTTATCTGCTGACCGCTGGCAACCCCCCCAATCAGTTCACGAGACAAGTGCGCATTTTGGCCATTACGAATTGGAGCGCCAAATTGGCCGCGGCGGCATGGGCGCCGTCTACCTCGCCCACCGCGCCGACGGAGAATTTCAGCAGCGCGTGGCTATCAAAATTATCGGTATGCCGCTTGAGCCTGCCGAAATGCGTGAACGCTTCCGCCGCGAACGCCAAATTTTAGCCGGCCTCAGCCATCCCAACATCACCCGCCTTCTCGATGGCGGTGTCACCGATCAAGGCCAACTCTATCTGGTCATGGAGTTCGTCGATGGTGTCCCCATTCACAAATTTCCAGCCACGCCCGACACCAAACTAGACCTCTTCCGCGGTGTCTGTGCCGCCGTCCAATATGCGCATCAGAATCTGGTCATCCATCGCGACATCAAACCATCCAACATTCTCGTTAGTCGCGAAGGCGTCCCCAAGCTTCTCGATTTTGGCGCGGCGAAGTTGCTCGCCGATTCGGACGCCACGCAAACCGGATTCGGCATGGCCACCCTCGCCTATGCCAGCCCGGAACAGTTGCGCGGCGAACCGGCTTCCACGCTGAGCGACATCTTTTCTCTCGGCGTCGTTCTTTATGAATTGATGACCGGGCAGAGACCGTTCGGCGATGATCTGACCGCTAGGCTCGCTCCAGCCCATACGGATGGACTCGCACTTCCGCAACCTCTCTCCGGCGACCTCGACGCAATCGTTCGTAAAGCGCTGGCCACAGCCCCATCGGAGCGCTACCAATCCGTCGAGCAATTGGCGGAAGTATCCGTCGCTACCGATCAGGCGAAGCCGTATCGGCTCATCCGCCGTCCTTCGGATATCGCACCCGCCGGTTCTGCGGCGGCGTTGGCTTTCCGTGTCCATCGCTGCTGCAGCTGTGATTGCCCTCGCCCCACCGCCAGCGTGGCCGTTCAGCAAGCCGCCGCCGCTAAGCGCCAAGCAGCCAGCGCTGAGATCGAAGTGGCCCGCCAAAAGAAATCACAACTTTCTCCAAGAGATGTTGGCCTCCGGCTCTCGCGGTGACGGTGACATCCCGATCTCCAAAATGCTCGACGACGTAGAACCCGTCTTAGCCAGGCCTCCAAGGACGACCCCATCACCGAAGCTTCTTTAAGAATGAACTTGGGTGCCAGCTACACCACGTTGCACAAACCGGAACGGGCCAAAGACGAATTGGACCGCGCTCTGGCCGCGTTTCGTACCGCGGCTGATGCCAAGGGTCAAGTCGTCGTGCTCTGGCTCCTGGCACAAACCGTAATAACCCAGGGACGCCTGAGGGAGACCATCGATGATAGCACAAGCCTTGGATCTAGTGAATTGCCCCGCAAACCAAAGCCAAGCCAATTTGGGTGTTTCGCGCGAAACGCGACATGGCTGGGGCATTATTTTGGGCAGCCGATCATCGATCTAGGCATGAACTCGAAAAACAACGCCACCTGCTCCAGGAAGCCATCGCGATCGGCTTGGCTAACCCGTCTACCATCTCCCAGCGCGACCTCTATGCCGCACGCATTCTGTTAGTGCAGGTTTTACTGCGCCAAGGAAGCGTGGCCGAGGCGGAGCAAGGGCTGGCGCGCGCACAATCTCTCAAGCCTTTTGCAGACCTTGCCGGCCATGAGCCCATGAGCCTGCTCGCCGCCCAAAAGCGCGATTTTCCCGCCGCCCTCCGCCTCGCAGATCCACCAAACGCACAGCTTTGGGTGAGGCTGCGCGAAGCAATGCGCCTAGCCTGTTATCGCGCCGAAACAGGCCAAGTTGCCTCAGCCGTTGCGACAGTTCGGGCAGAATTGCCAAAGCTGCTGACCTATCAGGACGAAGGTTTTCTCAGTGAACCGTTATCTAACGCCGCCCATATCATGATCTGCGCCAAACGCTATCGAGACGCAGAACGTTAGCCCGCCAGATACTCGACACCAACCGGCGCGAACCCATCGACCCCGACCGCGCCGACGCCGAAGAACTGTTAGCCTCCGCCCTTGCCGGCCAGAAGCACTACGCCCAAGCCGTTCCACTCTTCGATCAAGCCGAGCATGCCTATTTAGGCAGTGGCCCGGGCTTCAAAATCGCCGCCGACCACGTCGCCGATCTCCGCCGCGCTCTCCCGCCGCTAAAATAACGACTTACTAAGTTCCCCAATCAAGTGGTGATCCCGCGGAGCCCGTAGAACTCCCCCGGCGCTCGCTTAAACTCAATGAGCATGGAACTAAGCATCTCTATTAGCCAAGCGCTGACCGACGACCAAATCCTGGCCACCCGCGACGTCATGCGGCAACTCCGTCCCGCCATCGCCGCAGACGCCTACTTGCCCACCGTTAAGCGTATGATGCAGTCCGACGGCTATCAACTCGCCGCCCTGCTCGACTGCGGCGTAGTGAGGGCCGTCGCCGGATACCGTTTCATGGAGATGCTGTACTGCGCCCGCATCTTGTATGTTGACGATCTAAATACCGATGACCGTAGCCGCTCCGCCGGCTTCGGCAAGTTACTCATGGATTGGCTCAAGCACGAAGCCTCCGCCCACGGCTGCGCCGAACTCCATCTCGATTCTGGCGTTCAACGCGAACAGGCCCACCGCTTCTATTTCCGCGAGCGCCTCACCATCAGCGCCTATCATTTTCGTGTCCGGCTTTGATGTTTGCTGATTTAGCTTGGGCGGGTGTCCGTCCGCGGCTCACTATAATAGCTACAGCGCATGCAACACCAACCTCTTTCATCTTCGGTCGAAGTTGCAATTTCCCTTCGGACCGAATGCTGAAACGTCCATCAAACTTTTCCTGGGCGCTCCTGGCGTTGACCTTCGCAGCGAATCTACCTGCCGAGATCATCTCCAGCTCCCTCTTCTCATTCCCCGCCAAAACCGAATACGTCGAATACGACAGTCTCGCCTCGCTTCGCAAGTTGCCCGGTTATAAAACCCTGCGTCAGCACTTCGCGGGCAAACCGTTGGAAGAGGCCAAGGCTGCGCTGGGCGAGCTTGGAATTCCAGAGGAGCAGGTTAGCGAACTTGTCGTTGCTTCCGCTGGCAACGAATATTACGGAATGTTAGAGGGCACTTTTAACGGACCATCCGCCACTATCATCGGCCAGCGAAGAGGCTTCGCGGTGAAATCGCTTGACAACCAGTTGATTTGCCCCGGCGGCGAAATGTGCCTTGTGTTTCTGGAGGAAGGCTTGGCCGCTTTCGGCACACAGCGGCAACTGAAAAATATCCTCGAGGCTCGTCAAGGTATTGTGCCGCGTTTGAGTTCAAATCCCGAGGTCGTGGCCTTGTTCAACATCCACACGGAGCATCGCGCCCCGGTGCGTGGCGTCGTTTGGGGAGCGCATCTAAAATCTGTCATTTCCGATATGCTGACGGATTGGAGCGGCTGGAAAACAGACTGGTCAAGGCTTTCAACGAACGTGACCGCTGTTTCCTACAGCGTTAGTTTCGACGATCAAGCGCACATTGCCGCTTCCTTGCAGTGCTCATCTAATACCGCCGCGTCCGTTCTCGTTCAATTACTCACGGCCTTGGGAAGTTTCCAGTCGGCGAATCGCCCCGCCGGCAACTCCCAGGCGAGCCCATCGTTCCCCCATGTGCGGGCAGATTCTGCGGGAAGTATGGTCAATCTCCAAGCGGATACGCCCACCCCCGCCGCAACCCCCACAAGCCGTTGATTTAAAGGTAATGCCGCCTCGATGATGGATTGAACATCGGGGTGCTAGCATCAGGTAAACGGAGGAACCGAGTCGCGTGTTTAGACACGCCGCGGGGCTAGGGCCTTGTCACCTTTTCATTTTTCGTCTAACAGTCTTTTTTTCGCTGCCGCCGTTTTTCGGAAGAGCAGCCGGCTGCTCCGCATTTTGAGTGTCTTCGCGGTCCTGTGTGCGGTGGCGGCCGCTGCCAATCGTTCCACTTACATCGACTACGACGAGTATTGGGTCTCCCCTCCGACCGCGCGCGGCGTTGCCCTAGATACTACGCATCAGCAGGTTTTTATTGTTTGTGCCGGCCTGGATCGAGTCGAAGCCCGGTCCACGGTGGACTATCATCTCATCCGCTCAATTCCATTCGCTGCTGCTAATTCAATCGACATTTCTCCTGATAGATCAACGGTGGTTGTTGGAGTGGGTGCGCATATGATTTTTCTGAACACCACCACCTATTCGAAGATCAACGATGTCGCCGTTCCGAACATGGCTCTTGGCATTCAGGCCGTTCTCTATTTGGCGAACGGCAACATGATGGTGCGCGGGGTAGACGGTGATTCAACCAACGGCGGCAGCACGGCATTCTGGAACGCTGCCACTAATCAGTTCTCATTTACGGCACCCGGGACCACCACGCCCTACCAACCCAACGGACCCATGGCTCGTAGCGGAGATTACTCGCGGGTCATATTAGGCGACGCCACAACCAGCGGCAGCCTACAGATTATTGACGCGACCACCGGAGCCGTCTTGTGGACGGGGGGCTACGGAGGATACATTTACTCACTCGCTATTAATAATGACGGAAGTAAGTTTGCTGCTTGCGTGGACCCCGCGGGCTACAGTCCTTCCCTGGTCATTCTCGATTCGTCTTTTGATGAAATCTATCAAGACCAAATGGGCTGCCAAGGCATGGTTTTTTCCGCCGACGGCACAAAACTATACCGGCGACGTTGTGGTCAACTCGACCAGTTATACGCAAGCTCTGGATATGACCACTTATGCTCAAACCAACCAGGCTAACTACGTCACGGCTCAGACGTCGGCGGGAACGCCGGTTGGGTTTCCGAACTTTTGGCAGGTGGCCGACAACACCGGCATGATCTATGGCTTCGCCCCAGTGAATAACGCACTGACGATACGCTGGGTAGCGTTGGATATGGCGGCAGGCACCACTCCACAGCCGCCCGCCGTGGGAGATCCCGTCAATATCTTAGCTGTCATAGACAATGCTGGTTCCCCGGCAGGGGGAGACCAGATCCGGCTGCTGGCGACTGGCGTGGACACCGCCAGCGCTAGTTCTTTATCGGTAACAATCGGTGGCCAACAGGCAACGATTCTCACCGTGAACAATAGCGATGTGCCTCTGCCGAACGAGCGCATTGTAACGGTCAAGACGCCCGCCGGTAGCCCAGGCTTAGCCGATGTGAGACTGAGCGGGCCGGGCGGTACGAGTACGGTCGCCAAAGGGTTTCAATATGCGTCCAGCACTACGATTTTGCCCTTCTCGACAAGTCCCAACTTCTTGCTCTACGATCCGCTCAGAAACCGTTTGTACGCTTCCCACAAAGATCAAGTGGAAGTCATTGATGTTGCCGCCAAGGCAGTCTTGACCCCTCTGACACCCGTTGGGGGAAAGCTTGCTAGCTCACAGTTTGCGGGCTTATCACTCTCTCCTGACAGCAACCGCCTATACATTGCAGACCCAGGGAGTGGGATGATTCACACTCTCAATTTGGCTAACCCCGGGGCTGGCTCAAGCATCAACATTAGCCAAGCCTTGGCAGGGAAGACGGCCTCCGCGACCAGGGTCTTCGAACTCTCTACAGGCAAACTAATGGGTTCTGACAGTATCAATCTTTTCGTGATTGATCCAAATACCGGTACCGGTGATTGGGCTCGAGATCAATATGGCATCCAACTGGCCGGCTACCTGTGGGGCACTACGAACCAAGGGCGCTACGCTGTGCTTTCGTTGGACGGCAATGGCTTGGTTTACAGCTTCATTGGGCGTTACGATGCCGAATCCAGCGATAACGCGCCGCCTTCCGCCGTTACCCAATGGATTGTGGAGGCCAACGGAAACGAGGACGGCACTGCGCTCATTGCGGGAGGATCGACTCCCGGCATTCAAGAGGGGAGTTTCGAGATGATCGACTCCAGCTTGTACCCTTTGGGCTATTTAGGCGCCAACGATGATGTGAGCCTCCCTGCAGGAACCCCGAGCTTTTTCATGGACGCCACAGGCGCGCTCCTTTATAAAGCCGGAATAGGCGGGGGCTCAAACGGTGCCGTAGAAATTGTCGATGCACATAAGGCGCAGCCCGCCCTAACCGTCATTCTTCCGGAACCAATTGTCACGTCTTATACGCCGCTGAGCGACCACATGATGACAACAGACCTAACCGGCCAGACAATATTCGCAGTGACGCAATCGGGCATCACCATTATGTCGCTGAATTCTATCCCGCTCTCTATCGGAAACGTTCAGCCCGCGTTCGTCGCTCCCGCCGGTGGCCAAACTCTCACCGTTCGCGGCGTGGGTTTTTCGCCAGGCGTCACTGTTATGATTGACGGCTCGTCTCTCACCACCACATATTCAGACTCGAAAACGCTTCAAGTCCAAACACCGCCTCTCGCCTCCGGTTGGCACGACGTAACTGTCACTCTTGCGAACGGAACCACCTATACCGCCGCCGCACTCCTTCATGTTTTGCCTAACCAGCCCGTGCCTCTTGTTACCGGCTTCTCCCCTGCATCCTACACAGTTCAGTCGGGTATTCCTGGCTTTGACACCTCCGCCACCGTGACCGTTCTCGGCCAGAACTTTGAGATTTCCGACACGGTTCAAATCAATGGCTTGCCCGCTACAACGGTGTTTCTCGATTCTGCGCATCTCCAAGTCACTATCCCCGCAACCCTGACGGGCACGCCCGGTTCTATTAGCATTTCGGTAGTCTCTCCTTACGCTGCTTCCTCGAATACGATGGCGTTGCCCATGCTGAACCCAGTACCTGTTCTCGCGGACAATCCAGTCATCACTTTTACCCCGGGCAGTGTGCTTTCTTTAGATCTTTTCGGAACGGGTTTTGTCGGTTCCTCGATCATTCAATGGAATGGACAAAATCTACCGACAACATTGGGGGGCGGGTTGTCGGACAACGGTTCGTTGGAGGATGTTTACACTTATTCGCCTCCCTCCAGCTTGACGGCCACCGATGGAACCGCGACCGTAACTGTATTCGATCCAGGACCGGGTGGCGGAACCTCGAACGCGATCACCGTGGAAATTGGACCGCCTCAGCCGGCCTTGACTTACCAACTTCAGGGTGGCCCCAGTAAACTGACGACTTACTATTCGACTCCTACATCCATTGATTTTGGCAATCAAGTTGTTGGAACATCGGTCACTTATAACATGAACATCGGTAACCTGGGAACCGGGCCTTACATCTTGAGCGGGCTTGCCACTACCCCGGGTGTGTTTACTGTTGTCAATGGCTGCTCCACCTTGCCGGTTGATACCCAGTGCAGTGTCCAGTTTACCTTTGCTCCCTCAGCCCTTGGGCCCGCCACCGCGAGCGTCACTATCTTAGATAACTTGGCTACCAGTCCGGAGACAATTACACTAACCGGAAATGCCATTTTGACACCCCAGCCAACTGTCGATCTGACAGCCATTCAGTCGGTCGGGGCGTATGTGACGGCGCAGATAGTGGGAAGCGAGGTGGTAGGCGGACCCACAATCCCTGGCACAATGTGGGTTGAGTACGGCACCGATCAGACGTTGGGATCATACACTCAATCCGCAGCTTGGGCGATTACGGGCGACGGCCCCGTCAATCAAACTTTAACAGGCCTGCTGCCGGGAACGCTCTACGCGGGACGACTGGCGCTGCAAACGAGTGGTGGAACGGTTCGTTCCCAAATTCATTTATTTTCAACCCTTGTGGCGCCTCCTTACGTTTCCGTCTCTCTGGCAACCGGAACCTCGGCAACACAGACCATCAATCGAGGCCAGATGGCCACTTGGCAATTAACGGCCTCGGATGGAGGGTATGGGTATTCAGGAACAGCCACCTTCACCTGTAGTGGGGCGCCACCTACCGGGGCAAGTTGCGTGGTCAATCCGACGCAAGCCACGATTGGAACCAAAGCGATCGCCTTTACCGTTACTGTCAGCACTACGGCCGCCACAACGGCAGAGGTTCGCCCGCAGCACCTCGACGGATGGTGGGCGGCGTTAACTTTCCTTTTCGGAGGCTGTCTCCTCACAAACCGCAAACGCGCGAAGGGATTAGCTTTCTTTACGCTACTCGTAGTCGCTATATCGGCCTCTGTCTCCTGCGGTGGTTCAAGTGGCAGCTCGACCAGCGGCGGCGGGACATCGAATGCCACTACCCCCGGAACTTATGCGCTGACCATAACGGCGACAGCCGGCACGTCTCAGACATCCCAATACCTGACATTGGTGGTGCAGTAGACTGAATCTCCGTTGCAGGTCCGTCGCCGTCTTGCGGTCTAATCAATTGAGATGGTTTTCCGCCTCCTATGCTGCGCCCTGAGCGTTCAACTCCTCTGCTTCAGCGCGGAGCAATACGCGGGCTCGGAAGTGTGCGCATCGTGTCATAAAGCCATCTCGGAAACTCAACGCAAAACCGCCATGGCGAATACGTGGCGCAGTGCGGCGCATCCCGTCGCCCCACTCCAGTTTGACGAAGGCCCCTTGCACTATACGGCCACAAGTCACGACTTTTCTGTTTCCGCCCAGAAGGAAGCGAAGCTGAGTGCTGCCGTCGAAGCCATCGTGGGTGGTGAGCGGCACGGCATGAGCTTCTTGTTGGGCTTGGATCAAATAGCCGGCATTCCGCTCGAGCGTCCCGCCATGCTGGAAGCTCGCTACGCACTGTCTCATACCGGCGTCCTGGTTTTATCGCCTGGGTTTCGAACCGAACAGCCGGTAGACCGCGAAGACCAACTCGGTAGAACGCTGAGCCCCTCTTTTGAAGCGCGCTGTCTCACTTGCCATGGCAAGCCGGGCACGCTGGGGGCTGGCAAACTCGGTGGCGTGCAATGTGAAAGCTGCCACGGCCCGTCGCTCGCGCATGTGGAATCTTTCAGTAGCGCCGCCGGCAAAGCAGCCGCCCGAATGGTTCTCCCTCCCGGCCTGCAAGGCGCGCGCAGCATGGATGTTTGCGCGCAATGTCACAGTGGCTTGGCTGGCAATGGGCACATTGATCCCATGCCGGAAGATGTCCTGGTGTCCAGTCAAGTGCTCGCCCTGCGCAATAGCGAATGCTATATGCAAAGCGGCGAGAAGCTGCTTTGCACCTCCTGCCACAATCCGCATGAAGATTCCACGCGGGTTGCCCAGAACTCAGTCGCAGTTTGCCTGCAATGCCATTCACTCAATGTTCAAGGGCATGCTGCGGTTTGCGCCAGGAATCGGACACAAGGATGCATTGAATGCCATATGCCCACCGTGCCCTCCGATTCCTTTAAGCTCACTGATCATTGGATCAGGGTTCACCCTCAGCCGGAACCAACTCTGGCATCGAAAGATCCAAGCCTGCAATCGCAAGTAGTGCCGGCAAGTGAGTATCTTCGACTGATTGTCGTGGATACTGATGACAAACTGGCCGAAGTGAAAGCGCGCTTAGCCCGCGGCGACCTTTTCAGTTCTGTGGCGCATGATTTATCCACCGACCCCTCAGCCCCGGCCGGCGGCTTTTTAGGAAACGTGGCCCTGGGTGAGATGGACCCGAAACTCGCCGCCGCCTTATCGCACTTGCAGCATGATGCCAGTACCCAGGTTGTGCCCATCGGAGCCCGGCGCATGATTCTCTACCGCTTGCCGCGCGATTTTAAGTGGGACGCAAACCGTCTCTATAAAGAAGCCGTTCAACTCAACAAACAGGGTGACCGAAATCAAGCGGTAGCCAAAAACCAGGAGGCCCTGCAACGCTATCCTTATTTTCTGCGCGCGCTCATTTTAATGGGAACCATCCTGGGCGAGGCCGGCAACGCCGAGCGCGCCTCGGAAGTTCTAGAGTTTTCAGCGCAGTTATACCCCAAAGATGCCTTCGCTGAATTCAATCTGGCTCTGACCTTAAGCAAGAATCCGGCCGCGCAGATTGAAGCACTACGCAAGACAATCGAGTTAGATCCAGATATGGTAGCCGCTTATCAAAGTCTCGGGGCTTCCCTCTACGCCACCGGCCAACCGGCGGCCGCTCTCGACGCGTTTCGCCGCGGACTGCAGATTGATCCCCTTTCCGCGATACTTTATTACGATTTAGGTCTGGCCTTGCAAGCACAGGGCGACGCGGCTGGCGCGAAACGGGCACTCACCTTGGCCTCTCGCATCGACCCCACCATCGCTCGCCGTTTGCAACCTTAACAGCTCTCAGACAATCCTTATAGAGCGTCGCTCAAGCACTGGAGTACAAAACCCTCGTAGTCCCGCTTTTTCAAGAGACGAATCCTCCTATACCCCACTACCCAGATGTGCATGAAAAGCTGCGTCTGCGGCTCCCCGATCCCAGAGAATCCTCCCAAGGGCATTGCCGTGAGCGAACGGCAGTCCAAAGAACAGCCTGTTCCCGTCGAAGGTCTCACTAAAATCGCTGCCAAGCAACCGAAATACGTTTCAAAAAATCAGGAAAAAGGAATAATTTAGATGGCTACCACTCATACTCCGACCAACAATGCAATCGCCAATCCGCCGAATCGCTTGGCACTCAACCGTCTTGGGCCGCAGAAGACCTCCTCGACGGCCACTACAAAGAGGACCACAGACACTAAATCGCAATCAGACGATTTTAGCCAAAGCCGCTATGCCGCCAAGAGGTTAGCCGAAGAAAAAGCGCGCGCTCGCACCGTCGCCCGAGCACAGGCAGTCGCCGAGAAGCTCTCCGCCGCCACCGACGAAGTAGCTAGTGCCATCGCCGAGGCCACCGGCGCCGTCGAAGAACTTGAAAAAACGATGCACACCATCGCCGCAGGCGCCGAGGAATCGTCCGCTGCTGCTGAAGAATCGCGAGCCGCCATCAATCAGATTGAAAAGGCATCCGACGTCGCTAATGGCCGGGCAGATGCCGCTCTTCGCCGGGCCACGGAACTGCAAGCGTTAGCCCAAACCACCATCAAAGACATTCAGACTCTCATGAACGGCGTGAGCGAATCCGCCGAAGCCAATCTGGAATCAGCCAAAATGATCGCCGAACTCGAGCGTCAGTCTGAGGAGATCGGCAAAATTGTGCATGCCGTAACGCGCATTGCCGACCAGACCAATTTGCTCGCCCTCAACGCCGCGATCGAAGCGGCCCGCGCGGGAGAGCACGGCAAAGGCTTCGCGGTTGTGGCCGATGAGGTTCGTAACCTGGCCGAAATCAGCGAGAAAAGCGCTCGCGGCATTCAGGAAGTGGTCAACGAAATTCAGACCCAGGTGAAAGTTGTGTCGGCAGATACCGAAGCCGCCGGCAAAAAGGGTCGCGAGGAAGTGGAAAAAGGCAAAATCATCAGCCAGGACTTGCAGCGCATTGCGGCCGATCTCGAAGAAGTCCAGGCCAATTGCGCCGAGATTCAAAAAAGCGGAGCCGAAACGCTCACGGGCGCTAAGTCTTATTTGAAGGGTGCGGAAGAAGTGGCTGCTGCCGCCGAAGAGGCCACCTCCGCCTGCCAGCAAGCGCAGAAATCCACTCAGGAGCAGGCTAAGGCCTACGCTGAAATGAGCGATGCGGCCCGCTCGCTTGCCGAAATGGCGGAAGCGCTCAAAACCTCCACCAACGCCCAAAAATCCGCCGAAGAATTGGCCGCCACCGCCGAACAGCTTTCCACCAATGCCGAAGAACTGAAATCTTCGTCGCAACAAATCTCCATCGCTATTGAACAGATCAGCAAAGCGGCCAGCGCCCAGGCAAAAGCGGCCGAAGCGTCTAACGCCTTGGGAACGCAACTGCGCCATGCCGCCAAAGTGATGGGCGAGCGCGCCGAAATGAGCGTCGAAAAGGTAACCGCCACTCAAAAGCTCCTCGCCGGCAACAAAGCCAATGTTGACGTTGCCATTATCAATATCGGCAAAGGGGCTGAGGCTTCCGCTGAATCGGCCCGTAACATTCTCGAGTTGCAGGAACGCACTAGGCGCATCGACAAAATTGTTGACGCCATCGTCATGGTCACCGTCCAAACAAAGATGCTCGCAGTCAACGGCAATGTGGAAGCGGCCCGTGCCGGCGAATACGGCCGCGGCTTCTCCGTGGTCGCCGACGACATCCGTTCACTAGCGAACGAAAGCAGCGAAAACGCCGACCGCATCAAGGACTTAGTCAAAAACGTTCAGGGGCAGATCGCCAAGATCGCCACCGATATCGAGTTGTCAGGCAGTAGAGCCAGAATTGGGGTTGAGCGCGCCCGGCTCTCAACAGTCAGCCTCGACCGCATCACCAAAGAAAGCGACACGGTAGTCAACGACATCCGCGAGATTACCAAGGGTGCTATTGAGGCCGCCGCTGGACTCGAACAAGCCGGTAAGGCCAGCAGCCAAATCGCCGCCGCTGCCGAGGAAACGGCCCGCGCCACAACTGAGGCGGCCGGCGCTTCGGAACAGGGATTGAAAGCGGCGCAGGAAATCGCCCAGGCCATTGAGGATATCGCCTCGCAAGCGGACGAACTGCAGAACGGCTAGCGTTTTGCGCCCCGCCGCATAGGAGATCCCATGGAACCACTCACTTCACAACAGTCTGCCCACTCTAAAGACGAGAGCCAACTGGTCACGTTCATGTTGAAGGACGAAGAATTTGGCTTCGACATCATGTCGGTCCAGGAAATCATTCGCCTTCCAAAAATGGCAAAAGTTCCGCGCACCCCCAGCTATGTGGACGGCATTGCCAATTTGCGCGGCGTCGTTCTGCCGTGATCGATATGCGCACCCGCTTCGGCATGGAGCGTACGCCGGAAACCGATCGCACCCGCGTCCTTGTCGTGGACATCAATGGCGTCAAAACAGGTCTGCGCGTCGATCGCGTCAAACAGGTAACACGCGTTTTACGCAGCGAGGTAGAACCCCCGCCGCCCGCCATTCAAGGCACCACTTCCAACTATCTCGAAGGGTTGGTCAAGCTCGACAATGGCCAGCGCATTGTCATGGCATTGAATGCCGCGCAAGTGTGCGAAATCGGCGTCCCTCAAAAGGATGCTCGGCGCAGACGCATGCCGACGAGTCGAAACTGGACACAGCCGGCTCCCATTCAGTCGCAAACGAAGCTGATACAGCGGTTCAAAAACTTGTGACTTTCCGCATTGCTCAAGAGGAATTCGCCTTCCCCATGGAACATGTCCGCGAAATTCTGCGCGTGCAATCGCCCAATCGCGTCCCCGATGTTCCCGATTATGTCCTGGGCGTTCTTAACCGTTCGCGGGCAAATTTTGCCGGTCATCGATCTGCGCCTACTCTTGCAGCAGAGCTCGCTCGCCGACGAGTTTTCCGGTCAATGCCGTCCGCTGCGCGAGGAGTATGAGCGTTGGGTTGAACGTGTCAGCCAAACCTTCGCGCAAGATTCGCAAGCCAAGGTGGATGCCTCCATCGCCGAACAGCTTCGTAAGTGGCTCGGCGAAACCAACAGCTCCAGCCAGGCCTTGATGGAATCGCTTGCCAAAGCACGCGGTCTCAACGAAAAGTCGCTCAAGCATCTCCAGGCCCGCGCCAAATACGAAGAACAAGGCGACCGTGAGGCCGCCCACGCCTCCACCGCCGATGCCCTCGCCGCCGCTCGCGAAACCGTCGGCGCCCTCCGCAAGTTCGAAGATCTCATCGCCAAAAACATCCACGAAGATCAGCGCATCATTGTTGTCGATTCCGAAGGAATTGTTCTAGGCTTAGTGGTCGATCGCGTTCACGAGGTTCTCAATGTGCCTAAGAAGCTCGTCGAACCACCGCCTGCCATTACCTCCAACGGAGGCATGGAACTCTCGGGCGTCGCCAAACTGAATGACGGTTCGCGCCTGATCATGCTTTTGGACGTGGCTCGTTTGACAAAAGACGAGAAGCTGCGCGCCGTTCAAGACAAAGCGCACTCTGTCGTGGAAAACACCGCGCAGGAACAGAAAAATCGCGGCCTAGTCGACAAGCTCTCCGACGCTCACGAATTGAAGGAAGTCCAACTCGTAACCTTCATGCTTGCCAATGAGGAATACGGCGTGCCGATTTCCCAGATCCAGGAAATCGACCGTCTCTCCAAAATCACCAAGGTGCCCAAAGCCGCCACGTTCATCGAAGGTGTCACCAACCTGCGCGGCGAAGTCATCCCCGTCCTCGATACCCGCAAGCGCTTCGATCTCGAATTGAAAGCGCCCGACGACCGCTCGCGAATCATCATCGTTGATCTCGGCGGCGTCAAAACAGGTCTTGTGGTCGATTCGGTCCGCGAAGTCTTGAACCTCGCTAAAAAAGACATTGCCCCTCCGCCCCAGGCGGTTGGCTCCGGTGTCGAAAAACAGTTCATCTCCGGAATCGGCAAAGTGGATTCCGGCAAGCGCATGATCGTTCTGCTCGATGTGGAGAAGATTCTTTCTCAACAAGAGCGCACTGAACTTTCGCAAGTCCAGGACAGTGAAAGTCGTCGGACCCCGCGGCCTGACGTTCAGTAAGCGACCGCATGGAAAAGATACGTGTTCTCATAGCAGACGATTCCGCGCTGATGCGGCAAACTCTCAAGCGAATCATCGCGGAATCGGATGACTTGGCTTTGGTTGGCTCCGCGCGCGATGGCGAGGATGCCGTGGCGAAGGCGCGTGAGTTGCGGCCCGACGTCGTGTCGATGGACATCAACATGCCCAAACTGGACGGCATCACCGCTCTGCAGATGATTGTGCATGAGAAGATCTGCCCCGTAGTCATGGTCTCCTCCCTCACACAACAGGGCGCTGCTACTACCTTCGAGTGCCTGGAACTGGGTGCCTTCGATTTCGTCGCCAAACCGGACGGCACTGTCTCATCCAACATGGGCGTCGTCGCTCAAGAACTAATTACCAAATTGCGAGCCGCCGCGTCCTCGGGCGGCGTAGCCAGGCAACTCGTCCGCGGTCGCGAGCGGCGCGGTTCGCTGCGTTCTGTCGATCGCGCTGCTCCTAAAATCCCTTTGGATGCTCACTTCGAGCCTCTCCCGCGCCCCCGCGCTGTCGCGATCGGCATATCTACCGGTGGACCCGCCACGCTGCAAGAAGTGTTGCCGCTCTTGCCCGCCGATTTTCCCGCCGCTCTGTTCCTGGTCCAGCACATGCCTCCGTCATTCATCGCCTCCTTTGCTAAGCGCCTTGGTGATAACTGCGCCATCAAAGTGGTGGAAGGCCGCTCTGGCATGCCCGTAGAACCCGGTACCTGCTATGTCGCCCCAGGCGGCATGCATCTCTGTCTTCATCGCAAACTGACCGGCGAAGTTGTCATTCGCACCCCCACTCATCCTCCAACCTTGTTCATCCCCTCGGTGGGCGTCATGATGGATTCGGTTTTGAAAATCTATGGCGCCGACACGATCGGCGTTCTCATGACTGGCATTGGCGACGATGGCGCCGACCAGATGGTAGCCATTCGCCAGGCCGGCGGACACACCATCGCCGAGAGCCAGGAAACCGCCGTCGTCTACGGCATGCCCCGCGAAGCCGCCGAAAGAGGCGGCGCCACCGTCCAGGCGCCTAGCTATAACGTAGCCTCGGAAATTCTGAAAGCAGTTCGAAGGAAGTGGCATGAGCAATCTCAATGAGTACGTGGCCAATCTGGCCAATGCCGATGAAATCGAGCGCGCCTTCGCTGCCGAAGATCTGGGCTATTTAAACGCACCCGAAGCCGTCGCCCCGCTCTTGGACCGTCTGACGGTCGAGCCTTCCGCCGTCGTCCGGGATGCCATTTTTCAGGCCTTGATACGCATTGAAAACGACGCCGTTATCGTCGGCGCCATTTCCTTGCTCGGCAGCGATCACCCGCAAATTCGCAACATGGCCGTCAACCTGCTTCATCGCAAAGGAAATCAGTCCTTGCCCTTTCTAAAGCAGGCCATGCAGGCTGGTGACCGCGATACGCGGAAATTCGTCCTCGACGCACTCCGCGGGCTTCTCTCTAGCTGCGCCGAAGATATCTATTCGGCGGCGCTCGCCGACGACGATACAAATGTCGTCATTACTGCGGTGGAAAACCTGGGCAACCTTCGCGCCACCGCCTTTCGCGCACAAATCGAAAATCTCATTCAAGCGGATGCGCATCCTATGCTCATCGCTGCTTGTCTCGAAGCGCTGGCAGGCATTGGCAACGAGTCCTCCCTCGCAGTCATCCAAAAACAATTCCCGAATCTGGCGGAATTGCCCAGCTTTTCTCTCACCCCCTGTCTACGCGCCATTGGCTCTTTAGGAGGCGAAAAAGAGTTCGAACAAGTCATGGCCTTATTGCCCGCTCGCACGCCGCAACTCTATCCCGCCATCTTGGGCACTCTCATTCAGCTTTACGAGCGCGGCATCTACGCGCAATCCCAGCCGCCTCAGCCAAGCGAAACATGTGCTGGTCGCTCTGCGCACCCTTGTCGAGAGCAACGAGCCGCCCCCCTGCCGCTATCGCGCCGCGCGCGTCCTCGGTTTCTGGTCTAACCGCGAAGATGTTGTCGCCTCGCTGGTGCCCTGTCTCTCCAGCTTGGACAAGATGGTCCGCTTGGGCGCGGCGGAAGCCCTCAAAACATCCAATCATCCCGAAGTCGCCTCGATTTTGGCGGCCTATGAAGCTGAGGAATCCAGCAGCGAGGTCAATCAGCCGCTGAATCGCTGAGGCATACCATGGCGAATCTCTCGGTCGAACAATTCGAAAAGCTGCAGCAGGAGATCTATCAGAAGCTCGGCTTGCATTTCGACGAAAAAAAGATCTACTTCCTGAAATCGCGCGTCGCCAAACGGATGGCCGCCCTCAGCATGGATGACCCGAAAGACTACATTTTCATGATCAGTTATGCCGATCCGGACGGCGTCGAAATGCAGGCCCTCGCCAATCTGATCACTACGAACGAAACTTATATGTTTCGCGAGTACGAGCAGTTACAGGGCTTCGCGAACCACTGTCTGCCCGAAGTTCTCTCGGCTAAGCAGGAGCGCGGCGACAAAACCTTGCGCATCTGGTCGGCCGGCTGCTCGTCTGGTGAAGAAGCTTACACCCTGGCCATGATCGTTCAAGAAATCTTCCCCCAGGTACAAACCTGGGATTGCGAAATTTGGGCCACCGACGTGGACGAAAATATGTTGCGCAAAGTAGCCGCCGCCCGCTATGGAGCCAGGTCCGTTCAAGACGTCCCCGAAGAATTTCGCGAAAAGTATTTGGTGAAAAGCGGCGAAGATTGGGTCGTCCGTCAGCGGACCGCCGCCATGGTTCACGTCCGTCACTTGAATCTGAACGACCGCCTCGCCATGCGCACTATGCGCGGTTTCGATTTCATTTTTTGCCGCAATGTTTTAATCTATTTCGACGACTTTTCCCGCAAGGCGGTTGTCGATCATTTTTATACCGCGCTCAATCGCGGGGGTTACGTTTTCCTCGGTCATTCTGAATCTATTGGCCGCGTGACATCCGCTTTCCATCTGAAGCGGTTTGAAGACCACTTGGTTTACGTAAAGGAGTAGAGCCATGAACACGCAAAGAACAATCCTTATCGTGGACGACTCGGAATTTGTGCGAAATTATCACGCCTACGTCTTAGAACAGGCGGAGTTTCAAGTGATTACGGCGGTCGACGGCAGCGATGGCCTCGAGAAACTGTACTCCAAACCCTGCGACCTGGTTCTCACCGACATCAACATGAACAACATGGACGGCTATGAGTTCATCCGCCGGGTCCGCGCCGATACCCAATTCCGCTCGCTGCCCATCATCATCGTTTCCACCGAGAGCGAGGGCAAGGATAAAACCAAAGGATTTGAAGCCGGTGCCAATCTCTATCTGGTCAAGCCGTGCCGCCCCGAAACCATGCTGGAAAACATTCGTATGATTTTGCCGTCGCAATGATCGAGCAGCCAGGAACAACACGAAAAAACGATGCCATTTTCCATGACAGTAAACGACGGTAAACAAATCCTCAGTCTGGAGGGCTGCGTGACCATTCGCAACGCACGCGAGCTCGGCATCTGCGTTAGCAATTCGCTGGAAGCGAACCTGCCCGTTGAGGTGGAAACCCAGCAGTTGACCGACATTGACACATGCGTGCTTCAATTTCTGCTTAGCGCTCCGCAAGTCGGTTTCGCAGTTAAGTTTAGTCAATCCTTCCGCGGCTTTGTTAGCGGCTTTGGAGCGTAGCCAATTGCGGCGCGTATTACTGGGAGCAAGAGAGGCTTTATGAAAGTTGTTTTGACGGTAGATGATTCACCCACCATTCGCCAAATGACCAATCTGGTGTTGCAAGGCGCAGGCTACCAGGTGATCGAGGCGGTCGATGGCGTGGACGCGCTCGATAAATTGAACGGCCAGGAAGTGCATCTCATCCTGACCGACATCAATATGCCGAATATGGACGGCATTGAGTTGACGCGGAAGGTCCGCGGCAGCGCCGATCACAAGTTCGTGCCGGTCATCATGTTAACCACCGAATCCCAGGTCGAAAAAAAGCAGGAGGGCAAGGCCGCCGGAGCCACCGGCTGGATCGTCAAGCCCTTCACCCAAGACCAACTGTTAGCCGTCGTCAAAAAAGTAATGCGCTAAAGGCGGCACAAAGATTAATCACCGATGTCCACTTCAAACGACATTTTGGAACAACTGCGAAAGGGTTTCAGGGCCGAGGCCCTCGACCTGCTCATCGAGCTTGACTCGTCTCTGCTCGCTTTAGAGTCGGCCCCTGACAATCAGCCCCTGGTCCATCGCGTCTTTCGAGCCATTCACACCATTAAAGGTTCGAGCGGCGTCGCCGGCTTAACACATTTAGCTAGCTTCACGCATAAGGTGGAGGAAGCGTTCGAACTCGCCCGCGCCGGTAAGTTGGCCATCACGCCGGAGTTCATCGATTGCGCCCTGAAGGCCTGCGATGTCATGCGCATCCTTCTCGATCACGGCGACGACACAGTGGTTCCCGAAGAAGCGCACGTCGCCGGCAATTTGGAAATTCTCACGGGCCAGCGAAACACGCCGTCGTTGGCAAGCAGCCAGCCCGAGCCAACGGATCCTCTGCGCGCGGCCTACCAAATCATTCTCAAACCGCATCGCGAGTTTTTCTACAGCGGCGTTGATCCGGTCACCCTTCTCGACGAACTCCGCGAACTCGGCCAAACGCACATCACCGCCCACGAAGAAAAAGTTCCTCCTTTGGCTTCGCTGGAGATTGAGCATTGTTATCTCTGGTGGGAGATCTTCCTGGTCACCGCCGCCCCACAGCCACGGATCAGGGAAGTGTTCGTTTTTGTAGAGGATCAATGCGACCTCCAGATTCGTCTCCTTGATGATCAGGCCGGCACCGTGGCTCTGCTCGGCTCTGTTGAGTTGGAGACGCTCGAACTGTTCCGCGCCGAATGCGAAGAGCAAATCGAACAAATCGAAACGGCGGCCTTAGCGCTCGAACAACACCGCCAATCGGGCGACGACCTCGCTGCCCTGTTTCGCGGCGTCCACAACGTAAAGGGCAATTCCGCCGTTCTCTTATCGCAGATCCAAGGCTCTCTTGTAGCCAGCCATCCCCTGCGGCGCCTCCACCAGGCCACGCACGCGCTTGAATCTATCCTCGATCCCTTCCGCCTTGCGCCCGCCGAACCAGTGCCCGAACAAGTGGTCCAAATCGCTCTCGATACTTGCGATGGGATTCAGACACTCCTCCAGAATGTTAGCGCTCATGCCAATGCCGCCCGCGCCGACCTGTCTCTCTCTCTCCTCAGCCGCTTAGGAATCGCCGCCTCGCCTGAGGCCCTGGCCGAATCGCAAATCTCACGCTCATCCGCTTTTCTCAATGTCGCGAATCAGTGGGTCGAAATGATCGCCGGCTGCCTCGCGCGCATGAACGAAAACGCCGAACCGGCCGCCCCCATCCTTGACGTCTATCGGCGTGGCGTGCAGACGCTCTCCTCCGCCGCCCAAGATCAGAAGTTCCCAGAGTTTGCCGAGCCGCTCGCCCTCCAACTCCAAATTCTCGACGCCGCCGTGCGCACGGGCGAAACGTTGCCGCTGGAACAGCGCACCAAACTCGGCAGCGCGTTTCAAGCCGTCTGCTCCATGCTCAATCGCTTACAAGCGGAGCCAAACGCCAGCCCCACAACGGACGCACCCCAGTCGCCCGCACCATCTCCGCAGAGCATCCCGTCGGCAGACAGCGCCGCGCCCACCGCTCATGTCTCCACCATCCGCATCGAACAGGAAAAACTCGATCGCTTAATGCGCGTGGCCGGCGAATTGCTCGTCGCTCGCGGCGCCTTTCCCATCTTGGTTCAAAAACTCAACAGCGGCGCCGAAGCGTCTTCTGTCGCCAAAGAACTCAAGGATGCCGGCTCCAACATCTCTCGCATTACCGACGATCTCCAAGCCAGCATCATGTCCATCCGCATGCTCCCGGCCAAAACAGTCTTTCAAAAATTCCCCGGCTCGTCAGAGATCTTGCGCGTTCTCTCGGCAAGGAAGTCCGCCTCGTCATCGAGGGCGAAAGCACCGAACTCGACAAAACCATCCTCGAACAAATCGGCGATCCGCTCATCCATGTCATCCGCAACGCGGTGGACCATGGCCTCGAGACTCCGCAGATCCGCGAAGCGGCCGGAAAGAACCCATGCGGCCTATTAAAGGTCCGGGCCGCCAATGAAGCCGGCGGCGTGATGATTGAAATCGTCGACGACGGAAAAGGCCTGGACGCCGACGCGCTAAAACGCAAAGCCGTGCAAAGAGGTCTCATCAGTGCCGCCGACGCCGCCGCCATGAGTGACGAAGCCGCCTTCCAACTCATCTTCATGCCCGGCCTTTCGACCGCGGAAAAAGTCACCGACGTCTCCGGCCGCGGCGTCGGTATGGACGTCGTGCGCAGCAACGTTCGCAACTTACACGGTGCCATCGAAATCCGCTCCAAAAAAGGCCAAGGCACCACCTTCCTGATCAAGCTGCCCACCAGCCTCATGATCTCGAAAGGCATCTTGCTCGAGGCCGGCCAGCAAGAATACATTTTGCCGCTCGGCAGCATTCGCGACATGGTCAAGATTCCGCGCGAAGCGGCCCACGAATATCAAGGTCTGCGGCTAGCGCGCGTCAGAGGACACACTCTGCCACTCACCGGCCTCGCCGAAACATTGGGTTTACACTCCGCTCCCCAGGCTGAGTTGTCTATTGCCCTGATCGAAGCGGGCGATCTCAAATACGGTCTTATCGTCGATAGGTTTGTCAGTGAAGTGGAAGTTTTGGTTAAGCCGCTGTCCGGCGGTTTAGAGCATTGCCGCGAATTTCAAGGCGCAGCCATCATGGGGGACGGCCGCGTTGTGCTGGTCCTCAATGCGTTGGAGTGCCACACCCTGCGCAGCGCGCAGGCGGCCAGCTGAAACATGCAAGAAGGAGAGAGAAAGAATTATATGAGCACTACCCAAGAACACGGATTAGACGGCAACGCGCCTGTCTCCGCAGAGACGCCTGGATTGCAGACCGCCGACATTCTCTCTGGCTTGGCCTCCGAATTGGAGAACCTCAACCAGACGATCGAAGGCGAGTTTCTCGCCATTGGCGCAAAACTCATCGAGTGCATCTCCACCGTCGATCTCATGTCGTCCGATCTGACGTCGCTCGCGTTGTCGATCTCCGGCGACCACGTCACCCGCGCCTCGCATGCCCTCACTGGAGCCCTCAACCTCTCCGCCGACATGAAGACGCGCGCCGAAGAAGGCAAGTCTCAATTGGACAAGATGGCTTCTGACGCGCAAACGCTCGGCAGCACTCTCGCCGATTTGAGTAACATCGTTTCCGCGTTTCACTCGCTCGGCCTACTCACGCGCATTGAAACCCGTCGCCTGCGCGGCGTTGGTCTCGATCTCGCCGGTCTCGCCGAAGATGTGCGCTCTCTCGCCTTGAACGTCCGCAACAAAGTGGAGGGCGCTCTGAAAACCGCCTCCGAGTTAACGCCTCGTATCGAAAGCGCCCTGGCGGAAGTCGCCTCCACCCAGGAGGTGCTCTTGCAAGAACTATATTCGGTTGTATCGCAAGTCTCTTCCCGCCTTTCCAAATTCCACGGCATGCAAGATGTGGCCCATGCCGCTTCGGTTCGCTTAGCCGTCAAATACCGCGAACTGTCCACGAGTTTCAAGAAACTAATCGTCTGCATGCAGTTTCACGACATCACGCGCCAGCGCTTGGAACACATCATCATGGCCTTGCGCCGCGTCAGCTCCTACTATCGTGATGCCAAAGTGGGTGGTGAGCACAGTAGCGGTCCGGCCGCCGCCGCCCTGGAACTTCAATCCTTGCAACTCGCCGACACCGCCGAGAAATTCAACGCCGCCGTCCTCTCCGTCGCGGTCAGCCTCGACGAAATCACCGTCAACGTCCAGAAGATGATTGAGGAGGCCACCGGGCTGTCTGGCCTTCCCGGCGAAGATCAAAGCCCCTTCTTCCACGAAATGGAAAAGGGCTGCATCGCGATTCTCAACAGCCTGAACCGCTGCGCCGCCGCCGAATCCTCCGCCGACGCCACCACCAACTCGCTCATCGAAATCATAGCCCGCAACCGCGCCTCTCTGGAAGACATCCGCGTCATTGAAATTCAGATGCAGCGCACCGGTATGAACGCCCTAATCAGCGCACGCCAACTCGGCGCGCCCGGTGAGGCCTTAAGCGCCCTCGCCGGCGCCATCAAGCAGAAGGCCTTCGATTCCCGCACCGTCTCCGATTCCCTTTTGAAAACGCTCGACCTTCTCAGCGAAACCGCCAACCGCTCCTACGAGCAATACCAACCGCAAGCCGCCAGCGAACAACTCGTCCACCAGCACTGCCTCGATCAACTGCGTGCCGCCATCACAGACTTGCACTCGTCCCACCAAACCAGTTGCGGAAAAATCGCCGAAATCACCAGCCGCGGCGACCGTCTCTCCCAGTCTCTCAATACCGCCCGCGCCACGTTCTCCATCGGTTCCCAATTCGCCGCCGTCGTCAGCCGGACGCAAGAGCAATTGAAATCGATCTTCGAACACGCCCGCTCCCAATCAAGCGGCAATGCCGCCACCGCCAACGTTTTAGGCATGACCGAGTTCGTCGGCCATTACACCATGCAAGGCGAAGTGGACATCTATCAAGGCTTGATGAAAGCTTTGGGCAATTCCGTGCCAGGCGCCGACAACGAAATAGCAGCGGCCGTACTCGCCGAGGAAGACGAGTTCGGCGATAACGTCGAACTCTTCTAATAAATCAATCGCCCTTCGGACCCAGATAAGTCGGCCCGTAAATCGCCGCTCGGATATCGTGATGCATCGTCGCGTCAAACGGCATCGTCTGCACAAAGAAAACCACCGCCATATGGTTCGCCGGGTCCACCCAAAATAAGGTAGACGCCGCGCCGTCCCAGAAAAATTCGCCCACCGCGCCCCGGCTCTCTTTGTCCGTCTGTGGCTGCAAATGCCGCACCGCGAAATCCAGCCCGAACCCCATCGATCCCTTCGTCGGCAAAAACTGTTTCTCCGTAATGCGCGGATCTAATTGGTCCGTCGCCATCAATCGCACCGTCGAAGGCTTCAAAATCCTCGTCCCATCCAACTCGCCGCCGTTCAGTAACATCCGCGCCAGCCGCATATAATCGTCAATCGTCGAAGCCAAACCGTGCCCGCCCGGCGTCAGTTGGTTGTTTTGAAAATTAAGCTGCCGCGTCGCCGCATCCGGATTGCGCACCAGCCTCCCGTCTGTTTTATGGTAAAGCGCGGCCAAACGCGGCAATCGTTCATCGGGCTGCCGCCACGCCGTATCGTGCATCCCCAGCGGTTCCAGTACATGTTGCCGCGCATACTCCGCAAACGGCTGCCCCGCAATCTTTTCCACTAACAGCGCCTGCACATCAACCGCCGCACTATAACTCCATTGCGAACCCGGATCGAATAGCAGCGGAACCTTCGCCAGCCGCCTGCCCATCTCGCTCAAGTCATGGTCAAGCGCCAGCGGATCGGCCTTCACAAACGCCTCATGCGCCGGCGTCGGTCCCGCCCCATACGCAAACCCCGCCGTATGCCGCATCACATCCCGCACCGTAATCGCCCGCGCCGGAGCCCGGTAAATCGGCGCGCCCGACGCGTCCTTCCCCGCATACACCTGCACCGCCGCGAACTCCGGCAAATACCGCGCCAGCGGATCGTCCAAACCAAACTTGCCCTGCTCCCACAACGTCATCAACGCCACGCCCGTCACCGGCTTCGTCATCGAATAGATCTGCATAATCGCGTCGCGCGTCATCGCTTTGTGCCCTTCGCGATCCGCCTCGCCCGCCGTTCCAAAAAACGCCTCGCGCCCGTCCTTCCAGATCAGCAATTCCGCACCAGCCGCGCGCCCATCCGTCACGACACCCTGTAGAGCGTCTGCTATGCGCTTTTGATCCAGCGCCAAGGCCGGCATCTTCTCCTGCGCCGCCACCGGCAAGCCCGCCGCCCACAGCAACGCCACGCCTAACACAATTCGCAAAGTCATTCTTGTCAAAGCTCCCTTGATCCGGCCCTCAGCCTAACATAAGACGCACCCACCCCGGCCAAAAGTGAACACGTTCAAAAAACTCTTGACAACGCGCCACACCTGCCGCACACTAAAACTGAACAGGTTCAAAAAAACATGAAAGACTCCAAGGCCGAAGCCACCGCCGCCAAAATCCTCGAATCCGCCCTCGAGCTTTTCCGCGAACAAGGCTTCGACACCGCCACCATGCGCGGCATCGCCGCCCGCGCCGGCGTCGCCACCGGTGCGGCCTATTACTACTACGCCTCCAAAGACGCCATCATCATGGATTTCTACCGCCGCTCCTGCCAAATCACCCAGCCCTCCCTCGCCCTCGCTCTCGAAAACGTCAAAAGCCTCGAAGACGGCCTCCGCAACCTCATCCGCATCAAACTCGACCATTTCGCCCCCAACCGCGACGTCCTCCGCGCCCTCCTCCGCAATGGCGCCGACCCCAAGCACCCGCTCTCTCCCTTCAGCGCCGAAACGAAGCCTATGCGCGAGGAAGATATGTCCTGGTTCCAACACATCATCAAAAACGCCGCCGTCCGTGTGCCCCGTGACCTCAGCCCCCATCTGCCCCAGGTTCTCTGGTTCTTTCAAATGGGCATCATTCTCTTCTGGGTCACAGACGATTCACCCCGTCAGCGCCGCACCGAAAAGTTACTCCCGCTCGCCTGTAAAGTGGTGGCTTCGTTAGTCCGCCTATCGTCGCTGCCCCTCATGCGCCCGTTACGCAAACCCGTAGTAGATCTTATTGAAATCGTCCTAGGAGAGTAACAATGTCCAAGAATGTTCGCATCTTCGTCAGCGCCCTATCTTTCGCCGCCTTAGCCTACGCCGCCTATCTTCTGCAAACTCACGGCACCTATGGCTGGACCCTCTTCGTCATGCTGCCCTCCATCGCCGGCGCGCTTGGCACCTGGAGCTGGCAGCCGCCCACCATCCGCCGGACTGTGGAAGTCACCGCCATCATCGGCGCCATCGAATGCAGTTTGTTTTTGGTCTTAGGCGTCGAGGGCCTCATCTGCGTCGTCATGGCCATTCCAATCTTGATTCCCTTGACCATCGTCGGCGGCCTGCTCGCCTATTGGGCGCGCACTCTCACAAATCCCAAGCAACCCGCCGCCCTCGGCCTGCTTCTCCCCATGACACTGCTGTTCGATATCAACGCCACGCCCCCGGTCTACTCCGTCACCACCAGCATGATCGTCAACGCCACACCCGAACAGGTTTGGCCCAACATCGTCGCCTTCCCCGACATCGCCGCCCAACCCGATTGGATCCTCAGCACCGGCGTCGCCTACCCCATTCGCACCCGCATCGAAGGAAGCGGCGTCGGCGCAGCCCGCATGTGCGACCTCTCCACCGGCACCGTCGAAGAGCGCGTCGCCATTTGGGACCAACCCCGCTTACTCCGCTTCACCGTCACCGCCACCCCACCCGCCATGCGCGAGACAGGTCTGTACGGACCCATTTACCCAAAGCATCTCAACGGTTACTATGTCGGCAAACAAGGCCAATTCCAACTAACCCCGCTCCCCGGCGGCCGCACCCTCATAGTGGGGACATCTTGGTATCAACACGGCCTCTGGCCCGCCGAATACTGGCGCTGGTGGTCCGACACCGTCGTCCATCATGTCCATCAGCGGGTGTTGGAACATATTCGACAGTTGTCCGAAACACCGTCAACCCCGGTCTACCCAAGCGAACGCAAGTGACAAATCAAATCGATGCCGTCCGCACTTTCGTCGCTTCGCCATTCTCACGCCGCGTCTCAGCCGAGAAAACCGAGGTCACCGCATTGATCGGCGACACAATCACCGGCCACCAAAACGGCAAATCCCGCCAACCTTTTTCTTCAGTGCCATTCTGGCGCATCATTAGCAAGACCGGAATATTCTGCGCATGCTCCTCGGCAATCGCAGTTTGCTGTTGCGTGTCCGGCGAATTCTCAAACCGGCCATCTTTTCTCACCCGACTCAAATCGCGCCCTGTCGCCGCCACCAGCCAAACCTCGCCCCGCTCATGCGGATTTACGGAATTATTAGACAAATGCTCCAAAATTGCCAGGTTTGCCCGTTGATCGTTATCATCTTCATCCTCAAACTCCAGATTTTCGTAACTTGCCTCGACCAGCTTTAGCGCCGTTTGCACGCTGATTAACACAGGCTTGTGATATCTGCCGCCGCACGCCTCCTCCACAGCCCAATCCAACCTCTCAAGGCTCTTCTTGCCATTCGTCTTCGCGACAGTCTGAAATCCAACTGGCAAATAGCGCTTGCCTGGCCGCACGGTTGTCAATTCCGAAAACAATAACTTGTTCGGCGAACATGGAATCAACGTATTCCCAGCATCGCGCTGGATAAAGTAGACGCCCTTGTCATGCTCCCCATTGATAAACGCTTGCCGTAACGCCGCGTCGAACTCATGAATCCGCCGCATCACTTGATAAACCGCCAACGGCGCATAAAACCGTGTCACCGGCAGATCCGCAAACGGCCGCGAACCGTACATCCGCGCATGCTGCAGCACGGTGTCCTGCTGATACCGGCCTGGATTTCGCCCATAATAAAACCCGATCAAATTCTTAATCGTGATCCCGCGATCCAGAATCTGTCCACCAATAAATAGATTCAGCGGTGTCCGCAGCTTTAACTGCCCCTCGTCATCAAGAAGCTCTTCAACGTCTTTATCGGAATTGACCTTGGTGATCATCAATTCTTCGTCGATCAGGGCCTTCCGCACCGCCGCCTCGACTTGGTTGTAATTCGGCATCGGCACATCGCCCAATTCGATCGACCGTTTGAGATCCCCATACGCCGAATGAATCAGCGCATCCAGTGCCGCGTTAGACGAAACCGCCATTTCCTCCAAAGCAGCCTTGACGGTAACCACCACTTCCTCTTGCCAGTCATGCGAAGCTCGCGACTGCTCTGTGTGGAAGAGGAAGCTGTACTTCTGCGGGAACTGCTCGCTAGCCGTTTGCTGAAGCCGTCGAATACAACCGCCAACTACGAAGTTCATAATCGCTTCGCGCAGCACCAGTATTCCTTTCTCCGTCATGATCGATTCGATTTTGAATCGCCGCCGATCTTCTTTCCGCAGTGCGTCACGTTCCGCCGACGGCACCTGTCGATAGAAATAGTAAGCGGGCGAAGCCGGATCGGAGCTTTTTTCAAAATAGTAATCGCCGCCCACGTAAGCCCCATGCGTCGGCAAAATGACCGTGAACGCCGGTCGCTTCGGACGAAATAGACCGTTGGCTGTGACGCGGTCCTCCTCCGGCTGTAGATACAACGAATAAGGCGTCGCGGTCACCTGTAAGTAAACAGACGCTTTGACTAAATCACGAAGCTGGTCTATCTGCTCGCTCACTTTCCCTCGTTTGACGTCCGATCCCTTCTTCTGCGCCGTGACCGACGCCAGATCCGCCTCGTCATCAATAATGAGCAGACGCTTTTCGGTAAGACTTGGATAAAGCGTCGTAATCGATTCCAGAAGGCGATTCATATTGTCGTCTTCTTTTTTCGCGATCAGAATCAGCTTTTGATTCAATTCATGGCGCGTCAATCTCGGCAAAGACATGATGTCGAAAACCTGCACCGCATCATGTTCCATGAACGGCGCGAAGTCAGATTTGATCCGTTTCAGCGTCTGTCGCGCCAGCGAAACCGTGCCCTTCGTCAGAACCACGGCCACATCGTAACCGTGATCGAAGGCCAACGCGATCACCCCAATAAAGGCACGAGTCTTGCCGCTCTGTATCTTTCCTAAGAGAACTCCCGGCTTATTGAGCGAAGTCTCTTGCTCTTGCATCTTGCGAACCGTCTCGCGGACGCATTGCCGGAGCGGCTCATCGTCTTTTCGCTCAGCGGCGATCCGTTCATAGAAGTTGTGCGTGCTCATGCTCATTTCCATTATGTGTCTGGACCCGAGCCAGAATCTCACATCTTCGCGCCGAGGTTCGTTATGAGAACTCACGGGCCCGCAGCCTCGTCGCGTCTGGCAGAGGAAGATCGCCGGTTATCAGAATGCCGGCTCAGATTGTTATCCTAAAGGCGGCAATTGGAAGGATCTAGAGACATGAGTGAGTTCGCGATACCCCCGTTGGAATCCATGGGCCTGTCATCGATCATTGACCTGATGCTCGCACTAGCTGACGAGTTAGTTCGGCGCGATCAGGATGAGCCACTCCACTTGTACAGCGTCAAGGGATCGTATGGCAGCGACAGCCTGGAAGTCACAGAAGATTTCGCACTGGAACCGGACGAAGATGCCGCAAGGAACTCAGTCTCGAGGGTCCGTAGTGTGACGAGTGACAGGCGGATACATTCGCTCACATCTCTTCATCTCGACAATGTTCGGCGATCGATTAGTGTTCTCAGCATTCCCCCTGAGCTACATGCCGCCCGCTTGGAAAGGACTCTTGCCGACCTCTTTGGCGCGCGTTGCACCAATTGCCGGAAGCCATGGAACGCCGATAACCTAGCCGCCTCAGGGCGGTGTTCCGTCTGCGAGCAAATTGCTGCGTGAGGTAGAAGGGCTGCTCAGCTCTTATATACTCACTGCGAATTTCTCGTCCACTATCAATCTTGAGAGCGTGTATCCGTCTACCAAACTGATCGGCACCTTTCTCGATCCCCGGCGGCCGCACCCTTGTAGTCGGGGACATCTTGGTATCAACACCGACTCTGGGCCGCCGAATCCTGGCGCTGGTGGCCCGACACCTTCGTTCAGCGTGTGCACAAACGGGTCTTAGTGGAAACCCCTCAATCTTCCGATATCGACGGCGAACTCGATGGATAGTCCCCAGTGCTCAGCTACGCCAGAACTCTAACCTGCTTGTTGAAGGCAGTCGCTATCGAATCTGCAGATGAGCCCATCGGCATTGCCGTCAAGCCGACGCTCACCTGGCGCCCTCGATTTGGCAACTGAGCTTGATGAAAGAGGCGCTTCCGTCTCGCAAGAGACTCCCAAGTTTCGGGGGCGCAAGGATATACCAGGCAACAAACAACGTTACTGGTACGGGCAAGATTGGCGTATGCAAGAACACCTGAAATAGGTCGGCCCGATGACGATCCTGCATTGCTGCGTCCTGCTCATCCAGTATCCCCGTTGCAATTCCTCCCAATGCCTTTTATATTTCGCATCGACTATGATCGAGGTATCTCCGACTTCCAGGATAAGGTCCGGTACCAGCGAACGCTGCGACCCTAGGTAGGCTGGTTCCCATGAAAGCGGAGAGACAGTTTCGCGACGTCGCCCAACCGTGAGCGAGCCGCCAATTTGGAGTGCCACCCGCTTCATTACTGTCTCCACCCAGGCCTCGAAGAATCGCTCCATCGGCATTGTCCACGGCAGACCGGCTAGATCGCTGAGCCCCGCCAGTCCGCGCTCTTCGATTGTCCAATCAATGGCCTGCAGTCCCTCACTAAACTGCTCTGCGCGCATAGGGCGACGAAGCCATCTTTCCACGTCGAGCCGATCCGGGCGCCGGCTTGGGACATCGTTCACGAGGCGCGACAGCGATTCTGCCAAGACGATGAGGCTATGAATGAAAGCGCCCTGCTCCAGTTGCGTTTCCAGTGACCGCAACTGCTTCTCAATTGTGAAACGGATCGCCCCCTTCAAGTGTCGGTCGTCGCGCAGATCAGGAAATGTACACGGCACCGCCAAAAACTTGCCTCTGGATAACTGACGCGTGGCGTACTCAGACCAATCGATTCGCCCCCGAGGAACTGATCGTAACTCGGTCGTGACCTCAAAACGCCGCTCCAAATGCTCCAGGAGCACCTTGAGTCTCAATAGCACCATCGAAGAGAGAACCCAAGGGGGCACCCGCCTTTCCGAGCGCTTGAGGAGTGGAAGCTTGAGCGGGGTCGGACTAATAAGCCAGCCCATTTCTGATAGCATTGGCCCAATACCGGCCCAAGGAAATCTCGGTTGCACGACTAGACCAAAATCATTCCTTGACGTTAAGGGCGAAATCAGCGGCACAGCGCCTACACAGCTGCCGGAATCGATGTGCAGTAGAACGTCCTTGCCGTCGTAGTCGCGCTGGATCTGAACTTCAAGCAATTGAAACAATAGCGCGTTTTGAGTCAGAAACTGATCTGCTAATCGTGCTGCCTGAGATGCAGGGTCAGGGGAGAACTTACTCGCGAACAGAACAATGGCCGACTTCGTGCTGCGGCTGTAATCTTCCAGTTCCAGGCAGATGTCACTCGTCCGAGCTAATGGGACCAGGGGGGAACGATTTACAAACCGAGACCGTAAATTAAGACGCCGACGAGCATCAGCTGCCATAGGGTTTCTCGTCGCTACATAAACTTTCCAGCCACTGCATGTATGCTCGAATCGGCTCTGCAAAGCCGCTCACATAACCTTGATTCAGATATTCAACTAATAGAGGTATTAGCCCCGTTCTCATGCTTTGCTTGGCATGTTTCTCATCATTGTCCAAGAAATACGAATGTCCCGGCACCAGAGAAAGTACTTCATCACTTGAATGCTCGACGAAAGTTGTGACCAACTTGTCGAACGCGGCAAGGCTCAGTTCACAGCCACATTCCTTGACAGCCGCCCTTTCGGGCCAAAGGGAGAGGAATGCAAATCGTCGCCGCACCGCCACGTCAAGGATTGCAATGCTGCGGTCCGCGCTATTCATCGTGCCCAAGATATGGAGGTTAGTAGGTAGCGCCAGCGTTCGGAAGAAAGGAGTTCCAAAGTCGTAAGGTAGTTTGATCTCACGCTTCGTGCCATCATCAGTTTTTGACTCAAAGAGATAGATGGCTTCGCCAAGGATTTTCCCTAAATCCGCCCGATTGATCTCATCAATGTGCAGCAGGAAATTACGCTCAGGATTCCTGTAAGCTTGCGCAGCAGCCTCTATCAGAAATCCGGGTGTCGGGGCGAACCGGAAGCCAAGCGAGTCATTCTTGGTCTCATCGGTCTGGATCGGACTCAATCCGCCTATGAACGTTTCGTAGGTTGTGTTTGGGTGAAACTGAATAGATTCGCCAAAATTGCCATAGACGTCTTTAAGTAATGCGCGCGCCATCCGAGTTTTGCCAGTACCTGGCGGCCCCTGTATGATCACGTACCTACGAGCGTTTACCAGTCCGATTACTTCGTTTCTAGTGGTGTTAGGCATCAAGCACTCGAACCAAGCAGACTGGATTGATGAGGCGTCTGCCTGATACTCCGCTAAGGGCGGCTGGCCACGCTCCTGAAACAAAATATCTAACAGCGCCGTCAACGCGGCAATGGTGCCGCTGCGATCGTCAGGCGGCCTAAATAACGCATAGCAATATCTCCCGTACTTCTTGAATACACGGCGATAACCGGGCCACGCATCTTGAACCGATGACGGGATATCAATGTCGATGAGGGTGGGGTCTTGCTTAGCCCAAGCTATCTGAGTGCCCTTGCCGAAGCTCTGATTCAGCCATTTGCAGATTGCCTGCATCTTGCGCGCATGACCTGGGCGGCCTAAAATCGTCTGATCAGGATGCAGCCCATTCGTCCCGATCACCATTGCCACCAGGCAGGGCGCATCTTCGCCGGGAAAAATCGCAAACGATGTTCCGCCGTAAGAACCAACATCTGGATTGTCCGGGTTGATATACGATGCATAACTTACGCCATCAGGGTTCGCTTTCATCTCTGGCGCGCGAAGTTTCACGGCTTGCTCGGCGCGTTTCGCATACCGCGTGCCGATCAATGCCAACAGCGCACTTTTGTTTCGCTCATTCCAAGAATCTAGCGACCTGGAATGAATTACATCAGCTAATGGATCAAACGGCGAAGACATGAGTTCTTCTCAATAGTAATAAATGTGATATTGTTAGAAAAAATCGGGTGTTGCACGCGGCCGGCTTGCGCATTACGGACGGTTTGGCGCACTATTGTAGATACATACTTAGTAGCACGTGCTTGCGGACCATCCCATTTGGTATCACTTCAGCGCAAGGGGCGAGCGGATTGTTCGACAACCCGCCCGCGATTTGGCTCTGCACTTGATCGATGGGTGCGCACCACGGGTATGCTCATCCTCGGCTGGGTTGAAATCGAAGCAGATTTTCAGCTACAAATTCCCGCTTTCCGCAGCATTGCCGCACATTCGCTCCTGTATCCTAGTTTCATGGAGCTGATCTTCGAAATTCGCGATGCCGAAGAAGGTGGCTATTGCGCCCGAGCCTTGGGCCATGCGATTTTCACCGAAGCCGACACCTGGGAAGAACTCCGCCACAACGTCCTCGATGCAACCGCACTTCACTTTGAAGACAACTCCGCGCGACCGCGTCTTGTGCAGTTACATTACGTGAAGGACGAACTCATCCCACTGGAAGCTGCATGAAATTGCCAAGGGGGATCCCTGCCGATCGCTTGATTCGGGTCCTCCAAAAATTGGGATACGAAATCGTTCGGCAAAAAGGAAGTCATGTCCGTCTACGCCATGACGGCCCACCGGTTCATCTCCTCACCATTCCATTCCACAACCCGCTGAAGACCGGCACCCTTCACGCCATCCTCTATGAGGTTGCACAGATGCGTTCCACTTCGATTGAATCCATCGCAGATTTCCTCGTAAAGAATAACGGCGCTTTGGCACATTCTCGGCTGGCTAGGCGCATGTCTGCGCCTTCAACTTCGGAGCTCACTCTTCCGACTTCAGCAATCTCGTCCGCACGCCCGTCCTCAAAGCCTCCATGAAAGCCGACCTCCTTCTGACCGCCGACCTCAAGAAAACCGACAAAGCTCACTCATTCGTCATCTTCGGTGAACCTGCGATCGACTTCAGTCAACCTGAGTAATGGCCTCTGGAAAGTGAAGCTCAGCAGCGTGGGTGTGTCCAATCCCAACACCGGCGATGTCCGCAGCGACAACGCCGACGGCATCGCCTGCTGGTTCATCGACACCGATGACAACGAAGAAAGCTTCTTCGTCCGCCACGCCCACTTCCTCGGTGCCAACGATCCGTATAAAACTCTGCGAACAACCCTAAAAGCCGAGATCAACGAACAAGCCTGGGGCACCCTCCACAGCGACACCTCACGCCCCTTCGAAAAGCCTAAATCCGGCCGCATCGCAGTGAAACTCATCAACCACCTCGGCGACGAAGTAATGAAAGTATTCCGGGTGGCGTAAAGCAAAAGACTGTACGCCACCCCACACTTCTACGGAAGTTATGATGCTTCTTTCGTCAAACGTTTTCTTTTATGCCGGAATCCTTGTACTCCAATGTTGGAATACGGTAATCTAGGCGGGTACTGCCAGCGAGGCCCTCAAAGATCGCTCTAACTAGGCATCGCTCAAGTATTAAAAATCTCAATGGCCACGCCAGCAATTCCGCAGCCCACACAGACTGGGCAAACTGCGCCCGCAACGCCGCCCGATACCCACAGACCCGTTCACGAGCTTCACGTGAGAGCCGACGCTGTTCAACGGATGATTGGCGCTGAAGGGGGCTTCGTTGCCCATTACTATCCAAGACGAAATGCGGCAGAATCTCGCCACTGACCTGCGGGACGCTGAGGCCGCAGTCCGTCGCAATGTTCAGCGCCCGCTCACGCAAGGGCAATATGACGCACTCGTTTCCCTTACCTACAATGCCGGTCCGGGAGGCGCTCAAGATGTGTTCCGCCGCATCAACCAAGCCGGACCCGAAGACGCCGCATCATTGATTCCTACGACCGCGATCCACGTGGCCGTCCGAGATCCCCATAACCCGCATCGTATTACCGGCCACACGATTTCTCGCGGCCTCCAGAGCCGCAGGCAACGCGAGTTAGCCGTCTACCAAGGCCGTTAAGTGGTCCGTCAGATGAAACTTCTCCTTGCCCTCATCACCATCACCCTTGCAGTGGCTGGTCAAGACACGTCAGCTCCCTCCGACGAGCGAGACATCGGGACTTGGCGCGTGAGTAAGCTCGTCTTCCACAACGAGTCCGCTCTAACCAATGGCCTGACGCGCGCCCAAGCCCGCGCCGAACTCGGCCCCGCTTTGGTCATCACGAAAGCCGGATTAAAGAAACTGGGAAAAGAGCCCTGCGCTCAGGGCCGTGTCGTTGAGACGGTGGACCTCACAGACCTTCTCCGAACCAATAAGATCACCCCGGCCCCGGGCTCTGTATTCAATCTCGGACTCCCATCTCGCGTTACCGTCTTCAACTACGGCGGATGTATCGAATTGTGGCTCCGCACAGACGGCAACATGATCGCCGGCGTCGATTCCTACTACTTCGAACTCACCAAGGTCCACCCGTCTACCAAGCCCCGCCCATAGTCGTTTATTGTGAACATCTCCGCGACTTGCAATTCGTCGGCGTAACGTATCCAGTCATGGACTTAACAGAACTGCTTATTGGCGCATCCGTTCCGCGCGGGGCGTGCGGCGCCTTGTCATCATTGACCCCCGCTGGAAAAAGCCTGTCAAAGCCATTAACCCCGAACGCCATCTCCTGCATGTTGCCCGCACCCGCGATTTCTTGTTAGCCACCGACGTCACGCCCACATCTGAGTTCCTGAAAGATCTCGATCCCAAACTCGGCCGCCGCCATCAGGCGCACGCCTAAACTAAGTCGTCTAACTCACCTCAATTCGGGCCGAATCAATCAGAAATCCCTCTCCAGGAATTTCAGTCACAGGAGGCACTTGCAAAACCCTGAAGGGGCAGAAAGCGCTTTAAAACACAAAGAGAAGAAAATGTTTGGAGGGAGGGCTTCATCCGATGTAAGATGTTGTCGCCAAACAAACCGCCAACAAAGGAAAAAACCCACCCTCATGCAGATTACCTCACCTGAACATCTCGCGCAATTCAAGAATCTTCTGCAGCGCGAGTTATTCCCAGTACTGGAATCATCCGTGGGTCCACTGAGCAAACAAGGCAAGTTACTGGCCGCGATTGTGAGCATGCAACCGCTGGCGCGTGGCTGAGCAAGCGGCGCTCGCATACCGGCCGTCCCCCCTGCGACCGTTTGCGCATGGCGACGGCCTACCTGGCCAAAGCCGTATTCAATCTACCCACCAATCGCCATCTGATCCAACGTCTGCAGCACGACACGCAATTGCTGCGGCTCTGTGGCTACGAGCGCCCCGAACAAGTGCCGACGGAAGCCACCTTTTCGCGCGCCTTTGCCGAATTCGCCGCCAGCGGCTTGCCCGCCCGTATCCATGAAGCACTGGTGCGCGAGCTCTCGCAGGGCGCGTGATTGAGCACATCGCGCGCGACTCCACCGCCATTGCGGCCCGCCAGCGCTTGCCCGAAGATCAGAAGAAAACGGCGCCGCCCGCCCAGCCACCCGCCCATCCCCCCTATAAGACGAAGAACGGCTGGCATCAGCGCAAGCCCGGCGGAAAAAGAGGCCCACACCCCCGTGCCCAGGCCGCTCAACGCGGACCCCGTCTGAAGCGCCAACTGCACATGACACTGGCGGAAATGCTCGCCAACCTGTCGCGGGAATGCAGCCTCGGAGTGAAGACAGCAGTCAAGGACACAAGCACTACTGGCGCGGCTTCAAGCTGAGTTGGGAGGTGGAAGATGGCTACCGCATCCCCACCAGTTGCATCCTGACCGGCGCCAGCGTTCATGATTCCCAGGTCGTCTTCCCGCTTATGAAAATGAGCGCCGAGCGCGGCCTGCAATGGAAATGGGAATTAATGGACTCCGCCTATGACGCCAAACTCATCCGTACGCACATTAAAGAACTCGGACGCCAAGCGCTCATTCAGCCCAATCCGTCGCACAAGCAATCGGCCAGCGAGAACGCCTTTAGTGAGGAAGACAAACAGCGCTTCAAGAAACGCACCATCGTCGAGCAACTCAACGGACGCTTGAAAGATGAATTCGGCGGCCGCCTGATTTACTTTCGCGGCGCCTCCAAAATCATGACGCATCTGATGTTCGGCATCGTCGCGCTGACCGTCGATCAGTTACTGCGGCGCTCCCCCTGAACTCAGCCGCATCTTCTTATCTCCGAGGGCGTTCTTACTTACGAGGGCTGGGCTCGTTAGGAGCGGTGCGTCTGTACTCTCACTTAGTAGGTGGCGCGCGATCACTTCTTGCGCATGGTTGGCCTTCCACAACAGTCCGAAGTCCGATCTCGCGCTCAGAAAAGAACTGATTGCCGCCTATAACTCTAGTGGCTGCAAGGTATTACGTCGCCTCGGCTGAAGTAAATCTTCAACTGAAACGCCCCAAAACGACGCTTCGAGCGTGATCGACTCTCATAAACCCCAATAAAAACGCTGTTTTTCACAATCGCTCCTCCTTGTCAAGACCCCGTTTGCCGAGTTTTGCAAGACGGTCACAGCTCGAGCACATTTTTTATCTTCCTTTGTTCCAGCCACTTACAAGCATTTTCCCGCGTCTGCAGAACGCCGCCAAGCCAGACTCAAGCCGAAAGGATCAATTTTGGCTTCCAATCCCAACCACGCGAAAGCGGCGAACCCGGCGTCGTCCCCCACCGCTTTCAACCATCTCAAACACGGTGCCTCCGCCACCACCCTGTTCCTCCCAGACGAAGATCCGTCAGAATTTTTTTCTCTCTTAGATGACGCGTTTGCCGAACATCAGCCCGGCAGCAAACAAGCCTCGGGTCTCGTAACCCAAACGGTTCACGATTACTGGATCCTCCTGCGCCGCCAGCGAGCCGCCGATAATTTCGAGGTCCATCTCCACGCGCGCCTCCCCGATTCCTGCGCCTGGGCCACCGCCGACCTCCATCAAATGGAGCTCCTCGATCGCTATCGCACAACCGCCGCGCGCACCCATTCGCGCTCTCTTCGCAACCTCTCTAACTGTAAGAGAATGAAGCGCGATGAGGCCCGCTGGCGGCAAAGCCTTGAATTGCAAAAACGGAAATTCGCGCCCGTTCCGCCACCCGTCTCTGAGGCTCCGGAAGATCACTTTGACGACGATATCGAAGCCGGCGAAGTCCCCGTGCCCGATTCACCTCCGCCCACCCCCGGCAGCGTCACCCAAGACCTCTACATCGGCCTCGAAGGCGATAAAACCGTAATTTACGAAGTAACTCCCTCCAACGACCAACTCCGTGGCCGGCTCACCGAATCCGACCAAGTGACTCGCATTTACCACTTCATCGGCGGTGTTCCAGCCGAATATCAGCACTTAATTACTCCCGATGCCGCCAAATGGGGCAAATCCACCACCGTGACCAAGCTCCTCGAATTCTGGGAATGGCAAGACCTCGCCGACCTTGAATAGTTTGTTGTTCTTATCCGTGTTCATCTGCGTTCATCAGTGGCCAAAAGCTTTTTACCAATGAATCTCTTCCAAAGTAATCGCCGTCGCGCGATCCGCATGGCCCGTATGGGCATCGCGGCGCACATCATCGCGCTCCGTCTCGGTCTCGACATGTCCGAGCTCGAATCAGACTACGGCCCAGCTATGCGCGCTGCCGCTCTGAAAGCCAATCTTCTCGTTTGGGAGACCCTTTTTCGCATGGCCACCTCCGGCCGTCATCCCTCGGCCACCATTTTCTGGCTCAAAACGCGCGCGGGTGCTGTCCCGGCGTCCACGCCAAAACCGCCCAAAGCCTCCAAGGAGGAGGCTTACTGCACCGAACCGCCCCCACCCGGCGCCATTCGCGTCCTCGGCAAAGATGGTGTCGTTATCGACACGAATTTATAACTAACTAACTAACTAACTAACTAACTAACTAACTAACTAAGGAGCAAACAAACTATGCCGCGACCGATTCGCTTGAACAACATTCAACTCCACCCCTGCCAGGCCGAAGTGTACGCATCGAAGGCTCGGTTCCGCGTCTTAGTCGCTGGCCGCCGTTTCGGTAAAACTCATCTCGCTTTGGTCGAAATGCTCATGGCCGCGCAGAAACCGGGCAGCAGCATCTGGTATATCGCGCCCACCATCGCCAGGCCCGCCGCATCGTCTGGCCGCGCCTCAAAGAAATGACCCGCCCTTATTGGAAACACCGTCCTCACGAAAAGGAAATGACGGTCTATCTCGTTTGGGATTCCACCATCATGGTCACCGGCGCGTTCCGGCCCGATGATAGCCGCGGCAACGGCCTCGATTTCGTCGTCATTGACGAAGCCGCCGGCGTCAATGAAAAGACTTGGGGCGACGTCATCCGTCCCGCTCTGTCAGATCGCCTCGGGCGTGCCCTCTTCATCGGTACCCCCGCCGGCTGCAATCATTTCTTCGAAACCTATCAGCTCGCTCTCACCAGCGTCGATTGGGCCGGGTTTCATTTCACCACTGCGCAGGGCAATATCATCAAGCCCGCCGAGCTCGAAAGTATGGCGCGCGACATGTCCCCCGAAAGCTACCGTCAGGAAATCCTAGCCGAATTCGTGAACCTTGGTCACCATCGCGTCTACGAAGTGTTCAACCGCGCCGAGCACGTCAAAACGGTCACCTTCGACCCCATGCGCGACCTCATCTGGTCTATCGATTTCAACGTCAACCCCATGTGCATGTTAATCATGCAACGAGTGCAAGACGACGTGGTTCACGTCCTGCACGAAATCGTCATCAAACCGAATGCCACTACCGCCAAAGCCTGCGAGGCCTTCTTCGAAATCGCCTGCGCGCTCGAACGGCAGGTGCCCATGCATCAGCGCCCCGTCAACATCAACATTTATGGCGATGCCAGCGGTAATCAGAAACGCACGTCCGGTGCGCAGACAGATTGGGCCATCATCAAGGAGTCTTTTACGCTCTGGGTCGGCACGTTTGTGCCTCACTATTTCACCAACACCGCCAACCCCTTTGTGAAAGACCGCGTCAATTGTGTTAACGCCCGTCTTCATAACTTCGTTGACGAAACCCGCCTTTTCATCCATCCGCAATGCAAAGAACTTATTCGCGATCTGGAACAAGTCACCTGGCTTAACACCAACGAAATCGATAAATCCGACCCGGCCCGCACTCACGCGAGCGACGCTCTCGGTTACTTCATCGCCCAAGCCTTCCCCATGAAAGGACTCATCGGTGAAAAATCGTCCGGCCGTATCGTCTAAGCAAATCTCCCTCTGTAATAGTTAAGCGGCCACTTGACAATTCCGCGCATCCGTTAAATACTTAAGTAGGAGCTTGAGTATCAACATGGAAAAACAATCCGTCATTCACCATACATTTGCCATCGAGAAGAGCTATCCGGCCAAACCGGAGAAAGTATTCGCCGCCTTCGCTGATTCCACTAAAAAAGCGGCGCTGGTTTGTCGAAGGGCCTGCCCATACGGTCGAGAGCTATGAACTGGATTTTCGCGAGGGCGGCAAAGAGCGCGCCCACTCGCGGTTTTTGAAGGACGTGCCGGTGGTAGGAGGCATGACCATGACGAGTGAGACCACTTATATCGATATCGTGACCAATAAACGCATCATATTCGCGGGCACGATGATCATCGAAGGCCGCAAGATTTCCGTGAGCTTATGCACCGTCGAACTCTTGCCCACGGACAAGGGAACCGGTCTCCTCTTCACGCATCAGGCAGCCTTCTTTGAAGGGTCCGACGGACCGGAGATGCGCAAAGACGGCTGGGAGAAGCTGCTGTCCAATCTGAGTACTGAACTGGCGCGCTGAGTGGAGAAAAAGCCTAGTATCGACCAGGTATTCAACGCGTTAGGAGATCCCACGCGCCGGATGATTGTCAAACGAGTCAGCCGCGGACCAATCTCCGTTTCGCGGCTGGCCGAGCCGTTCGACATGTCTCTTGCGGCGGTGGTGCAACATCTCCAAGTGTTGGAGGAGAGTGGCTTGGTGAAAACGGAGAAAAGCGGCCGCGTGCGGACTTGTTCCATCAATCCTCTCGGCTTAACTCTGGCCATGGAGTGGCTGTCGGCGCGCCGTGGCATGTGGGAGAAAGGCCTCGACCGCTTAGGAGAAATGCTGGCGGAAGAATGAACTTCGATACAATTCGGGCGTGTTGAAACTACTGCTCTCGGCTTGTTTGTGCGTGACTGCGGCCTTTTCGCAAACGGGCGTCTTCGCGCATTCGGAAGATGTGGGAGATCCCGCCCTCAAGGGCGCTGCTGAGTTCGACGCAAGCAACGGGCAGTACAAGATCACGGGCGCGGGCGCCGATATCTGGGGCAAGGCTGACCAGTTTCACTATGTCTGGGAAACGCTGTCGGGCGATTTCACCGTCACGGCCACAGCGGAATTTTTAACCGGCGGCATCGGCCATCGGAAAGCTTCCATCATGTTGCGCCAGAGTTTAGATACGGATTCGCCGTTCTTGCACTTGGCGATTCACGGCGACGGTTTGCCGTCGGTGCAGTTTCGCAGCACGAAAGCCGACAACGTGAACACCATCGATTTTCCGGTGGAAGGGCCAGGCATCTACACGTTAAAGCTCATGCGCAAAGGTGGCACGCTCACGTTTTGGATCGCGAAAGATCACGGCCCGTTGCGCGAGCTGGGGCATACCGCGAATGCTTTGGGCAGTCCCGTCATGGTCGGCCTAGCCGTAAGTTCGCATGCGGTGCAGGCCGTGAATACGGTTTTGTTTTCGGATGTAGTCGTCGAGCGCTTGCCCATGCGCGGCGTCAATCCGAATTTGGGAGTTTTTACGAATTCCGGCGATGTGGGAGGTCCAGCGCTTCCGGGATCAACCGAGTTCGCCAATGGCTTGTACCGGATGACTGGCGCCGGTGCCAACATCTGGGATAAGCGCGACCAGTTCCAGTATGCGTGGAAGGAACTGAGCGGAAATTTCTCAGTCACCACGACGATGAAGTTTTTAGGCGAGGGCGCGGAGCATCGAAAAGCCGGAATTATGGTGCGGCAATCCCTCGATGCCGATGCCGCTTATGCCGACGTAGTGATGCATGGCAGCGGGATGCCGGGTCTGCAATGGCGCAGCAAGCAGGGCGAAAGTACCAATGCGCTCGATGCCCCCTTTAGCGGCCCGTTGCTCAACCGGCCGGTGACGATCAAGATGGTGCGCGCTGGAACGAAAATGTTTATGTTTGTAGACGACAAAGAGATCGCGCACACCGAAGTGACATTCGCCGGCCCCGTGCTGGTGGGATTAGTCGTCTGTTCGCATGATGCCGCTAAGAAAGAGACTGTGGAGTTCGCGGATGTGAAGATTGAAGCAACGAAGTAGGTGTAACTTGGTTCTTGAGTCGTATGGGAAAAGCGGCCCCTCTTCGTTGGGTGGAGAATTATTACCTCAGTCGGCACCTGCGCGGAACGGGTTTGGAAATTGGGGCGTTGTGGCGTCGCTTTCGCGTTCATCCGTCCTGCCGGGTCTGGTACATGGACAGAGCGAACGTCAGTGACCTGAAAAGACAGTATTCAGAGGTTCGCGAGAAAATCTTTCTGCCTGATTTGATTGGCGATGCCACGGAATTGCCAATCGGTCCGCAGAAATTGGACTTTATCATTGCCAGCCATGTGATGGAGCATCTCCCGTTTCCGCTGGCCGCTCTGCGCGCTTGGTATGACGCGCTGGCGCCTAACGGAAAATTGCTGGTGAAAGTGCCCGATAAGCGTTACACGTTTGATCACCGGCGTGAGCGAACCACGCTGGCCCACTTAGTGAGTGAGTATGAGCATCCGGAACTGACGGACTGGGCGGCGCATTACGTCGATTGGGTTGAAAAAGTAGACCAGCGCAAGCCGGCCGACAGCGAAGTAATCGAAGGCGCGGATGGCCTGCGGACCGGAAGGTTTAACATTCATTTTCACGTTTGGACAGGTGAGGATGTAGTCGAAATCGTCGAATTTACGCGGCGCGTGTGGGGGCTTAATTGGCGTGCGAGAGTCTTCTGGGATGGGCGCGCGTACCGAAAAGAAGTGACGGTTTTACTGGAGAAGACTAGCGGAGCGTCCGGTAAAGATTTTCCATTTCCTTCGTGAAAGTGGTGATGTCGCAAACGCGCGAAGCGCGGAGTTTTTCGCGCAGGGTCGGGCCGCAGCGTGAGTAACTCGGCAGGTTCGCTGGCGATGGACATATAACCTGCCAGGTCGCGAGCCACTAAGTGGCTGAGCCCGGCGGCGTCAAGGATGGACGCGCTCGTGCGAGAGGCCCAGCGGTCGCCGTGGAACGTGATAACCGGGACGCCTTGCCAGAGCGCTTCGGTGGTGGTCGTACCGCCGTTGTAAGGGAACGGGTCGAGCGCAATGTCGATTCGGTCGTACGCTTTAAGGAACACGAAATGGTCGTCGGGGCCCTCTAGAACTAAGCGCTCGGGCGAGACGCCGTGCTGGGAGAATTGCTCCCGGAGATATTGCTGCATTGTAAGTGAGCCGAGGTGCTTGTTCTTCAGCAAGAGCCGGCTCGAAACATTCGCTCGAAGGATGCCGGCCCAAGTGGCGATCACCTCCGGCGTGACTTTGTACTGCGAGGCGAGTGATCCAAAGGTAATGTAGCCGTTCGTCAGGTGTGGGGCAGCGGAGACGTCGGGTACCGGGTAATCGACGGAGAAGGTGAGATAGCTAGTACCCGGCACGCGCAGGATCTTCTCGCGAGTAAAAAGCTTCTTCGGCGGGCGGAATCACTTGCTCGTCACCTATTAAGTAGTCGAAGCAACTCATGCCTGTAGTGGCGTACATGTTGAACCAGCCAATGATGACGGGCGCGGGACGCAACGTGAACATGGGCAGGCGGCGCATGTCGCTATAGCCGTTGAGATCGATGAGGATATCGATTTCGGCTTCGCGGATCAGTTTGGCCAGGCCGTCGTTGGGAAGCGTGGTGGTGTTGAAGAAGCGGTCCTTTAAGTGGGGCCGGAAGCCGTGTTTGATTTGGGAGGCGGCGCAATCGGAAAAAAGAGTTACATGGAAGGCGTCGCGGTTGTGACTGTTGATTAGCCCCCAGATCGGTTTCATCCAGTTGTCACGCTGGAAGAACGAAGAGACATAGCCCAGGCGCACGCGGTCTCCTCCACCCTTGCGGATAGTAGGTGGGGCGGGCTTGGGGAGGTCTTTCGTGGCCCAGGTGCGGCGCGTGTTTAAAACCGCTTGGTTATCCGCTTCGGGAACACCGGGCACAATCACGGCGGCCATGGCGCGAGATTGCGGGAGGTTGCACTTCTCAAAGTGATGAAATGCTTCGGAGACTTGGCCGGTCTCATAAAGAGCGCGGGCGAGATTGTGGCTCGCTTCGGGCCAATCAGGCTTGAGATCGAGCGCGCTTTGGAAAGATTGGGCGGCTCGCACATAGTCTAATTGCGAGTTTTGGGCGCAGCCCAGCGAGTACCAGGCGCGGGCGAGATGAGGGTCAATGGCAAGGGCTTGCTCGTAGGTCGCGCAGGCGCCGGAAAAATCGCGCGTTTCTTGCAACAGGTCGCCGATTTCGCAAAGCACCTCCGTATCGTTGGGCTGAAGAGTGAGGGCCGTGCGGAGCGACTCAATCGCTTCGGGCAGGCGAGATTCTTTCTTGCGGAGCAACGCCACATTGGTGTGAAACGTAGCGCGATTTTCAAGTTGAAGCGCGCGCTGGAAACTACGATCCGCGTCGGAAAAATTATTGAGAGCCGTGAGGGCGAGGCCAAGGGCGTTGTGATAGTCGGCTTGGTGCGGCGCGAGCGTGACAGCTTCGAGCAGAAGATCAGTGGCGCTGTCGTTGTGCGCACGCTGGTATTCGAGGCAACCGAGGAGATAAAGGGCGCCGGGATGGGTAGGCTCTTTTTTCAGGAATTTACGGTAGTTTTTGGCGGCTTCCGTGAGATTGCCGGAGCGGTGTTGTTGGTGCGCGCGTTCGAGCAGTGGATGGTTGGCCACAAGCGTTAACGTAGCATTTGGCACGATCAAGAGTATGGCGAAGTTTGTGAGTGCGATTGTACTGGCGGCGGGCACAGCGAGCCGCATGGGTGCCCCGAAGCAGTTGCTGCCGCTCGGAGAGAAGACGCTATTGGAGCATACGCTGGCTCAAGTGCGCGCGGCGCGGAGCGTGAGCGAAGTGGTGGTGGTGTTGGGAGCGGCGGCGGAGCAGATTCGGCCGCTGGTGGGAAATGTGACCGGCACGAAGGTGGTCGTCAATGAGTCCTACTCAGAGGGCATGGGTCGGTCGCTGCAGTGTGGGTTAAAGGCGCTTGATGCGCGCGTGGATGGGGTGCTAGTCGTCTTGGCGGATATGCCGCTGGTCCGGCCGGAAACGCTCGACCAGATGGTTGTTGAGTACGAAACACAGGGGCCGCAAATTTTGATACCCACATACCAGGGCTTTCGCGGCAACCCGGTTCTATTGGACAAAACAGTGTTTCCGGAGATTGCCGGCCTCAAGGGCGATACGGGCTGCCGGGCGATTTTTGGCGATCATCTGGAGAATATTCGAAAGCTCGCTGTGGACGATGCCGGAATTTTATTGGATGCCGACCGGCCGCGCGATGTGAGTTTGCTCCGCGAGATTTTTGAAACGGGCGAGTTTGATCTGGAAGTCAGCGAACGCCGAGCCCCGGTAAGTGAAGTTGAGGTTGTGGTTGTGGGTCGCGAAGGCGTCGCAGCGGCAGTGGTTAAGTTGGCTCGCTTGGTCGGGTATGGAGTAACAGTGGTCGATCCCCTGTTGGAGTTTGAGGAGATGCCGGAGGCGACGGGGATTTTGCGGGTCATGAACTTTGGTTTGTTGGCGAAAGGCGAGGGGACGCGGATGTTTTGTGTGGTAGCGAGTCAAGGCCGGTTCGACGAAGAAGCGATTGAGCAGGCGCTTGGGGCGGGCATACCTTATATAGCGTTGGTGGCGAACAAGGCGAGGAGCCAGGAGGTGCTGGCGAGTCTGGAGTTGCGCGGTATTAAGAACGAGGGCGTGAGGACGAAGCCGGGGCTGGCGATTGGGGCGAAAGGGGCGGGAGAGATTGCGCTGAGTATCGTCGCGGAGATTGTGAAAGAAGTCAGGGCAGTCTAAGGCAGTTTGGTTTTGACGAGTTCGCTGAGCGCTTTGCCGTCGATGCGTTTGCCCGCCAGTTTGGCTTGGGCGGCTTTCATGACAAGGCCCATTTGTTTGGAAGACGTAGCGCCCGTTTCGGCGATGGCCGCAGTGACGGCCGCTTCCACATCTTGCGCCGAGGCGACCGCCGGCAGGTACGCTTCGATCACCTTGATTTCGTCTTCTTCTTTGGCGGCCAGTTCGGGGCGGCCGTTCTTGTGGAAAACGTCGGCCGATTCACGGCGCTGTTTAAGGAGAGTGTTCATGACGGCCATTTCGGCGGGCTCGTCAAGCGGCTTCATGCCGTCGATCTCCTGTTTTTTCAGCGCGCTTTTGACCATCCGCAGAGCGCTGAGGCGACTTTCGTCCTTTGCTTTCATAGCGGTAACGATGTCTTTTTGAACTTGTTCGAGGATGGGCATCGCCCTTATTGTACGCCGAGTGCAACCCGGAACCGGCGTGGCACGTCCCTCGCGCTGTTATACTAAAGCTATTTTGGCGGGTCCAGCGTTCCGTGAGACTGTATCTGCCGGTTGTATTTTTACATGATTAGACCGAATAGCGGTGTCTCACGCCGCGCTTAGCATCAACGTCTTGATTTGGGGTCCCATTGTTTAGAACGTACCGAAACATAAGCTTTCTCTGTTTGTTTGCCACCGCAACGTTTGCGCAGAAGACATTTGAACCAGGTCAGGCCGCGCGCGCCGTGGTGGGGCAATTCACCTTTACTAAGGGTGACCAGAACCCGACGGGACAAGTACTGGGAGGAGCGGGCGGCATTGCCTGGGCGAACAACCGCCTGTTTGTCGCCGATTCAAACCGGATTGGGGCGACGCCGAACGACAACCGCGTTTTGGTGTACGACACGACCCAAATACCGGGGCCGTACACGGACATCACCACCGACACAGCCGTGACGACGTTGACTTCTTGTTATGTTTGCGGCACACCCGCGCTCTTTACGCTCGGCCAGAATACCTTTACGCCTCCAACGTATACGCCTAGTGGGCAAACGACGCCGGTGGTCGGTTTTTATAGCGGCTATGACGGAGCGCAAGATCAGCCGGCGACCGTTCCCGCAGAGAATGCGTGGCTTTATAACGCGACTGCGGTCGCGAGCGATGGCGTTCGTTTCGCGGTAGCGGATACCGATAACAATCGTATTTTGCTTTGGAATAGTGTTCCGAACAGCAATCAGCATCCTGATTTGGTGCTGGGGCAGCCGAACTTTACGACGCTGGGAACGCAGCAGTTGGGCGTTGTGACGCCGACAGGGCTGCGCGGACCGCAAGGCGTATGGATTGCCAACAACCGCTTGTATGTGGCGGATACCCAGAATTTTCGAGTGTTGATCTGGAACTCATGGCCAACGACGAACAACCAGGCGCCGGATGTCGTGTTGGGGCAGGCCGATTTTACCCACGCCGTAGGTCCGCCCCCCTCAACGACAGCCCCAACGGCTGCGGCGAACCAGCTTTTAAATCCGGTTTCGGTGACGGCCGATGCGGGCCACGTCTACGTGGCGGATTTGGGTTTCAACCGCGTCTTGATTTGGAATACTGTCGCCCCCACGATTGACCAGAATGCCGATGTGGTGATTGGGCAGCTGAATTTTACTGAGACGACGGCCAACAATCCGGATGTTTGCTACACGGCGTCAGCGCCGTCTGGCTCGGGAGTGGTGGCGGTAGCAAATGGCGCGTACCCACTGCCGCAAGGTTCGCAGACCCAGTGCCAATCCAATTTAAATTTTCCGCGCTTTGCTCTTTCCGACGGAACGCACCTCTACATTGCCGATGGCGGCAACGACCGCGTTTTGATTTACAACCAGATTCCGACGCACAACGGCACTTTGGCCGACAACGTGTTAGGGCAGACAAATTTTGTCAACGACATTGTGACCAGTGTTTCGATCAGCATCGTGAGCACCGAAGTGGACAACACCGGCGGCGTGGACACGACGCCCACTCCGACATCGCTCGCGTGGGATGGAGCGAATTTGTATGTGGCCGATCCGTATAACCGGCGTGTTTTGATGTTTACGCCAGGGGACGCGCACATACCGAGTCCGTTTAACGCCAACGCGAGTGTGATTCCGGTGGTGAATTGGGGCAGCGAGATCGTGCGCCAGGAAGGCACCGTGGTGTTCAGCGCAGTCTCCGGCGCCAAGATCACCGCAGGTGACACAGCGACCATCACCATTGCGGGCACTGCTTATACGTACACCGAAAAAACGGGCAATTCGGTAGACGACATTGCGAAGCAGTTGGTGGCGCTCATTAATAAGTCGGACCCAAATGTGCTGGCGTCGTTTGGTGGCGCTGGAACCGGGACGGTTTATCTGAGTTCGCTGAGCAGGTCGGGCGCGGAAGTGACCAGTCTGGGTTATGACACGATTACGCTGGCGGCGACGACATCGAATACGGCAAATGTGACAGCGACGGCTTCGGGCAGTTACCTTTCCGCTGGAAACGCGGCCACGGCTTCGCCTGGCGCGCTGGTGGAAGTGAACGCCCCCAGTGGTGTCTTCTTCACCGACGTGGACACCACTTACATTGCACCGCTCAACACGGGAACTGGCAATGTGCCCAATAACATCAACGGCGTGCAACTGTATTTGGACGGTTTTGCTTCGCCCCTTTATAAAGTTTCGCCGACCCAATTAGTGGGCCAAGTGCCATGGTTCTTTAGCGACCGAAACAGCACCAGCGTATATGTAAGAACCTCACATTCAAATGGAACCGTAACGATTACAAGCGCGACACCCGTTTATATTGCACCGGCGAACCCAGGTATCTTCAACGCGCAGCAGTACCCAGGGCAAGCGCGGCCATGGCCGATTTCGCTGGCTACCCACCAGGTTGGCAATCCCACGGCTGTGATTTCGCTTGACGGATCGGCGACGTTGAACGACACGATCAGCATTTTCGTGAATGGGACGGAGTACAAATAACGGTGACCGCGACGGACGTGGCGGCCACGAATCCATTGCAAAGTGTGTTGACGAATTTTATCGCGTCGATCAATGACCCGACTGTCACGGTGAATGCCGGTGGATCTTTCACGCGCATCGTTGTAACAGCGAAATCGGGATCCTTTACCGGTGGAAACGGAATTCCAATTTCGGCCACCACCGGTACGACAACGAACGGCGACGTGAACTGTACGACCACTTCGACGACGGCGACGGAATTAATGACAGTTTACAACTCGACGGGTAACGATGCGAGTTGCCATCCTACGGTGAATACCTGTTGCGCGGTAGTACCGCAATCGCCGATTTTCCCGGGAAACCCCGCGGTGCCCGGCGAACTGATTAGCATTCGCGTGGCTGGCATGGGAGACATTCAAAATCCAGCCGGCAACGATATTACAAACTCGATCACGACTGGTTTTCCGTACGATCAAAACTGTCAGGCACAAAATCCTCCGACTTGTCACCCGTTCCCTGGGCCTACGGTTACAAATTTTAACGACGTGCTGTCGGCGAATTTCGCGGCGGCGACGATCGGCGGGACGAGCGCGCAGGTGATCTCGGCAGGTTTGGAGGACGGGTCGTATGGAATCTACCGGGTGGATGTCCAGGTACCGATTTCGGCGACAAATAACTCGCAAACGCCGCTTTATATAGCGCAGAATGCCTTTATTAGTAATACAGTCTATCTGCCGATCGGCAACGCGGTATCGAGTCCGCCCACGCCACCACCCCCCGTGCCGGCCAGCCCGATCAACATCAGTATTGACGATCCGCACACTGCGGCGGTGGATTCGGCGACCAGTGTGACGGGAACCGTGACCGTAGATGGTTGGGCGATTGATGCCAGCTCGCCGATTACGAATGTGGCGGTCCAGGTCGATGGCTCCACGGTGGCCAATTTAACGACGGCGAACGGCGGCTACGGGAGGTCAAGGCCCGATGTTTGCGTCGCCTATCCGTCGGTTTACAGTTGCCCGAATGTTGGTTATTCGTATCAGTTAGATACCACCGCATTTGCCAATGGCGGACACACACTGCAGATTCTGGCGACGGACTCGGCCGGTCGAAACCATACCAACCCGCAAGGCGTGGCGATTTTCGTGAACAACGATCCAACGGTGTCGGAAACGCACGTGACGATTGACACGCCAACGACGCTGGGCCAGCTTTATCACGGCGTAGTGTTGTTCTCAGGATGGGCGACGAACGATCATTATGCGATTGTGCCAAGCTCGTTTAAGGCGTCGATTGATGGTGCGCCGATTCCGGCCAGCCAGATTACTTATGGAATTGCGCGGCCGGACGTATGCGCCGTGTCGCCGCTTACGACTCCCAACTGTCCCAATGTAGGTTGGACTTACTTGGCGGATTTGACTAAGCTGGCCAATAGCACCCAACCGGATGGAACGACAATAACCCACACCTTTACTATTACGGCGGTGGCCGCAGACGGGGTGCTTTACACGGTTTCGAGCGTCTTCTACGTGAACAACTACGACCCGGTGGATTTATTCAGCGGGCCGGCCATTACGATTGACGCGCCCGGTGTGAATACGGTTTTGAGCGGCACGGCGCAACTATTTGGCTGGGCTATTGATTCGTACACCACCATCAACAACGTTGAATACTCGATTGACGGCGTTCCGCTCGGAACTATCTTCTACGGATTAGGTAGGCCCGACGTATGCGCGGCGTACGCCGGTCTGCCGAATTTCGATTTGTCTACTTGTCCCTATGTAGGGTTCACCGGCAGCTTTGATACGACGCTGATTGCGGACGGTCCGCACACGTTAGGTATTACGGCGACACCGATGCAGGGGCAACCTTATACGCTAACGAGACCGATCAACGTTGCGAATCTAAGCACGACGGCGAATCCGGTCAGGATTACCATCGACTCGCCGGCTGAAATTTCGGCGAGTGTGACCACGCTCACGGGTGTGGCGAGTGTCAGCGGTTGGACACTCACGAACAGCCCTTCGACGGAAACAGTTGCTTCGGTGACGGTTTCGGTGGACGGCTTGCAAGTGGGCACAGTGACGCCGAACGATCCGCGGCCGGATGTCTGCGCGACTTATACGGGACGCCCTGGATGTCCGAACGTGGGCTATCATTACGCGCTGGATACAACTCATTTGACCAACGGCGCCCACGTAATTGAGATTACGAGCGCGACGGCGAGCGGCAAGCGCGCGACCGCCAGTGCTTCGTTCAACGTTTCGAATACTTCGGCCAGTGCGAAGACAGTGATTGAGACACCGAACGCGGGAAGTTTGCCCATTTCGGGAATCGCCACGGCTTCGGGCTGGGCGCTGAAGACTGGCGTGCGAGTCAATACGGTTACGTACACCGTGGATGGAGTGCCCTATGGTTCGGCCAATGTGAACATCAGCCGGACGGATGTGTGCGCCACTTATCCGAGCAGCCCCAATTGTCCGTACGTTGGTTGGAGCTTCTACTTCGACACAGATGCGCTGCTCGATGGGACGCATATTTTGGGTGTGACGGCGAATGCAGCTGATGGAACGGTGAGCACCGCGAACACGACATTTACGGTGCAAAACTGGTCGGCCGGCGCGCCCGTTGACAGCTGTTATTGATACACCGGATGCGGCTGAGCCTTATTACACGGGCAAGGTAACGTTCCAAGGGTGGATCTTGAATCCGACGATTTCGGTACCGAGCGTGGTGATCACAATTGATGGCATTCCATTCGGGAATGCGACAAAGGTGGCACGGCCGGATGTCTGTTCGGCTTCGACTTACAGCGGCAGCCCGGATTGTCCAAATGTAGGCTGGCAGTACTTACTGGATACCAGCTTGCTGACCAACGAGGTACATACGCTGGCGGTGACAGGCACCACGGCAGGCGGCCAAAGCTTCACCGTAACGCAGACGTTTACCAGCGAAAACTAGTCGTATTCGCGAATCCAGCGATAGCGCCTGAATGTGGGGCGCTATCGCTGTTTTTGTTATCCTTAAGGATCAACCCGCCTGAACCGGCAGTGAAACCAATCAAACATGAAAATACTTGTTGCTGAACCGCTTGCTGCAGCGGCCATAGACTTACTCCACGCCCAAACCGGCTGGGAGATTGTGATTGCCGATCCGAAAACGTATCAGCCGCACTTGGCCGATTGCGATGCCTTAGTGGTGCGCAGCGCGGTGAAGGTGACGAAAGATGTTTTGAAGGCGTCGCCTAAGCTGCGCGTCATCGGCCGAGCGGGCGTGGGTGTGGACAACGTAGATTTGCCGGCGGCCACAGAGGCGGGCGTGCTGGTGATGAACACGCCGGGCGGGAATGCCATTTCAGTCGCGGAGCATACGCTGGCGCTGATGCTATCGATGGCCCGGGCGATTCCACAGGCGAGTTTTTCGACCAAATCCGGCAAGTGGGAAAAGAAGAAGTTTCTGGGCAATGAACTGCGCGGCAAAACGCTGGGCGTGATTGGTTTGGGCAGCATTGGCCGGGAAGTAGTGAAGCGCGCGAAGCCGTTCGAGATGAACGTGATTGGGCACGACCCGTATGTGAGCCCGCAAACCGCGCGCGATATGGGCGTGGAACTGGTTTCGTTGGACGAATTGTATAAGCAATGCGATTACCTGACGCTGCATGTGGCGCATACGCCCGAAACCGAGCGCATGATGAATGCGGCGGCGTTTGCCAAGATGAAGACAGGCGTACGGATTGTGAATTGCGCGCGCGGCGAACTGGTGAACGAAGACGATTTGCAGGCGGCCATGACGAGCGGCAAAGTGGCGGGCGCGGCGCTGGACGTGTTTTTGAAAGAGCCGCCGGAGCAAAATCCGCTGTTTACGCAAGAAACGCTGGTGGCGACGCCGCACATTGCGGGATCTACGGAAGAGGCGCAGGAAATTGTGGGGATTCGCATTGTCGAACAGATGATCGAATACCTAAAGAGCGGCGTGGCGTTGAATGCAGTAAATATGCCCGCGATGACGGCCGATCAATATAAGGCGCTACGGCCTTATGTGGATTTGGCGGAGCGGCTGGGTACGTTTCTCAGTAACATCATGGTGGGTAATCCGAAGACCGTTCGGTTCACTTACTACGGACGGCTGGCGGAACAGAATACGCAGATTCTACGGAATGCCGGGTTGGCAGGTGTGCTCGCGCGGTCGTTGGAGTATAAGGCGAACGTCGTGAATGCGATGCAAATCGCCACGCAGCGCGGCTTTAGCGTAGTAGAAGTGCGCGAGCCCGGAGCGGCGCATATGGATTCGATCCGGGTTGAAGTGGACACGGAAGCGGGGAATTTTCCGGTGCTGGGCGCCGTGGTTTTGGATAAGCCGCGACTGCTGCAAGTGGAAAATATTTCTTGCGAGGCGACGCTGGGCGGCAATTTGATGTATTCGAAGAACGACGACGTGCCGGGCGTGATTGGTTTTCTAGGCACGTGTTTGGGTAAGAATGGCGTGAACGTAGCGAACTTTGCGCTAGGGCGGCAGGAAGAATCGGCACGGAAAGCGGCGGGGCCGCTGACGGCGATTTCGATTGTGGAGACCGATTCGCCGGTGCCCGACGGTGTTATTTCGCAGTTGTTTGAGAACCCGGCGGTGAAGTTTGCGCGGCGCGTGGTCTTGTAGGTTTCGGCATGTTGGATGCGATTGCACACGTGAGCGACACTGCTTTGTTAGTGGCCGCCGCGCGTGCGGCCGAGACAGCGCTTGAAGACGGCTTGGTGCGCGATCCTTATGCGGCGCTGCTGGCGGGGGAACGTGGATTTGGCATTGCGCGCAGCGGAAAGCCTTCGCGGTGGCGATCTTTTGGAATCGGGCTGCGGTCGCGATTTATAGATGAATTGCTGGAAGCGGAAGTGCGCGACAGTGCAATTGACTGCGTTCTTTGTATGGGTGCGGGGCTGGATGCGCGGCCTTGGCGAATGTCTTTGCCGAACCAGTTTGCTCTGGGTGGAAGTTGATTTCGCGCCGATTCTGGATTACAAACATAATCTCCTAAAAGACGTTCGGCCGCAGTGCCGGCTGGAACGAATGACGGCCGACTTGAACGAGAAGGCGGAGAGGCAGCGCGTGCTCGATGCGATGAGCGGGCGAGTGCTTTTGCTGACGGAAGGGCTGCTGTTTTATTTGCCTGCGGAAACGGTGCGCGGTTTGGCGGCAGACGCGGCTGACGGTTGCTATCGGTGGATACTTGATATTGCGCCACAGACGGCGATGCTTCTGCAGAGCGGCGGCGAATCCATGCGGCGAGCGAATGAGCTGCGTAGCGAGACGCGCTTAGAAGGCGTGGAAATCTTGGAGTTGCTGCCGGCCAGCGGGTGGGCTGCGGTGGCATCAAGAACTTTCGCGAAAGATGGAGCAGCTTTTGCGGTGCGGCGGATGGCGAAGAACGGCTGGACGCCCGATCCAAGCGGTGCGCGGCTGCCTCATGATGACCCGTCGGGGGTTTGGATGTTTGGAACAAGAGGGTAGGGCGTAGCGCTCATTGCTTCACGATTTCGATAGAGCCGTTTTGGTTGATAAGGTTCATTTCGCAGCGAGCGGCGCCGATGGAGCCGTTGATCTCATCGCCCGAGAGCGCGCCTTGGACGCTTAATGGTAAATCCGAGCGAATTTTACCGAACGAAGTTTTGGCGGACACCTTATAACTAGGGTTGGGTTCGAGTCTGACTTTGATGGGGCCGAACGAAGTGTGAATGTTGATGGGCTCACAAGAGTTGTGAAGGGAGGTTGAGACTTCGACGGCGCCGTTTTGATCATGGATTTGGATGTGACCGGCGACGCCATCTAGAGTTACCGCGCCAAAAGTAGTAGTAATTTCTGCACCCTTCACGCCGGAACCTTTCACGGCGCCGTTTGTGTTGACAACGGTGAGCAAGCCAGCGATATTGGTGGCGTGGACGGCACCGAAGCTGGTTTTTACTTCAGCAGGACCGCCGGCTTTTTCGATTGAGACCTCGCCATTTTGGTCTTCAATATGGACATCGCGCTGCACGTCGCGCACTTCAATTGGACCGAAGGAAGTGAAGAGTCGCACCGGGCCACCGATACCGGTAGCCTCAATTTTTCCATTGTTGTCGTGAACGGCCAGGCTGCCGCGCAGATTGGAAACGGTGACACTGCCGAACGAGGTTTTGATTTCCGCGTCGCCGCCGCAATCCCGGGCTTCGACGGCGCCATTGCCGCTGGTGATTTGAAGGCGGCTCGAAACTTTGGCGACGGTCACCTTGCCGAAACGATCTTGCACTTCGAGGGCGCCGGTAACGTCGGTGGCGTTCACCTCGCCATTGGTAGTAAGAATGCTGACATCGCCCGTATTGTGGCCGACCTCTACATGCGCGAACGAATTTTCCAAACGCTGCGTGCCGCGGCCGTTGTGAAATTGCAGTTCGCCGTGGGAGGTGAGGATGTCTGAGCCGGCTTTGATGCCGTCAACGATAACTGCGCCAAACGCGTTGCGAATTTGAAGCGGCGAATTTTCTGGGATTGTCACTTCATAGCGAACAGAAAAGGAGATGTTGTGCATACCGAACAGCGATTTGGGAGTTTCGGGATAACGGGTCCGAATGAAGAGATCGGACGAGGGTTCAACCAGGATTTCAACGCGGCCCGCGTAGTCGGTGGCCTCGTTCGAATTAGAGGCTGACACATGGATATCGGCGTGAATGATGACATCTTGGGTTGGGTGAGTATGAATGACAACATCGCCAAATTTGTGTTCGATGGATACGTGTTCGCCGGGTTGAACAGCCACCGTCTTGTCGAATGGGCGGCGATATTCGGCGCGGTCAAAAATGCCGCCGCGTCCAAAGGCGGTTATGGAAGTTATGCCTGCCCACAAGATTATGCTAATTACTCTTATCATTTGTTAGTAATTCCTTTAAGGTTTCTTGCTTTTCGCGGTATAAGTCAGCCAAAGTGGTCTGCAAGTGAAGGTTGAAACGGTTTGAGGCCACACTGCCGCGGGTGTCGGCGATCGCGGCATCGAGGATGGCGAGCTTCTCCTGGGCGTTCACGTCGGCGGCGGAAGCGTGGTTTTTGAGTTTGGGTTCGGCTAAGTGAGCTAGTTGGTCGATCGACTTGCGGTACGCGGCTTCGTTCTTTTCGACATCCAGCAGCGCTTGTTCGGTGAGGAAGTCTTGATCATGGCTAGGCGCGGTGGTTACTGGAGGCATGTTGGTTTGGCGATAAAAGAAAAGCGTGGCTACGAGGAGCGCAGCGGCGACGGCGGCAGCGCCAATTCGCCAATATTTGTTACGGTTTGGTTTGAGCTTGCGCTCGGCTTCCAAACGCCGCGCGATGCGCGGCCAAAGATCGGGCGTCTGCCATTCTTGATGAAGGTCTTTGGCGGTGGAAGAGATTTCCAGCCAAAGCCGATACTCGTCGCGGCAACTGGCGCAGCTTCTGAGATGCTCGCGGGCTTCGGGCATTAGATCAGGGTTGGCGAGTGCTCTATTCAAATCGCCGCACTCGAATTTCATTGGCCTGCCTCCGTGAGCAAACGTTTGAGCTGGCATTTCGCTTCGAAGAGCCAACTGCGCGAGGTGCCTTCAGGTACTTCTAAAATTCCGGCAATTTCCGAATGCTTTAAACCTTCGACTTCAAACATGAGAAACACCGTCCTTTGGCGCTCGTTCAACTGGCTTAACGCGCGTTCGAGCGCAATTTTGAGGGACACTTTGCCCGCTTCGGAACGGATTTGCGCGGGCGCCGGTTCTTCCGCCAGTTGCCGCCGTTTACGCAGCGCGTCGTAGCAAGAATTCAGCAGGATTCGATAGATCCAGGTGCTCAAAGAAGAAGTCCCGACGAATCCGTGGACGGACCGATAGACTTTCACGAATGTCTCCTGCACGGCATCTTCGGCGTCGGCGCGGCTTCCTAATAAATGGAACGCCAAGCTTTTCATGCGAGCCGAGTGCAATTCGTACAAACGCTCGTAGGCGCGCAGATTCCCGCTCTTACACGCTGCGGCGAGTTCGACGTCGGACAGATCTTCCGGCAAGCTAGCGGTGGGTTGAAGGGGCAACCCGATCTCCCACACCATAATCCTCGATTTCAGGCTTTAGACGATGGCGCGGGGCGAAACGTTGGGCGAGTTGAAATAAATTTGCAAAATGTGTAGGTAAGGTAGCGTCGTACACTGCTCACATGAGGGGTTGTTTGCCTTGGTTGTTTCTAGCGAGCGCGTTGGTCACGGCTGCGGCCACAACGGCCGTGCCCACAAAGGTAACGTTCTATCGGGATATTGCGCCCATTGTTTACGCCAACTGCGCGCCTTGCCACAGGCCGGGCGAATCGGGACCATTCTCGTTGTTGAGTTATGAGGATGTGAAGAAGCATGCGCTGCAGATTGCGGCGGTGACGAAAATTCGTTATATGCCACCGTGGCTGCCGCAACCCGGGTATGGCGAATTCGCAGAAGAACGGCGGCTGAATCAAGCGCAAATCAATTTGATTCAAGAGTGGGTGAAGCACGGTTCGCCGGCGGGCTCGAGCGAGCATGCACCGCAGCCGCCCCAGTTCAGTTCGGAGTGGCAATTAGGGCCGCCGGATTTAGTTTTGCGGGCGACCGAGCCCTATCATTTGGCTGCGGGTGCAGGGGAGGTGTTCTGGAATTTCATCATGCCGGTGCCGGTGACGACTGTGAAATGGGTGAAGGCAATTGAGGTCCGGCCAGGGAGCGCCCGCGTTTTTCATCACGCGAATGTGATTGTGGACCGGAGCCAGTCTTCGCGGCGGCAGGAAACCAAGCCGGGCTTTGGCTTCGAGGGAATGGATCTCTCTGTAGAAGAAGAAACGTTTGATCCAGATGGGCATTTTCTTTCCTGGAAGCCCGGCAGCGAGCCAGTGGTGGAGCCGGAAGGGATGGCGTGGCGTGCCGATCCCGGCATGGCTCTGATCTTGAATGTGCATTTGCGATCAACAGGCAAAGAAGAAACGATTGCGCCGGAGATCGGAATTTATTTCACAGATAAGCAGCAAACGAAATTTCCGATGTTAGTGCAACTGGAACGCGACATTGCGATTGATATTCCTCCTGGCGATAAAGACTTCTTGCTGTCGGACGATTTCCGTGTTCCGCTTGACATGAATGTGTTGACGGTTTATCCGCATGCTCACTATGCAGGCAAGCTGATGGAAGGCTATGCGACGCTACCGGATGGGACGAAGAAGTGGATTATCCGGATTCCCAATTGGGATTTGAGCTGGCAAGGCGTTTTTCGACTGAAGGAGCCGCTATTGCTGCCAAAGGGGACGGTGGTTTCTATGCGGTATCACTACGACAATTCGGCGGAGAATCCGCGAAATCCGAACCACCCGCCGCAGCGCATGGTTTTCGGTAATAACGCGAAGAATGAAATGGGACATCTGTGGCTGCAGGTGTTACCGGTGGCGGAAGGCGATCACCGGGCGGTGCTGCAGGAATCCTTGATGCGGCAGCGGTTGGAGAAATACCCGAACGATTTTTCAGCCAACTATAACATTGGCGATCTGCTGATGTCGAAGGGCGATGCGGCAGGGGCGATTCCGTTTTTTGAGAAAGCATCTGCAGCTCAGCCGGGGAGTCTGGTGGCGGCAACGGAATGGGGCGTAGCGTTGTTGACCGCGGGCCGCGCGACGGAGGCGGAGGAGCAGTTCACGCGGGCGCTGAAAGAGGATGCGCGTTATTCCAGCGCGCGCTTTGGTTTGGCGAGTGTAGAGGCGGGCAGTGGGCGCTTTGAAGCTGCGGCGAACGACTTCAAGCGTGTTCTGGCGGAGCGGCCGGATGATGCGAAGGCGCGCCAGCACTTAGGCGAGGTGCTGATTTTATGGGGAGACGAGCAGGCCAGTTCAGAAGACCCGCCGCAGTTAGAACTGGCCGTTGCACGCTACCGCGAAGCATTAATCTACCGGCCAGCGGACGCGGATTTGCACACCACTTTGGGGATCGTGCTGGCGCGTTTGCACAAATTTAACGAGGCGCAGGTGCAGTTTCAAGTGGCACTGAGCATTGATCCAAATTTTCAGCCGGCGAAAGACGCACTGGAAAAGCTAAAGTTGGTGACTCGCAAACTGATGGAAAAATAAAGTCCGGGAAAATCTTGAGTTAGGCCTTGTGCTCTGACGGAGAACCTTGTATTCTTTCTTATATCTATCTACTACCTTGACGCACAATGTCCAGCGTGCGCCATGAGGTGGCAATCATTCGCGTCTCTGTTGCGCAGCGAAAACAAATTGTTGTGAATGGGTTTTGAACGCTTTAAAGGAGCATTCTTTCAACTATGGGGATTCACGCTTTGACTCGTTGTTTTAGCGTTTTAGTTTTGGCGGCTGTGGCTTGTTGTTTTTTGCAGGCGCCAATGGCAGAAGGGCAAGTTCTATATGGCTCGTTAGTTGGTACGGTGAGCGATCCGAGCGGTGCGGTTGTGCCGGGAGCGACGGTGGTGGCCACAGGTAAGGATAACGGCCAAATTCGCCAAGATACAACGGATTCAGCCGGACGTTTTAACTTAGTTAATGTTCTGCCGGGCGTTTATGACGTCAAAATCAGTAGTGCGGGCTTCCGGCCGATGCAGGAAGTCGGCTTTGTTATTACGGCCAACAACGTGTCGCGCATTGACGCGCACCTGGAGGTTGGGCAGGTTTCGGATACGGTAACGGTGAGTGCCGAGGCGCTCACGCTGCAGACCGACAAGGGCAGCGTACAAACTGAAATTACTTCGACCGAAGTAACATCGATGCCGCTAGGCGGGTACCGGACATATCAAACTCTGGTCAACTTGGTGCCGGGCGCCATGCCGGGGGCGTTTGCGAATTCGACGACGGATGCGCCAGACCGGTCGCTGGCCACGCACATTAACGGTGGTAACGCGCAGACGAACGTAACTCGTATTGACGGGGCGATCAGCATCAACGCGTGGTTACCGAACCACGTTGGCTATAACGTGCCGGCGGAAATTGTAGACTCTGTGAGCGTGACGTCGAGCGCGGCCTCGGCGGACCAAGGTTTGGCGGGATCATCGGCGATTACTTTGATTACGAAATCTGGAACGAATGAGTTGCATGGCAGCGCGTTTGAGATTGATAACAATCAGGAATTTAACGCCCGTAACTATTTTTTGAAAGCTGGCACAGCCAAGCCTGACGCAATTTATAACAACTATGGCGCGACGCTGGGCGGAGCGGTCATCAAGAATAAATTATTTTACTTTGTTAGCTTAGATGCGACCGCCCAGAAGCAAATTGTGAATGGGACTTACACCGTCCCAACGGGAGACCAGCGGTCGGGTAATTTCGGAGCGTACTCGAACATCATTTACAATCCGTACACGGGAAACGCAGATGGCAGCGGGCGCGTAGCGTTTGCCGGTAATGTGCTGCCGAATAGCTTGATTAGTCCGGCCGCGTTGTTGGCGCAGTCTTATTATCCGGCGCCGAACGTATCTGGAACCGCGAACAACTACTTTGCGGTGGCTCCCTCGATCCTGAACCGCTACTACTTCGACACGAAAATTAACTGGAATCGCACCGAAAAGCACACGATTTGGGGCAAATATGGCTTTATGCGGGCGACCTCGGGCGGCACGGGTATCTTAGGCAACGCGGGGGGACCCGACCCGGATGGCAATGCTGGACCCGGATTGGGCCATACGTTTGTGCAGGTAGGCACCATCGGACATACTTACTCATTCACACCCACCGTAGTACTCGATGGCACAGTCTCTTATCAACGGATCAAGTTGGAAGTGAACCCGCAGGGATTCGGAACTAATTATGACCAGACGCTCGGTATTCCTGGCATCAATGGCGGCGATCCGCTACAGAGCGGCTTTCCTAATTTGGCTATTGGCGCCTATGCGGCCTTTGGTACCCCGGATTGGATGCCCGAGCGGCACACCGACGAGACTTACAGCCACAATGACAATATTACTTGGACAAAGGGTGCGCACGAATTCCGCTTTGGCTTCGATATGGCGCGCATCCACTTAAATCACTGGCAGCCCGAATTGAGCGCAGGTGGCGCGCGCGGGTATTTCGATTTTGATGGCTATGTCACCGCACTTAAGGGCGGTTCCACGAGCCAGTACAATGCTTACGCGCAGTTCTTGCTAGGTATAACCGATGACGCACAGAAGGGTTACCAATACATTCTGATGACGGGGCGCGAGTGGCAGTTTGGTTTTTATGCAAAGGACCGCTGGCAGTTGAGCCGCAAGTTGACTCTCGATTACGGGCTGCGTTACGAAATCTTCCCGCTCATGACACGTTCAGACGGCAAGGGAATTGAGGCGCTCGATCCATACACAAACACCCTTTATATGGGCGGACGTGGATCTGTGCCGGAAGATATAAATATCACGGTGAGCAAAAAGCTGTTCGCGCCGCGCTTCGGCTTGGCTTATCGCTTGGATGATAAAACGGTGATTCGTTCGGGTTATGGGATGAACATCGATCCACTAGCATGGTCGCGGCCTTTGCGTGGATTCTATCCGTTAACCATCAATTACAACTACACCGACCCCAGCACTTATGCGGTGGCGAACACTGCAGGGAACGGTACGTTGGGGCAAGGCAGCGGTTTACTGTCTTCGGGTATTCCCAGTGCGGCGAGCAGCTTGGCGCTGCTGACACAGCAATTGAACACGGGCGTTTTGCAATTGCCTGGAAATGTCACGGAACGCAGCCCGTGGAACGGCCCACTCCACCGCGGCTATGTTCAATCCTGGAATTTTACGATTGAGCGTAAGTTGCCTTCCGATATCATCGGATCGGTTGCTTATGTAGGACAGCACTCCGTTCACTTGATGGCAGACGATAACATCAACTCGGAAGCGCCGGGCGGAGGCGTTGCCGGCTTGCCGTTCTACCAACAGTTCGGGCGCAGCGTCGCCACGAGTATGTGGGACGGCTATCTGAGTTCGAGCTTCAACTCGATGCAGGTGGCGGTTAATAAGAACATGAGCAAGGGCTTGCTCGTGAAGGCGGCTTATACGTGGTCAAAAGCTATCGACTACGCCGATGACGATGGTTGGCAGAGCATGGCGTATAACTGGGCGCCTACGTTCCAAAGGAATCGGGCGACCGCTGGATTCGATCGCACGCAAAACTTGGAACTATCGTGGGTTTACGAACTACCCATGGGCAAGAACAAGATGCTGGCGAGCTCTGGCGTAGCATCGAAGATCTTGGGTGGCTGGCAGACCGCAGGGATTATGGCTTGTTACACAGGTACGCCTTTGACCGTCGGCGCCAGCAACAACTTGAACGATGGCGGCAGCGGTACTCAGACGGCCAATCAAGTTGCAGCTTTGCAATTCGTCGGCACCCCGGGAACGAACGGTGTTTGGTACAGCCCGGCGTCTTTTGCGCAACCGGCGGCAGGTACTTACGGCAATACCGGACGTAACTCCATCCGCGGGCCTGGTATGTGGAACACGGATATTAACGTCAACCGGACGTTTGCAATTCGAGAGCGGATGAAGTTGACGTTTAAAGCAGAGGCGTACAATTTGCCGAACACGTCGCATTTCAATGCGCCCGGCGATCTGAACGTGAGCGACACCAATACGTTTATGAGGATTACCAGTTCGACTGGCGAACGGAACATCCGTTTCAATCTGCACCTGCAATGGTAATGATGTAAGAGTGAAGTTGTTCGTTTGTAAACAGAGCCGGTTCGGGTGGACAGCCTTAACGCTGCTCAGTCGAGCCGGTTTTCTATTGTTGCCAGGCATCGCTTGCGCGCAGGGCCAAGACGGGCTAGCGGAGCAATCGCGCCAGGCAAAGCAGTTAATGGCGGATGGACGGTATGAAGACGCTATACCGATCTATCGGCGATTAGTAAAAGCCGTGCCGGGCAATGCGGGGTTGATTTTAAATCTGGGGTTAGCCGAGGAATTTGCGGGGCACCCTGAGCAAGCGGTGACTCAGTTCGAAAGCGTTCTAAAGACGCAGCCCGCGAATGTGCCCGCACTGACCTCGCTAGCCATGGCGCGGCTGCAGCTGAAGCAGCCTGGGCTGGCGACAGCGCCGCTACGCAAGCTGGTGGGGCTGGAGCCGGGCGACAGGAATGCGCGCGGGATGCTGGCGAGTGCGTTACTGGCGACGGATCACGCGGCAGAGGCGGCGGCTCAGTACAGAACCTTGGGAGAATCGGACGTCAGCGATGCGAAAGCTTGGTACGGACTGGGGAGTGCGTATGAAGCGGAGGCGAATCAGGCGTTTGGACGGCTGATGCAGGTGGCTACGGAGTCGGCCTATTCGGCGGCGTTACTGGCGGAGGTAGCTTTCAGCGCGGCCAGTATCGCAGCGCCTTCTTCTTTTATAGGAAGGCTGAAGAGGCGATGCCAAAGCTGCGCGGCGTACATGCGGGTCTGGCGCAGGTGTATGCGAAGACGGACCATGCGGATTGGGCGGAGCTAGAGACGCGACGGGAAGCGGAGTTGTTGGCACCGACATGTGCACCCAAGACAGCTGAGTGCCTTTTTGTAGGCGGCAAGCTCTTAGAGGCGACGCAAGTGACGGGAGCGCAGCCGGAGGTGTTGTTTTGGAAGACGAAAGCTTTCAATGCGTTGGCGTCGGAGGCCTTTTCCCATTTGGCAGGTTTGCCTGAATCGCCCGAGTTGCACGGGATCAAGGCCAATATTCTGAAGGGGCGGCGGCAGTTTAAAGAGGCGGCGGAAGAATGGCGCGTGGCGCTCCGCCTTGCGCCAGGCGATGCGGGATTGCAACGTGAATTGATGACCACGCTGTTTTTGGCGAGAGATTACGAAACAGTGATGCCGATGCTGGATGAGGTGCTGCGGAGTGAGCCCAAGGCGGCGGACTTGAACTTCATGAAGGGGGCGAGCCTTCTGCAGACGGAGCAACCGGAAAAGGCCATACCGTTTCTAGAGACGGCGTTAGAGGCGGATCGGAAAATGTTGCTGGCCGAGGCTTCGCTCGGTTTGGCGCTGGCCCAGACAGGTAACGCAACGGAGGCGATACCGCATTTGGAGAAAGCGCTCGAAAGCGATGAGGACGGGAGTTTGCATTATCAACTAGCGCGGGCGTATCAGAGTGCGGGCAAGGCGGACCGGTCACGGGAGATGATGGCACAGTACCAAAGCATTGTGGCGAAGAGTGAATCGGCGAAACAAGAGCTGGCGAAGGAAGCGGAGATTGTTGGGCCTGCGCAGTAGCTTCTTATTAGTGGGTCTGCTGTTAGGAGCTGCAGATACCTCCCAACTGGACTTTGCGGAGGTAGCGGAGGCGTCAGGCATCTCGTTCGTGCTGGAGAACAATCCGACTGAAAAAAAGTTTTTGATTGAGACGATGCCGGGCGGCGTGGCTGTTTTCGATTATGACGGCGATGGCAGGCCTGATCTCTACTTCACGAATGGCGCGGAGGTGCCTTCGCTAAAAAAGACAGGGGCAAAGTTTTGGAACCGGCTCTATCGGAATGAGGGCGGTGGCCGGTTTACCGACGTAACCGAGAAAGCAGGCGTAGCTGGTGAAGGGTACGCGATGGGAGTTGCGGCAGGCGATTACGATAACGATGGGCATGAAGATTTATTTGTAGCCGGAGTGAATCGGAATCAGTTGTTTCACAATCGAGGCGATGGGACGTTTGAAGATGTAACGGAAAAGGCGGGGATTAAGAGCGGACAATGGGCGGTGGCAGCCGGGTGGTTTGATTACGATAACGACGGACTGCTCGATTTATTCGTTGTTCACTACTCGGACACGCCTTTGCAGGATCGCTTTTGCGGCAATAAAGACAAGGGTTTGAGAGTATATTGCAATCCGAAGTACTACACTCCGCTGGCTTCGACGCTCTATCACAATCTAGGACACGGGGTGTTCGAAGATGTGTCGGAGAAGTCGGGTATTGGAAAGTATGCAGGCCGCGGAATGAGTGTGGCTTTTGCCGATTATGACGGTGACGGTTACACAGATATCTTTGTGACGAACGACAATATGCCCAACTTTCTGTTTCACAATTTGCGAAATGGGAGGTTTGAAGAAGTAGGGCTGCTCTCGGGTGTGGCGCTGACAGACAGGGGGAAGCCAGTCTCAAGTATGGGGACGGATTTTCGCGATTTGGATAACGATGGGAGACCGGACATTGTGTTCACCGCCCTAGTGGGAGAGACCTTCCCGTTTTTTCGTGGAGTGGCCGAGGGAGGTTTTGTAGATAACACTTATGGGAGCCGGTTAGGGCCACTAAGTATTGGTCACAGTGGGTGGGGCGTGGGAGTTGTGGATTTTGATAATGACGGTTGGAAAGATATTTTCACGGCGAACTCCAATGTGAACGATCGTTCGGAGGAAACAGACTCACATGCTTATAAAGAGGCGAATCATGTGTTTCTGAACCAAGGTGGGAAGTTGGTAGATGGCACTCCGACGGCGATGAAGAGTGCGGTGAAAGCGCACAGAGGGGCGGCGTTCGGAGATTTTGAGGGGAACGGGTTAGTGAGTGTGGCGGTTTCGGCGTTGGGAGATAAAGCTGAGCTGTGGAGGAATACGACCAGCCATGCGGGGAACTGGATTGAGTTCAGGCTGCATGGGAGGCGGAGTAATCACGATGGCTTGGGTGCGACAATTCGCGTTGACAAACAGTGGAACTTGATGACGAGCGCGGTGAGTTACGCGTCTTCGAGTTTGGGGCCGGTGCATTTTGGAGTGGGCGCGGCAAAGGAACTGAATGACGTTGAGATTCGCTGGCCGAGTGGGATTCGGCAGCGCCTAAGCAGCATTGCGGTGAACCAGATCTTAGACGTACAAGAGCCCGAAAAATAGCTAGAGGAAGCGAAGAATTGCCGGGGTACCCACTGGCGTGTATTGGCCGGTAAAAGCGATAGACCCGGTTTTCTTTTCGCGTTTGAAACAGGCGATGGCATCGCTCCGTTGATTACAGGAAAAGAGAAAAGTGCCGGTGGGGTCGATGGTGAAGCTGCGGGGATAATCGCCGCGCGTCCACTCTTCTCCTGCCCAAGTGAGTTTGCCGTCGCCTCCGATGGAAAACCAGGCAATGGTGTCGTGAAGGCGGTTTGCCACGTAGATGAACCTCCCATCGGGAGATTGGACAATCTCCGAAGTAAAGTTAGTGCCGGCGAAATCTCTTGGGAGAGTGGAGATGGTTTGTTTCGGTTTGAGTGTGCCGCGGGCGGAATCGTAATCGCAAGCGACGAGCGTGGAGCTTTCTTCCTGCAGAGTGTAGAACCAATGACGGTTGGTTTGAAAGACGAAGTGGCGTGGACCGTCGCCCGGCGGAAGTTTGAGGCTCGGAGGATTGTTGGGAGTTAAGCTGCCGTTATTGACGTCGAATTTGTAGACGAAGATTTCGTCGAGGCCCAAGTCGGAGACGAGGACGAAGTGGCCTTGGGGATCGGATTCAATCATGTGGGCGTGCGGTTTGTCGTGACCGCTGATGGCGAAACTGCCTTTAGGCCCGGTGGCTGCGTTGGGAGGTCCGACCGTGCCGGAGTGCTTGCGGGTGTCAACAGGTTCGCCGACCTTGCCGCCTTCGATGATGGGCAGTACGGAGACGCTGCCGCCTGCGTAGTTAGCCACCAGAATAAATTTGCCGGAGGGATGAATGCTGAGATGCGCTGGGCCAGCACCGCCGGAACTGGCACGATTGAGCAGCGCAAGCTCGCCATTGGCGTTGTTAATAGAGAAGGCGCTGACTCCGCCCGCTTCTGTTTCATTGGCAGCGTAGAGATGCGTGCGGGTGCGGTCGATAGCGATCCAAGAAGGATTGGTGTCGTCTTTGAAAACGCTCTGCTGGGTGAGATAACCGCTTTGCGGGTCCATATCAAAGCAATAGATGCCGCTGCCGCGTCCCTTGCTACCTTCCGGGCCTTGCGGCGAACTGTACGTGCCAACGTAAGCGCGCACGGGCTTGCCAGCGGCGCGAAGGGTAGATGATGCGGCTAGCAAGCTAGCGCTCTTTACAAATTGTCTTCTATTCACTTGGTTCCCCAACCCCCTCCACCGGGAGTTTCAATTCTAACGATATCGCCTGCATTCGCTTGTAAATTACATTTGCCGGGAAGCTCGGTTTCCTTTTGATTTGACGATTAAGAGAGACCGGCCTTTGGCGCCCTCGGAACCGCCGTTTAGGCCATAAGGCGCAAATTGGCGGCGGTCGGCGAGTAGTGTGACTTGAGCTGGGCCGAGTAGCTCGATCTCGCGGATGAGGCCATCGCCACCGTGGAAGCGACCAGCGCCGCCGGAGTTTGGACGGTAGCTATAACGGCGGACGCGGAATGGATAGGCGTATTCAAGCGCTTCCACGGGAGTGTTGAGGGAGTTGGTCATGTGGGTGTGAACACCAGAGACGCCATCTCCCAGAGGACGGGCACCGCTGCCTCCGGCGATGGTTTCGTAATAAGCGAACGGTTGATTGTTGCGTGGGTCGAGACCACCGATGGTGAGGTTATTCATGGTGCCGGAACTGGCGGCGGGAATGCGATTTGGGAGGATTTGGGCAAAGGCACGGAGGAGAACGTCAACAATGCGTTGGGAGGTTTCAACGTTGCCACCGGCGACTGCGGCGGGAGGTTTGGCGTTGACAATGCTGCCTTCTGGGAGGACGAGTTCGACGGGGCGCATGAGACCTGCCGTGGGCGCGGCTTCTTCGGGCAGAAGGCAGCGGAGGACGTAGAAGGTGGCGGAATAAGTAATGGCGGCCACCGCGTTTAAGCTGCCGGTGACTTGCGGCGCGGAGCCGCTGAAGTCTACACGCAGGGTACGCTCTTTGGGGTTGGTAGTGATCGTGACCGCGATGCGAACGGGTTGGGAGGTGATGCCATCGTCGTCGAGAAAGTCTTCGGCGGTGAATGTGCCTGTGGGCAGATTCGCCAATTCGGCGCGGATCAATTCTTCAGAGTGATCGAGCAATGCGTTGGCATTGGCTTCCACGCGGCCGAGGCCGTATTTGGCGACTAATTCTTCCACGCGCTCGGTACCAATACGGCAAGCGCCGATTTGCGCGGTGAGATCTCCTTCGCGCTCGCGAGGAGTGCGGACGTTGTTGAAGATGAGCTTTAGGATGTTGTCGTCTAGTTTTAAAGGAGGGATGCGGATGCCTTCCTGGTAAATTTCGCGACAAAGGCCCATGGAGCCCGGGTACATGCCACCGACATCGGCATGATGCGCGCGGTTGGCGACGAAGAAGGCGGCGGTCTGACTCGCGGCTACGAAAACCGGCATGACCAGAGTGATGTCTGGGAGGTGAGTGCCGCCGTCGTATGGGTCGTTCAGAATGGCGATATCGCCTGGTCCGAGAGTGAGCTTATCGAGCGCGGCGCGCACTGACATGGGCATGGAGCCGAGGTGGACGGGCATATCATCTCCCATGGCAATGATTTGGCCGTGACGATCAAAAACGGCGCTGGAGTAATCTCGGCGTTCTTTGATATTCGGAGAGAAGGCGGTGCGACGGAGGGCAACTCCCATCTCTTCCGCGATGGAGTGGAAGGTGCTTTTGAAGATAGCCAGTTCGATAGGGTCAGGAGCTTGGCTCATAGAGTGATTACCAGATTACGGAAGCCGTCTACTGTCACTTGGGAATTGGGTTCGACGAAGGTGGTTGCGCTGTATTCCACAATAACGGCGGGGCCGGGAAAGGTGTCGCCAGGGTTGAGGCGATCGCGCGCATAGACTTTGCCTGTTTGCCATGCGCTGTCGCAATAGATCTGTTTTGAACGAGTGACGGCTTGAGCGCCATCGCCTGTTTTGACGGGTTCGGGGTGCTCGGGAATGCGCGCGGTGGCGGCGACGTTCCGGACGCGAATGTTGACGATTTCGACGATGCGTTTTGTGTCGGCATAACCGTAGCGTTGACGGTGGAGTTCGTGAAAACGGTTAACGTAATCCTTGTTATAAGGAACGTTCAGCTCGTAGCCTTGCCCAGCGTAGCGGAGATCGAGTGAGCGCTCTCCGTCTCCTAATTCGGCAAAGTTAGTTTCGAGGCGGGCGTCGCCGGGAGCGAGCATGACGGTGCGCGATGAGTCTTTCACTACGTCGGAGATCAAGATGCCATAGGCAGAGAGAGCGCCGGGCATGCGCGGGATCAGGACTTTTGGGATGCGCAACGATTTAGCCAAGGCGCATGAGTGGAGAGGACCTGCGCCCCCGAAACTAACGAGAGTGAAATCGCGCGGATCGTGGCCTTGTTCGACGGAGATTTTCCGCAAGGCCTGCACCATATTGGCGTCAACCACGCGGATGATGCCTTCGGCGAATGTTTCAGGCGTTTGGAGGTTGCCTTTAGCGCGCGTCAGGTACTCGCGTGTGCGGGCTTCGTCTAAGCGCATGCCGCCTCCCAGGAAACCATCGGGCTCGATCCTCCCAAGAAGGAGATTGGCGTCAGTGACGGCGGGCAATTCTCCCTTGCCGTAGCAGATAGGGCCAGGATCAGCACCCGCTGATTGAGGGCCTACTTTCAGCGCGCCACCACGGTCGAAACTGGCGAGAGATCCGCCGCCCGCTCCGACGGTGTGGATGTCAAGCATGGGGACGGCGACTGGGAGGCCGAGGATTTGGAATTCGGAGGTGGTGCGGAGGCCGTTGTCGGAGGTGAGGAGTGCGACATCGGTGGAAGTACCTCCCATATCGAAAGTGAGGATGCGCGGGAACCCGGCAGCTTTGGCGATATGCGCCGCGCCGACAACGCCGCCAGCAGGACCGGAGAGTATTGTACGAACTGGCTCACGGGCGGCAACGGCGGCTTCGGTGATGCCGCCTGACGACTGCATGACGTAGAGTTTGGAGCCACGCGCTTGCAAGCCTTTATCGAGGGATGTGAGATAACTCTGCATCTTCGGCGCAAGATAGGCGTTGATGAGGACGGTGGAACCGCGCTCATACTCGCGGAACTCCGGGAGGATTTGATGGGAGACGGAAACTGGCAGGCCAATAGTTTGCAATCGCTCGGCGACTGCTTTCTCATTGGCAGAATTGGCGAAGCCGAAGAGAAGAGAGATGGCGATCGCTTCTGGCTTGGCGTTTTTCACGGCAGCGAGCAGACGATTTAGTTCAGCATCAGTAACGGCCAGTAACATGCCGCCGTCGGCCGCCACACGCTCCTTGACGCCAAAACGGAGGTCGGCGGTGGCTAGCGGCTCCTCCTTTTGGAAGAAGAGGTCGTACAGTTTGGGACGAGCTTGACGGCCGATGGCGATGGTGTCTTCAAAACCCTCAGTAGTGACGAAAGCAACGCGTGCCCCCTTGCGCTCCAAGAGCGCGTTAGTTCCGACTGTGGTTCCGTGCCGGACCTCGGCTTGATTCGCGCCGGCAATCTGTACGACGGCTCTCAATACTGCGCCTCCCGGATCGGCGGGCGTGGAACGCAGTTTGAGTACGCGTAACTGGTTGTCTTGCCAGTAAACGCAGTCGGTAAAAGTGCCGCCGGTATCAATTGCGATTTGCATTCTCTATCCTATTGTCTTGGACGCTTCTACCGTTCTTCCCCTTCGCTGGAGCAATACTTCGTCCGCGCAACGCCGCACCGTGGTGGCTGCGGGGCTTGGCTGGATGCTCGATTCGTTTGACGTCATGCTGTATTCCATTGTGCTGGCGACTTTGATCCGCGAGTTTGGGATGACGAAGGGTACGGCGGGGTTGCTGAATACGCTGACGCTGGTGGCGTCGGCCCTCGGCGGTTTTCTGTTCGGATTCTTTTCGGACAAACTGGGCCGGCGGCGCACGATGAGCATGTGCATTTTGACGTATTCGCTTTTCACCTTTGCGTGCGGATTTTCAACCAGCGTAACCATGCTAGCCTGCTTCCGATTTTTGTTAGGGCTGGGGATGGGCGGGCAATGGAACGCCGGCGCGACTCTGGTGGCGGAAACCTGGCCAAGCCACTGGCGCGGACGGGCGCTGGCCATGGTGCAAAGCAGTTGGGCCATTGGCTATGCGCTGGCGGTACTGGTGGCAAATTTCGTCCTGGCGCGATACAAGTTGGCACTGGGTGTTTTACGTTGGCGTGCTGCCCGCACTGGTGACGCTATGGATTCAGAAGGGCGTTCCGGAACCGGAGCTTTGGCATAGAGCCCAGGCGGCACCGGTACGCACGGAAGAGAAACAGACACTGTGGCGGAACTCGGTTCCTAATTTGCTGGGGCTCTTGTTGATGAATATTTTCGGCATGTTTGCTTGGTGGGGGCTGTTTACCTGGTTGCCCGCGTACTTATCGCTGCCTGTGGCGCAAGGGGGCCGCGGATTCGGGTTGCTGGATAGAACAACGTTTATGGTGGTGCTGAATCTGTGCGGCATGTTTCCGGGCTACTTGTTGTTTGGGTTAATTTCCGACAGGTTCGGGCGGAAGGGCGCGACGATTCTTTATCTAGTGATGGCAGCCTTAGCGGTGCCGCCGTTCGCTTTAGCTCGTGAGCCTTGGCTGATTTTATTAACGGCTTCGATCACGGCCTTTTTCGGCACGGGCTTTTTTGTGGGGTCGGCGCTGCTGGGAAGTGAATTGTTCCCAACGCCCATTCGCGCAACCGCGCTAGGCCTTTCTTACAACACGGCGCGCGGCGTGAGTGCGTTGGCGCCGTTTATGATCGGCACCATCGGCGAAAGGCACGGACTCGGTTGGGGCTTCGCGTCTTGTGGCATTGCTTTCGCGCTAGCGGCCGCTGCCGCGTCTCGCATACCAGAAACAAAGGGCCGAGAACTTACTTAGTTGACTTGGCGCGTTCCATTCGAGCTTTAGCCACCATCTCGCGGACTTCTTTGGCTAGCGTGGGCGCGTGGTAAACGTAGCCATCTTTGATGGTCCATTCCACGCCCGTTTTTTGGCCGGGCTCGGTGGGTGGATATAGCACCTTCATGTTTTCGAGCGGGTTTCCATTCACAACGATGAGATCGGCTAGGTAACCGACACGAACACTGCCGATTTTGTCGGCCATGCCTAAAATTCGGGCATTGTTGCCGGTGGCGTGCTGAATCACCTTCATTGGGTTGAAGCCGGCTTCCTCTTCCAATTCAAGGTCGCGCAGCAAGCCAAAACCGTAGATCTGATAGATGAATCCGGCGTCATCACCCGCACCAATAGTGCCTCCCAGATGATCGAACTCGCGCAGGGCATTCATCCAGATGCGGTAGTTTTCTTTCCAGAACACTTCGTCGTTGGAAGTCCAGCCGATGAAGTAGGAACCGTGGTTCTTCGGATTTGGTCTGAAGAATTCTTCCAGAGTGGGGTGCAAATATTCCTTGAACCAAACTTGATTTTGGGCGCGCTCCAAGTCGCGGCTAGCTTCGTAGATATCGAGCGTTGGCACCCAGGCGACGTTGGCTTTCACCATGGCGGTGAGAACTTCCGTCAGTCGCTTAGGGTCGGCTTCGCGCCACAAGTGGCCGGCGTAGCGGAAGCGATCTGTCTCGTTGTCGTAGTTGTAAGAAGGCGGAAAGTTCTGCACGCCATCGGGAATAGCGGCATCGGGAATGCCGTACCAATGTTCGATGCTGCGCGTGCCGAATTTGATGTCGTCCCAGGCGTTGGTTTCTTCCACGCCCGCGTGGTGGGCCACGGGCAGATCCAGCTTGTGAGCTTCGTCTTCGGCGGCCTCCATGATGTCGCGGTAAACGCCCAGAAGCTTGACACCATCAGCGCCCATGGCTTTGTATTCACGAATTCGGGCGCGCGCTTCTTCAGCGTTCGTAGGTCGGGGTGCTGCGCATTGAACATGGGATACACCAGAATGCGCGGTGCGGCCACTTCGCCGGCGGCGCTCTTGGAGCGGAGTTCGAGCGTCTTCTTGGTGTCGCTACCAACGTCACGCACAGTGGTGATCCGCAAGAAAGCCAGATTTTCAATTCATAATCGAGGGGCTGCGGCACGCCGCCGCGTTCGTCCTGCACGTGAACGTGCGCGTCGATCAAGCCAGGCAGGACATACTTGCCGGTGGCGTCGATTTCGATATCTGCTTTGGGTCGGTTGGCGCGGCCAAATTCCAGAGAAGCGCCATCGACGCCAACAATCGAAACAATCTTATTGTTTTCGATGATGATGTCTTTAGGCCCAGCGGCAGGAGTGCCGTTGCCATCGACGATGATGGCGTTGCGAATGGCGAGGCGCGGATAGCGCTTACCGCTTTCCGGCCGTGTTTGCGCCCAAATGCTTGTAACACTCAGTAGAACGACAACGAATACTCTCATTGCTTTTCCCTCCTGCCATTTTGCTGGAAATTGCCTTGATTCGTTTGGCGGCTTCCAGCAGATTATCAATCGAATTTGCAAAGCTGAAGCGCAGGTAACCTTCGCCATGCGCGCCGAACGATCCGCCGTTCAGACAAGCAACGCCAGCTTCTTCGAGTAGGATGTCCGCCAAGTCTTTTGATGCTACACCTGTAGCTTTTACATTGGCAAACGCATAAAATGCGCCGGCCGGCAGACGGCAGCTGAAGCCAGGAATTTCGTTTAACGCCGCGCAGAAAGCAGTTCGCCGCTGTCGAAACTCGGCTACCATTTGATCGACCTCTGTTTGCGGACCGGTGAGAGCGGCAATAGCGGCGCGTTGCGTGAAGCTGGCTGCGCAAGAGTTGGAATTCACCATGAGCTTGTTGACGCCTTCAACCAGCCACTCCGGCATGACGCCGTAACCAAGACGCCAGCCCGTCATTGCATATGTTTTCGAGAATCCATCCAGAATGATCGTTTTCGCTAACATGCCGGGAAGGCTGGCAATGGAGAGTGGCGCTTCGGGCGTGTAATAGAGTCGCGAGTAGATTTCGTCTGAAAGCACCATTAAATCGCGGTCGCGCACGATGTCGGCGATCGCGCGCAGATCGTCCGCCGGGATGACGCCGCCAGTTGGATTTTCAGGTGAATTGAGAATCAACATCTTTGTCTTAGGCGTGAGACTGGCGCGCAGAATGTCGAGGTCGAACGAAAAACCGCGCTCTTCCACCAATGGAACCGGCACGCCCTTTGCGCCCAGAAACTGAATCATGGAACGGTAGATGGGAAAGCCAGGGTCGGGATAAATGACTTCGTCGCCGGGCTCGATAAGGGCGAGCATGGGGAAAAAGATGATGGGCTTTCCGCCGGGAACAACGTTGACGTTCTTCGCGGTGACGGTGATGCCGCGAGTGCGCGAAATGTAATCCGCGATAGCCTCGCGCAAGTCGGGCAAGCCTGCGGTGGGCCGTAGTGGGTCCAGCCATCGTCGAGCGCGCGTTTGGCGGCTTCGATGACATGAGGTGGAGAAGGGAAGTCGGGCTCACCAATTTCAAGGTGCACAACGCTGCGGCCTTGGGCTTCGAGCGCGCGTGCTTTGACCAGGACATCGAAAGCCGATTCGATTTCGAGGCGGTTCATGCGATCAGCTAAGCGCATGAGTGCAGTGTAGCGTTAATGCGAAAGGGGAACCTTGCGGTTCCCCTTAGTCGCGTCGATCGGAATCGACCCTAGAATTGTGACGATCTCGTCCCCTTCTTATCGGGGTTCTTTCAGTATAGCGCGGCGTGTGGCCTCGATCATTTCTTGAACCAGCGTTTCCGCCGCCTGCTTCTCACCACGGCCGAGCAGGGCGAGCGCGTCGGAATCGACAATGCGATACCACAGCTCGCGGCGCGTGCCGAAATCGGAAAGCTGCTGATGATCTCTGGGCGGATACGTTTGAGGAGATCCAGGAAGTCGGTATATTCTGGGCCGATCTCGCGTTGAAACTTTTCTTTGAGCCGAACTGCGACGGCAGGTGCGTAGCCGTTGGTGGAAATGGCAATGGTCAATTCGCCGCGGCGGTGGATGGAGCCGAAGCTGAAGCGGCAATGCTCTGGATCGTCAACGCAATTGCAAAGGACGCGCTGTTCTTCGGCCAGACGAAAAATTTCTGAGTTGTCTTCCAGGTCGCTAATGATCAGGAACAGGCCGGCCAAGTCTGCGGGCGAAAACGTGCGTTTTTCCCAATGAATGAGGCCAGCCGCCGCTAGCGCTTCAATAGACGCTTCCGCCACGGGATTGACATAGATCACTTCGGCAGACGCGTCAACGAGCGCTTGCACCTTGGCGGGAACCTCGTAGCCCTCGCCTGTAACTAGACATTTCTTTCCGGCCAAATCGAGAAAAACAGGGAAGCGAAAATTCATGGGCTCGAAACTCTGAGCCTAGCAGGAAAGCGATGCGCTTATGCTGGTAGATTGCCTGTACCACGCTTATATCTGATTGACACTTTCGGCTTTATTTTCCGTGCCTATCACGCGCGCGCTCGCAGTGGTGCACCGCCAATGCGCACGGCCACTGGCCTTTCTACGGAAGCGGTCTTCATCTTTCACAACATGTTGCGTAAGCTGATGACCACGGCTAAACCCGATTACATCGCCGCCATTTTTGAAAGCACAGCCCCCACGTTTCGTTCCGAGCAGTTTGCCGAATACAAAGCGAACCGCACGGAAATGCCGCCGGATTTAGCGGAACAAATACCTTACATCCGGCGCTTGATTGAAACCATGCGCATTCCAGTTCTGGAATTTTCTGGTTACGAGGCTGATGACGTGATTGGCGCCATTGCCTGGCGCGAGCCGGTGAAGCCGCTCGAAGTGGTGATCGTTTCCAGCGACAAGGACATGCTGCAGCTTGTGAACAAGCGCGTGTTCATGCTGAATCCCATGAAGGATGACGAGTGGTATGACGAAGCCAAGGTAGAAGAGTTCATGGGCGTGAAGCCTTCGCAGGTGGCGGATTTGTTGGCGCTCAAGGGAGACGCGATCGACAATATTCCCGGTGCGCCTGGCATTGGCGACAAAGGTGCGCGCGACATTATTGCTAAGTTCGGTTCGGTGGAAGAAGCGCTGAATCGCGCCGCTGAAGTGGAACGTAAGATGTACCGCGAGAGCTTGCAGAACAATCGCAATCAAATTGAGTTGAGTAAACAACTGGCGACGATTCAAACAGGCATCGCGGTGGAGTGGGACCTGGCGGCGCTGCGCACGCAAGCGCCCGACACGACGGCTCTGAAACCGCTCTATAAGGAGCTGGAATTTTTCAGCCTGCTGAAAGATCTGCCGCCGGAAGACGATAGCGCCGCGCGCGATTACTCGATCTTGGACGAGGCCGCGAAGATTGAGGAGTGGCTGAAAGCGCGCCCCAAAGACGCGCCGCTGGCGGTGGCGCTCGATCTCACGAATTTCTTCATTGGCCTTTCTTACAAAGCGGGCGTGGGACGTGCTGTGCCTCTTGGCTCGCTACAAACTGTACGCGGCGTGTTGGAGTCGGCGGCGGTTCCAAGGTGGTACACGATGCCAAAGCGTTTCTTATAGAACTGCATGGGCTTGGCGTTGAGCCGCAAAACATCAGCGAAGATGTGATGCTGTATGCGTTTCTGCTGAATGCGGATCCCGGCGGAGTTTCACCCGAATCACTGGCTGAACGTTTTCTGGATCGCAAACTAAATGCCGCCGCCGAGCAACAGGCCGAGGCGACACTAGCCATTGCCGAACAGTTTCGCGGGCAGATTGATGCTCAAGAATTGCGCTCGGTGTATCACGATATCGATCTGCCGCTGGCGCCCGTGCTGGCGAAGATGGAGATGACGGGTATCCGCGTGGATACAGGCGTGCTGGCCGAACTCTCCGGGCGTCTCGCACAGCGGATTGACGCCATTGCCCAGAGAGTTTACGACTTAGCTGGCCATCCGTTCAATATCAATTCTCCGCAGCAGTTGGGCAAAGTTTTGTTTGAAGAGATGAATTTGCCTTCGCCTACGAAATACGGCAAAGGCAAAGTGGTTTCGACTGCCGCCGATATTTTAGAAGGCCTTGCTGCGCGTATCCCGTAGCGCAAGAGGTGCTCGATTACCGACAATTGAGTAAGCTGAAAGGCACTTACATAGATGCGCTGCCGCAACTGATTCGCCCCGAAACGCAGCGCGTTCACACCACCTTCAATCAAGCGGGCGCGGCTACGGGGCGGCTTTCTTCTTCGAACCCGAACCTGCAAAACATTCCGATCCGGACGGAAGAGGGCCGCGAAATCAGGGCGGCCTTCATCCCCGAAACCGGCTGGGAATTGGTAGTGGCCGACTATTCGCAGATTGAGCTGCGCCTGCTGGCGCACATGTCCGGCGACAAGGTGCTAGTGGAAGCGTTCACGAACGATGAAGACATTCACACTCGTACGGCCGCCGAAGTCTTCAACGTGAATCCGATCATGGTGACGCCCGAAATGCGGCGCTCGGCGAAGGCCGTAAACTTTGGCATCGTCTACGGACAGACGCCCTTCGGCTTGGCGCAGCAATTGGGGATCGGCCGCAAAGAGGCTGAGACTTACATCACACGCTATTTCGAAAGATATGCCGGTGTGCGTGAATTTATCGACAAGACCATTGCCGAAGTGAAGGGCAGCGGGGTGGCGAAAACACTGCATGGCAGGCGGCGCGCGATTCCCGATCTGCATTCACGCAACCCATCGGCGCGCGGCTTTGCGGAACGCACTGCCGTGAATACTCCATTGCAGGGGACGGCCGCCGATCTAATCAAAATCGCGATGATTCGCATCGCGCGCCTGCTAGCGGAGAAGAAAATGCAATCGCGCCTGCTGTTGCAGGTACACGACGAACTGGTTTTGGAAGCGCCGCCGGGCGAGCGCGATGATTTGCGGGAGCTGGTGAAAAAAGAAATGGAAAACGTATACCCGATTCGTGTGCCGTTGAAAGTGGATACCGGCACCGGGTTAAATTGGAGAGACGCGAAATGATTCGAAAATATATTTTTATACTAGCGGCCCTGTACGCATTGGTTGGCGCGGCCGCCACTACGCCACCAGTGAAGAGGAGGGTTGCTCCGAAGCCTGTGCCCATTCCCGCTGAATACAAAGTGAAATTTGAGACCACGAAGGGCGATGTCATCATTGCGGTCCATCATGATTGGTCGCCTTTGGGTGCCGATCACTTTTACACGCTTGTGACTAAAGGCTATTACGATAACAATGCTTTTTTTCGCGCTATCAAAGGCTTCGTAGTCCAGTTCGGCATGAACGGCGACCCGAAGGTGACGTCAAAGTGGAACAATGTTCCCGTTAAAGACGACCCGCCCGGAAAGCATCCAAACAAGGTCGGCACGGTCACGTTTGCGCAAACCAGCATGCCGAATTCGCGCACGACGCACATTTTTATCAATATCAACGACAATGCAGAAGCGCTCGACCCTATGAACTTCACTCCGTTCGGCGAAGTATTAGCGGAATGGACGTGGTGAATAATCTTTATACGGGCTATGGCGACAGCCCACCTTCGGGGTCGGGTCCAGATCAGGAAGCGCTGGCCCATGGCGGCAATGCCTATCTGCAGAAATCGTTTCCATTGTTGGATTACATCAAGAAGGCTACCGTGATTGACCCACCACCCCCGGCGCCTGTCGTCCATAAGCCTGCCAGCCAAGCGCGAAAGCCAACAACGCCGAAGAACTAAGAGCAAGCGAGGCGGTGAAGCGGCTAATCTAGTGACATGGTCCTCCACCGCCTGCGATTATTCCTCCCTGTTCTGGTAGGCGCCCCGCTCCTCCACTCGCAAACTCCCGCCCCTCTTGCTGCGCCGGCAAATAGCGAAGTCAGCATGCAATACGTGCGCGAGAACTACTCGAAGTATGAGTACAAGATTGCCATGCGTGACGGTGTGAAGCTCTTCACAGCCGTTTACATTCCTAAAGATGCGATGGAGGGCAAGACGTATCCGATTCTCATGGAGCGCACGCCTTACACGGTGGCGCCCTATGGCGAAGATCAGTTTCCATCGTCGCTGGGCCCTTCTTCTCTGTTTACGCGCGAGAAATTTATCTTCGTCTATCAGGATGTGCGCGGCCGCTATATGAGCGAAGGCGATTTCACAATCGCACGCCCGCAAAAGCCTGTTAAGAAGAGCAGCAAAGATACGGATGAGAGTACCGATGCTTACGACACCATCGACTGGCTCATTAAGAACATACCTGGCAACACCGGCAAGGTCGGCATTTGGGGAATCTCCCAGCCCGGATTTTTTGCGACAGCTTCGCTGATTGACTCGCACCCGGCGTTAGTCGCCGTTTCGCCACAAGCGCCGGTCATCGATTACTACTTGGGCGACGATATCTATCACAATGGCGCGTTCATGCTGGCGGCGCGCTTCAGTATGTATCAGGGTTTCAAGCCGCGCGGCGACGAGCCGACGCCTCCCACCCCTGCGCTGCCATTTGATTACGGCACGCCCGACGGTTACGATTTCTATCTTGCGATGGGGCCGCTGGCGAATGCGGACGAACGGTATTTCAAGAATCTCCAGCCATATTGGAGTATGAACGTTAAGAACACCACTTATAGCGATTTCTGGCAGGCGCGGTCGATCTGGAAATATTTGAAGGATGTGAAGCCCGCGGTGATGATTGTGGGTGGCTGGTATGACCAGGAAGATCCGCAAGGTTTGTTTCGCGAGTTCTATCAGTTGAAGAAAGACTCACCCGAGACCGCGGATATGTTGGTGGTGGGGCCTTGGGTGCACGGCGGTTTTTCGCGCGGCGATGGCGACCGGGTGGGTAACGTTACGTTCGGCTCAAAGACGGCTCTCTACTTTCGGGAGAAGATCGAGTTTCCATTCTTCATGCACTATTTAAAGAATCAGGAAAATGGCAAGCGCCCGAAAGCCTGGGTTTTTCAAACCGGTGTGAATCAATGGCGGCAGTTTGATCAGTGGCCTCCCAAAGAATCGAAAACCACCGCGTTGTTTCTAAGTGAGAACGGGAAAATTGCGTGGCAGGCGTCTGCGTCCAGCGGTTTCGATGAATACATTTCCGACCCCGCCAAACCGGTTCCCTATATTGGTCACATTCTGATGGGGATTCGCTACGACTTCATGACCGAAGACCAGCGTTTTGCGGCCTCTCGTCCTGATGTGCTGGTTTACAAAACAGAACCGCTCGATCACGACGTGACGATCTCCGGCCCCATCACTGTGAATTTGAAAGTTTCTACTTCCGGCACCGACTCCGATTTCGATGTGAAGCTGATTGATGTCTTCCCCGGGAAATATCCCGATTACGATGCCAAGCCCGATACGCCGGCGCCCACCGCGCGGAGTTTGCCTGCCAGCACGGTGCAATTGGGCGGCTATCAGGAACTAATCCGCGGCGAACCATTTCGCGGGAAGTATCGCAAGAGCCTTTCGAGTCCCATTCCGTTTGAACCGGGCAAGCCCGATACCATCAACTTCCAGATGCCCGACGTACTCCACACGTTCCGCGCCGGACACCGAATCATGATTCAAGTACAGAGTTCGTGGTTCCCGCTAACGGACAGGAACCCCCAAAAGTTTTTGGAAATTCCCAATGCGCACGCAAACGACTTTGTCAAAGCGACGGAACGAATTTATTGGGGCGGTTCCGATGGCTCGAAAATAGAAGTGCCGTTACTGCAATAACTGATTCTTTGCGAGCGCAAACAAAAATGGCGACTAACCATGAATCCCGCGAGTTAGTCGCCTCGATGCGAAAGCTTATGTTCTAGTGGCTGTCCCCGTCGTGGTCTACATCGCCCGATCCTTTTGCCGCCGCTTGAGCCTGTGGACTCAGATGAACCGAGTCTTCGGCCGGTTTAGCCGCTGTAGGCGTGCTCTGCGTCTTCGGGGTGTTTGCGGCAATCGCTTCGACTGGCGCATTCGACGAAATCGAGCTGATCATTTTGCTCTGTGTAACTCCTTGCTCTCTTTATCGATAGTTCGATACGGTTCTAGAGAGCTTTCCACCATCCTCTTATTGCTATTTATTCTCCGTTTAAGCAGTTCTTTGATAAATAAATAGAAGATAAATCAAAGTCTGCAAGACCTCAAGTTGAGAGACAATAAGCGTTTCAGAGCGAATCATGTCTATCAAAGCCCGTTTGACCGCTTCGTTCGTAGTCCTCTTCGGCATTCTGGTGATCGCGCTGGCCATCGCCGCGTATCTGCTAGCCAGCAGAGATGCCTACGCTCGGCTCGATGGCGAGCTCCAGGTAGCCACTGGGGCGACCGCCATGGCTGCCGGTCACGAACTGAACGAGCATAAGACAAAGGACGACGGTGAAGAAGATCTGCAAGCGGTGTTGAACGACGTGGGCAGTTCGGATTTGGTGAGCACGCAGATTCTGGTTCGCGAAGGAAAGCGCAATGCCGTCTATAAATCGGGCCAATTGGCAGAGGATTTACGTTCGCTCAGCTCAGACCTGTTGAAAAATGGCGCCACGGTGGCTGGCCTCCGTATCGCAGCCCGGCGCCTCGAGGTGCCTAAGTTCGGAACCGCGTTTGACATTTATGCCGCCCAACCCGTGGCTCCGACGTTGGCTCGAATTCGGAAGCTGCGAAATAGCTTGCTCGCCTTGGTTACGATTGGCTTGGCCTTCGCGGGATTTTTAGGTTATCTTCTGGCCCTTAAGGCATTGCGTCCGCTGCAGAACCTGGCAGAGACTATCGAGTCGGTAACCTCGTCGGATTTAACAGCTCGCGTGGCCGTCGGTAACCACCCCGATGAAATTGGCCGGCTCGGCTCGCGCTTCAATTTTCTGCTGGATGGCATCGCCGCTGCGTTCACACTGCAGCGCCGCTTCATGACTGACGCCTCTCATCAAATCAAAACGCCGGTGGCTGTTGCGTTGATGTCTTGTCAGGTGATCAACCGCGATCCGGATGCCGCGCTCGCCGATTGCCGCGAATCGCTAACCGTTATTGAGCACCAGATGCTGCAACTTCGCCGCATCGTCCAAGATATGTTCTTCCTTTCCCAGGCAGACACTGCCGCGCTTGAGTTCAAAAAGGAAGATATGTATTTTGACGACGCGATAGCCGACGCGGTTCGGGCCGCTCGGGCGCTGGCCGCTGCCAAACGTCAGGAACTCAAGCTTCGCAGTGTGCCCGAGGCGCGCTGCCTAGGCGATGAGGATTTGCTCAAACAAGCGATTCTTGTTTTGCTGGATAACGCGGTCAAATTCACTCCGGAGGAGGGCGCCATTGAAGTGACTCTCGAGAAAAGAGCTGACCGCTGGGTCTGTACAGTGACCGACAGCGGCAGTGGCATCTCGCCTGCCGCGCAAAGCCGTATCTTCGAGCGCTTTTTTCGCGAAGAAGGCGCCAGCCACCGCACTCCCGGCGCGGGCCTTGGCTTGGCGATTGCCAAATCCATTGTTGAGAAACACGGTGGCCTCATAAGACTGGTTGAGTCGCGTCCTGGTCGCACCGTGTTTGCCGTAGAGATTCCCGTCTACCAAGAATCCGCACCTCGCCCAATTCAGGCGAACTCTTTTGCCGTCAAGATATAGCCCTCGCCGCGGCGCGCGTGAATCAAAGGCTTGTGGCCGCCCACATCAATCTTTTTGCGGATACGCTTAATGTATTCCTCAATTAGGTTCGAAAAAGGATCGTACGATTCATGCCAAACGCGCTGAGAAATCTCTTCGCGGCTAAGCATTGTATCGGCGTCGCGTGCCAGACACTCTAAAAGCCCGTATTCTTTTGCTGTCACACGCACGAATTCCCCTCCGCGCCGCACCGTCCGCGAACGCGTATCAATCTCTAGCGTGTCGATGCGGATGACTGTGTCTTGAAGTGCCGGCCGGCGGCGTAGCAACGCACGCACGCGCGCCAGCAGTTCGTTCAAATCGAAAGGTTTGACTAAATAATCGTCAGCGCCCAAGTCCAGCCCTTTTACCCGATCCTCGTGGGCGTCGCTTGCCGTCAGCATGAGGATCGGCGTTGCACGCGCGGCCGCACGGAATTCACGGCATACCTCCCAACCGTCTTTTCCCGGCAGGCGAATGTCAAGAATGAGCAAGTCATAGTTTTGGCCGAGCGCTTTTTCAAGGCCCGTGGCGCCATCGCTGGCCGTCTCCACGAAATGCTTCTCCTGCGTCAACGCTTTGGCAATCATCCGCGCCGCGTCTTCTTCATCCTCAATCAACAATAAATGCATATCAAGCTTGGTTTGACGCGCTTTGCTTTCTAAACGTTCCAAAACCGATAAGGTTTGCAGCGGTTTAACCACCTTTTATCTTCGGGCCGCTGCTCGCCGCTTTCCAACGGTTTCACGGGTCGTGTGGCCTCCGGATAAAGCTAAAATCAAGGCAGTGTCTCCTCTCCTTAAATACGGCCTATGGACCCTTTGCCTCGGTTGTCTGGCCGTCGGTCTTAGCGGGACCGGCGTTTGCGGCCCAACTAGCCCAGCCGGCTTGCTTCTCCTCATCGTGGGTGCGCTTGCGGTACCAATAGGGCTGGGACTTTGCGCGGCCAGAATCGTCAAAGTTTTGCTCCAATCCCGGTGAAACGCAAAATTCTACCTCTTGTCTACAATTTCATTCAACCCGTCGCGTCACTCCAAGCCCTTGCTCAAAAGGACCTCGAATACGCCAACAACTCGTGTGGCCGTGAACGCTACGAACGAATCAATCAGCTAGCTATGAGCCATGCACGCTTTTGCGGACTAAATTTATCACATGTTCCAACACCACACCGACCTCAGCCTCGCCACCACGTTTGATTGATTGGCTCGTTAGTCTATCTTGTAAGTATGGGAGTTGTTTCACCCAATGATTAGGCATGGCGCTCTGGTTTTTTTTCTCGCCGCCTGTTCATTTGCTGAATCGAGTGTTGCGGTTATCGATACGCTCTATTCAAGCCCGTTGACGCTGTTCAACGGTTCTATTACGGCCGTCAATCAAGCCACCGGTAAATCTTCTACCTATGTGGTTGTGAATGGAGCGCTCTCTATCTACCTGGCAGCGGGATCCTATCGAGTCACTTATCTGTCGGGAGGAGGGTTTTGTACCGAGAACTGGCATGCGCCGAATGTCGTCCGCCCCACCACGGTCTTTCAATTGCGCGGCGGCACCAAGCACTGTGGCGTCACTGCTGCCAGTGACACTCTCTTTGCCTATCGGAATGCGCAAGGGCAGATGGTTCCCATCCCGCGAATATTTAATGCTGCGGCGCGCCATACAGTCGAAGACGCGGGTGCGGTTCCCGACGGTATCCTGCGCAACGACGGTGCCATGACGGCGGGCTCCAACGTGCTTACCTCAGCATCCGGATCATTTTCCTCGAAGGATGTGGGTAAGTACATTCAGGTGGTGGGTGCCGGTCCAGGTGGAAGCACTCATGCCGACGGCGTCATGACGGTTGGCCAAAATGTATTGACGTCAGCCACGGGCACCTTCACCATCTCCGACGTAGGCCGATTTATTGTCGTGGTTGGAGCCGCCGCTCAGGGCGCAAATCTTGTGGCTCAGATTAGTAACTTCACTTCAACCACTCAGGTTTCACTCGGCAAACTGTTAGGGACGCAAGTTATATCTGTCAATGCCGGGCAAACCGTGGCGGGCGCTTCGTACTATTACGGTTACATGACGTTAGAAGGGACGATTACTAGTTATCAAAGTCCCACGCGAGTGACTCTCAGCGCCCAAGCCGATGGTTCGATTTCTAATGCCGTCTATGCTTATGGAACGAATAATACCGCCAGCTTTCAAGCCGAACTGGATGCCTTGGGCGCGGCTGGTGGCGGCGTAGTCAATGTGCCGGCGCCCACCAGTTGTCCCACTGGAGCTATCTGCGGGTACGTTACCGCCGCCGTCGACATGGCCACGGCCTTGAACCCCGGTTCCATCAAAATCCGCTATAACAATCTTTCGCTCATCGGCGATTCCTCTCAGCCAAACATTTTTTGCCGCGGTGCGTGGAATGTTGTGGCTAACTACACGGTGCGCGGCCACTGCGTGGTGATTGGCGACGATGGCGGTCCGAACGGCACGGCGGGTGAGACTGCCTCTAATGTCCTGGTCTCTAGTTTGCACCTGTGGGGGATGACCAACGGCAACACCGCCGACATCCAAGCTCCCGCCTCAACCACCAATGGCGACGGCTGGGACTGGACGCACAAAGCGGTGTTCGTCTTTCATGATGTTCCGCATAGCAATGTTGCGATTACGAATAACATTATGCAAGATTTCAAGGGGGAAATGATTTGGAGCGGCGGCATAGGCTTTACAAATATGCTTGTGCAGGGCAATACCTTGAAGAACTTCAACGCCGATGGCATTTCCGTTAGTGTTGACAACCTGCAAGTAATCGGCAATACGATTTCAAACGGCTATACGGGCGTGGAAAACGGCGTTTTCAATAGCACTCTGGTGAAGCAGGTTTTCCAATCGAATCAAATTTCCTTGATGCGCGCCGCCGGCATTACTTTGGTTTCCGAAGATAGTGCGCCCAATCATGGCTACGTCCAAATTATCGACAACACTTTCGATACGATTGCCGAGGTCTTCAGCCTTGCTCCCCAGGAAACGGTGTTTCTGGCGCTTGGTGCCGGCACGACGCAGATCGCCAACGTAGACATTGAGCGTAATATCTGTCACGATTGCTACGCTTTTATCTTGCCCATGGCCGGCCCCAATCTGCAAGTCCGCAACAACGTCATGAACATTGATCTCTATAACGGATCTCACTTTTTCAACTTTCAATCTCCTATGAACGGCGCCACGGTGGAAGGTAACCATTCCGCTTTGACCCCCGCCGCCCAGGCTCACGGCAGATCTCTGCAATACATCTACATTTTGACGTTCAGCGCTCCGGCTAACTCGCTCAATTGGAGTAACGATTTGTTTCTTAATAACAGCTGGCAGGTGAATGGCTCTATTTACTATTTCTTCAGCACGACCAGCGGCGCCGGTTTCGCAGCTTTGGCGAACAAAAATATCATCTGGGAAGGCGATTCTTGCGCCGGTTGCAGCGTGACGCCGGATCTGGATCGTGGTTCCCAAGTGATCACCAACGCGGCTATGATCGAGCCATACGGACCCAAGGTCATCCTTTTCTCCGGTACCGGGACGCCTACTATGACCGTAGACGCTTCTAAGGAACAGGATGGCAGCGAATTGACCCTTCAGAACAGCGGTGCCGTGCCTGTCAACTTTGTAGCCGACAGGAATCTGCAACTAGTGTCCCCCGTTACTTTGGCTGTGGGACAAAGCATTAAGCTCCGGTACAGCGCCATCGACTCGAAATGGCATTTAGTTTTGCCGTAATAGAGGCAGATGCCTTGGTTCCCGAGCGGTCTGCGCAAGCCGAGGTGTTATCCTTTCCCCGATACCCGAAACGCGGCTGTTTCGCCAGCGGCTATGTCCCATTCAGCTTTCGATCTGTCCGGAAAAATCGCGGTTATTACAGGCGGCGGTGGTTTATTGGGCGAGCAACATGCCCGCGCGATTATTGCCGCGAAAGGCATTCCCGTTCTGATCGACGGCGCTGGTATGCGGGTGGTTGAATTGGCGACCCGGCTCAGCGATGAATTGCATTTGAACGTCCTGGGCTACGCCGCCGACATCACCAAGCTGAACGAAGTGAAGCGAGTCTTAGCGGAAGTGCTGCAAAAACACGGCCGCATCGACATTCTGATCAACAACGCCGCTAGCAGTGGAAAGATCGAAGGCTCAGAACCAGCCAATTTTTCGCGCTTCGAAAGTTTTTCGCTCGACCAATGGAATGCCGATATAGCGCTGGGCATTAGCGGAGCGTTTCTCTGCTGCCAAGTGTTTGGAACGGAAATGGCGCGGCGCGGTTCTGGCGTCATCTTGAACGTCTCTTCAGACCTGGCGCTGATTGGGCCAGATCAGCGCATCCACCGTCTCCCAAACCTGCCGGACAACATGCAGCCGGTAAAGCCGGTTACCGATTCCGTGACTAAGTCCGCCCTTATCGGTCTGACCCGCTATCTGGCCACTTACTGGGCCACGCGGGGCGTGCGTGTAAACGCCATCTGTCCCGGCGGTGTGGCGAACGGGCAGCCCGAGGAATTTGTGACGCGTATTGGCAATCTCATTCCCATGGGTCGCTTGGCGCGGGTGGACGAATACCAAGGCGCGATTCTTTTCCTTTGCTCCGATGCCTCGTCCTACATGACCGGCGCCGTGCTAGCGGTTGACGGCGGGCGAACGGCATGGTGACAAGATAGCTGTATGGCCAGCCAAAAGACCTCGGTGCACGCTTCCAATATGACCAACCAGCGGGAACCGGCCACGCCTGCGCGCCTGCTTTCGCTGGATGCTTTTCGCGGGCTTACGATGCTGCTAATGGTGATGGTCAACAACGGAGGCGGACCACAATCGTACGGGCCTTTGAATCATTCCGCTTGGGATGGCTGGACACTGACAGATACCGTCTTCCCCTCGTTTCTCTGGATAGCCGGCGTCGCCATTACGCTTGCGCTGGGAAAGCGTCTGGCAAATGGAGAATCGAAAAGCGCTTTGCTGAAAGTGATTTTTCGGCGTGCGGTTATCATTTATGTGCTTGGCTTGCTGGTCTATGCTTTCCCGCATTTCAGTCTGGCTCATCAACGCTTGCTGGGTGTTTTGCAGCGCATCGCGATTTGCTATCTGTTTGCAAGCGTCATCTACCTCTATTTCGGCATTCGTGGTCAAATCATCTCGATTGTCGTTCTCTTCTCTGCCTACTGGCTGCTGATGGCCTTCGCGAACGTTCCAGGTTGGGGACCGGGCAACCTCAGCGTGGAAGGCAACTTTGCACACTACGTTGACAGCATCGTACTGGGCGCGCACAATTATGCAAACACGAAGACCTGGGATCCGGAAGGCATTGTCAGCACGCTGCCGGCGATCGGTACCGCGCTCCTGGGTGTGATGGCGGGACATATTCTGCGCCTAAACGTTCCGCTCGCCGTGCGGCGACACAGGCTGTTGCTCGCCGGCGTCTTCCTGGTGGCGCTTGGACTTGTGTGGAACATCAAGCTGCCCATCAACAAGAAGCTTTGGACCGATTCTTTCGCGACGTTTATGGCTGGTCTCGATTTCGCGGTGCTGGCCGTTTTTATCTGGTTTGTCGATGAACACGGCGGCCGCAAATGGGTGAAGCCATTGCTGATCACGGGGATGAATGCCATTACCGTCTATCTGGCTTCGGAATTCCTTTCCGAAATTCTGGATGCGTATGGCCTTCATGCCAGTTTGTACGAGCGCTTCTTCGCGCCTTACTTTGCCCCCATGAATGCGTCGCTTCTGTGGGCGCTGTGCTTCGTCGCAGTTATGTATTTGCTCGCGTGGTTCCTGTATCGCCGCCGCTGGTTCCTGCGGGTCTGATGTCATGCGCTGGGCAGTCTTTATCGCGGCAACGGTGGTTATTAGCGCCAGCGGCCTTTACTGGCTGATGCGCGCCCCCAACCTTCCATCCGCCGCACAACCGGGGACAGGTCCGGAAGTGACGCTCGTTCTGTTTTCCGATCAAGGGCAACGCCTGCAAACGGTCTCCATTCGTAAGATTGTGCATACCGACGCGCAGTGGCGGAGCCAGTTGACAAGCGAACAGTTCGAAATTGCGCGGCGCAAAGGCACCGAATCTCCTTTCCATAATTTGTACTGGAACCGCCACAGCAAAGGAATCTACCGCTGTATTTGCTGCGGTAACGCGGTCTTCCGTTCCGAAGAGAAGTTCGATTCCGATGCCGGTTGGCCCAGTTTTTTTGCACCGATCGCTCCCGAGAACATTGCCTTCGCGCCCGATCACACCCTAAGCGTCGAGCGCACCGAAGTTGTTTGCCGCAAGTGCGACGCGCACCTGGGCCATGTGTTCGATGACGGTCCGCCGCCCACTGGCCAGCGCTATTGTCTCAACTCGGCCGCGCTCTATTTCGTTCAAAGCAAATGAGGCGGCGTCCGGCGCAGAGTTCGCATGTTGGGCGAACGCAAGAACTCATTCACTGTTTCTAAAGATCCGAAGAAGCCTGCAAAGCACGATCTCAAATGCGCCGGCGATTCGCGCTGGGCAACAAAATCGCGCTGCCGGAACTGGTCGCAGACCGCAACAACGGCTGTTCCCATAGGCCGGTACTCATGCGTTCCACGCGCCCAGGCGACGCGTTCTTCGGAATCGATCCAAACTGCGAATCCCATGCGTGCCTACGGCCTCTTTGTGAGTAAGACTTCCGCTTCCACCGGCTTGTCGTCGCGCAAAACCTTTACTTTTACCGTATCACCGGGCTTATGGGCGCGCAGCGCGTATGTGAAATCGTAAAGGGTGTCAATCTTCTTACCATCGAATTCAACCAGCACGTCGCCCGCTTTGAAGCCGGCCTTAGCCGCCGGGGAACCATCGCGAACGTCGGAAAACCGAACGCCCTTGGGAGGCCCGCCGAAATCGGGAATACTGCCGAAATACGGCCCGTAACCCGAAGTCTTTGCGCTGCCAATATCGCCGTTCAGGATATCCGCTTCATGCTCTCGTTCGAATTTTGGCCTCTCCTCGGCATCCGCCAGCGTCACCGCAATCTCCTGAATCTCATCCAATAACTTCACCGCATCATCGGCGTTGATCTTGTCCCAAGTGTCGCTGGGCTTGTGATAGTCGCTGTGCAATCCAGAGAAGAAGAATAGTGTCGGTACACCTTTGACCAGGAAGGATGTGTGATCGCTCGATCCGTCCACTCCGCTGCCGGTCAGATCATCGTTGAGGCCATTGTCTCTAGCAGCCTTCTCCACAATTGGTTTGAAAGTGGATCCGGAAGTCACTCCCCCGACATACACCTTTTTATCGCGCAGTCTGCCGATCATGTCCATGTTGATCATGGCGGAAGCTTCGCCCAGGGGTTCCAGGGGATGATTGGCAAAGTAAGCGGAGCCGAGCAAGCCCTCTTCTTCGCCGGCAAAACATAAGAACAAAAATCCGCGTTTATGCTTGCCTGAATGCGCAATGGCCCGCGCCAGTTCAATCACGCCGGCTGTGCCCGAAGCATTATCATCGGCGCCGGGATGAATCGTGCCTGCCTGAGAAGGCGCGAGTGAATGCTCATAGCCCAAGCCAAGGTGATCGTAATGCGCGCCTAGAATGATGTATTCCTTCGTCTGTCCAGGCCAGTAGCCAACGATGTTGTGTACTTGCCGCTTCTCGATGGTGATGTTGACTTTCATCCGCGCGGCATCGTCTGAGGGCAGATCGAAACTCTGCGGCTTCAAGTCGGCATCAATCGCTTTCAAAAGGTCGGCAGAGCTTTTATGCGCCGTCGCTAACAATTCGTCCGCCCATTTCAGCGAGATTTGGATGACCGGCAGCCCGTAATCTTCAGTGCCCATGGCCGGTGTGAACGATTCGAGACGGTCGTCATCGCCGGCGTGATTCGGCAAATCGTTTACCAGCAGAATGGCCGCGGCGCCGTGCAACTTGGCGTTCGCCACTTTGCTGGCGAGCTCCGAGTGCATTGTGTATTTCTTGCCAGCGAATACGCTCTTCTCGTCCGCTTCTTGCGGTTCGTGGCGGAACACCAGAACTACTTTGCCCTGTGGATCGATATTGGCGTAATCGTCGTAATGATATTCGGGCGCCGTGATGCCGTAGCCGGCAAATACAATGGGGCCCATGGTTTCGCCATTGGTGCTCAGGTTCAGCGGAAGGAAATCGCGCTGCTCCAACAGATTCCTGACGTGTTGCGAAACGATGAGTTCAAGCTTATTGTCCGTGCCGAGTTCGGTGTGGGCAGTGACAGAAAACTCCTGAAGGTATTTGCCGCCGACGGGTTTCAAACCGGCGCTGTGAAATTGATGGGCGATGTAAGTGGCCGCTTTTTCCAACTCCGGCGAGCCGGTCAAGCGCCCTTTCAAATCATCGGACGCCAGATACTTGATATGGGCCAGATATTTGTCAGGCTGAATATCTGACGCTAGCAAGGCGCCGGCCAACAAAGCGAAACTCATGCAAAAACGCGTCATCGTCTATTTGCCCCAATCCGCGGTGAAAACATTGAACTCGTAACGTGCCGGCGCTTTCCAATCGGAGACGAACACCAGTTTGCCGCCATCGGGTGCGAACTCGGGGAACGACGTGAAGCCCCCGAAGTCTGTGATTTGGCGAAGGCCAGTGCCGTCGATATTGATCAGGTAAAGCTCGAATTTGCGGCCATCGCAGTCATGTTTGTTCGAGGAAAAAAGAATCTGTTTGCCGTCGGGCGTGAAGGTGGGTGCGAACGAGGCGCAATTGAAATTTGTGAGTTGTTTTACGTTCTTGCCGCTGGCGTCGGAGATGAACAATTCCATTTTCATGGGGCTGGTCAGATTGTCTTTCAATAGAGAGGCATACTTTCGCTTGCTAGTTTCCGTATCGGGATGATTGCCGCGCCACACAATGTGCTTACCGTCGCGCGAAAACACAGCGCCGCCGTCGTAGCCATAAGTTTCCGTTAGGCGTTTTTTGTGCGAACCGTCGAATTTCATTGTCCACAGATCGAGATCGCCCGAGGCCATCGATGTGTAGAGAATCGTTTTCGTCTTCCAGTTCACAGTGGCCTCAGCGTCATAGCCGTCCGCATCCGTCAGGCGCTTTAGATCCGTGCCATCATCCTTGGCGCGAAAAATATCATAGCTGTTATACACGGCCCACACGTAACCCTTGCTGCGGTCGGCCGCCGGAGGGCAAGCATCGCCGGCAAGGTGCGTGGAGGCATAGACTATGTGCTTATTGTCGGGCAGAAAATACGCGCAAGTGGTACGGCCTTTGCCGGTGGATACCATGTGTTGGTCGGAACCATCAGCGTTCATGATAAAAATTTGGTCGCACTTCAGGTCGCCACGGGTGGATTGAAAAATCAGGCGCTTGCTATCAGGCGACCAATAAGCTTCGGCGTTTTCGCCGCCACTGGTCAGCTGCTTGATATTCGATAAATCCGCTGCGCCGGCGAGCGCTGAAGCTGCAGCCAGCATGAAAATTAGACACTTGCCCATAAATGTTCAGAATACAGGACGGGCTTGTTTGGCTAGGGATTCGGGCTTGTGTCTTTGACCTGATTTTCAGGCAACGGCGCGGGCGTATCGAAATCAATTTTGGAATCGGCGGTGAATCTGCGATACAGCCGGAATTCGACTTCGTTTTTCGTAGCGATATTTTTTGTGTCGCTCCAATCAACCGCTTTCAGCGGAAGAAGGAACTCGGTATCGCCGACTTTTTGCACGCGATAATCTAGTTCAACGCCAGATTTTTGAATCGGAAATTTTTTGGGTAAATCGTCTGCGTTGACGATGAGTTTGAGAACTTGATGCTGTTTCGGGTCTATGAAAACGAAGCCCTTCACAGCGCTGACGATTTCCTGCGAGCCATAACCAATATGCCATTGAGAATGAGCGGCGTCAACTGCGAAACTTAGCACCATTACCTGCTGGTTGTTCAGAGTGCCCCAGTGATCCCAAGTGAATTTTGCCTGGCTACTGGATTGGAACAGAATGCCAAGAATGCTTCCGAAATCGCCATAGGCCGTCATGCCGCCGACGGATTCGTAGCTTTGTTTGGTTTTTGCGCCATTCAGCAGCAATAACTTGTACTGCTCCTTCTGGCCGAAGTATGTCAGTTGGATGGTTAGGGTATCGCGGAGTTTCCAGCTATCTGCTTCATCCAGGTGAATTGTCTGGCCGGACATGCGGCGGCGCGGCTCGGCAACTACCAAATTCGCAGAACTTCGGCCTTGGTTTATCCAGCGGCGCGTGACTTGCGTGCAAATGAAATCGGGAAGCCGGTCGGTAAACGTCAACGCTACGGTGCGCGTGGCCTCAATAACCGCGGCTTGCTCATCCGCAGTGGGGGGCGGTGTATGATCGGCCGCTGAGAGCGCTGGCGCTGAGGCAAGTAGGCCAACGACGAGGACCGCGCGAATTTGAGGCAAATCCATAACGCACCGATTTTAATCGCGTGCTACAGCGCTCGACAGCTCGGCTTTTCGCACTACGTAGATCTTTTCCACCTGACGGCAAATCTCGCGGGCTACTTTCTCCGGAGTCTCGTCTTCATCCAGCGCCACTTCCACTTTTATGTACAAATCAACTCTCTTCATACCGTTGATCCGATAATACGGTAGTGCCCATGTCGGAATCAATTTTGTGTAAACGGTGCGGCCAACGACGCGCCAAACGAGCCTGTCCGGCGCTCAATATGGATATCTGTCCGATCTGTTGCGGAACGGAGCGTGAGGTTTCTATTTCGTGCCCGCTCGAATGCCAGTATCTGCGGGAAGCTCATGCGCGGGAAAAACCGCTGTACGTTGAGACAAAAGATGCCGCGCACAAAGACATAGAAGTGAGCGAAGCGTTTGTCGGTGAACACGAAGAACTGTTGGTTTTCTCGATCTATTCGCTGCTGAATTCCTCGCTGCGCACGCCGGGCGCGGTCGATACCGATGCGCTGGAGGCACTGGAAGCGACGATCAAAACCTTCCGGACGGCGGAATCGGGTTTGATCTACGAATCGCGTGCCGCAAACACCGTGGCGGCGGCGGTACAAAAACGGTTTATGGAAGCGCTGACGGACTACCGGAAGATTCGCGACGAACGGGACGGCGAGGTGACGCCGCTGCGCGACAAAGAGATTCTCGGGGTTTTGGTGTTTCTCGCCCGGTTCGGCCAACTGAATTTGAATGGCCGTCCGAAAGGGCGCATGTTCCTCGGCGTTTTAAGCGGCATGGTGCCGGCGGAACGAATCGATGAGCGCGAGCCGAGCATCATTCTTTAGTAGAGGAGAATTATCGATTTGCAGGCCCGCCTGGTAAGTGCGCACGATTTAGCGCCGGATGTGCGCCATTTTGAATTCGAGATTGCCGACCGGAGTGAATTCCCGTTCACGCCGGGGCAGTTTGTTTCGATTAAGGAGCAAGTGGCGGGGAAGGAAGTGACGCGCGCGTACTCGATTGCTTCTCCGCCGAATGGGAACCGCTTCGCGTTGTGTCTGAATCGCGTGCCGGAGGGGCTGGTTTCGCCGCGCCTATTTGCGATGAGTCTAGGTGAAAAGGTTGAGGTGAATGAGCCGCTGGGCTATTTCACGTTGCGAAATCCGGAGAAGCCGGCGGTGTTTGTGGCCACCGGTACCGGGGTAGCGCCGTTTCGCTCGATCTTGTTAACGGCATTGCCGCAGAGCGCGCCGATTACGCTGTTGTTCGGGGCACGGCATCCGCACGGAGTTCTTTACAAGGACGAGCTGGAAGCGCTGGCGCAGCAACATGCACACTTCCGTTTTGTGCCAACTGTGACGCGGCCGGACAACGCGTGGAAGGGCAAGGCGGGCCGTGTGCAGGCGCATCTAGATGAAGCTCTGGGCCAGCATGCGGCGGACCAGCCCGACGTCTACATTTGCGGCTTGAAGGAAATGGTGGACGACGTGCGCGCGCTGCTCAAACAAAAAGGATTCGAACGCAAGCAGATTATCTATGAGAAGTACGACTAAACCGCAATCCGCGTGACTTGCGTTTGCGGATAGAATTCTTTGGTCTGTTCCAGATTCGCCAAGGTAATGCCGGGCAGTTTGGCGGAGGCGGTTCCGGCCGCTACGCCCCAGCGCAAGGCTTCACTGAACGCATCGCCACGCTGGAGAGACCACACAATGGCGGCGGCCATCGCGTCGCCGGCGCCGATGGGGCAGACGGCGTCAATAGGTGGCGGCATGACTTGCAGAATGCCTTCCGACGACGTGGCCGCGATGAGGCCGCGCGAGCCCAAGCGACAGCACTACCGATTGCGGACCCATATGTTTAATGCGCTGTACGGCGTCTATCAGCTGCGTACGGGTGATCAGCGCAGTGTTCAGCAGACGCTCTGCTTCCGATTGGTTGGGCTTGACGATGGTGGGCTTGCCTTCGAGGCCATGCAGTAGCGGATCGCCATCGGTATCGAGCAGCGTTTCCACTTTGTGCTTGATGGACAGCTTGATGAGCCGCGTATAAAAGTGCGAATCAACATCGGGCGGCAGGCTGCCGCAGAGCATGAGCCAAGAGGCAGTGGGCAGGCACTTCTCTACCGCTTTCACGATGCGATTTAGTTCAGTTTGGGCGAGGGCGGGACCACGTTCGTTGAGCTTGATGGACAAGCCTTGACGGTCGGAAATGGTGAGGTTGATGCGAATGCCATTGCGAATCTTGACCACTTCTTTTTCAAAGCGGTCATCTTGCAGTTTCTCTTCGAAGCGGCGGCCTGTTTCGCGTCCTGACGTGGTGATGGCGACGGTGTTTGCGCCAAAGCTGGTGAGCACGCGCGCTGAATTGATTCCCCGCCCGCCGGCGGCCTCGGTGGTGGATTGAATATAGCCACGGTCTTCGAACGCTAAGCGGTCAACGGTGACGATCCGGTCTAACGCCGGATTTACGGTCAATGTGAGAATCGATTTACTCATCAGGTCGGAATTCCAGCGTATCAGCGAACAGGTCTTCTGTCAGCTGAGAGGCTCAGTGGGAAGGTCCGCTGCGCGGCTGCCAGCGCGCTCCTAGCACTCCGCCGAGCGCGCCGGAGATGGTGCACGACCAGAGAGAACAACAACAGCACAGGGTGAGGATGGGCTGAGCTTCGCTGGGTCGTCAATGAACTGCGCGCAGATCGGGCATTTTTCAAGGCTCTTGACAGGCTCCGGCCTTGCGCGGTGAAGACCAAAGTGAAGTCCCGCTGGCCTGCAGCAAGATAAAGCCAAAGCCAGGTCATGGCTCCCAAGACGCGCCGCCCGAGCGGCTTGAACGCTTTCAGCGCTGACGGCTGAGATAAACGCGGACTGAGGCAAAGCCAGCAGCGAGAACATAGGGAAAGATGAGCGGTGGCGACGAGGCTAGCGATGAGGCGCGATGGCCAAGAGCGACAACGCCGCAACGGCCAAGCGTGATGCGGAAGCTCGGCCGTTGGTGAAGCCGATGGCGGGAGGCGGACGGGCTTCAGTATGGCGGGAGGCGGCGGCGGAGCGGCGTGAGGAGCCGCGTCCTACCGGCACTGCATTCATGCGCGCAATATCTTCCTCGTATTGGGGCGCGCCGCACTTATGGCAAAAACGGGCGTCCTCAGGAAGAAGCGGCTCCGCAACTACAACGCAATGGCACAACTCTAGTTTAGTCTTTTTATCTGCGGCGGGGCTCAGCGAGGATAGCCAGGGTCGGCTTTAGCTCGTTGATCTGCTCAATATGACGGGCCGGATGGTAGTGATCAATACGGCAAACAATCCTGCCCATTCAGAGGCCAGCAGGGTGTCTGAATGAGGCGCAGGCGCAGGTCGTCGTGGCAGTTTTTGACGAACTCAATGGTGCGTTCGCGGTTCTCCAGAAACTGACTCAAGCGCGGCGCTCAAACTTTCAAATCGTCCTTTGGGATGAACACGTTCGGGCGCGGGCAACGGCTTGATTCTTGCGGTCGGCCGTGAGGGCCAATGACGCCGCGCTTTCGGCGGCGTGATGATCGGCTGAGACCTCATGCAACTCACTGATGAAGCGATACATGCCATGTTCGGCAACCGCGACATGCTCGACAATTTCTTCCACGCTCCAGCGATCGGGCGATGGCTTGAAACTGGCTTGGGCTGCGCTTAAGCCAGCGACAGCGCTCTGGAAAGCGTCGCGCGTGGCTTCGAGATTCGGTTGACACACGATGGATTCGCGATTGGGCGGATCAGGTGAGGTCGTTGTAGAAGACAAGAACCACCACCATCATGAGCAAAACGAAACCGAGCTTGAGAAGCGGTTTCCTTGACGGCCATACTCACTTCGCGCTGCAGCAACATTTCAATGAAGAGCAACAGGAGAGTGCCGCCATCCAGGATAGGAATGGGCAGAAGGTTGAAGATCGCCAGATTGAGACTGACGAACGGCCATGAGGCCCAAGTAGGTCCCACATGCCCCGTTTGAATGAATCGGCAGAGCCTTTGGCGATACCGACGGGGCCTGCGACAGGTGTGGGCGAGACTCGCCGTTGCACCATGCCGCGCAGGAATTCGAAAACCAGACACGTGTTATCGCGGTTTTCGCGAAGCGATTCGGCAAACGCTTCGTTGAAAGACAGCTTGGTTATCTCGACAGGAAACGGAAACGATTCGCCCGTCGTTACGCCAATGCGGTAGTGAGAGTCGCTGATCTTGGCGCGGAGTGACAAGAAATGTCAGCGCTGCGGCCCAGCGCGCCGAACTTGGACATCCATAGGCTTGCCGTTGGAAGCGAGCGACCGAATCGGCGAACGGACGTGGCGGATGCGAGGGGGTGTCCAGTCGATGCTCAAAAAGACGTCGCCCGCCTTGAGGCCGGCTTTCTGGGCGGGTGAATCGGCTTCGACTTCTTGGCTATTTCGATGTTCCCGTAGCCCCAGCCAATGATGCCGATGCCTTGTTTCGGGTCGATCTGCGGAGTGACCGAAAAGTTAAGCCGCTGTCCGTTGCGTAAAACAACGACGTCCATGGCGTGATTGCCATTCAGCATTTCCTGCTTGGCCAGGTAACCCAAAGTGGGGTTGGTCTTACCGGCAAACTGCGCAATGCGATCGCCTACATTGAATGCCGGCTGCATGCCGCAGCAGAACCCGGCTCAATTTCGGTAATAACGGGCGGGCCATTTTCATCGGCCTTCGGAAACTTGTACATGTAGAGGCCGGTCAACAAAAAGATGGCCAAGCAGGATGTTCATCAGCGGGCCAGCCACAATGACGATGGCTCGCTGCCAGCGCGCCTTCGCTTGGAAAGAGCGGGATCGAGGCTTGCTCATCGCCAGGCTGATCGCCTTGCATGCGGACATAGCCGCCCAAGGGAATGAGCGAGAGACGGAAATCGGTATCGCCGCGCTTAAAACCGAACAGACGCGGGCCCAAACCAATGCTGAAAGTTTCCACCCGAATGCCGACTGCCAGCGCTGCCCAGAAATGGCCAAGCTCATGGACAATGATCATGACCGCCAGCAGCGGCCCAAAGGTTAAAATTCGATGCAGATATCCGCCTGCAAACGCTTCAGTTACCTTTCTTCCAACGCCAAACCTGAAAACTCCGAGCTTTCAGTTTAATCGATCTCAGCCTACCCATTGGACGCAACCCCAGGGTATACGCTTCATAAGTTGCAAAACCGCTTGCTAAAAGCGAAGCGGCTCAGAAACGTTTCCAGCGGCCCTCCGCCACGATTTGGCGGGCGATTACCCGTGATTCCTGGTCAATTGCGATTACATCCTCTATTGTCGTTGGTTTTCGGCTGATTTGTCTCTGCAATGTTTCCTCTACCGTAGGGCAATAGCGGGAAACGGGATGCGACCCTCTAGAAAACGCTTCGACCCCAATCTCATCGGCCGCATTAAGCGTGCAAGTGGCTGAACCGCCTTGCTCTTGGGCCTGATAGGAAAGCTTCAGGAGGCGAAACTTGTCGAGATCAGGGGCTGAGAAGTTCCAAGTGCGGGGCTGGGTCCAATCCAAACGGGCCACGGGGGCTTTGTGGCGCTCCGGATAGGTCATGGCGTATTGGATGGGCATGCGCATATCGGTGGCGGAGACCTGGGCGATGATGCTGCCATCGTTGTATTCGACCATGGCATGGATGGAGGATTGGGGGTGAACGACGACGTCAACCTGTCTGGGCGGAAGATTGAAGAGCCAGCAGGCTTCGATGACCTCGAAACCTTTATTCATCATAGTGGCGGAATCAATCGTGATGCGACGGCCCATTTTCCAGGTTGGATGGTTTAGGGCCTGTTCGGCGGTGACGTCCCAAAGCTGCTCTTTAGGGGTGTTGCGAAAAGGACCGCCGGAAGCGGTGAGCAGGAGGCGGGTGACTTCCTCTTTGGTGCCTGCTCGGAAACACTGGTGGGCACCGTTATGCTCGCTATCGACCGGGATCAGCTCGGTACCACACTGGCGGACGGCATCCATCACTAAAGCCCCGCTGGCGACCAACACCTCCTTATTTGCGAGGCCTATACGCTTTTTGGCTTTGACGGCAGCATATGTCGCTTCGAGCCCAGCCACGCCGACGATGGCGGACATGACGAAATCGACCTCGGTGGCCACGGAAGCTTTCACGCGGGCTGCGGGGCCTTCGGCCAAGTCGGGCCAGCCTTTCATGGGGAGGGTGAGATCTTGCAGGCGGGCCCGAAGGTCGGCCAAAGTGCTGGCATCGGCCACAACCACGGACTCTGGGCGGAACTCCAAAATTTGGGAACAGAGAACGTCTAGGTTCTTGCCCGCTACCAAAGCATGTATTTTAAATCGGTCGGGATTCTGGCGAACCACATCGAGCGTACTGACGCCAATAGAACCGGTTGACCCCAAAACTGTTATGTTCATGTGTGATTTCTATTACTTAAGAGTACCTTTGATTGGCCTTTGACAGTACTTTTGAACTAGGAAGAATGCTTGGTCAAAATAATTTTGAATTTCGTATAGAAAACTCTTGCATTCCACAAAACCATATATTACTATTGGAATCAAGCCAGGGAGGCAACTCCCACCAAAGCGAGACTAACCTCATAGAAAGACCCCTGAAGCAACACCTCCCTGGCACCCGCAAGGGTCTTTCAACAAAATAATCTGAGGCGAGTCACATTCTTTTCAGAGTATTTCCACAAGATAAATATCCTAGTCTTGCTGTTACCGAGCTACCGGTCGAAGCGATTGCAGAACGGTTTCATAAGCAGCCGCCACTTTCGCGACTCGGGTTAGCGGGCCAAACGCCACCACGTTTATGCTCGGTCGATAAGCGTCGTCCGGCACGCCTGGAAAGTGCCAGGTATATCGTGCAAAGCTAGGGTCACCTGGGGACGATGCTTCGACCTTGATTTCCACACCGTTCAATCCGGCCACCGCCCGCGGTTTTTGGCTTGAGGACAGCAGCTGTCCACCATTTGCTCTCAACACCCTTTTTTCTTCGTCGAGACTAGAATAACTCTTATTGTCGGGCGATCCAACCGTCTCTGTCCCAATGCGGACCGAAACTCCCTTAGGCTCGTGATCAGACATGGTAAGGAGGGTAGACTCGTTCTCACTGGGCTCGGAGGTGATTGATCCGTAGCCAACGCAGAATCCGGAGGTAGACCCCGGCCGATAAGCTTGAATCACATTGCGGAGCAGCGACTCATTTGCGGATTGCTGATCGGCGGTGCTGCTGCTCGAAAGCAAGAGTCGATGGTTCCCAAAATCGCGCATGGCTTCCAGCGTCAACTCGCTAGGCAAGTCTGGGCTGGCGTAGAACCAAACGGCTGGGGCTCCTGGCTCCAAGTCCACGGATCGAAATAGGGCCGTTGGAACGTCTTTTGGGGGTTGCATCGAACGAATTTTCGCCATCCTCGCATGCCAAAAGCTGTTCGAATCCATGGGTGAGTTCGCTTCGGTCTTTACATCCACTGTATAGATGCTCTGCGTCCGGCCCATATCAGGGAGATCCGCCGGAACTGAAAAAGTAAAGCGGCCTATACAGACCGTTTGATCACCGGAAGGTGTCATTTGCTGTGTCCTCGTTGTCTTAGGCGGTTCAGTTTTTTGGGTGCATGCGGCCAGCAAGGCTATCAATACAGGGCCGCAAAGCAAACGGCCGTTGTATCGAGTGGGCGGGCTCATCATATCAGTGACCACGCTGATCTTTATAGCGCATTTGAAGAAGCGCTAAGATCGCCTTCATCGCCCATTTTTGGACAGTATCGTCTTCATACGCGGGTTGGTGCTCCACGTTGACTTGCGTATCGCCGGGCGCCGGACGGCCCTTGTCATCCAGTGCCGTTGATGATGACAGGGGAACGGTCCCATCCCCGCCAGAACCTTCGGCATCTTGCAACACAGCCTGCCAATCTTTACCGGCCGCGTCGGTGAAAAAGCCGCGAAATCCTCGATTCGGATAGTTTTCGCTGCGCACCCAATTCGATTCGATGGAGAGCTCAATATGATCGGCAGTGGCGTAGCCCTTTCCGGCGAGACAGAACGTCTTTGGGTGGGCCAGCAAGGACAAGCGCGAATGGAAATCTTCGGCAATGCCAATGAGTGAGAGATAGTTGTTCCAAGCCTTCTCATCGTTTTTGGCGGCGGCCAAGGCGTCGTTGGGACCCTTCTTTTTGCTGGAAGGCGCCTCCCTTGGGTTGAGCAAAGTTGGGCTTTATTAAGCCCCAATAGTTATTGTTGCTTGGATTCTTTCCGGGTTCGCCCTTTACCACTGCTTTGATTCGATAGATATCCGAGTATGGATTGGACTGTGGCAGCGACTTAACGACGGCGCCGTCTTTTGTAATAGTCAGCCATTGAGCCGATCCACTGTTTGTGCGGTAGTTTTGGTTCGGAAGCAGTTGAAGGCCGCCGGGGCTGTTGCCCAATATGACCGTAACCTGAGGACCGTCGTGACCCAAGATGCGTGACGTCTCACCTAAACCTTCGAATCCGGCTTTGACTCGCCAATAGCCGGCGCCTGCACCGTTCGTTGGCTGTACTCCATGAACGACACCGAGAACTGAAGAGGCGGCGCCACTGAGCATGCAAGAGGAACGACCGACCAGCCCGCCCATGGAATGCGTTACCACGATGACGCGCTCACACTTCCCGGTGGTTTTCTTAGCTTCAGCCATGATTTCCTGAATGCGGGCCGCTAGTTTCGTGCCGGCGTTCTGGGCGCTGGTCGGTCCAGTTGTAGCCGAACGCGAAAACCGGCAGTTCAAAAATCTTCCCTACGGCACCCCAATCATGCGTTTTGAGCTTGTTCAGGAACTTGGTGTAGTCGCTCATGATGCCTGCAAAACCATCGCCTACAGGCGTAGCGTTTGCGACATCCAGGAAGTTCTGATTAAAGGCAGACCCGATTAATAACTTTCTTCTTTGAATAGCCGTCGCACCGCTGTAATTATTGAACATGAACCAGCTGGAACTGGGATCCCAGCGAAGATTCGGGAGACCGTCGGCTCCGGTGCCCGCTTCGTCCGTCCCGGTGAGCTTTAAGCGGCTTCCCATAATGCCGGGCAGGAAAATAATGGGAACCGCCTCACGCTGGACGTTAATGTTGTGCGCCTGATCGGTATCCAAGCCTTGCACCCACGTGTCAAGTTTGTTCCAGTCAACGGTTTGCTCAGACATGGTTCAGGCGCCGATTTCCTTGGTAAAATGCTGCTCTATTTCCTGGTAGAAACTGTGAAAGTGGATCTGGCACGAACCCTCGGGGATGTCGTCCAAACGCATTGAACCCCCGCCATCGAGTGAACCGTCCTGGGGGCCGGTAGGCGATATGGCGGAGTACGGTTCAGCCTTATAGGGAGGCGCGGTTTTAGTAGGCCACCATTTGGGCCGCTCCGCCTGATCCGTTAACCGGTTGAGACTAATCTGCACCCAATGCGTTTTCTTGGGGCAGGTGTGCGTGCCGCTTCCTGCTGGCGGATTTGCGCTAACAGCACTCTGGCTCGGGGATGGAGGTGTGTTTCCCATTTTTTAAAGAGTCCCCTCGCTTGTTTCGGACCAGTAAAACCGCCGCTGCAGGAACAGGAAAGCCGCCGAGTAGACGCCTTCCACTCGTGCGTTCTTATCGCCTATGGCCGAATTGTGAAGCTTCTCCGAGGCCCAAGGAAGGAAAGGATCTGTATCGAAGTCTTCTCCTAAAATGAAGCGAGTTGCTGCAAACAATATGGCACTTCGCTCGGTGGTGCAGCCGTAAGCCGCCGCTGACCCTAGACTTTTTGAAATCGTATTCACCAGTTTTTCTTTGCTGACATAAGAACATTTGGCGGGAAACAGTTGAACAAACTGCTGCCGGACTTGCTGCAGAAGACCAGGCATAATGCGCGGCTCCAGTTTCTTATCCCCGTGTTGTGTCAACTTAGCCCCGGCGATGCTTCGGTAGTCTTTGGCGGTATTCTTCGCGTAGTCCCAAGCTTTCTTATGCAGCAAGTCGCCGCGTACCGTTTCTCGGGTCTCCGATTGGTTGCAGAGAATTTCAGCAGCCCAAGGTAACAGGGGATCGGCGTAAAAGTGACTTCCGGCTAAGCACATGAGCTCCAGGTAGCAGCGGATACAGGACTCACTGTTGAACCCATAGCCCTTAGCTTTGTCCCAGCCCAAACGGATAGCCATCCGCATCTGCTCTTTGCCGATCGCTTTGCATTGCTCAGGAAACCATTGCCGAAGATGCGCATCGGTCCGCTTGAGAAATACCTTCGTTGCGGCATCGTCCAAGGCCGTAATTTGTGTTTCAGAGAGGACTAACAATCTCGATTTTCCCCAAGCCTTCCCAAAAAGCGGCTAAATTCCCCTGCGAAGGCCCTCCGTTGATAGTTGATGGTAGAAAAGATTTTGCCGAGTCGTCAAGTAAAAACTCCTAAAAACCTGTTCCGATCGCCAGGTGCCCAATGGGATGTGTAAGCCATCGCACGCATTTGGTCTTTGAGAATCTGGGTGTCGGCGTTACCATAATGGTCAGTAGCTCCAAATTCTCGAGAGGTTTTGTTCCATGCCGCCCGCCGCTCGCTTAACAGACCCGCACGGATGCCCCGCGGGAGGAGGTCCGATTCTCCCACCCTGCGCGCCGACTGTATTAATCGGCGGCCTTCCCGCGGCGCGGATTGGAGACCTTGTTGAAGATCCTTTATCCCCAGATACGATTGTGCAAGGTTCCACCTCTGTGAAGATCGGCGGCAGCTTTGCGGCCCGCATGGGTGACATGACCGCTGCCGGGGGAATGATCGCATTCGGTTGTCCGACAGTTTGGATTGGTGATAACGCTGGATCAGGGTCTGCTCCCAGCACGCCCACGTTCTGCTTGGAATGCGCCGCCAAAGCCGCAGCTGGCCTGATCAGTGGATTGCCGACGTAATCGCAATAACGGGCATGGCAATCGACTTGTTGACGACGTTGTGGCGGCGTAAGCCGGAATATGCACTCCTTGACGCCGCGCAAGATGCTCAAGTGCTGGCTTTTCTTTCGCAAGGCAAAGCACTTTGGCGGAGCTTGTATGACGGTGCGTCTGCCACTAAGCTTGCGACGCACGCTCCCTATCTGGTAGCGGTTCCCGACTCTGAGGAATGGCTAAAAGAACTGGTCAGCGCCGGCTGGTGCAAAAGTTGGTTTGTGTTTGTCTCCTCCGCGTCGTCGTTCGAAGATGTCAGGCATCACTTTCGAAAGTTTCTTTTCGTCCTTAACTCTGCTCACCAGCAATTCTACTTCCGCTTTTACGATCCGCGCATTCTGCGGGCCTTTCTTCCCACCTGCTCAACGGATCAGCTTGAAGAATTCTTCGGGCCCATCACAGAATTCATCCTGGAGGGTGATGAGCCGAATGAATTATGCTCCCTCTCATTAACGGAGAGTGGTTTGGCGAGCCGCACCGGAAACGTCAGTCTCGCCGAGGCAGAACCTTCCTCTTTTTTGCCGCGTTAAACTCAATGCGGAGGTTTCATCTCTCCTTTGTCCCAAGAACCGAAGCACCCGGCGAATCTCAAGCCGGAGACTGCCGTCCTGACCCGCGGATTTGACCCTAGCCTCTCGGTAGGTTCCGCCCGCCCAGCTGTTTTCCGCAGTTCCACTTACGTCTTTTCAAGCCCCGAAGCGGCTGAGCGCGCCTTCGACATTATGGGCGGCCGAGCCCAGCGCACTCCTGGTGAAAATGTTGATCTGGTCTACTCGCGGTTTAATCATCCGAATGCTCAGATTCTAGAAGACCAGATTATCCCGCTGGAGCCGGGCACGACCACGGCGACCGTTTTCAACTCCGGCATGGCGGCCATCATGACGGCGCTGCTGGCGGTGCTCAAACCGGGCGATAGCGTGATTTACACTGTTCCTATTTACGGTGGCACGCAAACTCTGATTCAGGGATTTTTGGAACCCTTCGGCATCCAGGGAATCCCGGTGCCGGGCGGCCGCGCGGATTTGCTAGACGATGCGATTCGTTCAGCGCGCAACCTAGGCGTGGTGCTGATTGAGACACCGGCGAACCCGACGATTGTAATGACCGATATTCAGCGGGCCTGCCAAACGGCGGCTGGACTGAAGACGGCGCAACGGCCGATTGTGATGATTGACAATACGTTTCTGGGGCCGGCGTTTCAGCATCCGCTGGCGTTGGGCGCGGACCTTTCCATTTACTCGGCGACAAAGTACCTGGGCGGTTTCAGCGATATTATCGGCGGCGTTGTGCTTGGGAAAGATGCTGCGTTGATGCAGAAGATCCGCAGCAAGCGGAGTTTGTTCGGTAACATTCTGCAGCCGGATGAGTGTTGGATTCTGAACTCACGGCTGCCTACGGTTCACTTGCGCATGAACCGGCAGAGCGAGAATGCTAAGAACATTGCCGAAGCGCTGGTGAGGCATCCGAAAGTTGCCAAGATTTACTATCCGACGCTGTTTACCGACGCGGAGCAGAAGCGCATTTACCAGAACCAGTGCACGCAACCGGGCGGCTTGGTGTCGATTGACGTGAAGGGCGGGAAGAAGGGCGCGTTCAATTTTTTGCGGTATGTGGAAATTGCACGCGATGCGGTGAGCCTGGGCGGGGTGGAAACACTGGCGTGCCATCCGCGGAGCACCACACATTCGTCGTGGAGCGCGAAAGACCTGGACGAAGCGGGGATTGGGGATGGGTTGGTGCGTATTTCGTTTGGGATTGAGGATGCGGGAGATTTGTTGGCCGATTTCGAGCAAGCTTTGGAAAAAACGTAATGAAGCGAGGAGCGGGGTCGGATTTGCCAAGCCGAAGCTGAATCGCGGAGCGAAGATATAGCGAATTTTGGCGAGCGGAAGCGAAGAGAAGGCGATGGAGCGTGCGGGCGCGAATTTTTGTTGGTTGATGTTCATGGATGAGTTACCGATCATGGCGTCTTGTATGCGCGCGGTTGTCCTTTCTGAGTTAACGGTACAGTTTCGTCCGTTCGGATGGTGCGCGGCGGAATCCGGCAAACGCCGGTAAGTGGTTGAAGGTGAGGGAGATGCGGGGGACGAAAAAATCTTGGAAGTTTTGTCACTCCCGCACGGCCGACTAGCGGATGAGCAATAAGTGGTAAGACTTCTTGCCGCTGCGGGCCAGGATGGCGTTAGGCCATTCGACATCGGCGGTGGTCACGGATTTTCGGTCGGCGGGGACGCGCTTGTTGTTGAGGTAGATGCCGCCGCCTTCGACGAGTTTGCGGGCGGCGCCTTTGCTGTCGGCCAAGTGGGTGCGTACGAGAAAGTCGGGAAGCGTGATGCCGGCTTCGAGCTCGGTGCGTAGGATTTCGGATGACGGCATTTCGCGGCTCAGCATGGTAATTGTCGCCGCATCGGGCTTCACTTCGGTAGCGCCAAACAGAATCTGCGTGACGTCTTCTACTGCTTTGACTGCGTCAGCGCCGTGGACAATGCGCGTACACTCCGCTGCCAGTGTACGTTGTGCTTCGCGGGCTTCGGGCTTTGCCTGCGCGGTTTCGGCTAACGCCGTGATGGTGGGTTGATCGAGAAATGTGAAGAGCTTCAGATAGCCCACGACTTCGGCGTCGGCGGTCTGCATCCAGTATTGGTACATCTGGTAGGGGCTGGTGAGGTCGGCATCCAACCAGACGGAGCCTTCTTCGGTCTTGCCGAATTTCTTACCGGAGGCAGTTGTCAGTAGTGGAAAGGTGATGCCTTCGGCGCGCTTGCCCAGCACGCGACGGATGAGATCCTTGCCCGACACAATGTTGCCCCACTGATCGCTGCCGCCCATTTGCACGGTGCAATCGTTGTGCTGCGCCATGTGCAGGAAATCATACGATTGCAGCAGCATGTAGCTGAATTCGGTGTAGGAAATGCCGTGGTCGCGTTCTTCTAAACGGGTGCGCACGGAATCGCGCTTGATCATTTCGTTCACCGAAAAATGCTTGCCGATATCGCGCAGAAATTCGACCAGATTGAGCGACGTGAGCCAGTCGGCATTGTTCAGCATGAGGCCGGCTTCGGGAGTGCTGAGATCGAAAAAGCGCGAAAGCTGCTTGCGAATGCCTTCGCCATTTTCGCGGGCTTTGTCGAGCGTGAGGAGAGTTCGTTCGATGGACTTACCGCTGGGGTCGCCAATGAGGCCGGTGCCGCCGCCAACGAGCGCAATGGGGCGATGGCCGTGGCGCTGGGCGTGTGCGAGGCCCATGATGGGCACCAGACTGCCCAAGTGCAAACTGGCCGCGGTTGGGTCGAAACCCACGTACATGGTGCGGCGTTCGGAGAGTAAAAATTCGGCGGCGTCATCGCAAGTGGTTTGCGCCAGAAAGCCGCGCCAGCGAAACTCGGCGATGAGATCTTTCATAGTTCGGGAGATTTGATTTAACTTCGATGATAGAACGGGCGGGGAAAATTGCTGGGTTCAGCTTTTGAAAAATACGCGCCAAGTGGTAATGATCAGCGCATGCGAGACCATGGGCACGCGCACGCTGCCGGTGCTGGCATAGGCATGTGCGCAGAACAGGCCGAGCAACGCGGCTACGCAGGCTTGACGCCAATTGGGGAATGCATGGAACCACAAATGCGCGGCTCCGAAGACGATCGCCGAGAGAACGATGGCAAGTACGCGCGAGGGCAAACGGTCCAACAGTGTGCGCGCGACTACGCCACGGAAGAATAACTCCTCGCCGAGCGTTGTGACCCAAAGAAAGCCGAAGAATGTGCCGATGGCTATGCCGCTGACGCGCCACCATTCTCCGCTGAGCGGCGACCAGCGCGCATCGTGCAGGCCGAGCGCAAGAAGGGCTAATGGGACGATGGCCGCGAGGTAGTAAAGAGCGCCGGTGCGCCATTCCGAGAGGGTGGGCCAGAGACCAAACGGGCCGGGGTTCCACTCGCGCAGTACGAGTAAAGCGACGATGCCCACGCGGATCCACATCAGCGATCCCAAGATGTCTGGGCGCACGTGGTTGTCGGGCGCCAGGTAAATTCTACCGAAGACGCGGACTACCACGGGTGCTGCCGCGACGATGAAAAACCCTAAATCGTATGCGGGGCGGCGGGGTAAGATTACATGCCACAAAGAAAAAATGCCCGTGAGGCCCACTAATAGGTAAAACGCATTGCTACGGAACGTCCCGGCCCCTAAGCTAAAGATAAGGTAGGGGAGCAGCGCGCTCAACCAAAGAATGATGCCCTGCGCTCTTACAGGACGAAATAACGCAAACCAATTCCGCGTCTGTATAAAGACAGATGCCAGATAACAACCAATCTCCACCGCTAAGGCGGGGAGTAAAGCTTTTGTGATCCAGGAAGACTCGGGAAATTGCTTCAAATACGCCACGTCCGCTATCAGCAAAGCGCTCCAGGTGAACGCTAAGACTATGAAAAACGGCAGGAATCTCCTTTGCATCGCCCTCATCGTAGCATCGGGGCTGGGCGCGGCCGACCCCCGCCCGGCTTTCTACGTAAGATTGCCGAACGTGAAACGGCTAACGCTCGGGCGCGGGAAAATTATACATTTCACCAGACGGTGTCGGTACAGGAGATCGATATTCACGGCGTCGTGACCGGCGAATATGGGGAAGTGCGCGATATTACGTTCTCGCCGGCAGTGGGGCGGTTTGAGAAAGTGATTACGCCGGGGCATAGCACGTTGACGCGTGTGCGCCTGACTAAAGAAGATTTCAACGATATTCGCAATATTGAGCCGTTTTTGTTGACGACCGATAACGTTTCGCTGTACGAAGGCCGGTACGAAGGCGAGCAGACGATGGACGGATCGCTGTGTTTTATTGAGCATGTGCGGCCGAAGCAGATTCTTGCGGGGCAGCGATTTTTCGAAGGAACGCTGTGGGTGCGGGAGAGCGATTTCGCGGTGGTGCGTGCGGAAGGGCAAGCGGTGCCGCAGATTGACACCTTGAAGGAACAGAATTTGACGCCGCATTTCACTACCATTCGGCGTGAAATTGACGGCAAATGGTTCTTTCCGGTGGAGACTTATTCGGACGACACGCTTTTCTTTCGCGATTTTCCGCAGCGGTTGAAGACGGTTGTCCGGTATAGCAATTACAAAAAGTTCGAAGCCGAATCGACAATAACGTTTGGCGATTCAGAAGCGGCGACTCCCGATAGCAAGCCTCCGGAGATCAAGCCGCCGGCCAACTTGATGCCTCGGTAAGGCTGACTGCCTTCAAAAAAACTTTCAAGCGCTGTCGTTAAAACTCACGCAGGCGGCACTTTGAAAGCATGAACCGCTTGATTGGTTATCTTCTCTTCTTGTTCGCTCCCCGTCCGCGACAATGGGTAAAGTTTACCGCCGGCGTTGGGTCTCGCTTCGGTAAATAAAGAACCACGGTGATTGCCCTGAACGAACAGCCCGCTGAGCGCGCCTTCAGTCTGGATGCGGAAGTGGAGCAGATGTACCGCGAGACACGCGGTGCGGTTTGCTCTTATCTTCTGTATTTAGGCGTGCCTGCCGACAGGGCGCAAGAGGTGACGCAGGAAGTGTTTTTGCGCTTGTATCAAACGATGCGCAAGGGTACGCCGATTGAGAATTTGCGGGCGTGGGCATTTCGAGTGGCGCATAACCTGGGTTTGAAAGTGCGTGCCAAGGAGCGGTCTTTCCGTGCGGTGGAGACGGATTGGGAGCGGTTTGCACATCCCGCGGGTTCGCCGGAAAGCGACCTGCTCGATAAGGAACGAAACCAGCGAGTGGCGGCAGCGCTTAAGGAATTATCGCCGCAACAACGAAATTGTCTTTATTTGCGTTCGGAAGGTTTACGATATCGGGAAATAGCGGAAGTCATGGGGATTAGTTCGTCTACAGTGAACGAGTTTTTGCGGCGCGCCGTTGCGTGCTTAGCGGAGGCGGCCCATGAATAAGCAGCAGCAGGCGCATCTGAGCGAAGACGATTTGATTCTCTTCATGGACCGCGAATTGAGCGCGAACGGCACGGCCCAGGCGGAGCAGCATCTGATGCAGTGCGGCGACTGCGCGCAGCGGCTGATGAGATTGAAAGCAGGGAGCGAGGCCTATGCGCAATATCGCGAAACAGTGCTTACGCCTGCGTTGCCGGTTCCCGAAACAGGCTGGGCACGCCTTAGCCAAGAAGTGATCAAAGAGAAACGCCGCCGTTGGGGATGGGGTTGGGCGGTGGCGTGTGCGTGCGGGTTGGCTCTGGCTATTTCATACTTTCTAGCGTCAGGGCAACCCAGCGCACAAGAAGTGCTCAGCCGCGCGGAGGCGGCGGCCCCGGTTCCAGCAACAGCGAGCCTGCTGTTGACTACGGGGCATGAGCGCTTGTTTCGTCCGGCGGTGTTGGAGTCGGGAGCATCGGAGGTCCGATTCCAGCATCTGCGGGCGCTGTTTGTGCAGGCAAATTACAGTTGGGAGAACCCGTTAAGCGCGCGGTCTTTTTCGAATTGGCGGAAGACGCTGGCGCAAAAACAAGACGCGGTGACGGCAATTAGCGCGCCTGGGGGGCGGAAATTTTATCGAGTGCAAACCAGTACGGCGGAAGGTATTCTGCGCAAGGCGGCGCTCACTTTGCAGGCGGAGAGCTACCATCCGACTCAAGTTGATTTCTCGTTTGCGGGAGAAAATTCGGTGGAGTTGTCGGAGCAGACTGAGCCGCCGAAGAATGGTTTGGAGGTAGTGCAAGCGCCTTCGGTTATCGCGCCGCCGAAAGCGATGGAAAGCCCGGCTACGCCAGAAGATGAACTGCGTGTGTTCGCGGCACTGGACGCGATGGGGGCGGAAGCAGAAGAACCGATTGACGTGAAGATGGATACCGAGCATCACACCGTTCTGTTAACGGGGATGGGATTGACGGCAGGACGGCGCAAGGAAATTGAGAATGCTTTGGGTGCGTTGCCGCGCACGGTTTTACACTTCAGTTCGGGTCCGAGGCTGAGAGACGATGCTAGCTTCAGCGGTTCAGCAAGTCAAGACTCTGCTGATGAAAGCTTGGTGTTTCGACAGAATTTGCAAGACCGCTATGGAGGCGCCCGCCAGTTGCAGGCAGCTACAGACAAAGCGCTCGATGCGAGCAACGGCTTGTTTGCGCGGGCGCATTTGCTGTTTCTGTTGGCGCGGGAATTTCCGCCGGGGGTGGAAGCTACTTTGAGCTCGGCGAGCGCCACAAATCTGTTGTCGATGCGACAGCGGGATGTAGGCGCCATGGAGTATGCGCTACGGCAATTGAAAGAGGAGTTGCAGCCGTTCTCATCCGATAGCGTCTTGCCCGAGAATAATAATGAGCTAGTTCCTAAAAGCGCTGCCTGGCAAAGCGGCGCTGAAGCTCTGTTTGCTAATGCTCGAAACCTAGATCGTACGGTGAGCCGTCTCTTGTCTGGGAGATACACAGAAGGAGAAGGGAACGCTATGTTAAAACAACTGCCGTCTGACTTAGTGAAAGTGGAGACCCTGATTCGCGCACAATCGATCACCGATAGGTAGATGACTACCGAACGCAAATGGGGCGTCAAGCTGTTCTTACTCGCGCTGTCTGTGAGTGGAGTGAGCGGGCAGCAAGGCGGATCAATTTCCGGCGTAGTGCGCGACCGTTCGGGTGATGCCGTGGCATCTGCCGAGGTGCGCGTACAAAGCCAGGAAACCGGAGCGCGTCAAATCGTAGCAAGCGATGGCGCTGGCCAATACACCACGCCGGAACTTACACCTGGCAGTTACAAGATTACTGTTCGCAGAGACGGCTTTCGGACTGTTTCAAAAGAAGATGTAGCTGTGGCCGCGGGCAAGGTCACGCACGTCGATCTTACGCTTGACGTTCTTCCTTTGCAACAGGAAGTAAACGTGACAGCCGCGCAGAGTGATATCGATCCAACGGCCAGCGGGTTAACGATGAGCCGCGGAGCACCGGCCGCGAGTTTGCCCCAGAACGGCCGCGACGTGCATACTTTATTCGCTATCATGCCGGGCGCTACGGTTACTCCGGCCAGTATCAGCGCAGGCGGGCAGTTCACGGTGAGTGGGCAAAGACCTAATGCTAATTCGTTTCGCGTGGATGGCTTGAGTGCGGACGTGGGCGTGGGCATTGTGTCGGTGCCTGGAGCATATCTGGGCGGTACGTTGCCGGGTATGAGCACGATGGGGGGGATGCAAAGTTTGGCTTCGAAAGAGGAAACGGAAAAAGTGGAACTGCGTTCGGCGGATTTTGATGCACAATACGGCGACCGGCCCGGCGCGCAGATTAATATCACTACGCGCAGCGGTACCGACGATTTTCACGGAAGCCTGTTCGGTTATATGCGACCGCATGTGCTGGATAGTATGGATTGGTTTGCGCGCGGAACCGGATTTCCTCTGGCGAGTGCTGCTTTGAACGGTTGGGGTGGGGGTATGGGCGGGCCTATCTGGAAAAAACGCACTTACTTCTTCGCCGCGTTTGAAAGAGCAGACCTGCATGATTCTGCGCTGCAGGTGATCGCCGTGCCGTCCTGGGCCGCTCGAAACGAACCATCGCTGGCGCCGTATCAGCTCTTGTTTGATGCGTTTCCGGCGCCGGCGGGTAGGCCGCTCAATGCCAGCGAGTCCGTTGGTTACTCGCCTCTGCAGAAGGCTGCGGCGGTGACGAATCGGAGTATTCGGATTGACCAGACGTTCAGCCGTTATGTGCAAGGGTTCGCGCGTTTTTCAAGTGTTCCTTCTTCGGCGACGAGCATTGAACTGGGAAGCGCGTACTCTGCCTTTCGGTGGGATGCGACGACGGCTGGGGTCAGCGTGGCGCTCGGAAAGTGGACGCATGAATTGCGGTTTAACTACACGGAGGCATTGGCGAACTCGCAAGCCGGTCCAAACGACGCGCCGGCGGTGAACGCCATCGGCCAAACGCTAGCGAACAGTTTTGGCGGGCCGTGGGGCGTCTCGAGTGTTTCCATCGCTGGCGTTGGAAGGACCATCTCCGGGGAATCCGTGCATGGCCACGAACATCAATTAGACGGCCTTTACAATGTAGCGCGGCAATTCGGCCGGCATGAGTTGAGAGGAGGTTTCGAGTTTGATCTCCTAGAGTCGAACAATCCGGGGAATCAATATGAGCTTTTCCAAAATGGCGCAGGTGAGTACGTGTTCCCGGAATCAGCCTCACTTTCGATAGTGTCGCCCGGTATCAATGAATTGCTTTCCGGTGCGCCTTTGGGCCTAACAAGTTCAACTGGTAGCTATCCGTATGCCGCTGGCGAGCGATTTTCATCATTCGTTACAGACACCATACACATCAGTGACCGTTTGAACATTCTGGTGGGTGCGCGTTGGGATGTTGTGCCTGCCAATACTTATGGTCCACAGAATCCCGCTAATTTTACTGCTGGCTATTGGAATGGATTACCGTCCCCGCCGGTGTTGGTAGCGAGTAGCGGATTTTATTCCTACCAGCCAACGACCTGGCCTATTAGCTACCTAGATGTTGCGCCACGGGCGGGATTCGCTTATCACTTGAAGTCACCCGATCTTATTCTGCGCGCTGGAGCGGGTTTGTTCTATGACACAGGGCTCAGTTCCATCATCAATAACACCGATCCGCTTACCATCTGGCAGTATCTGCCGAATCCTGCCGAGTTGACCGTCCCCAACACGTTTTCGATTCTTCCGACTTCCGCGTTGACGCTGCCACGGGTCTGGGAATGGAAAGCCGCACTCGAAAAAACGTTGTGGGAGAATTCGTTCCTGTCTTTGTCTTACTTTGGTTCTAACGGCCGCAAATTGCTGCGTAGCGAAGCGTCGATCGATCCACCGAGCGGCGTATTGGAGACGATCTCATTCGCAAGTGACGGAAGGTCCAGCTATCAAGCCTTGCTCGCCAATTTCCGCGCCAACCTGACATCGAATATTTTTGCGCTGGCATCTTATATTTGGAGCCATTCCATTGACACCGGTTCGAGCGACACCGTGCCGATTTTAATTGACGGTCCTTCCAACAAAGGATCTTCCGGCTTCGACGTGCGGCAAGTCTCACCGCTGCCTGGTTATCGCACGCCTAACAGCTTTGGCCACATTTTCGGTGGTTGGGCTCTTAGTTCTAACGCGCTGGCCCGTACTGGTTTCCCGTTCGACGTGAGCACCGTTGATCGCAGCATTGGCCTGGGCTTTGACAATGACGATCGCGCGAATCTGGTTAGGGGTAACCGATCTGGCTCAATGCGCCAGGGTTGCCCGGCGGCAAAACACTCAATCCGGCGGCGTTTTAAATTCCTGTCAACGGAGTACAAGGAACATTGGGCCGTAATTCGTTAGTCGGCCCTGGCTTTTTCCAGATCGACGCCAGTCTCCGCCGGCAAATGCGTTTGTACCGCGGCGTCTCGGCTGAAGCGTCTGTGTCCGCCTTCAACCTTCTAAATCACCCGTCTTCGCCGATCCGGTGAACTATTTAGGCAGCGCTTAACGGACGGCGCCTGCCGCTCCTGCCATACTGGCGCCCGGGCGATCCGGCGATGGAAACGGCGATCACAGCAGCCGCACGCGAGGCGCGCGCCGTGCTGCTGGCCAATCACGGGCCGGTGGTCTCGGGCCGCACGCTGACCGAGGCGGTGTTTGCCGCCGAGGAATTGGAGGAAGCCGCGAAGCTTTACTTCCTGCTGCGTGGCGCCAATGCCCGCCAGTTGGCAGCATCGCAGGTGAACGAGCTGCTCTCAACGTTCGGCTGAAGCCACTGCCTATGGGAAGCCGACGGGGGCTCCCTTGCAGGCGCCCCTGTCCGTCCTCCCTCGTCCGCCGCTTCCGGTCAGCTTGCCAATTCGCTCTCGTTCGTCACGTCGGTGGGTGCCGGAGCCTGGGTCTCGACCTGCTTGCGACGCGTGATGGTACCTGCGGCGTCTTCGCGGCGGCTTTCGCCGGCGAGGCCTTCCGGGCGGCAACCTTTTTCGGCGCGGCCCGCTTCGTGGCGGCCTTCTTCGGTGCGGCAGCGGCGGCGCGCCCAGTCTTCTTCGTTGCAGCAGTCTTCTTCGTTGCAGCAACCTTCTTCGTTGCGGCCGTCTTCTTCGGTGCAGCGGCCTTCTGCGGCGCGGCGGTCCGTTTCGCCACGGCTGCCTTTTTCGCCACCGCCCGGGTGGCCGTCTTCTTCGCGGCGATCTTTTTCGGGGCGGCCTCGCGGCCGCCGCCTTGATGGTCGCCTTCTTCGGCGCGGCCTTCCTGGCGGCCGGCTTGGCAGCCGCCTTCTTGCTGGTGGCCCGCACCGCCAGCGCCATGGCATTCGGTCGGGTCTTCGTTGCTTCAGTGGTCACCTGGAGGAACTCCTTCTTTGACGTGGTGGAGGACGCCGGCTACTCGAACCTCTGCAGCTGCGGCCGGTCCCGCAACATGCAAATGACACGTGGCGGAACGGCGACGGATCGGAAACCCTGCCTGCGGTCACGAACCACGAAGCGGCGCAATGCCGCCGCTTCGTGACCGTCGCGCGAGCGGTCCGATATGCCGCTGATGTGGATGCACCCTCTGACGTCGAAGCGCCCCCCTGAGGTTGAAGCGCCCCTGACGTCGAAACACATCGACATCTCCGGCACGCCAATGGTGCTTTTCCCGCGGGCATGGCGGCGTTGTCGGCGGCACTCTGCCGGACGAAACTGCGGCCCATCGACCGTACCTTCCCCTGTTGCGCACGCCTGCCGATGCTGGTGGGTGGAACGGCAAATCGACAAGCCTGCGCTGACTCCGCTATCCGCGCCCTGTCCGCCCATGTCAATAAAAAGCGACCATTACTTGCACTAATCACCAAAAAAACGCGCCGCGGCATCGCTGCCGCGGCGCGTAGCGCCTCTGCCATGGCTCGCCTGTGCGCAACCTGCGTCGCACACGCCGCCCTATCAACGCTTGGCGTGCCAGCGCTCGGCGTGCCAGCGCTCGGCGTGTCAGCGCTTGGAAAGCGGCACGAAGGTGACGCGTTCGGGGCCCTTGTAGTTCGCCGTCGGACGAATGATCTTGCCGTCGATGCGTTGCTCGATCACGTGCGCGCTCCAGCCGGCGGTGCGCGCGATGACGAACAGCGGCGTGAACATCTCGGTCGGCACCCCGAGCGTGTGGTACCAAACCGCGCTGTACCAGTCGAGGTTCGGGAACATCTGCTTGGTCTCCATCATCACCTGCTCGATGCGCTCGGCGATGTCGAACATGCGCATGGAGCCCGCGTGCTCGGAAATATGCTTCGCCACGCCCTTGATCACCTGGTTGCGCGGATCGGCGCTGGTGTAGACAGGATGGCCGAAGCCGATAATGACCTCCTTCTGCTCCATGCGCCGGCGGATATCGGCCTCGGCCTCGGCGGGCGAGGCATAGCGCTTCTGGATCTCGAACGCCGCCTCGTTGGCCCCGCCATGCCTGGGTCCGCGCAACGCGCCGATGCCGGCGCAGATCGCCGAGAACATGTCGCTGCCCGTGCCGGCCACCACGCGGCAGGCGAAGGTCGAGGCGTTGAACTCATGCTCGGCATACAGGTTCAGCGAGGTGTGCATCGCCCGCACCCATTCCGCCGACGGGGCGCGGCCGTTCAGCAGGTGCAGGAAATGGCCGCCGATGCTGTCGTCGTTGGTCTCGATCCGGGTCTCGCGGCCGTGGTGCGACCAATGGTACCAATACAGCAGCATCGGTCCCAGGCTGGCCAGCAGCCGGTCGGCGATGTCGCGCGCGCCGCTGGCGGTATGGCGCTCCTTCTCCGGCAGCACGCAGCCCAGCGCCGAGACGGCGCTGCGCATCACGTCCATCGGATGGGCGGCGGCAGGGATCGCCTTCAGCACCTCCTGCACCGCCTTCGGCACGCCGCGCAGCTCGCGCAGTTTGGTCTTGTAGGCAATCAGCTCGTGCACGTTGGGCAGCGTGCCGTGCACCAGCAGGTGGGCGATTTCCTCGAACTCGCACACTTCGGCGATGTCGAGGATATCGTAGCCGCGGTATTTCAGGTCGTTGCCGCTGCGCCCGACGGTGCACAGCGCCGTGTTGCCCGCGGCCACGCCGGACAGGGCGACCGATTTCTTCGGCTTGAGGGGGGGAAGCGGGGCGGTGTCGTTCATGCGTCTGCCTCCGTACTCAGAAAATCGGGACTCAATACAGGGGGGCTTAGAAGATGCCGGGCTTGCCGATGACAAGCTGGCCCGCCGGCAGGGCGACATTCAGCAGGTGCAGTTCGCCGGCCGCCAGCCGCGGCAGTTCCTGCACGACCTCGATGAACCGGTTCGCCTCCCGCGCCGGGACGATGCCCTCGGTCAGGATGCGGAACTTGCGGATGTAGTCCTCCCGGCCGAACGGTCTGGCGCCGAGCGGGTGCGCGTTGGCCACCGCCAGTTCGTCCACCAGCGTGCTGCCATCCTTCAACAGCACCTCGACCCGCCCGCCGAAGGCCAGTTCGGTCGGGTCCTTCGAATGGTAGCGGCGCGTCCACGCCGGGTCCTCGCGCGTTTCGATTTTGTGCCACAGCTCGACCGTGTCCTTGCGGCCGGCCCGCTTTGGATCGTAGCTGTCCACGTGGTGCCAGCGCCCGTCCTGCAGGGCGACCGCGAAGATGTACATGATTGAATGATCCAGCGTCTCCCGGCTGGCCTTCGGGTCCAGCTTCTGCGGGTCGTTGGCGCCCGTGCCAATCACGTAGTGAGTATGATGGCTGGTGTGAAGGATGATCTTCTCGATCTGCGTCAGGTCGGGAATTTGCTCGCGCATCCGGAACGCCAGGTCGATCAGCGCCTGGCTTTGGTACTCGGCGCTGTGTTCCTTGGTGTAGCTGTCCAGGATGGCGCGCTTGGCTTCACCGGGCTCCGGCAGCGGCACGTTGTAGACCGCCTCGGGCAGCCCCTTGTCACGCGCGGTGCGGCCCAAAGGATCCACGCGATCACCAAATCCTCGCCTTGATGGATCGGGCTCGCGCCCCCTCGCCGCGCATCACGCGGTCCACCGCCTCCACCGCCAGCTTGCCGGCATGCGCGGGGGCATAGGCTTTCCGACGGCTGATCTCGCCTTTGCGTGACTGGCGGGTGGTGATGCTGACATGCAGCGCCTGCTGCACCGCCTGGTAGATCACCTCCTGCTTCAGCCCGAGCAGGGTGCCGATGCCGGCCGCCTGCGCCGGGCAGAGATGGGCGATGTGTCGATCTTATGCTCGTCCAGCCAGATCGCGCGCACCAGGTCGATATGGATTTCGTAACCGGTGGCGATGCCGCGGATGAGATCGCGGCCCGATTTCTCTACCGTCTGCGCCACCGCCAGGATGGCGGAATTTGTCGCCGGGATGGGAGTAGTCGGCGGCAAGGAAGGTGTCGTGCATGTCGAGTTCGCGCACCGCGGTGCCGTTTGCCCAGGCCGCCCATTCGGGGCTAAAGCGCTTGCCGGACGCCACACCGAACACCGTGGCGCCGCCTTTGCGCGAATGGCCGAGCGCCATGTCGCGTGCGGAAACCACCGGGCGGCGGTTGATGGCGGCCAGCGCCACCGCGGCATTGTCGATGATGCGGTTGATGATCATCTCGGCGACCTCGCGCTGGACCGCCACGCGGTCGACCGCAACGCCGGCGATCTTCCAGGCCAGCTGCTGCTCGCGCGCCAGCCTGGCCGTGGACGGGTACACCTTCACATCATGCAATTTCATGCTTCACTCCTGCGGCGGGGTGCGGCGACGAACGCAGAGACCGGCGTTCCGGCGCACGCGGTATGGCGATGGCCCGGGCGATGACCCAGGCTCTGCCTGGGCGCGGGCGGTCCTTCGTAGTGTCCCGGCCCCACAACGGCAAGGCGCGCACCGGACACGAAACGTGCAGCGGTGCACCCGGGAAAGCATCCGCCGGACGCGAGCGGGCCTTCACCCGTTCTCAATCTTTTCGCCCCACAACGCCAACGCCGGCGGTGACATCATCGCTTCTTCTTGCGGAAAAAACGCCGTTTGTCCCCTCCGCAAGGAGCCTCGTCATGAGCGTATCGGCCATCAGCGCCCCCTCCGCCAGCTACCCTTCCCTGAGTTCACCCGTCACCTCGGCTCCACCCGCCAAGCCCCGCGATTCCGATGGAGACAACGACGGCAGTGGCGGGGGCTCTTCCATTTCGTCATCTGCCACCTCCCCGACGGCCACCGCCACGACAACGGGTGGCGTCAACATCGTCGCCTGACGCTGCGGCGCCGGCGGCGGCGCCGCAGCCCCACCGCTTCCCGGAACATCCCGGATTCCTCCGCGTCGCGATCCCTGGCGGGCGCCATCGCCGCTTGATCCGGCATCCTCCTGCGTTCAAGCTAGGCTCCCGCAGCAGGTCGAGGTGCCCCTCTGTCCGTCACCCTGCCCTTGCGCCGGCAGCCCGGCCGCGCCCGGGATGCCCGCCCGAATCGGGCGCGGCGCTGGAGCGTCGGTTGGTCCGCGCGTGGCACGAGCCGGCCCATGCCCGGAGTCCCGGGGCGTGACGGTCCCCGGGCCGATACCGGAACGCCCAGCGCGCGACTGGTGCACGTTCGCTGGAGGGCAAGGCGCTGACACGCCTCTCCCCCATCCTGGAAGCCGACCGCGCCCAGGCCGTCGCCGACCTGCAGGCGGAAAAGAGCTTCGCCCCGCAATCCCACGCGATTGCCCGCGACGCCGGCCCCTACGCGCTGCGCCTGTCCACTACGAAGGCCGGCTGGTGTTCGCCGTCGCGCGCCGACGACACCCCGCTGGTGGCCGTCGGTCCTGGCGCTCGGCCCGTTCCGCAGCCTGATCAAGGACTATCAGATGCTGGTCGACAGCCACGCCAAGGCCGTCGAAGAAGGCCGCGAGGCGCGCATCCAGGCTATCGACATGGGTCGGCGAGGAGTTCCATAACGAGGGCGCGCGGACTGATGATGACGCGGCTGGATGGCAAGGTGGCGATCGATTTTCCCACCGCCCGCCGCCTGTTCACCCTGCTCTGCGTGCTGCACCACCAGATCAAAGAATCGGCTGCGATGAAGATTGACGGCACCCCATACCGCAGCGTCTGGGTGGACCCCGATGACGGCTGGTCGGTGCGCATCTTCGACCAGACGAAGCTGCCGTGGGCGCTGGAAATCCTCCGCCTCACCACGGTCGGGGCAGGCCGCGCACGCCATCAGCAGCATGCAGGTGCGCGGCGCCCCGCTGATCGGCGCCGTCTGCCGCTTACGAACTACTCTGCCTCACCCTGCGCGCCGATGCCTCCAGCGCGGCGCTGGAACATGACAGGCGCCGTGCTGGCCGCCACCCGCCCGACGGCGGTGAACCTGCGCTGGGCGATCGAGCGCATGCTCACCGTCCTGCGCAATACCGCGCCCGCCGACCGCGTCGCCGCCGCCTACGCCGAAGCCGGCCGCATCGCCGACGAGGACGCCGCCCAGTGCGAGGCGATCGGCCGGCGCGGCGTTGCGCTGATCGCCGATATCGCCGCCCCGCACCGGCCGTCGCGTCAACGTGCTTACCCACTGCAATGCCGGCTGGCTCGCCACGGTGGACTGGGGCACGGCGCTCGCGCCGATCTACATGGCGGTTCGAGCGCGGCATCGATCTGCATGTCTGGGTGGACGAAACCCGCCCGCGCAACCAGGGGGCGGCGCTGACCGCCTGGGAACTGGGCCGCCCACGGCGTGCGGCACACCGTGATTGCCGACAATGCCGGCGGCCACCTGATGCAGCACGGTCAGGTCGATCTGGTCATCGTCGGCACCGACCGGGTCACCCGCACCGGCGACGTGGCCAACAAGATCGGCACCTATCTGAAAGCGCTGGCGGCGCCCGACAACAACGTGCCGTTCTGGATCGGCCTTCCCTCCACCACGATCGACTGGAACGTGGCCGACGGGGAGTCAACTGCCCGCCTTCGTCGTAGCCCACGTATCCCGGCGGCGCGCCGATCAGCCGCGCCACGGCGTGCTTCTCCATGTACTCGCTCATGTCGATGCGCACCATGGCCTGCTCATCGTCGAACAAAAACTCCGCCAGCGCCCGCGCCGTTTCCGTCTTGCCCACGCCCGTCGGTCCAAGAAAAATAAAAGACCCGATCGGCCGCTTCGGATCGCTCAGCCCCGCCCGCGAACGCCGAATCGCGTTGGCCACCACCGTCAGCGCCACATCCTGCCCAATCACGCGCTCCTTCAGCCGCTGCTCCATCTGCACCAGCTTCTTCACTTCGCCCTCCAGCATCCGCGTCACCGGAATCCCGGTCCACTTGCTCACGATGCCGGCGATGTCTTCCTCGTCCACTTCTTCCTTCAGCATCCGCGCCACGCCGCCGTCCCATCCTGCGCCGCGCTCAGCGTCTTCAGCTCCGCTTCCAGCTTGGGCAGTTCGCCATACTGAATCTGCGCCGCGCGGTCCAGCTGTCCCTTCCGCGTCTGCTCTTCGGCCTCAAAGCGCAACGCCTCAATCCTTTTCTTCAGCTCGCTGATGTGGCTGATCGCGTCGCGCTCCTTCGTCCAGCGCGCCCGCAGCGCGGTAATCTGCTCGCGCAGCGTCGCCAACTTCGCGCTCCACCGCATCCAGCCGCTCCAGGCTGTTCGTGTCGGTCTCGCGCTTCAGCGCCGCGCGCTCAATCTCCAGCGAAGTCGCTCGCGCTCCAGTTGGTCGATCTCCGTCGGCACCGAGCCAATCTGAATCGCCAGCGAAGCCGCCGCCTCATCCACCAGGTCGATCGCCTTGTCCGGCAAAAACCGGTCGCTGATATAGCGATGCGACAGCGTCGCCGCCGCCACAATCGCCGAGTCCTTGATGCGCACATTATGGTGCGCCTCGTAGCGATCCTTCAGCCCGCGCAAAATCGCAATCGTGTCTTCAACATTCGGCTCACCCACATAGACAATCTGGAACCGCCGCTCCAGCGCCGCATCCTTCTCAATATACTTGCGGTACTCATTCAGCGTCGTCGCGCCAATCGCCCGCAACTCGCCCCGCGCCAGCGCCGGCTTCAGCATATTGCTCGCGTCAATCGCGCCCTCCGCCGCGCCCGCGCCCACCAGCGTATGCAGCTCGTCGATAAACAGCACAATCTCGCCGTTCGACTCTTCAATTTCCTTCAGCACCGCCTTCAGCCGGTCTTCAAACTCGCCGCGAAACTTGGCGCCGGCAAGCATCGAGCCCAGATCGAGCGAAATCACCCGCTTGTCGCTGCAGGCTCTCCGGCACGTCGCCCGAGACAATCCGCCGCGCCAGCCCCTCCACGATCGCCGTCTTGCCCACGCCCGGCTCGCCAATCAGCACCGGGTTGTTCTTCGTGCGCCGGCTCAGCACCTGCATCACGCGGCGAATCTCTTCGTCGCGCCCGATCACCGGGTCCAGCTTGCCGCGCCGCGCCAGCTCCGTCAGGTCCTTGGCATACTTTTCCAGCGCCTGAAACTTGCCTTCGGGATTTTGGTCGGTCACTCGCTGCGATCCGCGCACCGCCGTCAGCGCCTTCAAAATCGCCTCGTGCGTTGCGCCCAGCGCCAGTCAGCGCCTCACGCGCCGGCATCGCTCTTGATGTGCGCCACGCCCAGCAGCAAGTGTTCCGTGGAAACGTACTCGTCCTTGAAGTTCGCGCCTTCACGAAAGGCCTGGTCCAGAGACCTTGTTCAACGCCTGGCTCACGCCCGGCCTCCGCGGCAGCGCCCGCCACACGCGGCAGCTTTTCCTCAATGCCATGCAGGTCGTTCTCCAGCCGCTCGGTGGGAACACCAATCTTCTCCAGCACCGCAGGAATCACGCCCTCGCGGTCATCGACCAGCGCCAGCAGCAGATGCACCGGCAGCACCTCCGGGTTGCCCAGCTCGGCCGCCTGCGCCTGCGCCTGCTCCATCGCCTTCTGCGACTTGACCGTCAGTTTTTCCCAACGAATTGCCATGGTTTCTCCAGAGGTCAGTGGTCAGAGGTCAGTGTTCAGGGTTAGCAGCCGGTCTCGGTGCAAGGCAAGAAGAGCTTGTTGTTGCCACCGGCGATTGGTCATAACCGCTCCGAACTCAACATCGGAATCGGCAACGCTCTCTCCAGCCGCGGAAAAACTGATCCACTGATCCACTGACCACGTCGGCCCTTAGGCGCCGCCACGTTGATCTTGATCTGCTTGGGCTGCGCTTCGGGCTTCTTGGTCAGCTCCAGCTTCAGCACGCCAGCATTGTAGCTGGCCGCCACGTTCTCCGTATCCACGGTCGAGGGCAGCGTGAAGGCGCGGAAGAAGCTGCCGTAGCGCCGCTCGATGCGATGGAAGTTCTCTTCCTTCTCCTCGCTCTCGAACTTGCGCTCGCCCTTGACGGTCAGCGTGTGGTTCTCCACGCGCACGTCCAGGTCCTTCTCTTCGATGCCCGGAACCTCGAGCTTCAACACCACCTTCTTGCGCGTCCTCATAGATATCGACCGCCGGCACAAAGCTGGCAGTGGTCAACGGGCCTTCGCCGCCTCATTCAGATCGCGGAAGAGCGAGTTCACACGGTTCTGCAACGAAACGACTTCCCGAAACGGGTCCCAACGAGTGATTGCCATATCTATACCTCCAGATGGATTTTTGATTGGTGGGGCCGGGAACTGAGTCCCAGCCGCTCAACCAATCTGATGACACTATAGTACAACAGATTCATAAAATATGCGCGTAATACACTCATATATTTTGATATCTGCCCATATCGAAGCATTCATTTCCTAGAAAAAACTTGCCGCACAACGCAATCTGGGCAAGAATTCCAGAGACCTCCATGCCCATGCGGAAACGCAGTTCGCACAACTCGGCAGGCCCAGCCCTGGCCCGCTGACCCCGCTCTGACCCGGGTTCGCACCCCTCTACAATTCAAGTAGATGTCGCATCTCTCCAACCTTCTCCATCCTGTGGACTGGCACTGGCTCTGGCTCACCGTGGCCGCCTTTCTGGCCGGGCTGCTCAATGCCGTGGCCGGCGGCGGCTCGTTTCTGCTCTTTCCCGCGATGCTCGGCATGAAGCTGCTGCCCATCCAGGCCAACGCCACCAACACCGTGGCGCTCTGGCCCGGTCAGCTCACCTCGGTCGCCGCCTATCGCGACGACATCCGCAGCAACCTGCGCCTGGCCTGCCCATGGCCTTCGCCGGCCTGCTCGGCGGCACCGTCGGAGCCGTTGTCCTGCTCAACACGCCGCAGAGGACCTTCCTGCACCTGGTGCCCTGGCTGCTGCTCGTCGCCGCCTCGCATCTTTGCCGTCAGCGGCCCGGTCTCGCGCTGGCTGGAGCGCCGCAAAGGCGCCATCGCCGACCAACCCACCCCCCCACCGCCTGCCGGTCTTCCTCGCCACCATAGTCGTCTGCTTTTACATCGGCTACTTCGGCGCCGGCGCGGGGTTCCTGCTCATCACCCTGCTCTCGCTCTTCGGCATCGAGGACCTGCACGAGATCAACGCCCTCAAGGTCGCCGCCACCACCCCGGCCAACGGCATCGCCTGCGTCATCTTCGTCTTCGGCGGCCAGGTGGTGTGGCGCTACTGCCTGCTGGCCATGGTGGTCTGCGCCATCGGCGGCTACGTCTCGGCCCGCCTCGCCCGCCGCGTGCCCCAGCCCGTGCTGCGCGGGCTGGTGGTCGTCATCGGCCTCTCCATGGCCGCGTGGTTCTTCTGGAGAAACGCTTAAATCATGACCTGTCGTACCCCAGTCGCCTGGTCTTCGAATGGATCGGCTACGCCGCCGCCATCTCCACCACCATCTCCTTCCTGCCGCAACTCTTGCACGTCTGGCGGCGCAAGAGCGGCCGACATCTCCCTGTCCATGTTTCTCCTCTTCAGCTTTGGTGTCGCCTGCTGGCTGATCTACGGCATCGGCATCCACTCCCGCCCAATCATCGTCGCCAACATCGTCACCCTGACCCTCGCCCTGACCATCCTCGTCCTCAAACTGCGCTACGACGGAAGCAGGGAGTAGGGAGTAGGGAGTAGAGAGTAAGTCCGCGGCAGAGTGATTCTGAAGGCGACAAACGCCAACATCATGGAGCGCAAATCTCCGACGGCCTACTCTATCCCTATTCCTGCTCCTATTCCTATAGCTGCGACTGTCGCTGTCCACTGTAAACTGTAGTTATGAGCCACGAAGGCATCCGCATCGTCCCCAAAGACAAAGCAGCCCGCGAGAAGCGAGACAACCGCCCGCTGCCCCGCATCGCCATCACCCCGGAAAAGGTGCGCGTGCTGATCACCGAGGGCAAGGGCATGGAGATCGACTGGGTCGACGGCCACCAGCAGCGCCTGGAGCTTTGCCTGGCTGCGCGAGGCCTGCCCCTGCGCCACCTGCGTCGACGAGCGCGCAAGCCGAAGGCCGCAAGCCCGGCCAGCCCAAGCCCAAGCCCGCCGCCCTGCTGCCCATGTATACCGCCGCCGCCCAAGCCCGCCAGCGCCCACCCCGTCGGCCGCTACGCCATCCAGTTCAACTGGCAAGACGGCCACTCCGGCGGCATCTACTCCTGGGACTATCTGCGCCGCGTCTGCCAGTGCCCCGAGTGCACCTTCGCCGCCGAAGAGACCACCGGCACGCCCAACTAGTCGCGTCCGCCACACAGATGGTGGTTTGTGTTTTGAAAGGGCATGACTTCAGTCGTGCCGAAAACGCCAAAAATGAGTCGGGCTTTAGCCCCTGAGGGAAGCCTCCTCTACGAATCAGTCCCATTTGCCGGTTTCGGTAAATGACCAATTTGAGGCGGCCTGCTCTAGGAAGCCCCTTGAACGGATGCCTGCCGGATTACGTAGATAAACCTCAAGGAAGGGAATCGCTCTTCCTCCAAAGCCACCCCGCCGCCCGCTCCCTATATCCTTACATCAGGGTGCCTGATGAGTGATCCGGTGAGATTCGCATGAAGATCAAGATCGCTCTGCTCGCCGTGTTCCTTCTCTTCCACGCTTCCGCACTCACTCCCCAAGCCGCGGCGCAGCAGGACCATTCTCAATCGCCGCGCGGAGAGTCATTGTCTTCGTCCATGGCCTCCACGGCAGCCGCGACTCCTGGCGAGCATCCAACGGCGCTTACTGGCCCGACATGGTGCGCACTGACCCGCGCTTCGCCTACTCCGACATTGAAGTGGCCGAGTACCCCACTCCTTCCTCCAATGGCAAAATGTCCAGCGACCAGTTGGCCGGCATCCTCTGGTCTCGCCTCAGGCAGGACCATGTCTGGGACCATCGCGAAGTCGTCTTCATCGCCCATAGCCTGGGCGGCATCCTGGTCGAGCAGATGCTCCTGCGCCACCCCGCCGAAGCAGCGCAAAGTCCGCTTCATCGTCTCCTATGGAACCCCGCACGAGGGCTCCTCCGTCGCACGCATCGCCTCCATCTACGACCGCGACCCGCTCCTCAACGACCTCAGCGATGCCGGCGACAACACTTTCCTCACCCATCTCGAAAGCAACTGGCGCGGCAGCAACTCCGTCAATGGCATCCATCGCTTCTGCGCCTATGAACCGGAAGACACCAGGCCGGATAACCGAGTGGGCCGCTATCTGCCCATACCCGCGTCGTCAGCTACTTCAGCGCCACCTATGGATGCGACGTAACCACCGCGCCGCAGGAGATCCATGCAGACCACATCGACATGATCCGCCCTTCCGACCGTCGCTCCAGCGCCTATGATTTTTTCTACCGCGTCTACCGCGACAACCCCATCCTCGAAGAGCAGTTAGTCAACCGCGAAAACGTCATCGCCGGCCTGTTAGCCGGCTGCGGCAAAACCAACGACAATCCTGACCTCGAAGTCCCCATAGCCCTCGATAGCGCCTTCCACGAAAAGGTGGTTGCCGCCTCCGCTTCCTTCACGATGCCTCAAACCTCCACAACATCAATCCCAGACCCGCCCGCCGTCACCCGCATCGATCCCAACGGCGTAGCCCACGTCCAATTCGGCTTCAGCGGCCCATCCAAAAAAGTCCTGGTCTGCTTCGGCGGCGCCCGCGCCTCCCTGAAAGTCCAGTTCACCATCGACCGCCAAGTCCCCCTCCGCGAACCACAAAACTAATCCCCATCCATCCATGGAATTTGCCACCACTCCTTGAACAGCATCCGAACAAAACTGCCGGGTGCCCCCCTTTCGCCGCGTTGCTGTTTTTGCGCCCTGACCGATTTCATTTTTCCTGCAGACGGGCTTTGAAAGGGCACGGCTTTAGACGTGCCGCAAAACCGTAGACCCGCTTTAAAGGGCACGACTTTAGTCGTGCCGCAAAACCGTAGACCCGCTTTGAAAGGGCACAACTTCAGACGTGCCGCAAAACCGTAGACCCGCTTTGAAAGGGCACGACTTTAGTCGTGCCGCAAGACTCCAATAAAATCAATGGGCTTTAGCCCCTGAGGGAAAGCCCCGTGGTCTGCACAATTTCCGAATCTGCTCTAAGGTTGGATACATATCGATAGCCTCCAATATGCACTTCAACAGCAAGTCAGTAAAATGAGCATCGTGAAGACGATGCACAACCCCGCGCACCCGGGCGAAATTCTCCGGGAATACCTCGGCACTGTTCAGGTTGGAGTTGCAGCCAAGAAGCTGCGCGTGGCCCGGTCAACGCTCTCGCGCCTGCTCAACGGTCGAGCCTCGTTTACAGCAGCGATGGCTCTGAGGCTGTCCGATGCCTTTGGAACCGAACCAGGCATGGGTCTCGACCTGCAGCAGCAGTATGACCTCTGGCACGCCGCCCAGCGCAAACGCCCCAAAGTGGAAAAATTCTTCAAAGCAGCCTGACATTCCCAGGTCTCCTAGTCGAGGCTTGCCCACTCGCCACCGAAGAAACCCCCAAGCGAGTTGACCCGGTTTTTCCGTAGATGCAAGATAGTACCAGCCACTGGCTCCGCAGAATCAAGGGATTGAACCTGGTATGGCATGGGCACGCCCTCAATACGGAAAAGGCCAAATAGACCGAGCAGGGGAGATCCTCGCGAGGGACGATGACGGCTTCGAAACAGTGCAGGATTTCCAAGATTACCTCAAAGCTGTTGAGACAGTAGGCAATTGGCGAACCGTTCACAGCTATCCGCTACAGGTACTGAAGATGACGCTCAAACGCCGAGCAAAGAGCATTGATCCGACCGCGATTGTTTCCCAGAGGCTAAAGCGCTTCGCTTCCATAATGCTCAAGCTCAGGCTCAGCAAAGCAGCGGGACATTATCCCAACTTGTCACAGATGCAAGACATTGGCGGCTGTCGAGCGGTAATGGAAACTGTGCAACAGGTTCGAAAGCTAGAAAGAAAATTCCTGCACGCAGCAAGGAAGAATCCCCAACGCGGCCCAGAGTTCTCAAAGACCTCCGATTACCTTGCGAATCCCAAGGTCAACGGCTACCGCGGGGTTCATTTGGTGTACAAATTCAGGAGCAAGTCCGCACAACACTCCTGTTACAACGGGCAGCGGATTGAGATTCAGCTCAGGTCTCGCTTGCAGCATTACTGGGCAACCGCAGTGGAAACCTATTCGACCTTCACAGGAGAGGCGCTTAAATCGAATATCGGATCGGAAGACTGGATGCATTTTTTTGCCCTCGTATCGAGCGCAATTGCTACTCCGAGAAGAACCCCACTGTACCGGGTAGCCAGCCTTCATGGATGAAATCGTCCCTGAACTGCGAACCCTGTACGCAAAATTAAACGTGAACAACGTGCTTAGCGGATGGTCAATCGCGACAAGACATGTTGAACAGGAAGAAATGAAGAACGCCGATATTTACCTTCTTGTTCTTGATCCAAATGTATTTCGCCTCACCATTACTCCTTACCAAAGAGGCGATCTCGCCGCTGCGAACGCCGAATACGCCGTGATCGAAAAGGACCACCCGGAATTGCAGGCCGTGCTCGTCTCCGTCGACTCAATTTCAGCGCTCAAGAGCGCATATCCAAACTATTTTCTCGACACTACCGCTTTCCTTCGTGTGGTCGATAAGGCGCTCGGCAACAGCAAAGATGCCAAACTCTAAACTAACCGATGGCAGCAAGATAAAAGCCCACCTTCAGAGGCGAACATCACCCCCCACCCACCATCCCCACCGCCTCCACCGCCGTCCCAGCCACCCGTAACAACCCCCGATTCTTCCCTTCAAAAACCCCGCCTCCACCGCCGTATCCAAAAACCCAAGCAGCCCATCCCAGTACCCAGCCGTATTCACCAAAATCACCGGCTTCGCATGCAGCCCCAGTTGCGCCCAGGTCACCACCTCCAGCAGCTCTTCCAGCGTCCCGTACCCGCCGGCAGCACCGAATCATCGGCCAGCTCCGCCATCCGCGCCTTGCGCTCGTGCATGGTGGCCACCAGCTCCAGCCGGCTCAGGCCCTCATGCGCAATCTCATGCCCAGTCAACACATCCGGCAGCACGCCCACCACATCCGCCCCGCCCGCCAGCGCCGCATCCGCCACCGCGCCCATCAGCCCAATATTCGCGCCCCCATACACCAGTCCCAACCCCGCCGCCGCCAGCGCAGCCCCCAGCGCCCGCGCCTCCGCCAAAACTGGGGTCGTTCCATTCGCTGACCCGCAATAAACAGCCACGCGCCGCTGAGACTGTTTGAAGTTGTCATAATGCCTCAAGGATAGCTTGCCCGCCGCGCGCCCTATCCCAGTTCCAGATAAGCCGCCGGCGTGAGAATCGCAATCCCCTGAAATGTCCGGCTATCGAGGCAACTATGGCACTCCCAAAAAGAACCTACTACTCCCCAACCTCACTCCGCGGGAACGCGAAGTTGTGCAACTCTTAGCCGAAGGCCTGTCCACAAAAGAAGTCGCGTCGCACCTGGATCTGAGCGTTAAGACGGCTGAGACCCACCGCAGCAACATCATGCGGAAGTCGGCCCCCACTTCTCGTCAGCGAACTGGTGCTATACGCCGTTCGCAACAATATTGTTCAGGTGGCGACCGAGGTCCTGCCGGCAGTTGCGGCCGTCCCGGCGAGTGGTGGTACGCCGGCGTAGCTGCTCGCATGCGTAATCCCATTTCCCGGAATTCGACTCCCACGGAGGCCACCGTCGG
>CAWJBS010000136.1:0-10614 GCA_963840845.1 Bryobacterales bacterium
TCGATAACAAGTGCCTTTGAAACGCGCGGGATCGATGAATGTTTCCAGCCAGTAAACAGGATGGGCATACATCTCCTGCCAATCGATCGGCACAATCTTTGCCATGCGTCCCAAGATGTGCGATGCCAAATGCGGTACTTGGACCCACGGCAGGATCAGAAAGCGCGTGTTGTAGGCAAGCAAATGCAGATTGCGTTTGCGTGTCTCCGGACTCCAGCCGATGAAGCGATCACGGCCAGCCAAATGCCGTGGCGCGGAACACCAAGCCACGCACGCGATTACTTGGCCATGCGCCGACACTAGATACTTCAAGTGCTCGCCGACCGGCTGTTCATAGCCGAGATAGTGGTACTGCTCCAGCAGACTGTTGAACAAAGCTTCTTGCCGCGTGCGCCGAACTTGTTCAAACGTCAGTGGCGTGAGATTAGCCAGCGGTTCGCGCACCGGGCGATTGTCCGGCACCAATGCTTCTGGTCGCGTCCGCTCTGTGAGCGGATTGCGTATCGTGCGTCTTGCCGGCGGCAGTTCGATCTGTCCTGCTCGTTCCAGCGCCAGCAGCAGACCACGACACACCATGTCCCGCAAAGCGCCGTTGGCTTGTTTCCATTGCCACGCTTCGCAGATGCCACAGGATAAAGCGTAGCGGCTCATAGCCGCGTGATCGGCGATAAACTGCCGCAGGAAGGCGATATCTCCGCCGCTGATCACTCTTCCGCGATGGCGATAGACATCTGCCACAACAGCAGTGTGACAGAAAATCCCTTTGAACGCAAGTCCTAGCGCGAACTTTTTTCATGCTGTCTTGTTAGCTGACACGCCGCCACATCGGCGCGGCCGGCGTGTCTGGATTGCCCGCCGCCACCAACAGCTGCGCCTGATAGGCTTCGATGGAACACGCTGCTCCCTTGCCGTCTGGCCACCACATGAAACGTCCTTTGGACAGTCTCTTTTGCGCGAGCCAGAAACCCTGGCCGTCGTAGGCTAACAAACGGATCGACGTGGAGCTACGGCTGCGGAAGACAAATACGCATCCTGAAAACGGGTCGGCGGCCAGTTTTTCGCGGCATAGTTGCACTAAAGAATCGATGCCTTTTCTCCCATCCACGGCTTCTAGCGCCACAAGGACGCGCATCTGCGGCGTAATCTGCAGCACGGCTTAGTGTCCCGCGAACGTGCGGATCAGCTGCATCACCTCACCGGCACTCACGCCTTTCCACTCTAAGCGCAGCTTGCCTCCCCTCGGTGAGTCCACTTCTACCACGCAACTGCTCCCGCCACTTGCTGCCGGCGTAAACAGCTCCACAAAATGCGCAGGCACTTCTGTCGTTTGCTTCCGAGCTTTGCGTTTTGCTTTTGCCGGCTTACTGTCCTGCCCCATCCACTTCTTGAGGCTATTGGCATCCAATCGCAAAAATCGACAAACCACACTCAGGCCGCGGCGTCTTGCGATCTCCGCCGCAGATCGCCATAACTCTTCAGGCAAACGCGTCCGCTTCTCATGCCCGCTACGGAACTCTTCGAACTGCACTCGCAACGCCTCTAAGTCTTCATAGTTGCTATTGAATGCTTCACGCGCCATAACCACTGAGCCTCCCGGCTTTCTGACGCTATCAGCTTTCTAACCTTCTTTCATGCAGGCTTGCCGAAAGGACACAGAGCAGAGAATCAATTTTCTGGTGTAGTGCCATTTGGCAATTCCAAGTAACGATTCGCACAGTTGCTCCTTCCATGTAGGGGAACTACCAATGATGCTAGCCTACGAATCCCTCCAGCCGTGACGGTTCCGGTGCCTTTATTGAAAAGTCCGGATAAGTCGGCTCGTATCTCCTAACCTACAGCTTATTTAATCTCACACGCGAGCCATAACAGCCTATAATCCCGATGGATGAGACCTCAGCAAAATGTGAGTGTCAACGAAAACCACGCCCTACAAACCACGATCCGCGTATATCGACTCCCGGCTCATCGCCTCGTCCGGTAGGTCCGGCAAATGGGCGCGAGTCGCACTCTCGCTCCATTCCTCGAAACGGCGCATCCATTCCTCGGCGGAAAGCGGCCGCTTCTCCGAGTCAATCGCCAGACATGCCGCCAACAGCGCCTGAAGTATGACTTCTTCTAAAGGCAATCCGCGAGCCTGCGCCTCGGCCAGATAAAGCCCTTCCACGTCCGCCGGAAGACTGAGCGTGCCCGTCATAAGCAAACCACTTTAACTATCCGCGAGAAACGAAAGGCCAAGCCATCTTTTTTAGTCACCGCAGAAGCAAATTTTTTATTTCCCTTATTTTCATCAACTTACACCCAAAAAATAGCTGACCGCGAACGCCGAAAAGTAAAACTGGAGCCGAAAGGACAACTAGTTTGGCTTCCAAATCGGACAATATCCCTCAATCGGATGCCCCCAATGCTCTGAACAGCATGACCCACGGCGCCTCGTCGAAGACGCTCTTCCTCCCGGACGAAAATCCGTCCGAGTTTTTTGACTTACTCAACGACACCTTCGCCGACTGCAAGCCCGGTTCCAAACAAGCCGCTGCTCTGGTCGCAGATTCCGTGCAAGACTACTGGATCCTGCAGCGCCGCCGCCGGGCCGCTGAGCATTTTGAGGTGCAACTCTACCTGCGCCAGCCCGACTCCACCCAGTGGACCCCGGCCGAACTCCACCAAATCGAACTCTTGGACCGCTACCGCACCACCGCGTCGCGCCAATATGCCCGCTCCCTCAACCACATCGCTAAGATCAAGAAACTAAAATACGATGATGCCCGCTGGCAGCAAAACCTTGTTTTGCAAAAACAGCGGTTCGACCTCGCTCTGGAGCGCTTCAACCTCGCCAAAAACCAGCACGAATCGGCACGAGCAGCAGCAGATGATGATTTTGACGCCGACCTGGAAGCAGAAATAGATCTCCCCAATAATCCGTCATCGGGAGCAGGCCCCACGCCCGGCAGCGTCACCCAAGACCTCTACATCGGCCTCGAAGGCGAAAAGACCGTAACGTACGAAGTAACTCCCAGTAATGCCCACCTGCGCGGCACACTCACCGAGTCCGATTCCGTCACCCGCATCTACCACTTCGTAGGAGGCGTTCCCGAAGCATACAAACACTTAGTAACTCCCGATGCCGCCACCTGGGGCAAATCCACTACCGTTACTAAGCTCCTTTCCTTCCAAGACTGGCAAGACCTAGCCGACCTCGAATAAGAAGCCGCCGCGCGTCTTATCCGTGTTCATCCGCGTTCATCCGTGGCTAAAAGGTTTTATTAAACTAATGAATCTCTTCCAATCCAATCGCCGTCGCGCAATCCGCATGGCCCGCGTGGGCATCGCGGTCCACATTATCGCAGACCGCATGGGTCTCGCCGTACCCGAGCTCGAAACCTTGTACGGCCGAATCATGCGCGCAGCCTTTGTCAAAAGCAATCTGCGCGTTTGGGAGACCCTCCTCCGCATGGCCACCTCCGGCATCCATCCGTCGGCCACAATCTTCTGGCTCCGCAGCCGCGCCGGTGCCATCGCCGCCTATCCGCCCAGAACGCCGAGAAAACAAGCCGAAGAAGAGCAATACGCCAAAAATCCGCCGCCCGCCGATTATTTGGGCGTCATGGGCCCGGACGGGCAGGTGAGTTACTAACGCATGGCACGGCCATTCGAAAGAAATTACTTACAACTATCTCCTCGCCAACATGAAGTGTATTCATCCCCCGCCCGTTTCCGCGTCTTAGTCGCCGGCCGCCGCTTCGGTAAGACTCACTTAGCCATGGTAGAAATGCTCATGGCGGCTAAAACGCCCGGCAGCGTCATCTGGTATCTCGCCCCCACTAAAGAGCAAGGCAAACGCATCATCTGGGATCGTCTCAAAGAGTTTACCCGCCCTTACTGGAAATGCCGCCCCAACGACCAGGATAAGATCATTTACCTCGTCTGGAATTCCACCATCACGCTGATCAGTGCCTTCAAACCCGATAGCATTCGTGGCAGTGGTCTCGATTTCGCCGTCATTGATGAGGCCGGTATCGTCAACGGGCAAACTTGGGGCGAAGCCATCCGTCCGGCTTTGAGTGATCGCATAGGTCGCGCTCTCTTCATTGGCACGCCGAAAGGCTGCAACCATTTCTATGACACCTATCAGGAATCCCTCGCGAAACCCGAATGGGCCGGCTTCCACTTCACCACCGAGCAAGGCGGCAGAATTAAACCCGCGGAACTGCTCAGCATGGCCAACGACATGTCTCCGGAAGCCTATCGTCAGGAAATCTTAGCCGAGTTCACCAACCTCGGCCACCATCGCGTCTACGAAGTCTTCAACAAAGCGGAACACGTCAAACCGCTCTTTTTCGATAAAATGCGCGATCTCGTATGGGCTATCGATTTCAACGTCAATCCCATGTGTATGCTGCTCATCCAGAAAATCGAAGACGTGGTGCACGTCCTCCACGAAATCGTCATCAAGCCCAACGCCACTACCTTCAAAGCTTGCGACGCCTTTCTGGAGCAAGCGCAAATCCTCGAAAAGCAAGTGGCTTTCTTCCAACGTCCTCTCATCGTCAAGGTGTATGGCGATGCGTCCGGCAATCAAAAACGAACTTCAGGTGCCCAGACCGATTGGAACATCATCAAAGATTTCTTTGCCAAATGGGTGGGCACGTTCACTCCCCAATACTTCATCAACACTGTCAATCCATTCGTCAAAGACCGCGTCAATTGCCTCAATGCTCGCCTTCACAGCTATGCCGGCGACACCCGCCTCTTCATCAATCCCCAGTGCAAAGAGCTGATTCTCGATCTCGAACGCGTCACCTGGACCGCCAACAACGAAATCGATAAGTCCGACCCAGCCCGCACGCACGCGAGCGACGCTCTGGGCTACTTCGTTGCCCAAGCCTTCCCCATGAAAGGCCTCATCGGTGAGAAATCTGCCGGCCGCATCGTCTAGCTTTCGCTGTCACCCTTTGCCGCTCCTTGCATCTTCGCCAGTAGAAATGCGAACGATCCTCCTATCCCTATTAGTGTGCTCAGGCACTTTGGCGTCGCAAGATCGGCTCTCTCTCACCCAAGCCGTCCAACTCGCTCTGCGACAAAATAAATCCCTCGAATCCGCCCATGCCTTAGTCAAAGCGTCCGAAGCCCATACTCAATCCGCCCACGCCGGTTACCTGCCAACCTTGAATTACGCGGAGTCCGCCACTCGAAGCAATAATCCGGTATTCGTGTTTTCTTCGCTTTTGACCGAGCACCAGTTCGGCGCGGCGAATTTCGAACTGGGGCCGCTCAATCGTCCCAACTCACTTGATAATTTCCGTTCGGCGCTCACCGCTCAGGAAACGCTGTTCGACGCCGGCCAAACCAAAAGCGCCATCCGCGCGGGTCAAGCGCTGCAGCATATCGCGGCCACCGATGTTCAGCGCACCGAATCCGAAGTCACTTTCGCCACCGTTCGCGCTTATCTCGATACTGTTCTCAGCGCCGCTGCTCTCAACGCCGCCACCCAATCCGTCAAATCGGCCGAAGCCGACCTTGAACGCGCACAAAACATTCATCAGGCCGGCATGTCCACCGACGCCGACGTCCTCTCCATCCGCGTTCACTTGGCTGGCATGAAGGCGCAACAAATTCGCCGCACCGCCGATCTCGCCAATGCCCGAGCGACGCTGAACGACGCACTCGGCCTGCCACTCGATACCGACCACGAACTCACCACCCCGCTCACCGCTTCCAACGCCCCTGTGCCCAACGGCCTCGTTGCTTTTGAGAAAGGCGCAGCCGATAAGCGTCCCGAACAACTCCGCATGCAATTCACGGAAGAACTCGCAACCGCTCAACTCGCCCGCGAACGCTCTACTCTCTTGCCCACCGTCAGCGTCGAAGCCATCTTTGAAGCGGACCGGCAAACCTTCGTCACCCGCGGCGGAGCCAATTACACCATGGCCGCTTCTCTCAATTGGAATCTTTTTAACGGCTTCCGCGACAAAACGCAAATCGAAGAAGCCCGCCAGCAGCTCATTGCCGCCAAAGCCTCGCGCGATCGCATGAGTTCAGCCGTTCGGCTCGAAGTGCGCCGCGCCTGGGAAGATTTGCAAGCCGCCAATCAGCGTATCGCCGTGAGCGAAGCCACCGTGGCCCAAGCGGAGGAAAGCTTGCGCATCACCCAGAATCGTTACCAAGCCGGCCTCAGCCAGGTAAACGAATTACTGCGCACCGAATCGGCCGTACTCGAAAGCCGCACCGAATATTTGTCTGCGTTGCACGATCAGCGCTTAGCCGCCGCTCAACTCGATGCGGCCGCCGGCACTCTCACACTGGACTCGCCCTCACTCAAGGACTAACTACATGAAAATTTACACACCGCTCTTTGCCTTTCTTCTTCTGCTCACCGCATGTAGCGAGTCCCCGCGCACCACGCATGCCGATTCTGAAAAACCGGCGGTCTCTGTTCAAACCGTTGCTGCCCAAATGGGAGCTCTGCCGCAAATCTATACCGCCACTGGCGTCGTTCATGCCCGCACCGAATCGCAATTATCCAGCCAAACCATGGCCCGTGTTCTCGCAGTAAGAGTGCATGTCGGCGATCATGTGTCCGCCGGTCAGCTTCTCGTCTCACTGGACGCCCAGGAATCCGATGCCGGCTATCACAAAGCGGAAGCCAGCCACGCGGAAGCCCAAAGCGCCATCGCCGAAAGCGACAACGGCATCGCCCAAGCCAAAGCGAACCTCGATCTGGCCAAACTCACCGCGAACCGCATGGCAGACCTCTTCGCGAAACGCTCCATCTCTCAACAGGAAATGGATGAGACCAACGCCAAGCTGAAAGATGCCCAGGCCAACTACGAAATGGCGCGCGCCCGCCGCGAACAGCTCAACAGCCGCATTGCCCAAAGCGACGCCGGCTTGCAGGAAGCCCAAACCACGCGCGGCTATTCGTCCATCCACGCGCCTTTTGCCGGAATTGTGACCGCGCGAAATGTCGATCCCGGCGTCATGGCCGTTCCCGGCGTGCCGCTCCTCACCATTGAATCCGGCAGCGGTTATCGCCTCCATGCCGATGTGGAGGAATCCCATATCGCCAGCGTTCACCCCGGCGACAGCGTCAACGTCTTTATTGATGCCCTGCAACAGCAAATCACTGGCCGCGTAGCGGAGATCTCGCCTGTCTCCGACACAAACTCCCACAGCTTCACCGTGAAGATCGACCTTCCCGCCAATCCAGCCATCCACGCCGGCCAGTTCGGCCATGTTGATTTCGTCACTGGCAACAAACAAGCCATCACTGTGCCCGTTTCTTCGGTCATCGAAAACGGCCAACTCCAATCCGTTTTTGTCGCCGATCACGGTGTTGCGCGCATTCGCCTCATCACGCTAGGTGAGAGAAGGGAAGGGCAAATCGAAGTTCTCTCCGGTTTGCAGCCGGACGACCGAGTGATCACTCCTATTCCCAACGGTCTCGCCGATGGCGACCGCGTGGAGGCTCGCCAGTGACGTCCACTCACAAACTAGGCATCGCGGGCCGTTTTGCCGGCCTGTGGATCAATTCCAAGCTCACACCGCTCTTCATCTGCGTTTCGCTGCTGGCCGGTGTCTTCGCCGTGCTCAAGCTGCCTCGTGAAGAAGAGCCGCAAATCATCGTCCCCATGGTGGATGTCAGCGTGGCTATGCCCGGCGCTTCCTCACGTGAGGTGGAAGAGCGCGTCACCAAGCCCATGGAGAAGCTTCTCTGGGAAATTCCCGGCGTCGAATATGTGTACTCAACCTCCAGTCCCGGTTCCTCACTCGTCATCGTGCGCTTCCTCGTCGGCCAAGACGAAGAAAAGAGTATTGTTCGCCTCAATCAAAAACTCATGGCGAACTACGACATCATTCCGCCCGGCGCTTCTCAGCCTCTAGTGAAGCCGCGCTCCATCGATGACGTGCCCATTCTCGCTGTCACTCTGTGGAGCCGTAACTATAGCGACTACCAACTCCGCCAAATCGCCGCGCAGATGGACGACACCATCAAACAAGTGCCCGATGTCTCCGCGGTCACGCTCATCGGTGGCCAGCGCCGTCAATTGCGCGTCACTCTGGACATAGCTCGTCTCAACGCCTACAACCTAAACCCCGCCGCCGTCATCAAATCGTCTGAATGCCTCCAACCAGCGCCTCACCACCGGCAGCATTGACGATTGCAACCGCGAAGTCATTCTGCAAACCGGCGAATTTCTGCGCACCAGCGACGATGCCCGCAAAGTTGTCGTCAGTGTTTTCAATGGCAAGCCCGTTCTGCTGCAAGATATCGCCAACATAGCCGACGAAGGCGAAGAACCCACTCAATACGTGCGCTTTCGCGACCGCAACGGCTTCACCGCGCCGGCTGTAACCATCGCCATTGCCAAGCGCAAAGGCACCAACGCCGTGGTGGTGGCTGGCAACGTGCTCAAGCGTGTGGAAGAGATGAAGCAATCGCAGCTCCCGCACGACGTTGAAATGACGCTTACGCGTAACTATGGCGAAACTGCCGCCGAGAAATCGAATGAACTGCTGCTGCACATGTTGCTCGCAGTCGTTTTTGTCAGCGTCTTAATCGCGTTTACGCTGGGCCGTCGCGAATCGCTCATCGTTTTTATCGCCATTCCTGTCACGCTCGCCCTCACACTCACCGTTTTTTACCTGTACGGTTACACTCTCAACCGCATCACGCTCTTTGCGCTCATCTTTTCCATCGGCATCTTGGTCGATGATGCCATTGTCGTTGTCGAAAACATCGTTCGCCATTGGCGCATGCCTGCCAATCATGGCCGCCCGATTGCCGAGGTCGCCATCGAAGCCGTTGACGAAGTTGGTAATCCAACCTTGCTTGCCACTCTGGCTGTCATCGCGGCCATTTTGCCAATGGCTTTCGTCGGCGGCTTGATGGGTCCTTACATGCGTCCGATTCCCATCGGCGCCAGCGCGGCCATGGCGTTCTCAGTCGTAGTAGCGTTTCTCGTCACTCCATGGGCCGCCATTCGAATCCTGAAACAACATGGCACTGATGACCACCCCACCGAAGAAGATGCGTTTACGCGCGTCTATCGCCGCATCATGCATGCTTTATTGCACCGCACTGGAATTCGTTGGGGCTTCCTCGGTGGAGTCGCCCTTTTGCTTCTCGCTTCTTGTTCACTCTTCTACTTCGGCGCAGTCAAAGTGAAAATGTTGCCGTTCGATAACAAGAGCGAGTTTCAAGTCATCGTCGATATGCCGAATGGCACCACGTTGGAGCAAACGCAGCGTGTGGCCGAAGCGCTCGCTACGGCCGCCGCGCAACAGCCGGAAGTAATCAACATTCAAACCTATGCCGGCGTGGCCTCGCCATTCAACTTCAACGGCCTCGTCCGCCATTACTACTTGCGTCGCGGTTCGAACGTGGCCGATCTGCAAGTCAATCTCACGGGCAAATCTGAACGTTCGCTGCAAAGTCACGAAATCGCCAAACAAGTACGCGCCCGTCTCTTACCAGTCGCCCAGCAATTTGGCGCACGCATCAAAGTCGCCGAAGTCCCACCCGGCCCGCCTGTCCTCGAAACCATGGTGGCTGAGGTCTACGGCCCCACCAGCAAGGCCAAATCCAACTGGCCGGGCAGATGCGCGATATCTTCCGCCATACCGATGGCGTTGTCGATACCGATTGGTATGTGGAAGACGATCAAACCGAAGAGCGGCTCATCGTAGACAAAGAAAAAGCCGCACTCAGTGGCGTTTCCACCGAAGACATCGCGCGCACGTTGCAATCGGCCTCCTCTGGCTTTGCCGTTGGCCTGTTGCACGCGGATGCATCCAAAGAAGACGTACCTGTCGTTGTCCGGCTGGATCGCGCCGACCGTTCCACATCGACCGCCTCTTGACGTTCCGCGTCGGACAAGTCCCGCTCTCTGAACTAGTCCACGTAGAAAAAACTGTGATCGACAAGAGCATTTATCACAAGAACCTCATGCCCGTGACCTATGTAACGGCCGATTTAGCCGGCGCTATCGAGAGTCCCGTCTACGCCGTGCTGAAAATCATGCCTGAGATCGACAAGCTCAAAGCCCCCGGTGGTTATTCCATCGAACAACACATGGCCGCATTGCCCGATACGTCAGAAAAATACTCCATGAAGTGGGACGGTGAGTGGCACATCACCTACGAAGTGTTCCGAGACCTCGGGCTCGCTTTCGCCGCCGTGCTGATTCTGATTTATGGCTTGCTTGTCGGCTGGTTCGAATCGATGATCACGCCGCTCGTCATTATGGTGGCGATTCCGTTCTCTCTCGTCGGCATCATCCCCGCTCATGGCGCACTATCGGCGTTCTTCACGGCCACATCCATGATCGGCTTTATCGCTGGCGCCGGTATCGTCGTTCGCAACTCCATCATCCTCGTCGATTTCATCGAACTTCGTTTGCGGGAAGGCATGCCTCTCGATCAAGCCGTTGTCGAAGCCGGGCCGTCCGCTTCCGGCCCATGATGCTCACCGCCGCCGCCGTTGTCGCTGGCTCGGCCGTCATTCTCTTCGATCCCATCTTCCAAGGCTTAGCCATCGCCTTAATGGCGGGTGAAATCGCATCGCTTGCTTTCTCCCGCATGACTGTACCCGTGGTTTATTTCATGGTGAATCGGCGT
>CAWJBS010000137.1:0-15894 GCA_963840845.1 Bryobacterales bacterium
ATGCCACGCATCCTAATGGTCCTAGACCATGCCCCTTGGAATGGGTTAACGGTGAAGCCGCACTCTCCTTAGACGGCGACGCGCGGCGGGCCTCGTCATCGCTGCTCAGCGCCGTCACCCAATGCGCCGACGCTGTGGAGAAACTTCAAGAGGCAAAACAGTCCCTGCCCATTCGTGCGGTTCCACCATCCCGGTAGTTGGGGCTACAAATGTCAAAGGGGGCTGCTGTGCATCATGCACCCGCAACCCCCCAAAAAGCGACCGTTATACCTGATCTACGCCAGCATCGGATCAATGGAATCCGGGTTCAACCCCAATTCCACAATCGCCTTTTGCGCGCGTGCCGTATCGTACCGTTTCCACGAAGCCAGGCGCGATAAAGCCGCCGCCGCAATACTGGCGGCATCCACTTCAAAGAAGCGCCGTAAGTGTTCACGGTTTTCGCTGCGGCCAAACCCATCGGTCCCCAGCGCCGTCAAGCCGGGCACCCACGGCGTGATCTGATCGGCCACAATCTTCATATAATCGGTCGCGGCAATGATGGGTTGATCCAAATGCCCAACCGCTTCCACCACATACGGCTTGTGCTGAGGATCGTTCGGGTGCAGCCTGTTCCAGCGGTCCACAATCAGCGCATCGCGCCGGAGTTCCGTGTAGCTAGTAACGCTCCAAACATCGGCGCCAATCTGATAGCGCTCCGCCAGAATCTTCTGCGCCTTGAGTGCTTCGTTCAGGATCGCGCCGCTGCCAAACAGCGTCACGTGCGACGGGCCGGCCTGCGAAGCCTGATACAGGTACATGCCCCGCAAGATGCCCTCCGCGATGTTCGGCGTGGGCGGCATCGCCGGCTGCTCGTAATTTTCATTACACACCGTCAGGTAGTAGAAATGATCTTCGCCGTTTTCATACATGCGGCGGATGCCGTCCTGTACAATCACTGCGATTTCATATGCATAAGCTGGGTCGTAGCTCCGGCAAGTCGGAATCACGCTCGAAAGCACATGGCTATGCCCGTCATCGTGCTGCAATCCCTCGCCCATCAGCGTCGTGCGTCCCGCCGTACCGCCCACCAGGAATCCCTTGCCGCGCGAATCGGCAAAAGCCCAAACCATGTCACCGATTCGCTGGAACCCGAACATCGAATAGTAGATGAAGAACGGAATCGTCGGCACGCCTACGTTGGCATAAGCCGTTCCCGCTGCGGTGAACGATGCCAAACCACCGGCTTCGGTAATGCCTTCTTCTAGAATCTGGCCGTTCTGCGCTTCTTTGTAATACATCAGCACGTCGCTATCGACGGGCTTGTAAAGTTGGCCGCCGCTCGCATAAATACCGCGCTCGCGGAACATCGATTCCATACCAAAAGTCCGGGCCTCGTCGGGGATGATCGGAACAATATACTTGCCCAGATCAGGCAGTTTTAGAAGCGATTTCAATACCGACACAAACGCCGCGGTCGTAGACGCTTCACGGCCGCGCGAACCACCCAGCGATTCGCTGAACGTTTCCAGTGGCGGTGCCTTAATCTCAATGGGCTTCGGTGAACGAACAGGAAGGTAGCCGCCCAACTCTTGCCGCCGCGCTTTCAGATATTGGACTTCCGCACTGTTCTCTGCCGGTTTAACGAACGAAATGTCTTGCACTTGCTCGCGCGTGAGTTCCAGGTTGAACCGGTTGGCCAAATACACCAATTCCTCTTCGTTCAACTTTTTCTGCTGGTGCGTGATGTTTTTACCTTCGCCCGCTTCGCCCAACCCATAACCCTTTACGGTGTGGCACAGAATAACGGTCGGCTGACCCTTGGTTTCCTGCGCCCGTTTGAAAGCGTTGTAAACCTTCACCGGATCGTGACCGCCGCGCCGCAAATGGCCCAGTTGCTCATCGGTCATGTCTTTCACAAGGTCCAGCAGTTCAGGATATTTGCCGAAAAATTCTTTGCGCACGTAAGCGCCGCCGCGTGCTTTAAAATTCTGATACTCGCCGTCTACGCATTCTTCCATGCGCTTCAACAGCAAGCCGCTGGCGTCGCGCGCAAACAATTCGTCCCAATCGCCGCCCCACAGCACTTTAATCACATTCCAGCCGGCGCCTCTGAAAACACCTTCCAATTCCTGGATAATGCTGCCGTTGCCGCGCACGGGGCCATCCAGCCGCTGTAAATTGCAATTAATGATGAAGCACAGATTGTCCAGCTTTTCGCGCGCCGCCACGTGCAGCGCTCCGGTCGATTCCGGTTCATCCATCTCACCGTCGCCCAGAAAAGCGTAAACTCGGCGGCCCGTCTCCTGCAATATGCCCCGGTGCTCCAAATAGCGCAGAAAGCGCGCGTTGTAAATCGAATTGATTGGGCCGAAGCCCATCGAGACGGTGGGAAACTGCCAAAAGTCCGGCATCAGCCACGGGTGCGGATACGAAGAAAGGCCTGGTTTATCCCGTAGCTCATGACGGAAATTGAGCAAGTGCTCTTCTGTCAGGCGTCCTTCCAGGAACGCTCGCGAATAGATGCCCGGCGAAGCGTGGCCCTGATAATAAACCAAATCGCCTGGCTGATCGCCGTAGCTCCCCGCGGAACACGTGGTTGAACCCTACCTCGCTGATGGCGGCCAACGACGCAAACGTCGAAATATGGCCACCAATATTCGGGTCGTATTTATTGGCCCGCACCACCATGGCAGCAGCGTTCCAGCGGATGATGCTCTTGATACGGCGTTCAAGAGCCCGGTCGCCGGGATACGGCACTTCTTCATGAACGGGAATCGAGTTCACGTAGGGCGTGTTGATCTGGGACGGCACCGACACACCAAAATGCGAGGCTCGGTCCAGCAGGCGGCTCAGCAGATATGCGGCCCGGTCCGGCCCTGCTTCGTCCAAGACCTGTTCCAGGGCCTCCAACCATTCCGTGGTTTCTTGGGGATGGAGGTCCGTCAGGCGTTCTTCTTTAGTCTTGAGCATTTTCCTAGTTCCAGCTGTTTTAGCGGGGTAAATTATTAAGATACGATTCCGGGCCCGAAGGCACAAGAATTCATGGTCCGCTCACGTGGCATGACCATTGTCGTCAACTTAAGCTGACCGGATAGACAAATCTCGCCTATCCGCCGATAGAATCGTCAGTACTAAAAGTAATTATCGCTTATCGCTTGCTTTTCCGCGTAAGGTAAGGCAATCTTAAAGGTTTTCGGAGATCTTTCTTTACGATGAAGGTCCGGGTCCTCTATCACGACCATTGTTTCGACGGCGCTGCCTCGGCCGCCTACATTTCGCGCTTTTTGCGTAAAGACCGGTATCCCCATGCCGATTTTTTCTACACTGGGCTTGCTCATCGCGCCGACCAACTGTTTGAAGACAGCTTGTTTGACGGCGATGCCAACGTCATTGTCGATTTCAAATACGCCACGCACCCTAATCTGACTTGGTGGTTTGACCATCACCAGAGTGCGTTTTTGAGTCCAGAAGACGCCGAACACTTTAAACACGACCATAGCGGGCAGAAGTTTCTCGACCCCAGCTACCGGTCGTGCACCAAATACATCTCCACCATCGTCAAGGAACGCTTTGGGTTTTCCGCTCCGGATTTAGAAGATCTTGTGACCTGGGCCGATATTGTTGACGGTGCGGCCTACGAAAGCGCACAAGCCGCTGTCGATATGCAAGCTCCAGCCATGAAACTCACCCTGGTAATCGAGGGTAGTAAAGGGCCAGCGCTAGTCCAAGAGATCATCCGCCTCATGCAGAGCGAAAGCTTAGGCGCCATCATCGCTGAGCCCATCATCCAGGCTGAGTACCGCCGCTTGCACGAAATCCACTTGCGCAATATTGACGTTATCCGCACTGAAGGGAATTGCGAGCGCGGCGTCATCTACTTCGATCTCGTGAAATACGGTATTGAGGGGTATAACAAGTTCATCCCTTATTACCTGTTTCCAGATTCGGCCTATACGGTGTCGGTTTCCACTTCTACGTTCCGGACCAAGGTCTCTGTCGGCTCCAATCCTTGGGTTAAAGAGCCGCTCAAATACAATCTCGCTACAATTTGCGAGCGTTATGGTGGTGGCGGCCACCCCAAAGTCGGGGCGATCAGCTTCCCCATCGGCGCGGTGGACGAAGCCCGCAAAGCCGCCGCCGAGATTCGCGAAGAGTTGAAAGGTTAGTCACCTTCTAAAGCCGCCCTCGCAAATAACCGATTGACTCTTTGAAGGGTCTCTCGCGAGTTCATTTGTGGAACATCGAAACAGGTATTTGACTTGGTTTAAGAATCTCAACGCTATGCCAAAGCTAATGTTGAGCTTCGCTGCGTTGCTCGCTATCACAACCTTTATCGGGTATGAAGGACTCCAGTTGGCAGTTGTGCTCAACTCCAGGATCGACACTCTCTATAGCAGAGATGTCGTCGGTCTGGCAGCCGTGAAAGACCTGGAAATTGATAAAGCTCTCATTGCTCGTTGTTCCCGCAATGCAATTCTCGGCATGGCCAAGAAAGAGGATCTGACGGTTCAAGAAAAAGAATTTACCGCCTTGCTTGCTAAACTCGAAGCCGATTTGACGACGGCCGAAAAGGCCGAAACCGCTCCTGAGGTTAAGAAAGAACTAGCTGAAGCGCGAGTCCTAATCCCTTCTTACGTAAACGGCGCACGGGCCGTGTTCAGGGAAGTCAAGCTAGAGGACTTCGAAAAAGCAAACCTTGCTCTCAAAGCCGCATCTGGAACCATAACCAAGCGACTGAATGCCACAATCAGCCGGGCTGGACTGGATAAGCAACAGAACGTGGCCGAGGCGAAACGCCAAGCTGCTGATCAGTTTTCTCAGTCCCTTCACAGAATGATCTGGACGCTGGCGGTAGCGATCGGCCTGGGATTGCTGCTAGCCGTTTCCCTGGCACGCATGTTCTCAACGCCCCTGATTCAAACTGTCCAATTGCTCCGCCACGTGGCTGCTGGCGACCTGACACGCAAGCTCAAAATTGATACACGCGACGAAATTGGATGTATGGCAGCAGCCCTCAACGAGGCTTTGGAGAGCATTTCCTCGACTCTAGCGGCAGTCGGTTCGGCCTCGAAGAATCTGACCGCCGTGTCCAGCGAATTAGCCAGGTCTTCTCTTTCCTTAGCAGGTGGTACGCAAGAGCAGGCTGCCAGCCTCGAACAGACTTCGGCTAGCCTTGAGCAGATCAGTGTGGCTGTACGCCACAGTAGCGACAATGCGACTCAGGCTAGTCAACTCGCGTCTTCGTCTCGCGACGCTGCTGAAGGCGGTGGCCATATCTTGCACTCTGCCGTAAGTGCGATGAACGAAATTACCGCCGCTGCCCGCGCTATCTCTACCATTGTGGTTGCTATCGATGAAATCACCTTTCAGACCAATCTGTTGGCTGTAAACGCCTCCATTGAAGCCGCTCAGGCCGGTGAGCATGGCCGCGGCTTTGCCGTTGTCGCCACAGAGGTTCGCACTTTGGCGCAACGCAGCGCTCGCGCCGCTCAAGAAATTAAGGATTTGATTGAAAACTCCATCCGCAAGGTCGCCAATGGATCGGAACTGGTAAATAGCTCTGGCCGGAATTTTGATGAAATCCTCGCTTCTGTTAAAAACGTGACCAGCATCGTCGGAGAAATCGCGGTTGACACCCGTGAGCAGACCCAAGGTATTGAACAGGTCTCAATTGCCATGAGCCGTATTGATCAAGTGAATCAGGCGAACGCCAATCAAACGGATGTTCTCTCTGAAACCGCTGCTAAAGTCGCCAAACATGCGATGGACTTGGATCAACTCGTCAGCCAATTTGTGGTGGCTTCTTCGCGTTGAACCCGCAGGCCTTCTTAGGCTCGGAAATCTACCGCTCTGCCCTCTTGCGCTAAAATAATTAGGAACTTTACCATTTTTTTTGAATCCAACCCGTAGCGGCAACGCTATGAGAGAAGATCGTCGCGAGGACTATTATCATAACCGCATAAAGGAATCGGGTCCGCAATATCAGGGCTTCGATTTGGCTTCGGCCGAAATTCTGCTTAGTCTTCGCTATACCGAAGACGTTCTCCAGCAGGCGTGCGGACCCCTGCTTGGGCATTACGGACTGTCAAAATCGTCCGTGAATATTTTAATGTTGCTGCGTCACGGTCCCACCGAAGGCATGCAACTGCACGATCTGGGTGATCTGCTTCTGGTCAGCCGGGCGAATATTACCGGCCTCATCGATCATCTGGAACAGAAGGACTATGTCACCCGGGCGGTTGACCCTAGCGACAGGCGAGCCCGTTTCGCCCGCATCACGCCTAAAGGCGCTGATTTTTTGGATACGTTTATGCCGTTGCATTACCGGAACGTCAAGTCGATGCTCAGCGGCTTATCCATCGAAGAAAAAAAACAGTTGTTGGCTTTATTGAAGAAAACAAGAGAAAGCATCGCAGTTCACGCCAGCGAGTTAGATCAGGCGGCTGTGACCGAATTAACGAACGCGGAGTGAGGAATTAGATATGGCAGAAGTGCAGGAGCGAGAACCTAAAACCAAGAGCGAAGACGCCTCTAAGGCACCCAGCGGTCAGCTAAGTTACGATAGCTCGGCGCCCGCCCTAGAAGATTCAGGACGAAAGAGGAAAATTCGTTTTGTCATTCTGGCGCTGCTTGTGGTAGCAGCCATAGCATCTATTCCCATTTACTCCTACTACGCCGCTAGGGAAAGTACTGACGATGCTGAAGTCGATGGCCACCTGGTCCCGATCAGTCCCCGCATTAGTGGCACCATTCTTGAAGTGGCTGTGAGAGACAACCAACAAGTCAAGGCCGGCCAGTTGTTGGTGAAGCTCGATCCTGCCGACTATGAGGTTGCCCTCGCCCAAGCCAAAGCTCAGTTGGCCACTGCGCAAGCCAACACCACCGAATCGGGCGTGAACGTTCCGCTGACCAACATAAATACTCTCTCGCAAGTTGACACCAGCAAGACGCAAGTCGATGAGAGCCGCGCCGCTGTCAATAGCGCTCAGCAAGCCGCTAATCAGGCCAAAGCAAATATCGGGGCCGCAGAGGCTGCGCTCGCTGCTCGTCAGGCCGACTACGAAAAGGCACAGAAAGATTTAGCTCGCTACAAAGATCTAGTCGCCAAAGATGAAATTTCCAAGCAAGAATATGATGCTGCCGAGGCGGCAGCCCGGGCCACCGCCGCCAATGTTGACGCCGCTAAGGCCAACATTTCGGTCGCGCAGAGAACGTTCGATAAGGCCAACGCCGACCTCGGCCAGGCGCGGGCCCGTTTGCAAACCGCCCAGGTTCTTGAACAGCAGAGTGCACAAATCCGGCCCAAGCAGCAGGAAGTAACCCAAGCCCGTTTTCAACAAGCGCAAGCGGAAGTTCAACAACGCGACGCCAATGTGAAGCAGGCCGAATTAAATGTCAACTATACGGAGCTGCGTGCTCCCGTCGATGGCGTCGTCAGCAAGAAATCTGCAGAACCAGGCATGCAACTGGCAGCTGGTCAGGAGATCATGGCCATTGTTCCTCTTTCGGATGTCTGGGTCACGGCGAATTTTAAAGAGACGCAGTTGAAGAAAATGCACGTCGGCCAGAAGGTGGAAATTGAAGTGGATACCTACGGCAGAAGCCGCAAGTATACCGGCCATATTGATAGCATTGCCGCCGCTTCGGGCGGAAAATTTAGCTTGCTCCCGGCCGAAAATGCGACCGGCAACTATGTCAAAGTCGTGCAGCGTATACCGGTAAAAATCGTTCTCGATCCTGGTCAGAACGACGACCAACGTTTGTTGCCGGGCATGTCTGTTACGCCCGTTGTTTTGCTGAATAACTAAGCGGTATTTGAGGCGATGGCTACTGCAACTGCCGATACGGCACCGGCTCTCGCCGAACAGGCGATCTGGAAACCAAAATTCAATCCTTGGCTGATCGCGCTCACGGTCACGCTCGCGAGCTTCATGGAAGTGCTGGACACCAGCATTGCCAACGTGGCTTTGCCGCACATTGCGGGCGGGTTATCGGCCAGCCAGGACGAGTCCACCTGGGTTCTCACGTCCTATCTCGTCTCCAACGCTATTATCCTGCCGTTGAGCGGTTGGTTCGTGCTGCTGATTGGACGCAAGCGTTTCTACATGACTTGCGTCGCTGTCTTTACTATCAGTTCTTTTCTTTGTGGCATCGCGCCGTCGCTTGGTGCTCTGGTGTTTTTCCGCATTTTGCAAGGTGTCGGCGGTGGTGGGTTGCAGCCTAGCGAGCAGGCCATTCTGGCGGATACGTTCACTCCTAAACAACGTGGCATGGCTTTTGCGGTTTATGCGATCGCGGTGGTTTTTGCTCCAGCCATCGGTCCCACCTTGGGCGGTTACATTACAGACCACTACAGTTGGCGTTGGATTTTCTTCATCAATATTCCGGTTGGCATCCTGTCGATTGCGCTGTCCAGTTTCATGTTGGAAGATCCACCTTATCTGGTGAAAGAGCGCAAAGCCAAGAAGAAAGAGAAGCTGCAGGTAGATTATTGGGGCATCATTTTTATCGCTGTGGGTCTGGGCTTCTTGCAAATTCTGCTCGACAAGGGTGACCGTGACGATTGGTTCGCGTCCGACTTTATTCGGATTTGCACAGTGCTGGCTGTGGGCGGACTCGTTTTAGCTATTTACTGGGAATTGAAGTCGAAGAACCCGGTCGTCGATTTGAGCCTGCTGAAGGACCGGAATTTCAGCATCTCCGCTTTCTTTATGTTCATGGTGGGCGTTGTGCTGCTAGGCAGCACGGTGCTGATTCCCCAGTTTCTCCAACTGGTCATGGGCTATTCGGCGACGGATGCCGGCCAAGTGATTTCACCGGGCGGATTCTTGCTGATTGGCATGCTGCCTTTCATAGGCATGCTGCTGGCTAAAGTGGAAGCGCGCTGGATGATTGGCGTGGGGCTTGCCATCACGGCGCTGTCGTTGTTCCATATGACCACGTTCAATACCGATATGGACTACCGCTACGTCATGCTGGCGCGCTGTTTCCAGGCATCCGGGCTAGCGTTCCTGTTTGTGCCGATCAATACAGCGGCCTATGCGTTTGTCCCGCGGAATAAGAACAACGCCGCGTCGGGGTTGATCAACTTGGCGCGCAACGTGGGCGGCAGCGTTGGTATCTCATTGGTGATTACGATTCTGAGTCACCGCACACAGTTCCATCAATCGCGGCTCGTTGAGCAGGCGACGCAGTTGAACCCGCAATTTACCGCGGCGCTCAAGGCGGCGGGGACGGCGATAAGGCTGGGCGGCGGCCCGACCAGCGGCTCGTATGGACTGGTGATGAGCCAGATTGCACGGCAAGCGGCCACGCTCGCTTACATCGATTGCTTCTGGATGTTTGGTGTAGCCTTTACGATCTTGGTTCCGTTCGTGTTCATGATGCGGCGCGTAGCGCCCGGCACGGGACGCGGCGGCGGCCATTGATACGATACGGGCTTGTTCTCCTTAAAAGATAAAGTTGCGATAGTGACCGGCGCGGGCCGGGGTATTGGCAGGGCCATTGCGATAGGTCTAGCGGGCCAAAGCGCGAGCGTGGTTGTGAGCGACATCAACTTGACCGCTCGCTCAAGCGGTGGCGCAGGAAGTTGCCGGGTTCGCTGTACAGACGGATGTGTCGTCGGAGCAGCAGGCGCAAGAGTTGGTGAGCGCCACCCTCGCTCGCTTCAAGAAGATCGACATCCTGGTGAACAACGCCGGGATCTTGGCTACAGGGCCGTTACTTGAGACAACGCTCGAAGTATGGGAGCGGACTCACGCGGTCAATCTACGGGGCGTGTTCCTATGCACAAAAGCCGTACTACCGGCGATGATGGCGCAACGCAGCGGACGGATCATCAACATCGCCTCAGTGGCCGGCAAACGTGGCGGTGGATTCTTTGGCAACACCTGCTACTCGTCTTCAAAGGGCGGCGTAATTGCGTTCACCAAAGGCGCTGCGCGCGAAGCGGGGCCTTACAACATCACCGTGAACGCAGTGACACCCGCGATGATCGAAACCGACATGATCAGCGGCATGCCGCAAGACAAACGGCAGGCGTTGATCGGCTCGATTCCGTTGGGTCGGACGGGTAGCGTGGACGATGTGGCTGCGGCGGTTTGCTTTCTCGCGTCGGATAACGCCGGATTTCATGACCGGCGAAATCATGGACGTGGATGGCGGCTTGATGATGGATTAGTTGCGGGCGGCGAATTCTTCGCCAATCCATTTCTTAAAGGCTTCAATGTTCTGCGGGCGGCCGAGGAAGTTGGCGACCAGATTGTTGGCCGAAACTGAACCACCGGGTTCGAGGACTTGCCGCCTATACCTCATGGACGTTTCACCGGCCAAAAGGTTCCCGGAATCGAACTGGCCGAAGAAGTCTTCGGCGATCACCTTGTCCCACATGTAGGTGTAATAGGCGGACGAATAGCCGGACAAGTGGCCGAACGACGCATAGAGCTGTTCGCCGTCGATGGGGACGAAGAACGTGTACCGGCGCTCCGCGTTGTCGCAGATGGCGGCCAGATCGACGTCTTGCGGTTTGGTTTTGTAGATGTCGAAAGAGATGGCCGAGTAGGCGTTCTGACGCATGACGTCATTGCCGCGGTTGAAGGCAGAAGCGCGGTTCATGCGGGCGACGAGACCGGCCGGGATCGGTTCGCCGGTTTTATAATTCTTGGCGAAACCGGCGAGCACTTGCGGGCTGTGCATCCATTCTTCGAGCATCTGCGAGGGTGCCTCGACGAAATCACCTTCCATGCTGATGCCGCTAATGCCGGCCCACTGTTGTTGCCCACTGACAAGCCAGTGAACCAGGTGGCCGAATTCGTGGAAGAAGGTGACGACGTCGCCATATTCCATGAGTCCCGGATCGGTGGCGGTGGGCTTGGCGAAGTTGCAGATGAGCGCGGCTTCGGGCAGTTGAATGTCGCGCACGCCGTCCTGGACGGGGACCATCTCGGCGTGGTTGAATTTGCCTTTGCGCGGATGCATGTCCAGATAGAAACGGCCGATCAGCTTGCCGTTTTCCAGCGCCTCCCAAGTTTCGACGGACGGATCCCAGACTTGGTTGTTCTCCACTCGGCGGAACGAAAGATGAAAGACTTGAGCGGTGGTATCGAGGATGCCTTGCTTGACGCGGTCATAGGCGAAGTAGGGGCGGACGCTCTGCGAGTCGAAATCGAAGGAGGAACGGCGAACGAGCTCTGTTAAATAGCCTGCTTCGAAATCGTAGATCTGGGCGGCGGTTGGATCGGTCTTGCGTTTTTCGGCGAGCAACATGGCGAACTCGCGCTGGGCTGCGGGACGGGCCGCGTCGTCAATCTCCTGAATGAACTGGGCGATGCGCGCGCTGTTACCGACCATCTTGTCGGCAGCGTTGTAATCAGCCCAGGACGGATAGCCGATGATCTGGGCAATGGCATAGCGGGATTCCATGATCTGGCGCAGGACATCGCGGTTTTTGGGATAGGCTCGCGTGTCGAAAGCGACGGCCAAGCGGCGCCGCACGTCAGGGTTGCGGGCGAACTTCATGACGGGGAAATAGTCGGGGTAATCGGTACTGATTTCGATCAGGCCGTTGGTGCCGGGCTTATGGTGCTCCAGGTAATCGGCCGGTACGCCGTCGAGCTCAGCGGCAGTCGCGGTGATAGTGTTGCGGCTATCGGCGATGTTGCGTTCGAAGGTTGATTGTTCACTGATCAATTGATCGTTCAGGCGGCGGAGCTGAGCGCGCTGGTCATCGTCTTTGTCTACGCCGGCCAGGTGGAAGGCAAGGAGCAGCCGTTCCAGATAGTGTTGGGTCGCTGCGTCGGCTGTGTGCGAGTCGAGCGATTTCAAGGCTAAGTAGACGGAGCGGTTGAGCGATAGGGAGGTTTGGGCGGCGCCGACTTTTTCGAACATGGCGGTGGCGCGATCGCGGAAAGCGGCGTCGGGGTGAACCGACTGCATCATGCCGGCGAGGTAGCTGGCTGAGTTCAAATGGCGAACGGCATCGTCATAGGGGCGGAGGGTGTTCGCTAAAGTACGAGGCTCGTGAACGGCGAGTAATTGGTCGAGGGATTGTTGAGCCTGGGCCAACTGCTGCTCTTCGGTCCTATCAAAGGCGGCGGCATCGGATGGTAAATCAACACGGGCTGAAATGGAAGTAATGAGAAAAACGAACCCAAACAACAAGCGAGACGGCATACCTTCACGGTACACTGACGCCGCTTAATTAGGAGCCGAGTTGCTTTACGAGGTCTTGATAAACCGCAAAGGCGGGCTTGGGCGAGTAATCGTCGCGTAGTATGCCGAACTGGTGGTTGGGGTCGGGGTTGGCGGTGTCGGCATCGCGCAGGGAAAACAATTCGTATTGAGTGATGTTTAAATCGGCGCGCAGGTCATAGACGGTGCGAACCATCTGTTCGAGTAGGTCGGCTTGCCGAGTGTAATAGCGGCGGGGTCCGGTGGGCCAGCCGTTTTCGCAGATATGGATGGGTACGGCGGCGGGAATGCCGGCGTCGTGCAGGGTTTCTTTGCGGAAGTGGGTTAGGACTTTGGCGACTTCGGCAGGCATCTCGCCGACTAGGGGTACGGCCACATCAGGGTAGAAGTTGAGACCGACGTAGTCAAGGCAGTGTAGAAATGTGTGATCGATGCGCGGGGCGATTTCGCGCCAAAAACCGTCGTTGGGATCGGTGCAGGGCACTGCGTTGAAGCCGACTTGCGCTGTGAGGGCGCGGTGTTTAAGGATACTGTGAGCGACTTTTACGCCAGTGATGACGCTTTCGACGGCATGACCGAAACGGCCGTCGCCGGGGTACTCGTACAGGTTCGGCTCTTCGCAGATTTGGAGACAGCCAATATAGGGACCGTAGCGGGAGATGACGTTCTCGATGAATTCGGTCCAGCGCGGCCATGTCGCCGCGGCGATCCCAGTTGGATAGAACGAGATCGAGCTTGCGACCGCGCCAGGTGTAGCGGGCGAGATCAGGCATGGAGGGCATGTCTACGAGTTCGGCATCTTCATCGGTGCCAGTGAAGCCGAGATAGGTTCGAACGAGAAAGTGTTTGTCGCCTTGCAAGAGATCGAGAACGCGATTGATTTCGTCGGGAATGTCGGGCTTGCCAGTGGCCATTTCGTGATGGACTTCGGATGGGCCGCCGAGGTAGACGCCGAAACGGAGTCCGGGGCGCATGGGGAACGGGATGATTTTGGCCCCGCTCATTGTGTACCTGCCTTCGCTGCGCTCATGTTAATTGAAGGTCGAGAAAAATCGACCCCTCCGAATCGTCGCGGAAGAGGGCTTGGCCGCGCAAGTTTTGAGTTGATTTCGTATTTAACAAAGCAGCGAGCTCCTCTTCTGTGCGATAGAACGGCCACCAATCGAGACAGGCTTCGAGATAAGCAGCGTCCTTAAGATCGGGCGCGAAGTTGGCGGCAAGCAACCGACCGCCGGGCTTCAACGAGCCCAGCAAGGCGTTCAGAACAAAGGCGGCTTTGGTGTCTTCTAGTTTGTCGAGCAGCGTCGGCACGTAAACAAAATCGAACGTTCCTTTGTTGGTGTCAACCAGAAAATCGCGCAAAGAACCGGAAACGGTGACTAATCCGGGATGATCGTATTCGCGTTCGATCAGATCGATGCAAGCGCGATCGCGGTCGAAAGCAACGACTTCGCTTGTGCGCATGCTATCTGACGTTAGCGCAATGGCCGCTTCGCGCAAATGACCACAGCCTACCGCCAAGATTCGCGGGGCTTCGAGAGTTTTCGCCAGATCTGCGAGTTCGCGCGCGAACAAAAAATGGCGAGCGCGGAGACTGGCGCAGAACCCCAGATGTAATTCCCAGGACCGTAGAGCGTTGGCCGGCGGCGTGAGTAAACGAGGCACACCGTTGAGATCATAGATGGCATCTAAGATGAGCGGGTTATGGATTAAGCCAGAGCCACTCCCTAACGGACCTTCTTTAATGAGATGCAGTAACGGATGACGTTGCACTGCCTCGGCCGAAAAGGTTTCGGCACAAAACGCGCGCCACTCCGCCGGTGACGATTTGGCGCGACAACGATTGAGCTCGGTGCGCAAAGAATCGAGAGCCGGGACGCAGCGACCTTCGGCGAAAAGGCGGCTAGAATCCTGAAGCGGCGTGACAGCGCATTGCGTATTCGACTTCACGAAAGTACTCGCTGGAGATATCGGCCTTGCGGTGTGAAGGCATTAGGCTATCGATTTTGAACCCGCCCGGACACACGTCGGGTGTGGAGCAGGACCGATTGCTGACGCGCGCGGCTCGGAAACGACTACGCAGCGGCGAGAATTACCCTTTCTTCGCCCATTTGAATGCCGCGTTTTTGTAATTCGGCTTGGAATTCGGTGGCAAACGTCGGATGTTTCTTCTTCAAATCGAATAACTGGTCGGTGTATTTACACATGGCGAGTAAAAGGTCGGTGTCTTTCATGTGAACTTCGAGTTCGTGGAGGTTCTCCTTCATGGCATGGCGTGCATTTGCAATGGTTTGCGCCTGCTGTTTGAGCCTTTGCGCTTCGACCCCAAGCTCGGCCCGGCGTTTCTCGGCGCGGAGCTTATTTAGGTCTGTTAAGCACTTGTGAAACGCGCGCGTATGCGTGGTTTGGTAGCGACTATATAAGAAGAATTTCTTGTCGTCACGAGCGAGACCGGTTTCGGGATCGGTGAAGACCTCCTGGAGGCGGAGTGCGCGCTGTGCGAGCCATTCGGACTGGACCATGCGGTTGACCAGAATGATTTCCGTGGCCGTGGTTGGTTGGTGTTCATCGAAAAGTGACTGCTTCAACGATTCAAAAACCGCCGAGTCTTCGTTCGCGAGAATTTTGAAATTGCCGTTTTGATGGCGCGCGAGACCGTGGATGGTGTGGTTGAGGGAAGACGCGAGTTTCGTCTCGGGGGTGAGTGCGCCGTGCGACTTTTTCGCGTTGGCCTGATTCGCGGCGAGGCGAGCGGCGGAGATTGGTTTCGTTGTTGTCGGATTCACCGTGTTCGTTTCCTGAGTCGGTGGTTGTTGTGGTTGATTTTCGGCATCGGTGGGTGCCGGCACTGGCGGCTCGGCGGGTTCGGTGCTGGTTGGTGAGGGCGGGTTGTTGACGAACCCAGCCTTGCGTGCGGCCTTTCTGGCCTTGAACATTTCAGCTCTGCGTTCTTTGCGGGAAGACATAAATAGGGACTACTCCTGACCAGAATCTAGCCGCCGGTCTCTTCTGACTGTGCAGAGTTTTTGATTTTGAGCGGGTGGGAACGGCGGCAAGTGATTGAAAAAGAGGGAGAAACAATTTTTTCAACTTTTTTTCAAGAGCTGTGACTGAAAAACGGCCCCTGTTGATTCGATACAGAGCTGGGCGGCGTGCGACGCGCTATGGAGTGTTCCGTTTTGATGTTTCGTTGTGGAATTTATGAGTGTCGAGATGGTTCTGTGCGTGAACCGAAATGGATAGCGGGTTGGGTTCCCGGAGCGGCCTTGGCTAGTAGTTCTGCCATTCTTTGCAACGAGATCAAGTTCTTACGCACTGATTGAGTGAGAGAGGTCATCCGTAGAAAGTTGGGCGCGGGGCGCTCCACTGCGTTTGGCAAAGTAGATGCAATAGATTGGCTGGAGACTAAGATGTCCGACTTGAAACACCGCTTAGATCATTGTGACCGCGAAATCCGACGGGTGCTGGCCGAGGAGAAGCGAGTGCTTACGACGGCCGAACATGCAGGGATACTGCTTTGGGAGATTGACGCGCGGCTGACGCGGGAGATGGTGTTGGCGGAGATCGCGGCGGAGGGGCGGGTGTTTTAGGGACGGCTAGTGAGAATGGCCGAGGCCTTCGCCGTCGGGAAGGTTCGGACAGGTGCGGCGATAGGGGACGTCGGGCCCGATGTAGGTGCGCCATTCGTCTAGAGAGAAATTGCGATTGGCCATGGTGCATGTG
>CAWJBS010000138.1:0-36395 GCA_963840845.1 Bryobacterales bacterium
AGCAGATGACGCGAGCCGAATCGACTAAGTTCTGCTTGTCCTGCCATGTGATGAACGATTACGGTCGAAGTTTGCTGGTGGATGACCCAAGTTACATTCCCGCTCACCACTTTCAAAACAACCTAGTGCCGCGCGATCACGCTTGCTATACCTGCCATACCGATTACGCGATGTTTGGCACGGCCCTGGCGAAAATGCGCGGTATGCGCCACGTTTTGGTTCAGTATTTTGGAACCGTGCCCAAGCCCGAAGATATAAAACTCTACGAGCCTTACAACAACAGAGAGTGCTTGCATTGCCATTTAGGGGGCCGCAAGTTTGAAGAGGAACCCAAGCACGCGAAGCTGCCGAACATGTTGGCGGATATTAAGGCGAACCGGCTGTCGTGCACATCGAGCAAGTGCCACGACACGATTCACGATGTTGGTTCTTTGAAAGACGCTACGTTTTGGAAAGGAAACCTACAATGAAAATCACGATGGCCAAAGCATTGAAGTGGTCGAGCCTGCTGGTAGTAACAGGCCTTGCCATCCAGCTGCTCTGCTTGGTTTATGTCCATCCGTTTTCCTTTATCAGTTTTCTTTGCATCGGCTGTCCCTTGGTCGGCGCTGGCGTGGTGTTGTATCTGTTTGGCCTTCTTTCGCAAGGATCGGGCAACAAATAGAAATCATAGTTCGACGCGAAAATTCCCTCCTTTTATCATTGCGGGGGCAGCCAGTGAAATTCTTAAGCAGAATTCCTAGCTGTTTCCGCAGATCATTCCGTGCAACATAGTTCACAGACAGTAAACTTTCGGACACCAAAAAGCCCGAAACGGGCATGTTTATGGCCCGTATGAGCCGTCGCCGCTCGGTGCGGCATGACACAACACTTGGGTCGGATGGCGCAGGCCTGCGAGCGCAGCGAAAAAAATAGTCCTTCGTTTTTAACACTTTACAATTGGCGTCCGACGTGCACCACCCCCTACTTCAGAGAATTGAAGGAGATAGATATATGCCCCTTGCTGGCGAATTAAGTATGAATAAAAGCGCGCAAGAAATGCACAATGCGGCCGTTGTGGGAAGTTCACAATCAATTCCCTTCCCACGGGAAGTAGGCCGGACCCCCATGGTCCCGATACTCTCGCGGAGCTTGCCGAACGCGGCGTGTCAAGAGTTGGACGACATCAAGCGAATTCAATATTACCCAAACCGGACGGTGCTGTTCCGTCAAGGCGAAATCCCTCTGGGCGTCTTCATTTTGCGGCGCGGTGCCGTGAAGCTTTCCATCACCTCCAGCAAAGGCAGGGCTGTCATCTTGCGGATTGCCGGCCCAGGCGAAATGCTCGGCCTCTCATCTGTTCTTACGGGAGAGCCCTGCATCGCAACGGCAGAGGCGTTAGAAGATAGCGAAGTTGCTTACGTAGATCGAGATCAGTTCTTGCTCGTGCTGATGAGCAATCCCGAGGCGGCCTTAAGCGTGGCGCTGCATGCTTGTTCCAATTACAAAAACGCCTGCCGTCAAATTTCTCTCTTGGCTTTATGCCGCTCTGCTAGCGAGCGGTTGGCGCAGTTTCTGTTGAATTGGTCCACAACCAAAGTGTTCCGCGACGCGCAGCCCGGTTGGCTTGGCCTTACCCACGAAGAGATTTCGCAAGTGGCGGGCACCACTCGCGAGACAGTGACACGCACGCTGATGGATTTGCAAGAAAGGCTAGGCCTTCTCTTTGCCGCCTCTCGCCTGGCCATTCAAAGACAAGGAAGCGCTTAAAAGCTAGTCGCGTAAACATAAGTGACATCTGTCACTGACTTACCCGACGCGCTTGAGAAAGTATTTCAATTCACGCAGTCTTCAGCATCAGCGTTAACGGCGGCTAAGAGTGTGCGCCCACATTTGTCACACCGGTCAAAGTGCTTTCACCTACTCGCTTTACCGGTTGACGCAAACTTTATCCCGCTAGAGATTGCCCTTTTAGGAGCTAATTTTTCAACCATTTCCCTTCTACTCCTTCAGATAGCAGCAGACGGTCGTACATAGGATGGCTGTTCGGATTATGTGCAGCGGCAGTGAGCGCGGTACTCGCGGCCCCGCTCATCCGCTTTACGTTGTTCCCTTAACATCTAGAACCACTGAGACGAAATGGTCGGATGCGGGCCCGGTTTCAGAATTGCAAACGGCAGGCGCGCCACTCACGCGCACGGTCATGGTTGAGCAGGTGGATGGCTGGCGCAAGACCGTTTCTAAAAGATCGTTACATTACCAGAGATACAGCCGGACAGTTGAGCGTGCTTTCCGCCGTGTGCCCGCACCTAGGATGTTCGGTTCAATGGCAAGACGGCAGGAAGGCATTTGTGTGTCTTTGCCACTCGGCTCGATATCTGAACCTAGCGGCGTTCGGAGTAGACGGGCGGCCCCGCACCGCGCAATATGGACACCCTTGAATCGAAAGTGGAGAACAGCCAGGGCTTATGGTGCGCTATCAATACTTCCGCCAGCTTTCTCCCGACAAAAGAGGTTATTGGTTGATGAGCAGCGACAACGCGAATCGGAGTAAAGGCCTTTTCGGATGGTTTGATAAGAGGACCGGTTCAGATAGTCTCTTGCGCGAAACGTAGACCGACCAAGATGCAACACACATACATATACTTAAGTCTTCACTCAGGTGTGGTCTCTTTCATTTTTCTCTCCCAAGTCATAGCGGGCGTTTTTCTAGCGCTTTATTAGGTCCATCTGCCGATCACGCGCACACAACGGTCGCGTACATTACGAAGGCTGTTTCCTCTGGCTCGTTTCTACGCAGCATTCATGCCTATGGCTCTAGCGCCATGGTGATTCTTTTGTTACTTCATGTGACACAGACCTTTCTGTATGGCTCTTACAGAGGACGCCGCGAGTTTCTCTGGTTGACTGGCTGCGGACTGTTTGGCTTAATCCTCTGCATGGCGTTTACCGGCTATCTTTTGCCATGGGATCAAAAAGCTTATTTTGCGACTGCGGTGGGAACGAATATCGCCGGCGAAATTCCGTTCATCGGTTCGTGGCTCAAAAGCCTGATGCGCAGCGGCGCGAGCATGGGCACGCTGACGCTCTCGCGGTTCTTTGTCGCTCACATTCTGGTAGTACCCGCAGCCATTTTTGCTTTCGTGGCCATCCACGTTTATTTGTTCCGTGGAGCCGTGCCGGCGGGCCCGTTCACCGAAGACCCCATCGAGCCTAAGCTTCCCCCCGAACCTTTTATCCCAAGCAGGTGATTGTTGATGCTGTATTCGCGCTGCTTATCATTTTGACGTTAGCGCTCATCTCTCACTTCCTGCCGTTCGAACTCGGTCCCAAAGCGAATCCGGCAGACGCCCACTATTTGCCACGCCCCGAGTGGTATTACATTCCCGATTTTTCAGTGGCTCAAGTATTGGCCAGGGTCACTTTCGTTTTTAGGAGTAGTGGTTGTACCCAGTCTGGTGGCGTTCTTCTTTGCAAGCCTGCCATTTCTGGACAAGCGCATGGAACGCCCGGCCTTGGAAACGGCCCTTCGCCGTGGGCTGCTACGTATTCATTTTCCTGGCGCTCTTTGGTTTGGGCGCGCTAAGTTACAAGGGAGACCACGGCGATGCAGGTTACGATGCACAACTGACCTCACAGGCGAAAGCAACGGAGGAGTTCATGAAGCAGCCCTTTCAGCCAGAAGTCGTTGGCGCTTCTGTAGGCGGCAATGCCGCCTCTGCCGACCCGCTGGTGGCCCAAGGCAAGAAGCTGTTCGCCGCTAGAGCATGCAGCGCGTGCCACGGCGAAGGGGGCACTGGCGGACCGATTGCACCGGCTTTGACGGGCATTCAGAAAAAATTTGATGCCGATCATCTCGCGGCCATGCTGACAACGCCTACGCCGCAAATGAAAGCAAAAGGAATGCCTCCGGTAACGCTGCCACCCGCCGATATGAAGGCTCTGGTTGCTTATCTGGAAAGTCTCTAGCCCGCTTAGAGCGGGACTTCCACGTCTCGCTCTAGTCTCTTCTTCTCAAGAGAGCTTCATTTCTCCCTCCAAAATATCCGGATCGTCGCCGCTTCTTCAAATACAAAGCCTGGCCCTTCCAAAAACTTCTTCATCGCCGGGTTATCAGTCAACACAGATGCCGCAACCGTTGCAATTTCTCTTCCCTGCCAAAGCGAACCAGCCGCGAAACTAACTCCCGACCGATTCCTCTTCGCTGGAACGAATCGGTCACTAACGCCGCCGCTTCCGCCTCATTCTCTAACGGAGATTTCACCAACCGGCCAATGCCGATGATCTCCGCTGGCCGGTCGCCCGTCTTCGGCTTCTCGGCCACCAGTGCCATCTCGCTGTCATAGTCGATAAAGCAAACTCGCGTCAATCGTTCATGCCAATGCATTCTCTAACTTCATCTGCGAGAAGAAACGCCGGTACACACTCTCATCCGATAACGTCGAATGGAACCGCACCATCGCTGGCTCATCCTCTGGTCGAATCGGTCGAATGTGCAACACCGTCCCATCGCGCAGCGTCAGCGTCTCCACATACTTCGAAGGATAAGCGCGGATCGTCGGCTTCGGGATCGTCGCCAAATCCGTCGACTCCGGAAACAGCACCACGCGCGCATCCAATGCCGTTATGCCTTCCGCCGAAACCAACAGCGGATTGATATCAATCTCCTGCACCATCGGCAAATCCAGTACCATCTGGCTGAAGCGCACCAGCAGCCGGTCCAATCTGTTCAGATCCACCGGCTTCCGCCCGCGCACTCCTTGCAGTGCTTTGAAGATCTGCGTCTGCTCCATAAACCGCCGCGCTAAGGTTGTATTCAAAGGCGGCAGCGCTAACGCCCGGTCTTTGAATACCTCCACCAGCTGCCCGCCCAACCCAAACAGCAACACCGGCCCAAACTGCGCATCAATGCTTGACCCCACAATCAGTTCGTAACTGCCATCCATCTGCACCATCGGCTGCACAGTCACACCCTGAAAATGCTCGGCCCGGCCTGCTCAGCTCCATGAGTCTATCTCGCCGAACGCGCGCCGTACCGCCTCCGCATCTCGCAGATTGAGCTTCACCCCTCCCACATCTGTCTTATGTGTCAGCGTCACTGGAGTTCAACTTCAAGACACACGGGAAACCCAATCTCCCCCGCCAGCGCGACCGCTTCCTCCGCCGATCCCGCCAGCTTCGTCGTCACGGTCGGAATCGAGTAAGCCTGCAATAGCTGCTTCGATTCAAACTCAGTCAGCAGCGCGCGCCCTTCTTTCTGCGCCGCCGAGATCAACCTCTCGCTTGCAGTGCTGCGTCCTTGTCACTCTCCGCCAGCGTGGGAGTTTCATACAGCGCTTTCAAGTTGTAGCTATATCTCCACAGATAATGAAACGCTCGCACTGCGCTATCGGGAAACGCAAACGTAGGAATCCCAACCTTATTGAGAATCGCTTCACCTTCGCTCGCCCGCTCGCCGCCCATCCAACTCGCCAAATCGGCTTGCCCGGTAGCTTCGCAAATGGCGTCAACTTCTGCGCAATTTCTACCGGATCACTCATCGCTTGCGGCGTCATGATCACCAGCAACCCATCCGCGTTCGGATCTTCTGCCGCAATCTTCACCGCCGCCTCGTACCGGTCCGGCCCCGCATCTCCAATAATGTCAATCGGATTGTTATGGCTCCAATGCGGCGGCAGCACTTTGTTCAACGCATCCACTGTCTCCGGCGAAAGTGTCGCCAGTTGCTCGCCTAGTCCAATCAGCATGTCAGTCGCTAACACGCCCGGACCGCCTGCGTTTGTAACAATCGAGAGCCTCGGTCCAGCCGGCCGCGGCTGATGCGCCAAAACCTCCGTCATATGAAACACATCGTCCAACTCGTTGATGCGCAGCACGCCCACTCTCCGAAAGGCCGCATCCAGCACGGCGTCGCTGCCCGCCAGCGTGCCTGTGTGCGAGGCCGCCGCCTTAGCCGCCGATTCAGTCCTCCCAGCCTTGATCACCAGAATCGGTTTATTCATTGCCACCTCGCGCGCCGCCGAAAGAAAAGACCGCGCATCTCCCACACGACTCCATGTAGATCACAATGCTATGCGTATGTGGATCGTTGCCCAGATAATCAATCAAAGCGCCCCAACCCACATCAAGCATGGAACCGATAGAGAGGAACGCGCTGAAACCCACCTGTTCCCGCAAACTCCAATCTAAAAGAGCCGTGCAAATCGCGCCGCTCTGGCTAATGAGCGCCACTGAGCCGGGCCGTGCAATCGTCGGCGCAAACGTGGCATTCAATCCCGTCACCGGGCACATCACGCCCAAACAGTTCGGCCCAATGAGCCGCATGTTGGCGCGCCGCGCCGTTGCTAAAACCCGTCGCTCCAGTTCCACTCCGTGCGCGCCAGTTTCGCGAAAACCAGCGGAGATGATCACCGCGCCACTTACCCCAATCTCCGCACACTCTTCAATCATTTCGGGGATCGAGTCAGCCGGCGTAATTAATACGGCCAGATCTACCGGATCGGGGATAGCCTTGAGCGATGCATAAGCCCGAATACCCAACACCGAATTTCGTTTCGGATTGACAGGGTACACCGTGCCGTTAAACGGACTGCTGATCAGATTCCATAAAACGGCTCGGCCTACCGATCCTTCTTTTGCGGTAGCGCCGACAACCGCTACCGACCGCGGCTTAAAGAAGACTTCCAGGCCGCGGAGCTTTTTCTTGATTCGCCATTTACGTTTGCATCTCGCTCAAGTCGAAGCTTTCGCCTCTGACGGAACATGCACTTTCAGGCCCAGTTGTTTCTCAATCTCTTTTGCCAGTCCTGCTTGCCCTTCAGGTTCGCCATGCACCAGAAACACTTTCTTCAGTTTGCTTGCGATGGGCTTGATCCAGCGAATCAGTTCCGCCTTGGTCGGCATGCCCGCTCAGTTCCGCCAGGGTTGCCACTTCAGCGCGCAGCGGAATCATCTCGTCAAAGATTTTCACTTCCTGGCGCCGCTCCATAATGCGCCTGCCTAAAGTATTCTCCGCTTGATACCCGGCAAGCAAGACTAAGTTTCGACCATCGGCAATCCCATTGCGCAAGTGATGCAGAACACGGCCGCCTTCGCACATGCCCGAAGCCGAAACCACCACAAACGGCGTTCGCAGATCATTCAGAGTTTTGCTGTCTGCGACATCGCGCAGATAGCGGAGACCGGCTGAAGCCAAACGGATCGAGTCCGCGCGCCAGATAAGCCGCAGCCTCGCTGATCATACTCTTCCGGATGATGGCGAAACACTTCCGTTACATTCACCGCCAGCGGACTATCCACGAAAATCGGTATCGCCGGTATCGCTTTCTCCTCCGCCAGCTTATGCAGCACCAAGACAATTTGCTGCGTTCGCCCAACCGCAAACGCCGGCACGATCACATGGCCTCCGCGCGCCACGGTCTTGTTGATCAGCGTTTTCAACGTCTCTTCCACATTGCTGATGGGCTCATGAATCCTGTTGCCGTACGTGCTTTCCACGATGAGAAAATCAGCTTCGGGCGCAGGATCGGGATCTTTCAAGATAGGCAGGTTGGGCCGCCCAAGATCTCCCGAAAACAGCAATTTAGTCTCCCGACCGTTCTGCTTGCTTTCGACCAGCACGAATGCCGACCCCAAAATGTGTCCGGCGTTGCTGAAGGTAAATTCTAGATTTCCGTTGAAGCGCGTGGTTTGGTAGAGCTTCGCCGGCAGAAAGGCCGCACTCGCTTTTTTGGCATCTTCCATCGTGTAGAGGGGCGCCACAGGGACGCTCGTATCCGTCACACCAATCGCTCGCCGTTTCCGCGAACGCCTGGTGAGATACTCCGCGTCGCTCTCCTGAATGTGCGCTGAATCGGCAAGCATGTACTGGCACAATTCCGCTGTGGCCGGGGTCGAATGAATCTTCCCCGCAAAACCCTTTTGCACCAAGGTCGGCAAATTCCCGCTGTGATCCAGATGCGCGTGAGATAACACCACTGAACTGACATTCGCAGGATCAAACGGGAAGTGACTATTCACCTCAGCCGCTTCTTTCCGGTGTCCTTGCACCAGCCCACAATCCAAAAGATGGAGTTCTCGTCCACCGTGATGCCATGCATCGATCCCGTTACCTGCTGCGCCGCGCCCCAAAAAGTTAATTGCATAAAGTTCGAAAATATAAGCTTACTTCCTTCTCACCTAGGAGTACGCATAAAATAAGATCTTGAGCGAAACCGACGACCAAGATCCCAAACTGCAAGTGCAAGCGTATCTCCGCTTCCGCGATCTCTCGGAAGCAGCGCCGGACGCAATCTTTGAAGTGGATCAAGATGGCGTCATCATTCTTTTGAACGTCGCCGCCGAGGCCATGTTTGGTTATACGCGCGAAGAGTTGCTTGGGCAACTGGTGGAGGAGTTAATCCCGCAAGCCGCGCGCGCCGCGCACTTGCAGCACCGCGCCCGCTACGCTCACCACCCATCAGTTCGTCCCATGGGTGTAGGACTCGAACTGTTGGCGAAGCGCAAAGACGGCACAACCTTCCCGGTGGAGATCAGCTTGAGTCCCATTCGTTCGGCCCAGGGCAGCCGAGTCATCGCCATCGTGCGCGATATTACAACCCGCAAAAAATCAGAGGCCGAAATCAATGCCTTGCAGCTGCAGTTCACGGCCAGCTTAGCGGAAGCCAATCGTCAATTGGAGATTCGCAATCGCGAAGTGGAGCGGATGAACCGGCTGAAGAGCGAGTTCCTGGCCAGCATGAGCCATGAGTTGCGCACCCCGCTCCACACCATCATCGGCTTTTCAGACCTGTTAGCCGAAGAGATGAAAGGCCCGCTGAACGACACCCAAAAAAGATTTGTCGAACACATTCGCAACGATTCGCGGCACCTTCTTGAATTGATTAGCGACACATTGGATCTGAGCAAAATCGAAGCAGGCCGTCTCACGCTCAATAAAGAAGAGTTCACCGTCTCCGACGCCATTGGCGGCTGGATTGAAAAGCTTCGCCCTCTTGCAAATCAAAAAAGGCAGACCCTTATTGAGCATTATGCTCCAAACCTGCGGGTCTTTGCAGATCCGTTGCGCTTAAAAGAAGTTATCTATAATCTGGTGAGCAATGCCATCAAATTCACGCCAGACCTAGGCACCATCACGATCGAAGCCCGTCCCTCCCTCGGTCAGACGATCTTTCGGGTGACCGACACCGGCATCGGTATTCCGGCGGCGGAACACGACGCCATTTTCGACAAGTTCTATCAGCTTGGTTCCACGACGAAGGGCGTTCGGGAGGGTACGGGACTGGGCTTGGCCATCACCAAGAACTTGGTGGAAATGCACGGCGGCCAGATCTGTGTGCGGAGTGAGCCTGGCAGTGGCAGCACATTTGAGTTTGCGATTCCTGCCAAAAACGCAACTCCGCCTCAGCCTTTGCCGTAATATAGGTCGTTGATGCGCGACTCCGTTTCATTAGTGATCGTAGACGATAACGCCGGCAGTCTCGAGCTGCTTTCCACTGCCTTGGAACAGCCTGGCTTAGACATTTTTACCGCGAACGATCCGGAGGCGGCGCTCGACATCATTTTCGATAAGCATCCGCAAATCGTATTGACCGACTTAGTGATGCCCAAGCTAACGGGTTTGGAGTTGTTGGAGCGCGTGATCGCATTCGATCCATCCATCGAAGTGATTTTGATGACGGCTCATTACTCGTCAGAATCCGCCGTCGAAGCCATTCGAAAGGGCGCCAGCGACTACCTCAACAAGCCCGTCTCGCTGCCTGCGCTCAGAGCGCGTATCGGCACCATGATCGCGGATGCGCGCCGGCGTCTGCGCAACACCGAACTCGAAGACGAACTCGCCGCTAGCTCTCCCTTTGAACAGATTGTTGGCGCTAGCCCTGTGATGTGGGAGATGTACTCGCGCATTCGCCGCATCGCTCCCCATTTTAGAACTGTTCTGATCACAGGCCCTACTGGTTCAGGCAAAGATCTGGTGGCCCAGGCGTTGCATAAACTGAGCCCCGCGGCCACCGGCAATTTTGTGGTCGTGAATTGTTCCGCCGTTGTTGAGACCTTGTTTGAGAGCGAGTTATTCGGGCACGTCAAGGGTGCGTTTACCGGGGCAACTGCGGACAAGGTTGGCTTAGTGGAACACGCCAGCGGCGGTTCATTGTTTCTCGACGAAATTGGCGACATGCCGCTGGGCACGCAAGCAAAACTCTTGCGCACTATTCAGAATCAGGAAGTGCAGCGCGTTGGTTCGCTACAGGCGCGCAAAATCGATTTTCGCGTTATCGCCGCCACACACCGGGATTTGCGCGCCATGATTCGCGACGGCAAATTCCGCGAGGATCTTTACTACCGGCTCTCCATGGTGGAACTTTCCATTCCCTCTCTGGCGCAAAGAAAGGAAGATCTGCCGCTCTTAGTGCGGCACTTTCTCACTAAGTTCTCCCAGCAGTTTAATAAACCGGTCGCCGGCTTACGCAGCGGGCCAGCATCGCGTTGAGCCGCTACAACTGGCCCGGGAATGTTCGAGAACTGGAGAACGCGCTGGGTCACGGCTGCATGATGACGATGAGCGACGTTATCGATCTGCCGGATTTGCCCCCTTATTTACGCGGAGAATCGTCCAACTCGCCCGAGGAACACAATATTGCTCCGCTCAATACCGATCAGGCGGACGCGGCCTCTCTGCTGGAAAACAACGAACGACGCATGGTCTGCGACGCGCTTGCTAAATCGGGCTGGAACCAATCAGAGGCGGCTCGGATTTTGCGGATTGGTAGAGATGCTCTGCGCTATAAGATGAAGAAGTATGGCCTGACAGAGCCGGGCAGTAACTAAGTACCGGGCACGGAGCATCGTGCACAATCTGGTAAGCATGCGTACGCAAACGCCCAAGACGATGCTGGCTTTCGCCCCTGCCCAAAATAATGAGGCCGATTTTATTCTCGATAGCCAGATTACGAACGGCTTTCGCTACTCCCCCTCCCTTTACAGCAACTTCGCCTTCCAGTCCCGCCTCGCGCTGCAGTTTCTTCAACTCCACGCGCGCGCCTTCCATAAGATAACGGTGTAAATCGAAATCGAAATATTTGTTCGGACGCGTTTCCGCTTCCGGCAAGCAGTGCACGACGTGCAGTTTGGCCGCAAATAGGCGCGACACCTCATGAGCGAAACGCATCAGCGGAACCGTTTCTTCATCTATATCCACCGCGCACAGAATGTCGCGAATCTCATTCCGGAAGGCGGACTTTGTTTGGGCGTTGGCATCGGTCCAAACAGGGCAGGGCGTATCGTGAATAACCTTCGCCGCTACCGATCCAAGCAGGAGTCCTTGAATTTTTCCAAAGCCTCGGGTGCCCAGCATGATCAAGTCTGTCGGATGTTCGCGCGCCCAGTCGGCAATGCGCCAGGAAGGATCGCCTTCGCAGATTACTTTTTCGACACGGTCTTCCGGTAGATTCAACTTGAAACTTGCCAAGCTTTGCTGCGCGGCGTTATAAAACTCCTGAAAGCAGTTGAGGTTAATGGTCGGCGCTTCGGCGGTCCCGTACCAAGTGGCAGGAATTTCGAAAACGTGTAAGACCGTCACTTTTGCCCCAAAGCGCCGGGCAAGCGACTCCACTTCGGGAACCATGCCCAAGCTGCGATCCGAGAAATCCAACGGGAAGAGTATGTTTTCGAACTTCATGCGTATTGATACGTGGACTTATAGGCAAGGCAAGGGCCAAAATCGAAAAACCAACAAAAGAAGCAGGCGCTACGCTTGGGCGTGCGCAAGAACACCAATTGTCTTGTGGTGGTTTGGGTGAAATGGCGCAAGCGGCCTATTTAGGCGCCAGACAAGTCATCTCCAGCCCCAGTGCCCAACGACGCTGAAAACCGGGCCAGAAATCATTGCCTTTGCTGAAAGCTCCATCATCGGGCGTGTTGGGAGCAACGGACCATTTGCCGTCGTTTGAATGAGCGATCGGCACATGCAAGAACGCCCGTTTCGTTTCATCGTTCTTCAAGTACAAATCTAGAAACGCCGTAATGAAGTGTTGGTTGATCGCGGCAATCCGATCTTTGCGCCAAACGGGCTCGTCTAAAGATTGTTCGCCTTTGTAATCCAGCGCCATATTTGTCGGCGGCGGGTTTCCACCAGTATTATGACGAGCGTTTTCGTAGACTAACAAACAGCGATCTGAGTTGATTGCCAGTTCCATGGCGCGCTTCGGACCGTTTTCATAGCCAGCCACATCGTCATGATCGCCAACAATGAAAAGGGTTGGCAGATGAATGGCGGCCAGCGAATCGGCATCCCAGGCGCTGAAGGGAGGCTGCTCACCCCAAGGCGCTATGGCTACAACGGCTTTCAAACCATCGGGCTGCACTGCTTTGTATTTTTGGCTAAATAACCACCGGGAACGAAGTTATTCAGAGGGCTATTCGCACTTATCGGCGCGCCGGCGCTAATCAGCGCGCCATAACCACCCATCGAATAGCCGATGATAGCTATATTCTTGTCATCGACTTGGGCAGCGAGAAGTTTCTTCACCGCGTCAATAACGAAAAAGCTGATCGTTAGATCGGTTCAAAAGCGTGCTGGTAAAGGGTCGCACTTCGCCAACAACCGAGTCTGTGTGATCAATCGCCGCCACAACATAACCTTTTGACGCAAGATTTTCGGTCAGATAAAGGAGTGTGAATCGCGAGCCTGGATAGCCATGCGAGACGACAACCAACGGAAACTTTTGCCCTTTACAGGCGCGGCGTCACGCGCCGCCTTACCGGGAATTTCATAGGTCTTCGTGCGGCTACGATGCTCTGATACATCACCTGTTCGGTCTGACCCGGAGCGAGCGTTGCCGGATACCAGACTTCCACTTTGAGTGGCCGATCATAGAGCGGCGCTTGGCCGCTGGCCTTATCGAATTTCAAGATGTCCACTTGGTCTTTGTGAACTAGGTCGAGCGTTCGTACGCCCACCGGGTAGGCGCCTTGTGGCGCTAGTTCCGGCGCATCCGCTTTGGGAACGCTAAACGGCTGCTGAGCCTTTAGACAAGAAACGAAAACAAGAGTGAAAGTGATGAATTTCATGCTGAAATACCAAACACCTGTTCCGCATAGATACGGCTCAGGCGCAAATCTTCTCCTAAAGGTCTAGTGACAACAGTGTTGTCACGATAAGCCAGTTCAACAACTATCAAAGGCTTGATCTTCTCATGTTTCAAAAACTTGGCGATTTCCCGGTAATCGATGTCGCCATCTTCCAGATCTTCGAGCCACAGTTTATCCTTCGCATTGCGCACGTGGATCTCTTTCACTCGCGGGCCGGCTTCCTTAAGAAGATCTAACGGTTTGAATCCGCCTTGGTGAACCCAATCGAGATCGAGACAAAGCGACACATATTTGGGATTTGTATGGCTGAAGGATATGGCGCCACTCGCGGGCGTTATCCACAAGTTCTGGAGTGTGATGGTGGATTCGCAGTTCAAAGCCGTTGTGGTTGAGCATCTGTCCCAGATCGTTCAGGGCTGAAGCCTGTATCGAGAGTTCATGATCGGTCTTCTGAACACCTGCCGGCTTCGGGCTTGGGTTGTTCACCACAGCGACACAACCGAAGGGCTTGCAGAGCAGCGCGATTTCAAGCGCAAGAGCCTGCGTAGCAGCGGCTTCGTCCAGCGTGTGCATGGCGCCTCCCACATAGACCGAGGGCATCATGAGCTGATTGGCCTTTAGTAGAGCCATTGCTTTGTCGCGGATGTCTGGCGTGAAAAAGCCGTTGTTGAGTTCGATGTTGTGAAATCCGGCAGAATGAGCCATGCCGAAGACTTCTGCCAGCACATCCCCCAAAGGTTTCTTTTGGCGCGCGGCATATTGCTGGAAGATGTAACCTTCCACCGACATGCGAGAGCTCGAAGAACGGGCGAGCAAAAGCGGAGCAGTCATCGTCAGCAAAGCTTCGCGGCGCGTCATAGGGTCCAGCCTCCGTCTACGGTAATTGTTTGACCCGTGATATGACGGGCTTTTTCACTCAACAAAAACAGCGCGGTTTCCGCGATATCGGTTGCTTCCAGGAAGCCATGACTTAGCGGCTGTTTCTGTTTGATGAAGGCAGTGATCGCCGGATCGCCTTGAGCACGCGCACTCATGGGAGTCTTCACGAGCGCAGGAGCTATCACATTCACTCGAATGCCATTGGCCGCGTACTGGGCCGCCATGGCGTGGCTCATGGAAATCACTGCAGCTTTAGCGGCGGCATAGGCGTGAGTCGCAAAATGCGCCGGCTCTGGAGAGAAAGCCAACACGCTGGAAACATTCAACAAGACTCCACCTTTCTTCTCTGAGAGCCAGGAACGGATAGCTGCGCGGGACACGAGAAATGCAGGGCGCACATTGGCAGCGAAAGTCATCTCCCATCCATCCAGAGTGCACTCGTGGACCGGACCGTCTCCAAAACGTCTCCCACTCGAACCAACCACGTTGAACACCGCGTCAACCAAACCAAACTTTACGAAGGCCTGCTCCGCAGTCTGCTCTTCGCGTAGGTCGCCGACAAAATAGGGCAGGCCGAGTGACACGCACTCCCGTTCCTCTCGCCCAACAATGAAAACTTTCCAGCCTTGTAGCACCGCAAGCTGGGCCGTGGCGGCGGCGATGCCGCTCGATCCTGTGATCAGCAGGGTTTTAGTACTCAATCGCCACCCAGCTTTTTGATGCCATCGATTGATAACCGGCTTCGAGAACGCAGTTCGAAATATAGCCGTCTTCGTAGGTCTCGCGCGGCGTCTTGCGCTCGCGCACACACTCAACAAAATGCCTCATTTCCGCCTGGTACCCATAGGCGAAGGCTTCTTCGGGCAAAGGACGAGTCCAGCCAGAATCCGCATCCGCCTTCTCGACGATATAGCCAGAAGGCTTGGTCGAGAAAGTAGTGATAGGAGTGCCGCGCGTGACGTCAGTAAAAATTGAACCCTCCGAGCCGTGGATCTCATTCCGCAAATCAAGACCGCCTTTAGTCGTCCAGGACAGTTCGCAGTGTGCGATGCCGCCGCTCGAGAACTTCAGAATCAGCAGCGCGTTGTCTTCCCCTTTAGTCTTGTCATGATGGACCAGATTCGCGCCCCAAGCCATCACTTCTGTGATGTGGTCTTGCTTCCCGAAGAAGTAGCGCGCGGCGGCGATGCAATGGCACCCTAAATCATGCATGGCGCCGCCACCGGTCTTGCTCACATCCCAAAAGTGCGGACTGTGCGGGCCACTGTGAGACTCGCGGGAACGGACCCACAAGACCTTGCCCAGAGTTCCCTGCTCTATCACTTCGCGGGCCTTTACAACGCAGGGCGCGAATACCTCCGTTTCGGCGTAACCATGCAGCGCTCCTGACTTGATGACGGCGTCCAACATTTGTTTTGCTTCGGCTCGATTCCGGCCCAGCGGCTTGGTGCAAACCTGGTTTCGTTTCGCTTCGGACAACTTCAGAGACACCGGCAAATGTTCTTCATTCGGTAACGCAATGACGAATAAATCGATATCGTTGCGGGCTATGAGCGCATCCAGATCGGTAGTGCCTGATGGAATCGCCCAGCGTGTGGCGAAGCTAGTTGCGCGCTCGAGACTTCGCGAATAGTTTGCCACGACTTCTTGCGCTGCTACGTTCGCCAAGCCTTGCATGTAGAACTCCGCCACAAAGCCGGAGCCCAGCAATGCCACTCTAACGTTACTCATACAGGTGCCTCAGGCTTTTTCGATAGGCATCGTAAAAGCGTTCCAACTGTTCGGCCGCGCTGACGTTGCCGACGAACTGATGGCTGGGCAGCAGCACGGGCTTGATGCCTTTAGCGAGCAATTTTTCGGCTGTTTCACAACGCAACATATTCAAGATCATGCCGCCAGTAACAGTCGAGACAGGTCCGGTGCGCCATTCCAGCCCCGGCAACTCCATTACGCAGTCGCCAGCCGGGCAGTGGTTGTCGATGATGATATCCGAAACATCGATAAGCTTTTTACCGGATGAATGAGCAGCGGGCGAATTTTCGCAATGAGTCTTAGACGTGATGCCGATAACGGGCATGCCCCGTTTTTGAGCGCCCGCGGCCATTTCAACAATGACCGGGCGAATGCCACTGGTGGAAATGACGATGAATGCGTCGTGCGGACCGAAATGAAAGCCTTTCAGAATTTCTTCGGCATAGCCTTCGTATTTCTCTAAGTACAACGGCGCACGCAGGCCATTAGTTCCCACAATATTGGCATGATTTGAAAGGGCGAGTTCGACCAGGGCGACGAAGCCCACGAAGCAGCCTTGACGGGGCGTCATCTCTTCGCACATCATGCGCGAATGGCCATTGCCGAAGAGAAACACCAGTCCTCCTTGCGCAATGGAATTGGCGCAAACATCGGCGGCCTTTTGGATAGCTGGTAGTTCTTGCTGGCCTAAATCCGCCAAGAGCTTGGATGTTTTTTGAAAATAGTCTGCAGCAGCACTCATTCGCTGAAACTTTATCAGATGTTGGAGTAAGCTCATCTTTGAATGGTTCTTGGAATTGATATTGGCGGGACACGGATCAAAGCGGCGCTTGTGACCAGCGCGGGCGAGACGGTTCGCTCGGCCCAGGCTCCGACTGACTCAAAAGCGGATGGCTTTGCAGCAAATCTCAATGCGATGCTGCGCACTTTGCAGGAAGGCCAGCCGCGGGTGAGCGCAGCAGGCATCGGCTGCAAAGGGATTATCGATGTTGAATCCACGAAGGTTGTGACCCTTCCTGGCTCTTTGCATTTTCTCGAAGGACAACGCCTGAGCGAGATCATTGCACCCGTCTTGCCCGCCGGTTGCCGGGTGATTGCTGACAACGATGCGCGCATTGCCATGGCGGGTGAGAAGCAATGGGGCGCTGCGCGGAATTGCAAGGACGCCATCATGCTGACGCTCGGAACCGGCGTGGGGGGAGCGGTGATGGTAAATGGCCAGATCTTGCGCGGTACGGGCGGCATTGCCGGACATATTGGACATCTCACGGTAGACCCCAATGGTCCAGAATGTATCTGCGGCAATCGCGGATGTTTGGAGACTTTCTTTTCGGCGCTAGCGATCGAAAGTGAAGCCGCAACAGCCATCCATCGCGGACTGGTGACGCAAGTGACCGCACGTTGCCACGAGGTGTTCACCGCCGCGCGTAATGGCGACAGAGTGGCAGCAGAAATCGTGGAACGCGCTACCAAATATCTGAGCGGCGCGATTGCCGCGTTGCTGTTTGTGCTTGATCCCGAAAAAGTAATTCTCAGCGGGCAGATCACAGAAGCGGGTGAGTGGCTCTTTGATATGGTCCGTAAGGACGTGTACCAACGAACCTTTGGATTGCTGCGGCGGAATGTGCCGATCGTCAAATCTGAACTGGCTGACCCGAGCGGCACGTTGGGCGCGGCCGCACTGGCGCTTACTTTATGATGCGAACCACTGTAATCGGGAGTTATCCGTTTCCGGCGTGGCTTGAATATGCCGCCGCTCATCTTGACGAATTCGGCAGAGACGACGTGGCCGAATTGCAAAACGATGCCGTGATTGCCGCCATTCACGATCAGACGACAGCTGGTCTGGATGTCATTACCGACGGCGAACAGACGCGGCTCGATTTCAATCTTTCGTTCTACGGATTTTTGAGCGGCATCAGTACTGAACCAGCGGCGCCCAGACGTTTTGGGCCGCCCGGCCACGATCAAAGAGGCAAACACACAATCACCGGCGAAATTCGCGCACCGCACGGGCTGGGCGTTGTGGAGGAATACAACCGGCTGAAGTGGCTGGCTCCTGTTGGTCCAACGCTGAAGGCTAGCATTCCCGGCCCTTACACCCTGAGCGGGCGGTTGACGCCCAATTCGCAATATCCAGACCGTTGGGCGGTGACGGAGGCGCTGATTCCGATTGTGCGCAAGGAGATTGAAGATTGCCTGGCCGTGGGTTGCACGGAACTGACGATTGATGAACCGTCGATGAGTTGTTACGCCTACCGGGAAGACCCGAAACGCTTTGTGGATATCTTCAACCGAACAGTGGAACCAGCTACCGGGAAATGCCATTTGTCGACGCACTTGTGTTTCGGCAATTACAAAGGCCGGGCGGTGGCGCCTCGGCAATATCTGCCGATGTTTCCGGCTTTCCTTGATTTTCATGTTGACGAGATCCATTTGGAGATGGCGAGCCGGGAATTTGCCGAGTTGGAGCTGTGCGGCGAAATATCGAAGACCAAGATCGTTTCGGTTGGCATTATTGACGTGAAGAGCTATTACGTTGAGACGGTGAACGACGTGGCGGCGCGCGTGCGCCGCTGTTTGCGGTTCGCATCGCCCGAGCATATTTCGTTTGCGCCGGATTGCGGGTTGAGCCAGACGGCACGGTGGGCGGCTCGCCAAAAACTTGCCAATATGGTGGCTGGCGTGCATGTTGTTAAAAAAGAACTGGGTCTTGATGATTGAGCCTTTCTTGAAAGATGAAGCATTTTTGGATGACGTGCAGGCAGCACGGCAGCGCAAAGAAGCGGTGCATCTTTGGTGGCTCGGACAGAGTGGTTTCTTAATTCATTCTGGCGATGCTTTTGCGCTGATCGATCCATATCTTTCTGACTCCTTGACGAAAAAATATGCGGCGACGGACAAGCCACATGTACGGATGACGGAACGGGTCATCGCGCCTGAAAAATTAGACTTCATTGACTGTCGTTACTTCAAGCCACAATCACACAGATCATCTGGATGCGGAAACACTGATTCCGCTGCGGGCGGCGAATCCGAAACTGCAGATGGTGATTCCGGAAGTGAATCGGGCGTTTGTGGCGGAGCGGCTTGGAACAGATCCGCATTGGCCGATTGGGCTGAGCGACGGGCAGCGGACAGCCGTGGGCGGATTTGAATTTATTGCAACGCCTGCGGCACATGAGCAAGTGGAGCCACAGTTTCTGGGTTACATCATTCGGACCAGCGGACGGACTATTTATCACAGCGGAGATACTGTGCTTTACCGCGGTATGGCTGACCACTTAAAGACGTTCCAGATCGACCTGGCGTTACTACCGATCAATGGAGCTAAGCCAGAACGGAGAGTGGCAGGCAATCTCAGTGGGCGCGAGGCGGCGCGGCTGGCGAATGACGCAGGCATCAAATCTGTTGTGCCTTGTCATTACGAGATGTTCGAATTCAATACAGCAACGACGGATGAATTCGTTGAAGAAGCAGAGCGGCTTCAGCAAGGCTACCGTTTGTTGCGCGCCGGCGAGAGGATGGACCTGTGAGGGCGTTCGTTCTTCTAATCTTTTGTTTGCCTGCAATGGGCCATGACATTATTACCACGAACCTCACCTTCACGCGCGATATTTCCCGAATCTTTGATAGGCACTGCATGACCTGCCATGGGCCTAATGCCGAGATTCCACTCAGCAACTACGAACAGGCGCGGCCTTGGGCAGTAGCCATTAAGGAGCAAGTGCTATCGCGGGCGATGCCGCCTTGGGGCGCGGTGAAAGGCTTTGGCAATCTGAAACCTGATCACGCGTTGAACCAAGAGGAAATCATGATTATCGCGGCTTGGGTGATTGGCGGCGCACCGCAGGGCGATCCAGCTTGGCTGCCGAAGCAGGCGCATGGACGGCCAGCATCACCGCCTCCCGAGGTATCAAAGATGCTTTGACGGCGGTCAATGAAACGGCGCTGAGTGAGCCAGTCGCGCTGGTGGGGATTCGGCCAGAAGGTGATGGAGTGATTAAGTCCGCAAGGATCACCGCGCGCTTGCCAGATGGGGCAGTGCGACCTTTTGGTCTGGCTCTATCACTACGATCCCAAGTGGAAGCGCGAATTCCTATTCCGCGAAACGGTGTCGTTGCCGAAGGGCGCGGTGATTGAAACCACCGCGCCGGTGAAGATAGTTCTCTTAAGCGACCTTCGTTAGTTTGCTCACGCGCCCAACTTCCACCCATTCGACAACGAAAATGTTCCGGCGTGATGGGAGCACGCGCCGTGAGGACAAACAAATTTACAGGCGTGAAGTGGTCGCGCGAGAGCTTGCGCATGTCCATATATTTGCTTTGCGAATCGTCACCAAGTTGGGCAACGATTTTGTTCTCGCTATTCAGAACAGTCACTTTCGCGAAAAGGTCGGGCACAACTACGTCGCCGTTCTTATAGAACCCAAAGTGACAGGGTGCCGGGAAATCTTCAATGAAATCGATATGCTTGCCGTCGAGGGTGAAGCGCTGCAGCCGTTTGTTGGCGCGGTCGGCAACCATGAGATTCGGTTCTTTGAGACGGTAATCGACAGCGATGCCGTGGGGGCAATCGAGCTGGCCGGCGTCTTTGCCTTTTCCGCCGAATGTACGAATGTACTTGCCCGCGCTGTCGTATTGATTAATGTAACTGGACCCGTAGCCGTCACCGATATAGATATCGCCGTTAGGTGCAATCGCCAAGTTGGTTGGGCTGTATTTGATCTTGTCTTTCGCGTAAGGCTCGGCGTCTTTAGGGATAGTCAAGCGTGAGCACTTCTTCGCCGTTCAGTGTAGTCTTCACCATGAGGCCGCGCTTGGTATCGCACAGGTAGAGGAACTGCTGTTCCCTTCCTTGTGGATGTGCAGGCCATGAGCGCCACCTTTGAATTCTTTGCCCCAGCTTTTGACGAATTTGCCTTTGTGATCAAACACCACCATGCTGTCGGACTTCTCACTCACGGCATTCACGGTGTGGTGAATGTAAATATGACCGTGCGCGTCTTCGCAGACGCCATGCGTGTTGCCATAAGCGATACCGGCGGGAAGTTCACCCCAATCGTGAGTGACTTCATACTTGTGATCGCCGTCGCCGACAACTGGTTTGTTTGAGCCAGATTTATTATCGGCTCCCAGGATGAGAGGGGCAGCGAGGCCCGTTCCTACTTTGGTCAGAAACGATCGACGTGACGTGGACATTTTCGTTTTCTCTTTTTCCTTAAGCTAGAATCTTCTCGTTTACATTACCAGCCGTGTCCGTGAGACGGAAATGGCGACCTTGGAATTTATACGTCAGCTGCTTGTGATCAACACCAAGGCAGCGAAGCACCGTGGCTTGGATATCGTGAATGGGCACAGGGTCGGAAATAGGATTATATGAATAATCGTCTGTCTCGCCCAAGGTGAAACCGCGTTTTACGCCGCCGCCGGCGAACCACATGCTAAAACAGCGTGGGTGATGATCGCGGCCATAATTCTCTTTCGTGAGATGGCCTTGGCAATAAACGGTGCGGCCGAACTCACCGCCCCAGATGACAAGTGTGTCGTCAAGCAAGCCACGCTGCTTCAGATCTTGCACCAGAGCCGCAGAAGCTTGGTCTGTACCTTTACACTGCAGGGCAAGATCGCGGGGCAGGTCGTTGTGTTGATCCCAACCGCGGTGATAGAGCTGAATGAAACGCACGCCGCGTTCGGCGAGACGGCGCGCCATAAGACAGTTCGCGGCGTAGGTGCCGGGTTTTTTCGAATCCGGGCCGTAGAGTTCGAAGGTGCTCTCGGGCTCCTTAGAAAGATCCGTTAGTTCCGGCACGGAGGTTTGCATGCGGAAGGCCATCTCATACTGAGAGATGCGGGCGCTGATTTCAGGATCGCCATATTTCTCTTCCGTGATGTGGTTCAGTTCGCCGAGACTATCGAGCATGGCGCGGCGATCATCCGGATCAATACCATCGGGATTGGCGAGGAACAGAACCGGGTCACCCGAGGCACGAAAACGGACACCTTGATATTTGGAAGGCAGAAAGCCGCTCGACCAGAGACGAGTGAAAAGAGGTTGATCGCGATTCAGCGCGTTGGCTTGCGAGAGCAACACGACGAACGAAGGTAGATTGTGATTCTCGCTGCCGAGACCGTAGCTCACCCAAGCACCGAAACTGGGACGGCCCGGCTGAACGAAGCCGGTTTGGATAAAGGTAATGGCCGGGTCGTGATTGATGGCGTCGGTGTTTACAGTTTTGACAAGGGTGATGTCGTCAGCGATCTTCGCGGTGTAGGGAAGAAGCTCGCTGAACTGCATACCGTTCTTACCGGCGGGTGAGAACTTAAAAATGGAGGGTGCAATCGGCAGTGAGTTTTGGCCGGAGGTCATTCCGGTGATGCGCTGGCCTTGCCGAACGGAATCAGGAAGTTCGCTACCGGAAAGAGCGTTTAGCTTGGGCTTGTAATCGAAAAGGTCGATTTGCGAAGGGGCGCCGGATTGATGAAGATAGATAACGCGCTTTGCTTTCGGTGGAAAGTTCGGGAAGCCGGCGAGACCGCCGGTGGAGGTGGCCTCTGCTTTGAGCAGTGAAGCCAGCGCGGCCACACCAATACCTTTGCTGGTTTTGCCGAGCAGTTGGCGCCGGGTGAGAAGGAGTTGTTCGTGACTAATAGGATTCATAGGAGCGCTCAGTTCTTGGTTACCGTTTCGTCCATGTTTAAGATCGTGCTGGCGACCATGGTCCAGGCGGCAAGGTCGGAGGGGTCGGCGCGCGGATCGGGTTTGGATTCGCCGATGGAGATTAGCTTTTCGGCAGCGTCTTTGTGATCGGCGTAGCGGGCGTGCTCTTTTTTCGTAAAGCTTGGTGAGGATTTCGGTTTCTTTCGGTGAGGGGTCGCGATCGGTCACGACGTGGAAGATCCAGCGGACGCGATCAGACTGAGGAAGCGAGCGTTGGGCCAGCGCGCGCGAAGCCTCTAAATAGGTTGGGTCGTTCATGAGAAGCAAAGCTTGCAATGGGGTGTTTGTAATCGTGCGTCGCGCTGTGCATTTCTCACGATCGGGCGCATCGAAGGTATTGAGGCCGGGATAGGGCACGGTGCGCTTCACGAAGGTATACATGCTGCGGCGGTAAAGATCGGCGCCGTGACTTTGGACATAAGTTTGCGCCGAGAAATCTCCACCGAACGCCATCTCTTCCCACAGACCTTTGGGCTGATAAGGGAGGACGCTCGGTCCGCCGATTTTGTCGTATAATTAAACCACTGACGAAGAGCGCGTTGTCGCGAATCATTTCCGCCGGAAGACGGAAGCGCGGGCCGTGAGCGAGCAAACGGTTTTCCGGATCTTTCTCAAACAGTTCGGGCGTCACTTTTGACGACTGTTGGTAAACGGCCGACATGACAATCAACTTCTGCATCGCCTTGACGTTCCATTTGGAAGCGACGAACTCTGTGGCGAGCCAATCGAGCAGCGCCTGGTTCGAAGGCGGATCACCTTGCGAGCCGAAATCTTCGGCGGTTTTAACTAGGCCGACACCAAAATACATTTGCCAGAAATGGTTCACCGCCACACGAGCCGTGAGCGGATTTGCGGGATCGATAATCCACTTGGCGAGGGTTAAGCGATTGCGGGGAGCATCGGAAGGAAGAGCGGGCAAGACGATAGGGGTGTTGGGCAAAACTTTGTCGCCTTGGAGTCGATAATCGCCGCGCTTGAGGACGAAGGTGTCGCGGGGTTTGGCCATGTCAGCCATGACCATGGTTGAGGGAATTTCGCGGTTGAGTTGATCGAGTCCACGGTTGAGGGTAACCAGATCTTGCTTCTCTTGTTTCTCAAGGGGGTTGGCCATGTTCGCAACGAAGTATTCGCGCAACCATTTTTTCTGGATATCGGAACGGCGGTCGAGGGGAACGTCGAGAAGTTTTTTCAGCGGGCCGTAGATGGCGAGTTCAGAAACTTCGTTAGCGTAGAGGCGACGTTCATAGAAACGCAGATCGCTGAGCTGACCTTTAAAGGGTGTGCCCCATTCTTTGTTTCCGGTTTGGAGATCGCCCCGGTTGAAGACGACGTTGTGTATCGGTTCGTCGCGAACGACGTCGCTCGGGACGGCTTGACCATCAACAAACACTTGAAGTCCTTTGGCTTTGCCCGAGCCGTCGTAGGTGATAGCGATGTGGCTCCAAGCTTCTAGGAGGGCACCGCGCTGGGACTTAACTTCGATGCCATTATCTCCAATTCTTACAACAACATCACAGCCATTCTTCGCGCAGTAGTCGAGGCCGATAGTGAAGCCGGGGCGCTGCAAAATGGACATCCCTGAGGGGCCATCAGCTTTCACCCAAAAGGCGACGGCGAAGGGTTTATCGCTGGTGAATGCGGAGGTCGCGGCGCCATACGAGAGTTGTGGTTCGGAATCGAAATTGGCGGCGCGACCAGCTAGTCCATCAGCGAATTCCAGCTTTCCGTTCAACAACTTAGGTGTGCTATCTGAATGTAAACGATCAGCGAGCGAATCGTTGAAGGGATATTCGGCGACGAGACCTGCGGTCACATCGGCGACGGGCATTTCGCGCTGCTGACGCTCCCAGGCCAGTTGCGATTGGAGGAGTTCTTCATCCTTGCGTTTAATGAACTGGCTGAGCAAGTCTTTGGCAGCGGTTTGCTGGGCATTTGGCAGTTGAAGAAATGGTTTAGCATTTCCTTTATAGCCGTCTAAACCCTCTTCAGGCACTGCATTGAAAAATGCCCCGAAGCTATAGAAATCTTTCTGGGTTAGCGGATCGTACTTGTGGTCGTGACAACGCGCGCAGCCGAGGGTGATGCCGAGCCAAGTGGTGGAGGTTGCTTCAATTCGATCAACAATGTATTCGTTCTGATACTCCTCCGGAATGGCGCCGCCTTCGAAATTGATCATGTGATTCCGGTTGAAGCCGGTGGCAATCTGCTGAGCTTGCGTTGCGTTGGGAAGAAGATCGCCGGCGATCTGTTCAACGGTGAACTGGTCATATGGCATGTTCTGGTTGAACGCGCTGATCACCCAATCGCGCCACGGCCACATCTCACGGGCGGAATCGATGTGGTAGCCGTGCGTGTCGGAATAGCGAGCCAAATCGAGCCACGGGACGGACATGCGCTCGCCGTAATGGGGTGAAGCGAGGAGGCGGTCCACCACTTTTTCGTAAGCGGTCGGCGAATTGTCGGCGAGGAAATTTTGCAGTTCGGCCAGGGTGGGCGGAAGACCGGTGAGATCAAAAGTGACGCGGCGGAGCAGAGTCGCTTTATCGGTTTCGGGCGACGGAGCGAGGCTTTCTTTTTCGAGACGCGCAAGGATGAAACGGTCAATGGGGTTGCGCGGCCAGGATTCGTTTTTGACCGCGGGAACTTCAGGCCGGACGGGCGGGACGAAAGACCAGTGCGTTTCCCACTTGGCTCCGGAATCGATCCAGGCTTTGATGGTTTCGATTTGCGCGGGCGTCAGTTTGTGGCCACTCGAAACGGGAGGCATGCGCATGGCTTCGTTGGGGTTCGAGATGCGCTGATACATTTTGCTTTCCGCAGAGTTGCCGGGTACGATGACGCCGGGTTTGCCGAAGGCGCCTTCTTTGGTATCGAAGTGGAGACCGACCATGCGCTTGGTGGCGTCGGGGCCATGACAAGTGAAGCAGTTGTCGGAGAGGATTGGACGAACGCTTCTATCGAAGTCAACAGAAGCCTTGGGGGCGGGATCAACTGGCGGCGTAGCAACGCAGACGGAGAGCGACGCGAGAATGAAGACAATGCACGCTTTCATGGGTTTTGGCTGTGTGACGAGTATATCGAAAAACATGTGACGTGGTGTTTTGAACACACGTCGGGTTAGGACATGGAGTGCGGGTTGTAGAGCGACGAGTTTCTGCAAATTTTAAGCGGGTGTTTTCGCCTTTGGATCGCCCCAGAAGCGATCAAAAACAGAGATGGACACCGTTGGATTTGATTTTCTGAAGGCGATGCGGTGGATCAAGTACTCGTAGCTAAAAACGACCCCAACGCTCTGCAAAGGGGTGTTCTCGCCGGTGATGCTGACTTCGGCAAGGTCGGCGTGGACCTTGGAAACCGCTTCGCGCTCGGCGCGCATCTGGTTGAAGCGCGCCAGTTCCTTTTCGAGATTACGCTGGGTGCGGGATTGCTGGAGAGTCAAGTTGGTCAGCACCTTGGAATTGGCAAGCTGAATGGCGCCTTGTTCAAGGAGATAACGCTCCTCGTCGCTGGCAATGAGGCCGAGTTTCTCGGTCTGGTCGCGGAGAGCGCGCAGATTGATTGCGCCTTCGTAGACCGGGATGCGGGAAAGTTTCCATTGAAGATTGGCGACTTCCTGGATGACAATGCGCTCCATGTCGTTGCCTGGCTTGTAATAATCCATGACCGTGGTGACCAAGTGATCGTATTCTTCACGGTCGATGGGATGAATCGCAAGCGTTTTAGCACAGAGGCCGTGCTTGCGCGCATTCTGTGAACTGGTCTGTTTGGTTTCCGGAGACAGTGCGCCGTGTGATTTTGTGGCGTTGATCCGGTTGGCGTTAATTTGTGCTTCTGAAGCCATGTTTTTGGTTCCTTTTGAACGGAGATTGAACTGCTAGAAACAGGCTCAGGTTAGCTTTGGGGCCGTTCGCGGAAATGATTTTTGGGCGGTAAGTGGTTGGGAGGAAAGGAAATATAGTTGTGCGTTTTTTGTGATCAAGGTTTGAACCCCGAAGGCCAGCGCGCACACCGCTTTTTCGTTAGCGGTTTTGGGACGGTTTTAAGCGGCGCGCGGATAGGTACTGGAAGATGGGTTCGAGCTGAATCGCAAGCAGGAAAAAAATGGCTTCAACAACGCGTTTCATGACTGGATAGACCCCCAAAGCGGATAAATCAGCATCTAGGAGAATTCACCAGCGAACACTACTACTTCGCGATTGCCTCGGGAGTTTATGCAACTTTTTGGTTGCTTTTCAGAATTCGGTTGCGATAAGCTGTTTTTTAATACGCAACCAGGAGGTTGCTTTACGTGGATCACAAGATCGAGAAGACAATTGAGATTGCGGCACCGCTCACGAAGGTTTGGCTGGCGTTAACGGATGCGAAGCAGTTCGGCGAATGGTTTCTGGTGAAGTTGGAAGGGCCGTTTGTAGCAGGGCAGGCAGTGGGCGGACAACTCACCTTTCCCGGATATGAGCATGTGCGGATGGAGGTGGTTGTGAAGGCGATCGAACCGGAGACATATTTTTCGTACACATGGCATCCGTATGCGGTTGATCCGACGGTGGACTATTCACATGAGACGCCAACGCTCGTGGAGTTTCGTTTACAGGAAACAGCAGAGGGCAAAACCTTAGTCACGGTAACCGAATCTGGTTTCGAGAACATTCCCAGTGCGCGGCGGGCTAAAGCTTTCCTTAGTAATGACAACGGCTGGCGGCAGCAGATGGAGAATCTTACGGCTTATGTCGGCAAGACGGCCTAACGGCAAAGCGCAGGCGCGGCGTGCTTCCGCAGCAGAAGTGTTTGCTGCGTTGGGAGATGAAACGCGGCTGCTGCTTTTGGCGAAGTTGTGCGAAGGACGGCGGCCGTCCATTGCGGAATTGACGGAAGGGACGAGCCTGACGAGACAGGCGGTAACGAAGCATTTGCGTGTTTTAGAAAGGGCGCGCATCGTGCATGCCAGGCGATCCGGGCGCGAGAGTCTGTTTGATTTAGACCCAGTGCCGCTTTGGGAGATGAAAGAGTTTTTGGAAAGTGTGGGAAAGCGCTGGGAGGGGGCGTTGGGACGATTGAAGAAGTTTGTGGAAAGCGAGGGTTAGTAGTATGGCGGACATCATGCATCTGTTGAAAATCAATGTGCCGCCGGAGAGAGTTTACGCGGCGCTCACGACGACGGAGGGGATTCGCAATTGGTCGATGCGGGATGCGGACTTGAGCGAGACAGCCTTGCGCAGGCGGATGATTGCTATGCCCTGTGCACGGCAGGTAGGGGTTACTACTTGGTGAGTTTGCAGCAGTATTTGGAAAGAGGAAGAGGCTCGCCAAGCCCAGATGTGGATTAGGCGAGAGTGATTAGCTGACCGGGAAAATACAATTCCCTGCCCTGCTAGCGTGGCAGCGTGGCGAGAAAGTTTTCGCGTGCAACCATCTTCGCGGTCTCCGGCTTGAGCGCGTCCAAAACCAGGTAGTACCGCTGAATGGTGGATTTGTACTGAGCAAAAGTGCCCACCACGTCGGAGCCGATGATGAAACGGTCAGGGTACTTTTCAATAAGAGTCGGCCATTCTTTATTGAGCACGCCGTTGGGTGCGATTTCCTGTTCGAAGATCACCCACGAGATATCGACGCGAAGGTTCGGATAGGTCTTCAGCAAACGGTCCAGAATCTGCGTGTGATTCGGAATAACAATGCGGCGGCTGATGCCACAATGAGCCCAGATAATCTTGGCGTTGGGATGATTCTTAATGGCGTACTCAATCTCACTCAAGTAGTCTGTGTTTTCGCGCCAGGCCGGGCCGATGTTGCTATGAATCAAGATGGGCATGTCGTGCTTTTCGGCCAGCGCGATGAGTCGATCGAACGATTGCATGTTGGCGCGTGACGTTCCGCCATAAGTGAGCGCGGTGAGATCGTCGTGGCGGGCAAATACTTCGCCGATACCTTGCCACAGACCGGGGTAAGCGGCGAGCATGCGTTCTACATGGTCTACGGCATTATTGTCGGCACTGTTAAGACCGCAGATGAAGGGATGGAACCGTTTGCGCTGATCAGGGGTGAGGCCCATAATCATGTTGCCGACCAAGAAATCTGTGGCGCTATACCAATAGGTGCGCGCGTCATCGTCTAGGTAGTACGTGGGCCGCTCTTTTTGAGATTCATCCCACTCTTTAACGACTGGCATACCGATAATGATCGACTCGGGCACGCCTGTGGCGTCCATGACTTTTATGAATTCTTGGATGCCGTCGGTTTCCTGGACGAAGTTGAGAAGGTGGAAATGGCCGTCTACAATCTGATACTTCGGCGCAGCGGAATCGTTCGCATTCGTGGTGGCCGCGGGAGCGGCGTTGGCTCCAGGCTTGTGCGAGTACTGAGCAAAGGAAGCAGGGACCGAGAGAACAGCGACGATGATTGAGAGCAGTATTATTCGTGTTGTCATGAATTCACATGGCTGCGTTGGAAATGGCCATCATACTACTAGTCTCCGAAAAGCAAAAAGTGAGGTCCCAATTTCTCGGGACCTCTCGCAAGTGCGACTTGAAGAACTAAAAGCGCTCGATCTTAACAAGTGTCAGATTGCAATCGTCATCTGGAGTGCAAGTGGGCGGATCTAGCCCTGCGATCTCGAACACGTTATCATGATGGCCCGGATGGGTGGCGAAGACGGCAAACACGTGGTCGGAGCAAAAGTTTGGTGACGTAAAGCTGGCGATGGACGAGACGAGGCAGCCATTTTCGCTGACGTCTTTAAAGTAAAACCCGAAATATTCGGTCGGAGTGAAGACGACGACTTTTCCTACGGGATCGGGCACGAGACTACCCTGCGGATCGCCAGCGCCTTGGTAGAGTTTGTGAATGGCGCCGAGCGTGGTCCCGGTTGCGTTTGTTTCGAACCAGCCGAACTCGTTAATGTCTTTCGGCGTACTTCCAAGGTTCAGTTGTAGAGTGGCCTTCAGACGCGCTCCGTTGTTCTTGAAGTAAACCACCAAATCGCGCGCACCTCCGGTATCTGTCGCGGAATTGTACGCTGCTCCCCAATATGGGATGGGGCCGGGCGCAAATAATGGCGAATCGATACCTTGGCAATCGCCGGAACTAGTCAGACAGAAGCCAACGTTTCTGCTGGTGGGATTGCCCAGATAGTTTGCGGTGGCAGCATCCCAATAGGGTGCGCCGTTATTGTTGAGGTTCGCAACGGACCAAACTTGGAAACCAGATCCGGCGCTGCCGATGACGGTTTGAGCAAAAGACGTGAAACAGGTGGCGCAAACAGCCATGGCGATTATTAACTTTCTGTCTATCTGCATTGCAGTTCCCTCCCTCGGGTTCAGACTCACTTTCAATGGGAATGTCTGGTTAGGAGGGCTAACGTTGCAGGAAGGAGGTTCTTTAATGGATTACTAACTGGCAGTTAGGTCAAGACGGGGGTTTGATCGAAAGCGTAGCCTGGCAGAGGGTCCATAGTCATGAAATCCGGTTTCGCCAGACCGAAATGAGCGAGGATCGTGGGCGCAATTTGACGAAGGGAAACGCGCTGGACGGATGTGGGCTTCTTGGTGGTGTCGCGAATCCAAAGAATGCCGTCCGGATGGTGCATGCCGCTTTGCACACCGCTCACTTGATACAAAAGCTGTCCGAATTGTTTCGTTTCGCCCTTGGCGTTGGTCACAACAGATTGGCGGTCCTGCACGGTAGAAACAGTGCAACCTCCCATCAATTCCTGGCCGTCGCGCTTAACGAACATTAGATTCTGAGCGCACACTTTCATGGCGCAAAGCAAACGCTCAGCTTCAATGGCCCCGGACTCATCTTTAAAAAAGAGATGAAACTGCTCCCCCTTGATGGGCGCGTAACGGTAGGGAGCGGCGATCCCGGCGAAAGTGAAAAAGGCGGCGGGGTCGTTGGCGCGGTAGAACACTTTGCCTGATCCATCTTCATCAACAAAGGAGGGTTGCTGGCTGAGAGCAGAGGCTAAGATGATAACCGTATCGGGACCCAGTTTGTCGAGGCATTCGCCCACGATCTTGTCCATAGACTGATAGCCAAACTGGACCGCATCCTTATATTCTTCCTGCTCTTCCACGGAGGGCTTAATTTGAAAGGGGCTGGGGTCCATGTTCCGCCAGTACAAATGTTGGAAGTGAGCGGTGCTGTTGATAAAGAACGTAGAGTAATCAGGCGTTTGATTGCGCCAGTAGTGTTCGAAAACATCCCACTGTAAGCGGTCAAGAATCACGGCGCGCTTCCAGCGAAACTTGCCAGAACGTTCTTGCGCCAGTTGAACGATAATGCGAGTAATTGTCTTCTTCGAAAAGCCGTGGCGAACCATGAAGGCCAGAAACTTGAGGTGATCTGTGGTGAACCGGGCCATTTTGTCGGGGCCGTGTCCATGCACGTTGCGGCGGACATAGTCGCAGAAATCTTCGAACTCGCCTTTGGGATGGGGATCGACTCCTGTTGACCAAGGATCTGGAAGAAAGAAGCCGTTGGGGGGATTATGGAACGATGCGTTCATGCTGCCGCAAATCCAAATTTTTCGGCCAGATTGGCTGAGGAGTTCGTCAACGCGAGGATAGCCGAGTTTCGGGCCGTCGGCCAGATCAAAGATGCCGTGTTGTTTATAAGCGAGCCCGGTCTCGACGGTGACCCATTGTATCCATGGTTCGAGATTGGGAGCGATTTCTTCGGCGTCAGTGATGTAGACTTGCGACTCAGCTTTCAAACGGGCGAAATGCGGGAGCTTGCCTTCAGCGATGAATTGATCCATCAGCACGGGGCTTAATTCGTTAAACCCCAACAGGACCATAGGGGAAGCGCGTTTCATTGTTGTCTCTGCGTTTGTCGCTGTGGGCTGGCTGCCGATCAACGCCAACACACGATCAGCGCGCCGGTTTAGGGGCTTTTTGCTGGTCCTTTAGGTTTGATTGTAGCAATGGCTGAATGGGCATGAAGGGCCTTCCCCGGCAGAAGAACTGCATTTTTTTCAAATAGGCGAACAATGGCTCGGCGTGGCGCGCGGACGGCTTAGATCGAAGATGATACTTTCAACAAGAGGTGAACGCGTGAGCACAAATCGCAGAGAGTTCATACAGAAATCGTTTATGGCGGCCGCGGCAACGACGGCACTTTCGCAGAGCAAGGCCTCCACTGTGGCAAAGAATTTGGGAATACCGGGACCGTATCCGGGGCGAGTGATTGCCGTGGAGCATCCAGGATCAATTATTGCGGACGTATATCAGAAAGAAACGATTGAGCAGATGGTGCAACGCGGGATGACGGAGTTGACAGGGGCTCCAGCATGGCAGGATGCGTGGCGGACATTTTTTGAGAAGGGCGATGTGGTGGGTCTGAAGGTGAGCCCGGTCGGCGGCCCGAAGTTGTCTTCCGATGCGTCGGTACTGCGGTCGGTCATCGAGGGTTTGAATGCCGCAGGTGTAAGCAATTCGAACATCATTGTGTTCAACAGGTATCACCAAGAAGCGGTGGAGGCCGGCATTCCGAAGTGGCTGCCGGAGGGCGTGCGATTTGATGCGGCGTCGCATGCTTACAGCGAGACCCAGTTGGACATGGAGGGCTACGACGAGAAGCACTACATGGAGATGGCGCTGATTAAGCCCAAAGACAGCGCGACCGATATGCATGTGCGGCGCTCTTACGTAGCCAAGATTGTGACGCAGCAAGTAAACAAGGTGATCAATCTGCCGGTGTTGAAACATCACCAATCGGCGGGCGTGACGATTACGCTGAAGAACATGTCGCACGGGTGTGTGAACAATGTTAACCGCAGCCACTTGACGCCGACGAATAACGCTTGTGGGATTTTCATTCCGTCGGTGGTGAGTTTGCCGGTTTTCCGGGAGAAGTTTGTGCTGCACATTGTGGATGCGGTGAAGGCGTCGTATCACGGGGGCCCTCCCGGCAAGCCGCGGTTTATGTGGGAGCCGAAAACAATGTTCTTTGGCACGGATCCTGTGGCTCTGGATAAAACCGGGCTCAAGGTCATTGATGCGAAGAGGGCTTCGGTAGGCATGTCGAGCATTGCGCTGTCGAAACCTGACAGTGAGAGTCATTATCTGAACGCGCAAGTGGAACACATTGAGATCGCGGGCATGTTGCAACTAGGCATGTTTGACGACGACAAGATTCACGTAAACCGGATCAAGATGGCGTAGAGAAGACGCGATGGCGAACAAGAAGCTCGCAGCCGTAGTAACGGTTTATCGAAAGTATTCTCACGCGCAACATATAGTAGACAGATTTTTGGACGGGTACGGGTGGAATGGTGAATACCATCACCCGCCGTTTGATTTAGTGGGCCTGTACGTCGATCAAGTCGGCGCGGACGATTTGAGCAAAGAGCGGGCGCACCGGCATCCGGCTATGACCATTTACCCCACGATTGAGGGAGCGCTCACACTCGGCACCGGGAAGTTGGCGGTGGACGGAGTGATTTTTGTGGGAGAGCACGGCAGCTATCCGAAGACGGAGAAGGGGCAGGTGCAGTATCCGCGCTACCCGTTTTTTAAGCAGATAGTAGATGTTTATCAGAAGAGCGGGCGGAGTGTGCCGCTGTTCAACGACAAACATCTTCGTGGAAATGGGAATGGGCGAAGGAGATGTACGACACTTCGAAGGCGATGGGCTTTGGCTTTATGGCGGGGTCGAGTTTGCCGGTGACGTGGCGGATCCCTAAATATGAAATGCCGATGGGAACGCGTGTGCGCGAGGCCGTCTGCGTTTGCTATGGCGGAGTGGACAGCTATGATTTTCATGGACTGGAGAGCATCCAGTGCATGGTGGAGCGGCGGCGCGGCGGCGAGAGTGGCGTGAAGTGGCTGCAGGCGTATCGAGGTCAGGATTTTTGGAAGGCACTGGCGGAAGGAGTGTGGTCGCGAGATTTGATGACAGCGGCATTGTGCCGGAGCCATACTCTCATGCCGGCGCGCGAAGGCTTCAACGACATGATGCCGACGGTTGAGCAGATGAAAGTGCTGGCGAAAGACCCGGTGGCGTATACGTATGAGCATCATGACGGGCTGCGTTGCACGATGATGCTGATGAATGGGTTGGTGAAGGATTTCAATTTTGCAGCGCGGCTGGATAATCCCTCGAAGATCGTTTCGACCCAACTCTATTTACCGATGCCGGACGGACGAACGACACTGGCGACGTTCTTTAGCCCCTTGGCATGGAACATGGAGAAGCTGTATGAAACTGGGAAGTCGCCGTATCCAATTGAGAGGACACTCTTGACAACCGGTTTGACAGCAATTGGAGTGGATAAGTCTCTTCGCGGGTGGGACAAAAATGGAGACGCCGCATTTGGCGATTGGGTACGAGGCGCCGGAAGCATCGACGTTTGAGAGGTCGTAATGGTATTCACACGGCGAGAGTTCTTCGGGGTTGCCGCTGGCGCGATGGCATTGGGAGCAGCGGATCGGCCTCCCATCAGAGTGGCGATCGTCACGACCATCTATAAATACCTGTCGCATGGACAGCACATTGGCGACCGGTTCCTGATTGGGTATCCGATTGATGGCGAATGGCATCAGCCGAACGTCAAAGTGGTTTCGCTGTATGTGGATCAGAAGCCAGAGGGCGATTTAAGTGGTGAGAGGGCCAAAGAGTTTGGCTTTAAGGTTTACCCGACAATTGGGGAAGCGTTGTGTTGCGGGGGAACCGAAGCTGGCTTGCGATGCGGTGCTGATTGTGGGAGAACACGGGGACTACCCGTCGAACGACAAAGGGCAGAAGCTGTATCCGCGTTACGAATTCTTTCAGCAGTGTGTGGCGGCTTTCAAGGCGAGTGGACGGAGTGTGCCGGTGTATAACGACAAGCACCTTTCGTACAGCTTTGAAAAGGCACGAGCGATGGTGAACACCTCCCACGAGATGGGTTTCCCGATGTTAGGAGGTTCATCGATTCCGGTGACGTGGCGGCTGCCGGACGTGGAGATACCGTCTGGGATCGCATATAGAGGATGCGGTGATGGTGGGCGAAGGCGGAAGTGATGCCATGGATTTCCACGCGCTCGAAGGATTGCAGTGCATGGTGGAACGGCGGCGCGGCGGTGAGACCGGGGTGAAAGCCGTCCAGATGATTGTGGGAGATGAAGTCTGGAAGGCCCTCGAAAGTGGAAGGATCTCGAAAACCTTCTGAGTTCGGCACTGTCGCGAAGTGACACGCCGCTGGGCTTAAGTGAGTTGGACAGCAGACCACAAGATCTGGTGGCAGATAGGGTGTTGCCTGGATTAGTGAAACAGCCAGCGGCTTACATGGTTGAATATCGCGATGGGTTTCGGGCGACGATGTTGATGCTGGATGGCGCAGTAAAGGATTTGAACTTCGCGGCGACGGTGCGCGGCGTGGGCAATGTCTCGACGCAGTTCTTACTAACGCCGGTGCCAAATGTGACTTACTCAGCGCGTCTGGTACAGAAGATTGAAGACATGTTTGTGACCGGGAAAGCGCCGTATCCAATCGAGAGAACGCTGCTCACGAGCGGGATTTTGGAGAGCTGCCTGGAGTCGAAGAAGCAAGGATCAGTGAGGCTCGAGACGCAGCAGCTGCGAGTGGAGTATCGGGCGGTCTAGATCATGCTTCTACAAAATGCGCGTTGGCCGGAACTGAAGGATCTAGCAAGCCGGATCTTTGTGGTGCCGCTGGGATCGCTTGAGCAGCATGGACATCACTTGCCGGTATTTACGGACTCGATCATCATTTCCCATGTAGCGGACGAGGTGGAGAGACGGCTGACTGACAGGATTGTCATGCTGCCAGTACAGTGGCTGGGGCACTCGCCGCACCACCGGAGGTTCGGATCGGTGAGCCTGGATCTGATGCCCTATGTGGAGATGATTCGCGGAATGTGCCGGTCGCTGGTCGGATTGGGAGTGCGGAAGATCTTCTTGATGAACGGGCACGGAGGGAACGATATCCCCTGTAAGGCAGCGCTACGCGAGTTGAAGAGTGAGTTTGAGGATATGCGCGATTTGTACATTGCGTATGCGGCGTATTGGAATTTGGCGGCGGCGCGATTTACCGAGATACGAACGACCCTCCGGGCGGCATGGGGCACGCGTGTGAGATGGAGACGTCGATTTTGTTGGCCAAGAATCCGGAACTGGTGGACATGCGGAAGGCGGAGCGAGGGGGACCAGGGCCGCACATGGGGTATCGGGTGAATGATATGTTGCATCCCATGCCGTTCTACATGATCAATGAGTTCGACGAGATGTCGCATAACGGGGTCATTGGAACGCCGGAAGAGGCAAGCGCCGAAAAAGGCGCGCAGTTTTTAGAGGCGGCGGCGCAAGGGGTGGTGGCGTTCCTTGACGAGATGAGCGGGTGGAAGTTTCAGGAGAAAGGTCCGGCTAAACCATGAAGAGGATTTTAGCGATTACGTTGATCTCCGGCGTATTGTTTGCCGTGGCGGCGTTCAAAAGACCAGAGGCGGTTTCGGCGCAGGAAGAACTGCTCAATGGCTTTCGGATTGTGGAAGTAGCCAGCGTCGCGGATGCGATGGAACAGTTGTACGGGACGAAGGCTTACATGTACCACGACATGCGGCCGCTGAGGATGGCGAAATTTGTGGGTCCGGCCGTGACAGTGATGCTGAAGAAGGAAGAACATCACGATGGGTCGAAAGCAGTGTCGGGAATGCTGGATGCAATTGACGAATCGCCTGCGGGTTCGGTCTATGTGATGGTTGTGGAAGACGGGCTGGATTACGCGGGCATTGGAGGGTTGATGGGCACGGCCATGAAAGCGCGCGGGTTTGCGGGGGCGGTTATTGACGCGAGTGTGAGAGACACGCCGCAGCTGACGAAGATTCAGTTTCCGGTTTTTAGCCGAGGGGTGGCGCCTTCGACAACGGTGAACCATTACCGGTTTGTGGGCAAGAATGTGCCAGTGAAATGCGCGGGCGTTGAGGTTAAGGCCGGAGATATTATTAGCGCGGACATGGATGGCGTGGTGGTGGTGCCGATTGAGT
>CAWJBS010000139.1:0-20612 GCA_963840845.1 Bryobacterales bacterium
AGTTCCGGCTGTGGCAGCGGCACATTAAACTGTGCCTGTGTAAAGTTTCTTTTACCTGCCCATCCACCAACGCCACTCCATAAGGTGGATCAACAAACGGGAAAGCCTTTTTCAATTTGTCCAGTTCCAAACTTGTCTCGGCTTTCAGTCCTGTGTCATGCAAAAACGCAGCAGCCCATTGCGGATTAATCGTCGGAATCGCCACCACTTTCGTGTCACCCCAATTCAGGGTGGACATGAACTTCGCCGCCGCGTCGCAATGCATACAAGACGGATCGTAGAAGAACAAGAAGACTTGCCCCTCCGCTAAACTCTGTGCCTTGCCGTCCACAACCACCGGCGTCGGTACTTGCACGTTGCCGTGCTTCCAAGTGTTAAAGCCGAAGCTCAAACCCGTCCAGCACCGCAATCGACGCCAGCGCCGCCATCGGCAATTTCGCACTCACCACTTTCGCCGACCAGTAAAAAAAGCAGCCAAACCGAACAGCAGCATCACGCCGTTGCTAATGAAAAATCCGGGCCCAATGCTCCGCTTGATCAGCGGAAAGCAACTGCATTCCTTGCCAACCAAAGCACTGTAGTAGTAACCGATCCATCCCAGGAAAAAAACGATCAAACCGGACCCCAGAAATCCGCCTCCCCACCGCCGCAGCTTCGGATAGAACAGCATGAACGCAGCAAACACTTCGATCGCGCCTAAAGTGGACGCTCCCAATTTGCCGAAGCCAGCCGGTACCTTTGCCTGCTCGAGCAATTCGCCCGTCTTGAATGGATCGAGCACTTTCCAACTTCCCGAGACAATAAAAATAATCCCGAGAAGAATGGCGCACACCGCCGCTACTCTTCTCTGCCAGTCGGCCGTTTCATCGCTCGTTCTTGCCCGCTTGCCATGTCCGCTACGCTTTGCATATCTTCCTTAATTGTATTCTTGTTGCTAACCCATGAGAAAAACTTTTGCCGCCGTTTTGCTGGTGTCCGCCCTTTCGCCAGCCGCCCCTTCCCGACAAAATCGACGCGCAGGTGAGAGCCATCACCAAATCCGCAATCCTGATTGACACTCACAACGACATACCCAGCTTTACGGTGGACGGTGCCGATATAGGCAATTCACCCAAGAATCACACCGATATTCCGCGCCTCAAACAAGGCGGCGTCGGTGCCATTTTCTTCTCCGTCTACGTTTCCTCTAAATACGCGGAAGGCAACCACTTCGCGAACCGCGCCCTGCAAATGATCGATACCGTTCACACCGATATCCTCCAGCGCTATCCAAAAGATTTCACCCTCGCGCTGAGTGCGGCGGACATCGAGCGCGCTCATCGCCAGCATAAAATCGCCGGGCTGCTCGGTATCGAAGGCGGACATGCTATTGAAGACTCGCCTCGCCTGTTGCGCGATTACTATCGTCTCGGCGTTCGCTATATGACGCTCACCCACACCAACACCAATGCCTGGGCCGACTCCTCCGGAGATATGAACAAGCCCGGCGTCGAGCATCACAACGGCCTTACGCCTCTCGGCAAAGACATCATCCGCGAAATGAATAAGCTCGGCATGATGGTGGACATCTCGCATGTTGCCGACAAAACTTTCTACGACGCTCTGGAAACCAGTCAAGCTCCGCTCATCGCGTCACACTCCGCTTGTCGTGCGATTACCAACGTGCCTCGGGATATGACCGACGACATGATCAAAGCGCTCGCTCAGAAAGGCGGCGTCGTTCAGGTCAACTTCTATTGCAATTTCATTTCGCAGAAATCGGCCGACGCTCCCAAAGATGCTCCAGTCCGCGCTACCCTGGCTGACGTTGTGGCGCATATTGATCACATCAAACAAATCGCTGGCATCGATGCGATCGGCATCGGTACCGACTTCGATGGGATTGAGTGCGCTCCCATCGGCCTCGACGATGTCTCTAAATTTCCTGCCCTCACCCGCGCGCTTCTGGAGAAAGGCTATTCGCCCGCCGATATCAAAAAGATTTACGGCGGTAATACCTTGCGTCTTATGCGTCAGGTCGAAAAAGTGGCGGCCAGCCTTCAGCACTAAAGGGCCAAGCAACTCGGCATTCCCAAATGATAACCTCAGTTTCTTCTATGCAGGATAAAGTTATTCTTGTTTCGGGCGGAGCCGGCGGCATCGGCGCCGAAGTCAGTGCAAGCTTAATCAACCAAGGATGCCGTGTTCTTATTGCGGACTTGCGGCCTTCGCACACCCTAGTCGGACGACCGTGTGATTAGCATGACTTGCGACATAACCAATCCCGCGCAGTGCCAGGCCGCCGCCGATAGAGCCGTCGAAAAGTTTGGCCGCTTGGATGGCATGGTCAACTGCGCCGGCGTCAGCAAACCTCACGACAGCCTAAGCCTTCCGCCCGCCGACTGGGCGCGCATGGTAGACATACAACTCAACGGCGCATTCTATTTTGCTCAGGCTTGCGCTCGCCACATGCTTTCTTCCGGTGGATCGATTGTCTTCATCACCAGCACCAATGCGGAAGCCGCTTTCCCTCGGCGTGCGGCATACTGCTGCGCCAAAGCTGGCGTTGCCATGTTGACGAAAGTTCTAGCCATTGAATGGGCTGAGAAAGGTATCCGCGTAAACGCAGTTGGCCCGGCCTATGTCGCAACTGAGATGACTCAGCGAAACATCGCCGCCGGAAACGTAGACGAAGCGCAAATTAAGGCGCGCATCCCTTTGGGGCGTTTGGCGCAACCGGCGGATGTGGCCGATGCGGTTTCGTTTTTGCTCTCAGAGAAAGCCAGCTTTCATAACGGGCCACTCGCTCTATGTCGATGGCGGCTGGCTAGCCTACGGATATTTTTGATCGCAGTTTTAACCGCTGAGCCTTTATAGATTCGGAGAATGTTCTTGCGTAACGCTATCGCTTTGACTCAATTCGTGTGCGGCGTCCTGCGACCAGGTACAAAGAGCCTTACGCTCCTTGAGCGTCAGCACCGCGTCAGGGTGCAGCCGTACATAGCTCTTAGGTGGCATATTTTCCAACTCAACTTCGTCGCAGATCGAAATGACGCGCCCTATCATTTCTTCCGGACCTTCACGCATCAAGGCAGGCCAGTCTGATAAATTCATCCGGCTCCGGCCCTTTCGTACGTCGTTCTGTATTTTAATCCCAACAAAAGGCACGTAGCTGACTCCGGTCCACCGCGTCCCGTTTGAATGACAGTCTCTGCAGGATCTCGATAAGATCGCTTCCGTGCCTGTGGGTATCTTTACGAAATGTTCAATTGCGTTCGTTTGCCGGTTCTCCGCGTGACGCAATTCGTCATCCGTCTGGGCAACCACGACTCCCAACAATAGGGACAGAGTTGTCGCGAGAATGATATTTATTATGTTCAATTGTTTTCCAGGCTCGGACTACTTCTGAACCTTGACTGTCAGCTTCATCGAAGGGTGTATGGAGCAACGTACTTCCACCACGCCCTCTTTCGTGAACGGAACGCTCGAAGAACCGCCCGGGGCCTGACGCTTGATGTCGAATTCCAAACCCGGCGTAGCCGAGTACACATTGTGAGTCACTTCGTCCGAATTGGTGAAGATGAGTTTATCCCCAACGTGAATCTCGATTTGGCTTTGTGAGAATTTTCGGTCTTTCTGCTCGATTGTATGGTCTGCAGCCGAAAGCGATGCCGCCATCATTAAACCTAGGACCGGTGCAGCTTGTAAGGTTTTCATAGATTTTCCTTTGGGTATTTATCGGTCGAGATCTCGTTCCGGCAGGATAGGAATGGATACCGTCGGCTCTTCGCTCGTTAGGCTGCGCAGAAATTGCAATAGATCGTTCTTTTCACTGTCAGACAAATGCAGTGGTTGAATCTCGGGCGAAAGATCGGTCGCATGCACATTCCACCCTGATCGTAAAACTCGATGACAGACTTGAGCGAACTCTCCGAGCCATCGTGCATGAAGGCCGCCCTTCGAGCCGCGTTCCTCAAGCCCGGCGTTTTGAAGGCATGCTGCATGCTGTCCAGTTTTAAGAATTTGCCGCGCCCAGGGTCGTCGTCCGCCGTTCCGATGTCATGGAAGCCATGGTCTGTAAATTCCCAACCTGAATGACACTCAGAGCAATGCGCCTTCCCGTTAAATGCAACGAACCCTCGCTTGGCTGAGTCCGGAATCGCTGACTCATCTCCTTTGACCCACCGATCAAACGGCGCTTCCGTAGATACCAGTGTCCGTTCGAAAGTGGCAATCGCTTTTGCAATCGTCTGTTCATCTATTGCCGATCCTGGATACGCCCGCTCGAATAATGGCTTGTAGCCCTGGATCGATGTTACGGTTTTCAACATCTTTTCGAGCGATAAATTCATTTCGTTCTCGCTCTTGATCGGCCCCAACGCCTGATCCTCTAATGATTCAGCCCGCCCGTCCCAAAAAAATAATTCGCCCCATGCCACGTTAACGATCGTGGGCGTTCTTCGCGTTAACTGCTTAGACCCGTGTCCTACGCCTTTGGCCAGTCCATCGTCCCAGCCAAACGCAGGATTATGGCAACTGGCGCACGAGATCGCTCCTGATCCTGAGAGTCGCGGATCAAAGAACAGTGTTCTTCCCAGCTTTTCGCGATCTTTCGTCAAAGCGTTGTCTGCTGGAAACGGAATAGCGGTCGGCCGCAAATATTTGACCTTCAGTTCTTCTGTGCTTTTCTGTTTAGGCTCCGCGGACCCGTCTGACGCGCTCAGCGTCCAACAGAGCATGCCCATACAAATTGCCGCAGTAATAGTGTGCTTGGGGAAATTCATAAGCTAGAACAAACAATGAGCTTGAGCCTTGGCGCAAGTCCTACCTCAGTTTCCCTATCGGACCAGCAAGATTTAATCTTTAGCGCGATGTGCCCCATATTGTTCTCCGTAGTTAAGTCCGATAGGCCTTCAGTCGTATGTTTGGATCCAAACTTGTATCTCGCGGTTTCCTCTGGCTGCGTGGCGTAAAGGCAACCCACAAGCTTGTGTGCTCCTATGTTTTCTTCATAGCGATGGCCGCCATTCTCGGTTACGTGGGCGTCTCACAGGCCGTTTTTCTCGCCCGCGTGAACCAGCAGTTGTTTGATCGTAATCTAACCGGCGTTTCCAGCGTGAAAGAGGCCGCTATTTTTCAAGCCAAATGTAGTCGCGTCCTGCGCGACGCCGTGCTCGCCATTGGCGACAAAGACGCTGTTGAAGACCAGCGCCAAAACCTGATCGAAATGGAGGCATCCGTCAACGAATCGCTCGCCACTGCCGAATCCGCTATTAAAGCGGGCGAAAGCAAAGCCACACTCGCTGCAATCCGCGCTGCCTTACCGAAACTGCATGAACTGAGCAGAGCGGTGATTGATGCCGCCGGCGTTGGAGACCGCCCGCGGGCCCTTGCTTCACTCAAGCAGGCGTCGAGTCTCGCCTCGAAGGTCAACCTACGTATTGCCGAAGTCTGCCGCCAGCAAGAAGAAGAGGCAGGTAACGCCACACACTATGCCCAGCTACGCTCTCATAGCTCTATCGTCTTGCTGCTCTCTGTTTTCATCTTCTCCATCGTCGCCGGCGCGTCTCTCAGTGTGGCTATGGTCCGCGTGATCTCAAAGCCACTTAAAGAGGTGGTCCGTGTGCTCAAGCAGGCGGCGCTAGGAGATCTGCGCGAGCGGCCTATCGTTCACGGTCAAGACGAATTCGGTGTTATGGCGCGTGAATTAGATACCACACTCTCCGTTATTGAACGCACCGTCTCTGAAGTGAGTCAGACGGCGAAATCTCTCACCGGTCATACTCGGCGAATTTCTCAAACTGCCGTCGAACTCGCTTCCTCGTCCAGCGGACAATTAACTGAACTCCGCGAAGCCCTCGGCAGCATCGCCGCCGCCTCGGAGTCAACTCGCCAAAACGCCAAAAGCGCGCACGGGGCCAGTCAGATCGCTGGAGCGTCCAGGCAATCCGCCGAGAAGGGCGGTACCGTGGTTCATTCTGCCGTTGACTCGATGACCGCCATTCTCGAGGCATCCGCGCGCATTTCCGGTATCAGCTCCGCCATGGACGAAGTTGCTTTTCAAACGAAGCTTCTCTCCTTGAACGCGTCCATTGAAGCGGCCCGCGCCGGCGAACACGGCTTAGCCTTCGCTGTTGTCGCAGGAGAAGTACGCTCTCTTGCCGAGACCAGTGCCGAGTCTTCTCGTCAAATCACCCGGCTCGTAAAAGACTCTACGGAACAAATCAATCAAGGCTCAGAATTGGTGATCAGGTCCGGTGAGTCTCTCAATGAGATTGTTGCCTCTGTCAAGCAACTAGCTGAATTTGTGGAGGAAATCTCCGGAGCAACAGAGGAGCAAGCCTTCTCCATTCAAACCGTTGCCAAAACCTTGGATCAATTCGACGTTCAATTGCAAACGAATCTTCAGCGTTCCGAAGCGCTCTCCGCCACGGTGAAAAATCTTGATTCCGAAGCCACCCATTTGGAATCCCTCGTTCAGCACTTCGTCTTATCCAAACCCTAGCTCCTCCTATCGCCCTAACCGCTTTCCTTCTTGCCACCAGTCTTCCATTTGATCCAGTGTCGTATCCTTAAACTCTTTCCCGGATTCCGCCACACGCTTCTCAACATGTGCGAACCTCCCGCGGAACCGTCCGGTGCTCTTTCGCAACGCCTGTTCCGGATCGACCTTCAAATATCTCGCCAAGTTCACAATCGTGAAGAGCAAATCGCCTAGCTCGTGCTCCACCTGCTTCGCGTCCTGCGTTTTTCGCGCACTCGCCAATTCCTCCGCTTCCTCCCGCACCTTCGCCAGTACCCCGTCCACATCCGGCCAGTCAAACCCCAACCCCGCCGCTTTGTGACTCACCTTATCCGCTTCCATCAACGCCGGCAAATTCTTCGGCACCCCATCTAATACCGATTTCGCCGTCGGCACTCCTCGTTCCTCTTTTTCCTGTTTCTTTATCTCATTCCAGCGGACCAACACCTCCTCCGGCGTCTCCGCTTTCGCGTCCCCGAAAATATGCGGATGCCGCCGCACCAGTTTCTGGTTAATCGCATCCAATGAATCCGCAATCGTAAATAGACCCTTTTCCGTCGCCATCTCCGCAAAGAAAACCGGTTGCAACAGTAGGTCGCCTAACTCCTCCTCTAATCCCTTCCAATCCTCACTATCAATCGCCTCCATCACCTCATACGCTTCTTCCAAAAGATACTTTTTGATGGTCTCGAACGTCTGTTTCCTATCCCACGGGCACCCGCCCGGCGCTCGCAAACGCGCCATTACCTCCACCAGTTCCGCGAATTTTTGTCCTGCTTCTGCAAATCTTTCTGCCATGGGATGATACTCGCACAGCCGACACTCAGTAAAATATGAATGTCTATGGCCGACCGTCAAAATATCCCTCCCGATTTCCCGTTACCTCCCGCGAACTTCGCTTTTCTCGTCGAGTCGATCCTCATGCAAACACAAATGCAATTGGGTCTGCTTCGCTTCGACGAAAAAGATGAGAACGAGCCGAACTTACCCCTCGCTCGTCATTCCATCGACATGCTCAGCATGCTGCAAGAGAAAACTCGTGGCAATCTCACCACCGAGGAGCAGCGCCTTATCGAAAATGGTTTAACCGAACTCCGCTTCCGGTTTGTCCAGGTCTCCGAAGAACTCCAGAAGAAGCCCGAATCCGCCCTCGCCCCCGAAAAGAAAAGCGAACCCCCTGATCATCACTCCCGACGGCGGCAAGGGAACGAAGACCTCATAGATGCCCGAAGTCTTCGAGCGCGCCTCGATACTGGTGCTCGGTTCCGGCACCAGCGTGGGCGTGCCAATGATCGGTTGCCGTTGCAAAGTGTGCAACTCGGCCGACCCGCGCGATAAACGCCTCCGCCCCTCGGTGCTGCTTGCGCCTCGGCGACAGGCGGGTTCTCATCGACTCCACTCCCGATTTTCGCTACCAGGCCTTGCGCTTCCACATCGATCGCCTCGACGCCATCCTCTATACCCACTCCCACGCCGATCACATCCTCGGTCTCGACGATGTTCGCCCTTTCAACTTCATGCAGAAGAACGATATCCCCATCTACGCTTCTGCCGATGCACTCCTCACCATCCGCCGCACTTTTCAATATGTCTTTGATGAATCGCCATCTGAATCCAGCCGCCCCCGGCTCACCGCTCACACCTTCGATTCGTCTCCCATCCAAGTCGCCGGCATTGAAGTTCAGCCTGTCAAAGTCGATCATGGCAAAGGTGTCGCTCACGGTTTCCGCTTTGGCGATTGCGCCTATTTGACCGATCACAGCGGCATCCCCCCGGCCAGCATGGAACTGCTCCAAGGCCTCGACGTCTTATTCCTCGACGCTCTCCGTCACAATCCCCACCCCACCCACTCCACCGTTGACGAGTCGCTCCGCACCGTCGAATTGCTCAAACCCAAGCGCGCCTTCTTCACGCACATCTCGCATGATCTCATGCATGCTACCTTAGCCGGCCGCCTCCCGCTCAACGTCCAAATCGCTTACGACGGCTTAGAAATCCCCATCGGACGGTCGCACGCATGAGCGCTCCGCAAGTCCATTTCTCCATGGATTCCGCACAAGGCCGCTTTGGCCCGTGCGCTCTCGCCATCGGCAACTTTGACGGCGTTCATCGCGGCCACCAGGCCTTGCTCAAGGCCACTTGCGAATATGCCCGCCAGCACAAATTACACCCCGCTGTTCTGACTTTCCATCCTCATCCCGCCGTATTCGTTGCGCCCCACCGCGTGCCCGAAATGATCTGCGGTCTCGAAGACCGCGTCCGCCTGTTAACCGAAGCGGGCGCCGAACACATTCTCGTTCTTCCTTTTAATGAGCACCTCGCGCTCTTCACCCCGCAGGAATTCGTCTCCCAAATCCTCGTCAAAGGCCTTCACACCCACGCCGTCGTCGTCGGTGAAAATTTCCGCTTCGGTCACCGCCAAACCGGCGACACCAAAACTCTCCGCGAACTGGGCCTCCGATACGAATTCGCCACTCAATTCCTCCCGCCCGTCTCTTATCGCGGTCAAGTCGTTTCCAGTTCGGCCATCCGCAAATACATCGATTCCGGTAACGTTTCCTTCGCCGGCCGGCTCCTCGGCCGATGTTTTTTCTTGGAAGGCGACATCGTCAAGGGTCACGGCATCGGCTCCCAACAAACCGTGCCCACCCTCAATCTAAAACCGCCCAAGGGTCAAATCATTCCACGCGGTGTCTACATTACCGAAACGTTCGATAGCTCCACCGGTCGCCTCTGGCCTTCCATCACCAACGCAGGCACCCGTCCCACGTTCGACGGCCATGAACTCACCGTTGAAACGTTTCTTCTCGCCCCGCTCGACGGCCCCACGCCCGGCCGCATTCAAGTCCGTTTCCGCCGCTTTATCCGTAACGAACAATACTTTGCCGATGCCGCGGCTCTCAAATCGCAAATCCTTCTTGATGTCGGCCGCGCCAAATCGTTTTGGAGCCGCGTCGTTCCCGGTACTCTCTAACTCAACACCATGCCCCAGCGATTCTTCTTTTACTGCTTCCTTCTCCTAACTCTCGGTACCTCTTCCTGGAGTCAGACCGGCACTTCGCTCAAGCACTTCGCCGAAATCGATCACAATGTTTTCGTTGGCTCAAAACCCCACTCCGATAAGGACTTTCAGTTTCTCCAGTCCCAGCAAGTGCGCTTCATCCTCAACGCCCGCTTCTTACCATTCCTCTCCTCCGCGGAAAAGAAAAAGGCGAAGCGCTACGGCATGGAATTCTTAAGCGTCCCCATGAACGCCTCCCCCATTCCCCCCTCGCGCGAGCATGTCGACAAGGCGCTCCTCATCATGCACAACCACGACTTCCAGCCCATTTATCTTCACTGCGTCCTCGGCCGCGATCGAACCAGCCTGCTCTCCGGTCTCTATAAAATCTATTTCCTCGGCGTCTCAAAAAATGAGGCCTTCGCCGAAATGCAAAAGTCCGGCTTCCGAACCACTTGGTTCTTGCACGGCCTCAAGTCTTACTTCGATAAACAAGCCGGCCATCCCCCCGCTCAGTAATTGCCGTACAATCTCAACATGAGCGCCACCGAAACCCGCAAACTCCGAGACCTCGCCGGCATCGGCAAATCCATCGAAGCCAATCTCATTTCGCTCGGCGTAACCTCCGTCCCAGACCTCGCCCGCCGCGAGGGCGACGAACTGTACGATCAGCTCTGTATCAAAACGCGCACCCGCCAGGACCCCTGCGTCCTCGATACCTTTCGCTGCGCCGTCGCCCAAGCCCGCAATCCCCGCCTCCCCTCCGACCGCTGCAATTGGTGGTGGTGGTCGCGCCAACGGAAAGCGGGTAAGCTCAGCTCTGTGTAGCCATTACTAAGGTCGAAAGAATCTCAACCGCGTAGTTCACCATGAGTGAATAATGCCCTTCGTTGGCATAGAATCTCGCCTGTGTGTTGGCAATCGCTGTCGCGATGTTTTGACCCATGGACACGGGAACGATTCGGTCCGCGTTGCCATGCCAAAGAAATAGCTTCTTGACGCGAATGTCTTCCACACGAAAGCCCCAATCGCGCGCGAGCAACTGGCCCTCGCTGATGGACCCCGCAGCGCCTTGCCGCGTACCTTCCTGCGCCACCCTCGTTAGAATCTTGTTGAGTTCGGAATCGCGCAATACCGCCGCGTCCGCTTTCGGCGCGAGCATAGGCGGAACGCCAAACCGCAACGTAGGATATGCACGGCGCAGAGCCACCAGTGCACGGACGGTTGGTTTGAAAATCAAATCCAATCGGTCCATCGCGAAATAGCCGGCTCGGAAGCGCACGCTATCGGGTGAGATCAAGTGGCGGGGACCTGCCCCGGAAACGATGCCACACGATTCTACGCGATGCGGGAGTTGGTGGGCGCAAACGAGCGCGTAAGGTGTACCTCCGGAAACACCCAACACTGAGAAAGAGTTCAGCCCTAGATGATCGGCCAGTTCCGCTACGTCGTTAGGCCAGTCGAGGATTCTGCGCCCTGACTGAAAATCGGATTCGCCTAAGCCGGGGCGATCGGGACAAATCAAACGCACCTTCGCGGTTTCCGGTGCGTCGCCGTACAGCGCTGCATCCAGACCACAGCCTGCGATGCCGTGGAAGTGGAAGACTGGCCGACCCGACCGCGGGCCGAACTCGCGGAAGCTCAGAACTCGCCCAGAGCTCAGACGCACGTGTTTAGATGATGGGAAACGGGCTGTATTCACGCAGTCCTGCGGACGAGAGCGAGCCAATAGAAAGATCCACGATTTGATTCGGCTCGCGTACGTCCGCCATCTCTACCTTCAAAAAGTTTGAAGTCAATGCCATGTTCCGCTGCTCTAGCGTTACCGCCGAAAGGGTCTTGCCCATCATTCGCTTGCGAAACTCTAGGTTCTTTCTATCGGAGATCTCCCGCAGTACTCTCGTCCGTTCGTGACGGACCGGAATCGGCACCGGGTTCCGATGGCTCACTGCATCTGTCCCCGGCCTTTCAGAATAAGTGAACACGTGTAGATAAGTGAAGGGGTGCGACTCAATGAACTCACATGTTTCGGCAAACTCGGCGTCCGTCTCGCCTGGAAATCCAGTCATTACATCCGCTCCAATCGCAGCGTCCGGCATCAGCGCATGCGCCATGGCGACCCGGCTCGCATAATGCCTTGTCCGGTACTTTCGAAACATGCGCTTCAACACTGCATCCGAACCCGATTGCAGCGGTAAGTGGACATGCTGGGCAATCCGCGCTTCGCTCGCCACGAGCTCCAAAAGCTCTTGGCTCCAATCCATCGGCTCTACAGAGCTGATGCGCAATCTGCGAACCGCCGTCTCCGCCAGAATCTTGCGCAGCAGATCAACGAAGCGCAAACCTCCCGGCAAGTCGCGTCCCCAGCGACCCAAGTTGATCCCGCTCAAGACCACCTCGCAGTAGCGGCTGGCCAAGTCTTTCACCTGTTGGATCACACTATCGAGCGGCGCACTCCGGCTTCGGCCTCGCACGCTGGGAATAATGCAGAAAGAACAACGGTTACTGCATCCATCTTGGATCTTGAGATTGGGGCGCGTTCGGTCTTCTCGAACATCGCGCACGGGTTCGGCCAAGAATGCTTGCTGTTTGGCGATGTCTCCGACAAAGACTTGCCCGTGATATTCGGTGGCTGCGACGATGGCCGAGATGTTCGTCTTATGTGAATTGCCGACCACCCAGCGAACGCCCTCAATGGAGGCAATCTCTTCCGGTGCGCGCTGGGCGTAACAACCTGTGACCAGAATCTCGGAGGCAGGGTGATCGCGATGCATACCGCGAATCAAGCGGCGCGCATCAACATCGGCGCCATGCGTGACTGTGCAGGTGTTCAACACAATCAAGTCCGCTGCGCGCGCATCACGCACCGCTTCGTAGCCGCTATCGGCGAGCGACGCTTCAATGGCGGCGCCATCCGCTTGTGACGCACGGCAGCCAAAGCTCTGCACAAAAACTCGCTTAGCCGCCGTTTTCTCCATATTTATAGTGTAGGTGGCATTCCGGCAACGCTCCCTTCCACACAGAATGGGGGGATTCGTTTGAAAATATCAGTCTATGAACAATGGTCGAGGTCGATCGTGCAATCCGGCGGCATTTGTGCCGGGAATCTAGAGTCGGTCTGACGTCTCGGGCTCGACGTCGGGCACCTTGTCCAAAACTGCGAGAAAGCGTTCTTTCTCAGCTCGCTCCGCCCGCCCTTTGAGTCGCTCCCACGATGCATACTGCTCAGCGAAAGCGGCGGCGAAGACCTGGCCATGCGGAAACCTTTCGCGAAGCTGCAAGAGCAGCAGCCTTAATATAGAGCTCTTCCGGTACGCTCACGCTTACGCTCATTTATTTCTCCTCAAGACACCCAAAAACTGCGACGGTGTTTGGACCGCAACTCCAAAGCGCTCTGCCGCCATGAAGTGTTTTGTATTGTGAGTGACGATCATAGCGCCAGAAGCAATCCCTAGCTCTAGAATACGCTCATCGTCTGCGTCGGGCAAGATCGGCCTTCGTCGCAGAACACCGCTTACCAAATTACTTTGACTCAAGATGTAGTCGATAAAATCCTCTATTTCGGTCTCGCTGAAGCCTGTGACCATGCCGCTCCTCTTCAAAACATCCTCATACTCAAGGGCAAGCGCAACCGAAATATTCGGACGCCAAAGTCCTTCCCCGATCGACCGAAGCAATTCATAAGACGCCCCCTGCTGGAGCGAAGCGACGAAACTAAGACATTCGTGTCGAGAACTACTTCGTGCATTCACCTAACACTACTAAATTCTAGCCGCGCCGGAATGCGCAAAACCTAACGCTCTTTAAAAACCCTCGCCGCGTACCCCTCTGCCATACTAGGTTGTGCCTGCGCGGTCGGGCAACCGCTGGCCAATCCGGGTAACCGGTGAAGCGAGAGGAAAGTCCGGTCTTCATAGGGCGGCATGCCGGCTAACGGCCGGGGGTTTGCGCTCAAAGCGCACGCTACGGATAGTGCCACAGAAAATGTACCGCTCGTCGCTTCGGTGGCGAGTAAGGGTGAAAAGGTGCGGTAAGAGCGCACCGCGGGACGAGCAATCGCTCCTGGCAGGGAAAACCCCATGCGAAGCAAGACCAAATAGGGGAGGAGGAGCGGCCCGCTCCGTTACCACTTCCGGGTAGGTTGCTGGAGCCCTTCAGTAATGTTGGGCCTAGACGAATGGTTGCCACCGCTTCGGCGGACACAGAAACCGGCTTACAGACCGCGCAGGCACTTTTCCTGATATTTTCCGTTGACAATCCCCTCAATTCTTAATACTCTATATCTAGATAGACTTAATAGAGTATCCATGCCCGCCACCCTTCCCCCTCCTGTTGTTGTCGCCCCTAGCAACCTGCAACGTTCCCCTCCCTCTCTTACTTCATTTTTTAGGAAATCATCGATGTCTCTTTTTTGCCCGACTCACGGTCAGCATCTATACCGCGCACTGGTTGCCTTTCAAGGAGCCCGCATCGCCAAAAAAGATGAGCGCCAGCCACGCGAATCCAAGGAGCGTCTCATCCTCGGAATCTTGTTTCTCCTGATGCTCGGATCAGGCATCTACGCTGAGGTCATTCGCTAATGCCACTCATCGAAAGGATCGCCCTTCAAGCGAAGCGCAAGGCGTCCGGCATCTTGAGCGCCTCGCGCGGGGGACTAGCGAGTCTCTTTGCCGATTCCCGCCATGCGGGAATACCCTTCGTCGTTTCGCGAAGCTCGCACCGGACAGACAACACCGAGCACGCCATCGCTCCCTGCCGCTACCGGCCCAACCCATCCTTCAGCGCCACGCTGGTTCAAAATCAAAACCGCAAAATCATGTAGTCTTCATCCACGTAAGCGTCGCCCATCTTGAGCGCATGTGGTTCGGTCCCCCATGTCTCAAAACCTAAGTTGCGGTATAGCTGGCGCGCCGCGTCCTGCCTGCTGGTCACGCCCAGCAGCACCTGTTCGAGCGTGGGATCCTTCTTCACTCGTTCGAGCAACTCGCTCATGAGTGCCTTGCCAATCCCCTGGCGTCGCTGCCCTTCGCTTACATAGAAGCCGTAAACATGCCCTTTGTGCCGTTCTTTAATCCCGGTGTCGCGCATGAAAGTCACAATCGCAACAAGCCGTCCACCTTCAAAAGCCCCCAGCGCAAAATAGTCGGCACTCGTCCCGCGCAGTCGCTCGGCAATCGTCTCCACCGGAATTAGTTCATGCTCGGCAAGCGCCTTCCCAAATGCCCATGGTTCCCGTTCCAGCGCTTCCCGCCGGATCTCCCACCACGCCGCCGCGTCCGCCTCAGCCAACGTGCGGATCTCCACATCACCCCGCATCGGCCGGCGGCCGCAGCAGTTTCAGCGGAATGTTCAGCGCCGCCCCGCCCCGGTAAACCGTCAGGTTAATCGTGTCGCCCACGCGCTTCTGCGAAATCGCCCGCACCAGTGCATCTTCCCGGTCCACGGGCTTGCCGTCAATCGCCACAATCAAATCCCCGCCCACGCCCAGTTCCACATTGCCAATCGCCACCAGTTGATTCGCCGGCCGTAAGCCCGCCGCCTCTTCAGAGGTGCCGCGGAATAAGTTCTGCACCAGCAAACCACCGCGTCGCGGCAAGCCCAACGCCTCCGCCAAATCGCCCGCCACATACTCCGTCGTCACGCCAATCTTCGGCCGCTCCGTCACTCGCCCAGCACGGTAGTCGTCCAGCAGCGCCTTCGCCCGGTTAATCGGCAGCGCAAACCCGATCCCAATATTCGTCCGCCCTAAAATCGCCGTATTAATCCCAATCACATTGCCGTTCGAATCCAGCAGCGGTCCGCCGCTGTTGCCGCCGTTAATCGCCGCGTCCGTCTGAATCATGCCTTCCAAACGCTGCTCATTCTCGCCGTCAATCGCCCGGCCAATCGAACTCACCACGCCCACCGTCAACGTGCCTTCCAATCCAAACGGATTCCCAATCGCCAGCACTTTCTGCCCCACCTGAATCCGGTCCGAATCGCCTAACTTCAAAGACGCGCCCTTCTTCTTCAAACTGATCTTGATCAAGGCCAAATCGTCCGAACGGTCCGTATCCAGTGGCGTTGCATAATATTGGCTCTGGTCCGAGAGCGTCACCTGAATCTTGCTGCTCCCCGAAATCACATGCGCATTCGTCAAGATGAACCCTTCATCGTTGATCAAAAAGCCCGACCCCAAACTCTGCGACGCCACTGGCTGATAAAAAAAATCCCGCCGCACCGTCGTACTCGTGATGTAAACCGTCGCCGGTTGCGCCGCCCGGTAAATATCAATACTGTTCTGCTCCTCCGCCGTCAGCCCAGCGCTATGCACAGACGTCGGTTCGCTCCACTGCAGCGCCCGCCGGAGCACCGGAGCCGATAACTCCCGCAAACTCCAATGCGCCCGCGCCGTCAGCCAGAAGAAGAAGCCCGTCAACAAGAAGCTCCATACAAAAACTCGCTGCTTCACTTCTCTCGCGCCTCCGCTATTCGTTTTAAAGCGCTAAATACCTGGTGTACTTGTTTCACTGTCTCTTCTTTACTGCCGCTCGTATCAATCACGAAATCAGCGTAACGCTTCTTTTCTTCTACCGCTAACTGCCTGCTCAGCCGCGCCATCACCGCCTCGCGCGTCAGGCCATCCCGATGCATGCCTCGCGCAATTTGCGTCTCCTGGTCGCAAGCTGTCACAATCAGCGCATCGCATTCCTGGTAACGTCCTGTTTCTATCAGAATAGCCGCTTCCAGCACCGCAATGCCATGTGGGTCTGCTGCGCGCAAAATCCGCCAGCATCTGCTCTTCCAATTGAAATACCGCCGGATGCACAATCGCATTCAGCTTCGCCAGTTCTTCGGGCGCGCCAAACACCACAGCCGCTAGCTTCTTTCTATCGATAGTGCCGTCGGCGCCAAAATCTCGCGCCCAAACAGTGCCACCGTCGGCTCGTACGCCGCACCCCCAGGCTGTAACACGGCATGCCCCAACTGGTCGGCCAAAATCACATGGCAGCCCAGCCGCTCCAACTCCTGCGCTACCGATGTTTTCCCCGTGGCATAGCCACCGGTCAGACCCACTTTCAGCATGTCCGCTCGTTTGAGTTAGTGCATCTCGGCCAAATCAACCGTGTTAACCATCAGCATCGCGATCGTCAACGGACCCACCCCGCCCGGCACCGGCGTGTAAGCCGAACTCACTTCCTGCATCGCCCTCGGGTCAACATCTCCCACTAAAACCGATCCGTTCTTTGCAAACGCCGCCATCCGCCCTGCGTCGTGTCCGTAGAGCTCTTCCGCCTGCGCGCGGTCCGTGATGCGGTTCATCCCCACATCAATCACCACCGCTCCCGGCTTAATAAAATCGCGCTTGATCGCGGCCGGTTTGCCAATCGCCGCCACTAAAATATCGGCCCGCTTGCACTCTTCCGCCAGATTCACTGTCTTTGAATGGCAAATCGTCACCGTCGCGTTCTCATGCAATAACATCAGCGCCATCGGCTTGCCCACAATGTCGCTACGCCCCACCACCACCGCATGTTTGCCCGCCACCGCTATCTTCGAACGCTGCAATAACTGCATGATCCCGGCCGGCGTACAAGCCCGCGGCGCAAAACGATTCACCACCAGCGATCCCAAACTGTGGATCCCAAAACCATCCACATCGCGAAACGGATCAACTATATAAGGAACCACTTCTTCTGCGCGCAGTTGCTTCGGCAGCGGCATCTGCACCAGAATCGCATCCACCGTCTTGTCTTTGATAATTGGGTCCGCCGCCTGAAAAAGCTGGTCCGTCGAAATCGTCCCCGGCAGCTTCAACTCCACGCTCCGTATGCCCAGTTCCTCACCCGCTTTGATCTTGTTGCGGACGTAAATCTGCGACCCCGGATCGTCCCCCACCAGAATCACCGCCAGACACGGCGGGCGTCCGCGTCTCTTCGTGATCTCTTTCACTCGCGGTTTTAGCTCCGCAATGATCTCTTGACTTACTTTCTTCCCATCCAAAACAACGGCGGCCATGCACTCGTGAGGATAACAGAGATGCCGCTCGTCGCTGCCGCGCCCTAATCAGACCAAATCGCAGCCCGCTCATTCAACGCCACACGCAGTGCCGACCGGAACGGAGTCCAGCCCACCACCCGCATCGCCGCCACAAAATGTTTGACAATCATCGGCCCGCCATCCGGCCACAATTGCGAAAGCGGCACCGTCGCCTGCGTCTTCGGATCGCGGTAATAAACTCGGTCCGCCCATGTCCGCCGCCCGCCAAAATTTTCCGGATACTCCCGCACCACATCCACCATCGTCTGCAAAACGCGCAGCCGCAAAGGCTCTCTGATACTGCGGCATAAACACCACATGGCTCACCCGCTCCCGCCGGATCTCTTCACTAAACTCGCTAAACGTCTTCGCTCGCGAAAGATTCAAAATCGCATTCGGCTCCCGTCCATGCCGGTCCCCCCCCGCCACCACCGGCACATTCAACGCTTTCCCCAGCGCCGCCACTTCCTTGTTCTCGCTCCATCCGCGCAGTCCGTTCAACTCCAAAGCATGAAAATATTTCCCGTGCTCTGCAAGTAACGAACGCAGCGCCGCCGCATGCCGCTCCGCGCCAATGCCTTTCTCATCCCAAAGCGGATGATTCAAAACCAGCAACACCTCTGGCTGCGCATCCAGCATCGCCAGCAAACCGCCCAGTTCCTGCGCATCTGGATTCGCCGTAAACTCCGCAAAGCGCTTCATCCATTCGTTCGCATCCGCCCGCGGCATGTTGTGTACGCCTAGATGAAAGAACGTCTCCCCAAACGGAATCGTCCATTCCGTCGAAATCGGGACGTGCTTGAACCGCTCCAAAATCCGCAGCTGCGCCCCGGCTCGAATATCGTCATGGTCCGTCAGCGATACAGCGCCGCCAGCCGGAACTTTCTTTGAATCTGTTTCTCTTCCAAACGATACCGCTTGCCGCGGTGCCAGCGGCGGCGTCCAAAACGCATCCTCAAAGCTAAACGCCTGTCCATTCTTCTTCTGGTATTTCCGTTCCTGCCGCCGGATCGCCTCTCCTAAATACGGCACCCGCGCCGTATACCGCGGCACCATCTCCAGGCTTTCCTCCGAGTACATCGTGTGGCTGTGCAGCGAAACCCCGCTGCGAAACTCCTCCGCCACCGTCGGATTTTTCCAAAACACTTGGAAGGAGCTTCTGCTCTTCTTTGCGGTCATTTTATTTTCGCCTTTGCTTTCACTTTCGGCTAAACGTGTTTCTTTGGCATTTGCCCCCGGTGAATAAATGATGAAGAACAACTCAATCCCAAAATGTTTTTTCCACAATCGTCCTTCGTCCCCGAAAACCAAAGTCCCACGGACGTTTGGCCTATTTCCGTGCAACCCAATCATTGGTACAGTAATCAGTAACTCCAGGCATTGCCGCCCAAAGCAAACGAGACGTATGAGACGAGCGGTAACGGAATTATCGGGTGTCGATAAAGAAGCGGTTGAAATCGAAGATCAGTCGGTTCAAACGAGCGAAAGTAGCAGCGGTAGCGGCGCTAGCATAGCCGCGCTCGAAGCCACCATCGCGGAGTTGCGCGCTCTCGTCACCGCCTACGAAGGCGTCTTCTACGGCAACCCCAACCCCGCCATCATCTTTGCCCAGGACGATTTCCGCATTCTCGAAGCCAATAAAAACGCCGTCGAACTCTACGGCTACACCCGCAAGCAAATGTGCGAGATGAGTCTGCTCGATCTCTTCGCCGTCGAAGCGGGTGATCGCGGCCGCTCCACGCTCGAAGCCGAATTACGCAAGCCTTACAACACGCTCGGCCCCTTCATTCACCGCGGCGCCGCCGGCCGCGAATTAGTAGTCAGCATGGTCTTCTCTAGCTTCGCCATGAAAGGCCGCGACGCCCGCATCATGCAGATTCAGGACGAAACCACGCGCCGCACCGCCGAAGAAGCCGTCCGAGCCAGTGAAGAACGCTTTCGCGAACTCTTCGAAAATGCTAACGATGTCATCTTCCTGCACGATCTCAAAGGCCGTCTCATGGCCATCAATCGCGCCGCCGAAAGCCTAACCGGCTACGCCCGCGCCGAAGTGCTCGGCAAGAGCATGGAAGAACTCATCGCGCCCGAATCTCGCCATTTCAATCAGGACAGCATCCGCGCCCACTTGGGCGGCAGCCCAACTCAGCATTTCGAACTGCGCATGCTCCCCAAAACCGGCGGCGTTCGTTTTCTCGAAGTCAGCACCCGCGTCATCTACCGCAAAGGTCTCGCCGTCGCCATCCAAGGCATCGGCCGCGACGTCACCGAACGCAAACAAGCCGAACAAAAACTTCGCGATTCCGCCCGCGAAATGCAAATCAAGAATGAAGAACTCAGCAACGCTCTCCATCTCGCCCGCGAAGCCACCCAACTCAAAGAACAATTCCTCGCCAACACCTCCCACGAATTGCGCACGCCCCTCAACGGCATCATGGGCATGATCAACCTGATGAAGACCACCGACCTCTCCCCCGATCAGCGCGAGTACGCCGACGCCATCAGCCAGTGCTCCAACGATCTGCTCACCATCATCAACGACCTACTCGATCTCTCGCAAATCGGCGCCGGTCGTCTCGCCGTCGATAACCGCCCCTTCGATCCCGCCGAAAGTCTTCGCTCCGTCGTAAAAATGCTCATCCCTCGCGCCAGCACCAAGGGCCTCACTCTCACCTACGAAATCGATCCCCGCGTGCCCGCCATCATCGAAGGCGATAGCGTTCGCTTGCGGCAAATCCTCACCAACCTCATCGCCAACGCCGTCAAGTTCACCACCATCGGCGGCGTCCACGTCCGCCTCACCGTCAGTACCGACGCCTCTCGCATCCGCTGCGACGTAGTCGATACCGGCATCGGCGTCGATGAATCTCTGCGTGATCGCATCTTCGAAGCCTTCTTTCAAGCCGATGGCAGCAATCGCCGCCGTTTTGGTGGCACCGGCCTCGGCCTCACCATCAGCCGCCAGTTAGCGGAATTGATGGGCGGCCAAATCGGTATGTTCAACAACGCCGGCGGCAACGGTGCTACTTTCTGGTTTGCTCTTCCTCTCAAAGCCCAAGCCGCCACGGCCACCGTTCGGTAGCTGGATGGGCC
>CAWJBS010000140.1:0-7079 GCA_963840845.1 Bryobacterales bacterium
CGTGGTGCTGTGGCGCGACTTGCCCGTGCCGAACCCGCGCCAGCTCGTGAACGTGAACTGGCAGGGACATGGATTTCCGAGCGAGATGGCGGATAGCGCCTCCGGCACTATGTATCCAAGTGACGATGGCTGGGACGTGGCCGACTTCTTCTCTTACCCGGGATTCGAAATTATGCGCGGGCGCTTGGCAGGAAAGGCGTCACTCGCAGCGTACAGCTTTCCGGACACTGTGAGTGTGAGCTTCTGGGTGAAGCCAGTGTCGCCAAACAGCGAGCAGTCAGCGGGAATTTTCTGTCCACCTTGCAGGTGCAACCTGAATTGGGAAGACTACTCTTTGAAAGTGACGACAACAAAGCGGCTGCGCCCACGGTGGTCGTTTCGCATCGATTCTGGGTCAGCACGTTAGGCGCAGCGCCCGATGTAGTCGGACGTACCATTGCCATAAATAACGAACAGAAAATCATTGTTGGCGTCTTAGCCAGCAGCTTTTACGGCCTGATACCGGGCGACGCCACCGATCTCTACGCACCGTTGCATCACGGGTACAGACCCTCACCAGACGGAACGTCCCGTCTGGACACAAATCGGAATTGGGGCATTTCGCTCATCGCCAGAAGAACACCGGACTATACAGAGAGCCAAATGCGCCCGGAAACAGACGCGGCGTTTGTTTCGAGTTGGGCGGCGCAACCGAAGAACCTTCAGAAAGCGCCGCGCATCCGTTTGGAAGATGGAAGCCACGGTTTGGGATTTCTGCGGAAAGATTTTCGTGATCCACTTCTGGTGTTGGGCGGACTTGTGGGATTGTTGCTGCTGATTGCATGCAGCAATATAGCGAATTTATTGCTTTCGCGGGCCGCCGCACGCGAGAAGGAAGTCGCCACGCGGGTCGCTTTGGGTTGCAGCCGGCTCCGATTGGCTCGGCAGTTTTTGACAGAGAGTGCCTTGCTGGCCGTTGCCGGTGGGGTGGCGAGTATTGTCGTGGCGTATCTAACCGAAACCCTGCTCAGCCAGTTTGTGCTGTTGAGGCGCGGAGACAGTGTGCCCATCCCCGTGAGTTTCAATCTGCGGATCTTGGCATTTATCGGGGTCACGAGCCTGCTGGCGTTGCTGCTGTTTGGAATTCTTCCTGCTTGGCGTGCGTCGCAGTTAGCAACGGTTGAACAACTCAAGAAAGAATCCAGCCGTCACAAATGGAATGCGGGCCGGATGCTGACGCTGGGCCAGATGGCAATGTCGGTCGTGCTGGTGATGTCCGCCGTCCTGTTCACACGGAACTTGTTGGCGATTCAATCCGCCGACCCTGGCTTCGATCGCCGGAACATGATTTTGTTCAATCTGCGGCCGGGCACCTCCGGGTATGATCGATCGCGCCTAGAGAGCTTCTATTTCAACCTGGAGCGTAGGCTTTCTGAGACGCAGGGCGTAGCAAAGGTCGGACTTTCCTCAACGCGGCCGATGAATGTCGGCGGGCGGTGGGAGGATCTGCGCATGGCGGGAGAGCCGGATATCAACAATGTTTCAGTCAATGGCGTTACGCCCAACTATCTGCCGCTCTACTCACCACGTTTAGTGGCGGGGCGAAACATTGAATGGACCGACATTGCCAGCAGCGGAAAGGTCGCAGTGATTAGCGAAGACCTGGCGAGGAAGCTGGGCGGATTGAGCGTTCTAGGGAAAAGGTTTACCTTTTCTGAAGGCCCGGGCAGAACAGGACCTGAGTATGACATTGTGGGCATTGCACCCGTTATGGCGGCGACTTCGATGAAAGATAGACCCGTGGTAGTGTGGCTACCTTTAGATAAAGAAAGCCGCGACGTGACCGTGGTGTTGCGGACTTCACAGCCGCCTGCGATGGTTCTGCCAGCAGTGCGGCGAAATATTGCGGAAATAGACCGCAAGCTGCCGTTAGTGGATGTGATTACGATGGAGGAGCAGATTTCGAAAACATTGCAACGGGAGCGGATGTTCGCTACTATTTGTAGCTGCTTTGGGATTCTGGCGCTGGTGCTTTCCATTGTTGGGCTTTATGGAGTGGTGGCTTACAACACGGCGCGCCGCAGCGGAGAAATTGGCATCCGCCTTGCGTTAGGCGCGGTACCGCGCAACGTCATCGCCATGATCGTTCGTGAAGGGATGACAGTGGCGGTATTGGGGTTGCTGCTCGGGTTGCCGGTGATCTGGCTTGGGGCGAAGTATGTCGAGAAGGAACTGTTCAAAATGAAGCCGCTGGAGCCGGCGACAATCTTGGTTTCAGTGGGCACTCTGCTGGCGGCGGCGTTGCTAGCGGTAGTGGTTCCGGCGCTGCGGGCGTCTGCGATTCAGCCGGCACAGACACTGAGACAAGATTAGTTCTGGCCGGAGATGATGGCTGGGCGGATCATGCGTGGGCCATCTTTGAAGAGAAGCGGCGCGAAGGCGATCAGGTTGCGACGCCATACCAACCAGGTGTGCATGCCGGGTGTTTCGATGGGCGTGACGATGACGCCTTTCTCCTTCATCCAGCGAATCATGTTGCGGTTGAGCGTAATGAGGCGGTCTTCGGTTCCGCAGGCGATCCAGATCAGGTGATATTGAGCGTTGGCGTCGGCATTGAGTTGCGGGAAATCTTCGGCGAAATTGTCACTCAGGCCACCGGTACTGAAACCGGCGACCCAGGAGAACTTGTCGGGGCGATTGAGGCCGGTGAGTAGAGATTCGGAGCCTCCCATGGACAGGCCAGCGATGGCACGCGCGTCGCGGCTGGGATCAGTTTTATAAGCGCGATCGACAGCGGGGATCACTTCATCAATCAAAGCCGTGCGGAAGCGGCCGAAGTTACGTTCGCGCAATTCGGCGTTGCCAAAAGGAGAAACACCGGGTGCGGGATGAACGATTTCCGGCGCACCATAGCCGAGCGGCATAACGACGATCATGGGCTTCGCTTTGTTTTGCGCAATGAGTGAATCCATGATTAAGTTGGCTTTGCCGACGGCGGTCCAGCCGCTCGCGTCATCGCTATAGCCGTGCAAGAGATAGAGAACGGGATAACGAACGTTGGACGCGGGATCGTAGCCGGGCGGAGTATAGACGAAGAAATCGCGGTTGTCGCCGACCACGTTGGACTTATAGAAGTGATGGTGAACAACGCCGTGAGGGACATCGGAATCCTCCCACGGGAGCGGCGTGGCGCCGGGAACATGGACGCTATTGGAAAGGCTCATGAGATTCGGCTTGATGACCACGTTCGAGGGATCGAGGATGTGCGTGCCGTCGGCGTTGAAGGAGTAGCCGTAGAGATCGGGAGCGAGAACATCGGTGGTGACGCTCCAAATGCCTTGCGAATCCTTCTGCATGACGAGAGGATCTTTCATACCTTCGACTGAGACGGTCACTTTCTCGGCATTGGGGTCACGCAGACGGAAAGTAACGCGGCCGTCGGAGTGGACTTCGGGAGAGACGACCGGGGTCTGCTGCTGCTGTTGCTGCGCGAAGGCAAACGTGGTGAAGATGACGAAGAAAAACAGCTTTTTCACAATATATAGACGATATCAGGATTTAATAGGTGGCGAGTTTGACGCGCAGAACTTGCGGCGTGGCGGTGAAGTTGAGTCCCCAGTCGGTTTGATCGCCATTCCAGCGGCGCGACGAAATGAATTGGCCGTCATGATAGGCGCCTTCTTCGACATGGAGGAATTGGACGTACTTGCCGGGCGATGAGAATTCGACGCGGCAGTGGAAGCCAGTCACGAGGAACTCGTCCGGGCCAAGTTGAGCGACCAGTGCGCGGCCCATGGGTTCAGGATTGCCAGGAGGATTGCGGTTGAAGCCGAATTGGGGAAGGCCGTAAGTTACTTGGGCTTGCCAGATACCAAACTGCAAGGTTTGAGTGGGCTTGCCCCTTTCCTCCGTCACGGCTTGGAGCTTGCCTTCGAAATTGAGGCGCGCAATTTCCCGGCTCATGGGTTCGATGAGTTGGTAGTTGGCGGCGAAGGGAGCGAGAGTCTCATTGTTGATGTGAGTGGCTCCGAGTGGGGCGTTGGAATAGCCCGTGTAATCGATACCAAAGGGTGCGAAGCCGATGGCTCCGTGACCTAGCGCCGCAAAGAAGTAGGGCGCGAAGAAGGAACTGTTGCCGGTTTCCGGCACGAAGAGAGCGTTATTGGGCTGGCTGTAAAGATCGAGGACTTTTTCGTAACGGGCACTGTCGTTCAGGTAGATATCAGGCGCAAGCAAGTCAAGAGCGGGCGCGGCGGCTTTCCAGATCTCGAGCACATTATCGGTGGGGCCGCCGCTTTCATAGCGGGGTGGACGGCCGGGGTTGAGAGGATCGCGCAAGGCGGCGTTGGTGTACAGAGGCAACGGATAAATGTTTTTGCCCGCAGCGGCGACATGACCGATAAAACTGGCGACGGACCAAGCGTGGAAGAATTCTTCCGCATCTACGCCGAACGCTTCAGACCACGTACCTTTCGCTTGGGAGTGGAGAGCATTCAGGAGAACTGCAGGGACAGGTGATTGGAACAACTTTTCCGCCGCTGGAGAATAGTCGCGAACAGCGCCCCAAGTTCCCGCTTCATTTTCCACTTGCACCATTAGAACGGTACGCTGCTCGTCTGTTTCCTTCAAGTGGCGAAGCAGGGCGCAGAAGGCGGCTGTGTCGGCCTCTAATGTGGCGGGCGCGTGGGGAGACAGCGAGTCGATTGGCTTTCCCTTGTCGTCAAGCATGCGCGGATAGAGAACGGGGTTGAGCTTGAGCCACTCGGGAGTGTAGTGACCGCTGCCGTTTTTCCAGGTGCCGAACCATAGCAATACAAGATGGACATGATGGTCACGGGATTGGCTTAGCAGAGTGTCCACAACCGAGAAATCAAAGGTACCCTGTTTGGGCTCGAGTTGCTCCCAGTAGACGGGCATCTCGACGGTGTTCGCATGGAGAGATTCGATGGCGGGCCAGACTTTGGGCAGCGTGGCGGGCCAAGCGCTTGAATTGTTCACCTGAGCGCCGAGGATCAAATAAGGGGCGCCATCCACTAGGAGCGCATAATGGCCATCGTGGTGGACGATCTTAGGAGTCGGCTGCTGGCAGAGGGCGAGAGCGGGGAGTAAGAAGGCGAGTAGGTGTTTCATGTTGTGTTAGTCGTCGAATTCAATGATGTCTTCTTCCACGGCGTAGTCGATGATGACGACAGTTTCGGTGGTCCGAGTTTGCGATGGGTCGTCGGAATCGGCGGTGTTCAGATCGACAGTGAGAGTTACGGAGGCTTGGGTTTGAGACGTATCGAGGAGACCTTGCCAGACGCTGGCTTCGGTGATGCCCGAAGCGGTTGGATCGGCGGTGACGGGATTAAACGAAGTATCTTCGAAAGCGATCCAGATGACGGGGCCACCGAAGGAAAGACCGTGGGCGGCATATTCTTGTTGGGCGGCGGCGGAGACGTCGGCGTAATTAGCTTTGGCTACGTAGGTACCGGGCTGGAAGGTGGTATCGAGAACGGCGGCGAGCCAGCCTTGATAGTAGTCGATAAATTCGGGCGAGATGGCGCCGGAGAAGTATTCGACGTCTAAGAAGATGACAGCGCTGCTGGGGAAACCCTCCGCTTGGCATTTGAGGACGGCGTCCATACCGTGCAAAACGCCTTGGGCGCGAGTGAGTGAGGTGCTGCCGCAGCCTTCTTGCTGATAGCCGACGTAGATTACAGCAAGACCGAGGCCGAGACTGTGGAGGAATTTCGCTTTGCCGGTGAAGGGGGTAAAGACTGAATCGGAATGGCAAGGTGAAGTGAGATAGTAACCGCACCATTTGTAAAGACCAGCCTGCGCCCAAGCGGCGATGGCGGCGTCGCCGGGATAACTGCCAATGTCGAAACCAGGGAAATGGGACAAGATCAGAGTGTAGCGCCGGGATGGCAGCAGCCGCAAGCGGTACTGGCGCTGCTTGCCGCCGGGCCATCCCTACGGATGAAAATGGACGGGCCCGGGGCACACTGAGGACTTGGCGAATGTCCTGCGAATATTTAAGTTTTCAAACAACCGTCCGCCAATGCCCCGAACACCATGCGGCGAGGAAGATGCAACGTGGCTTGCGCTTAAGAGATAGCACCGGCAAAACTGCGAACGATTCTCGGCTTTAGACTGAGCGTCGCTAAGTGCAACAGACAGTGGCGGTTACAGATGTTAAAAAAATCGAGGAGTGTTGTGACCGGCAAGGAGGAGGCGGGTTGGCAACCCGCCGCAGCTTGCCAAGCTGCCCCACTGTTATTTGGAAGTGATGACTTTGGCGGAGACGTTGTCGTTTTCGTCGTAGACGCGGATGGAGATCAGTTGTCCGGCAGTCGCGGTAATGGTGTAGTCGAGCGATTGGGAATCTGTCACTAGGTTGTCGGGTAGAAGAGCAGTCCAGTCGCCGCCGTCGATGGAGTATTCGGCCTTGTCGATCCAACTGAGTGCGTCTTTGGCCGTGAACTTGATGGAGCCTGCGGCCGCGGAGTTGATGGTGATGACGGGCGGAGTGTTGTCGATCGTGAAGGTTTCGCTTTCGAGAGAGTTGGTCAGCGCAGCGGTGGGGATGTTGCTGGGCGCGTCGCTGGCGGTGATGCGAACGACGTATTTGCCGTCTGGGAATGAAGTGGAATCGAAGGCGTAGAAGCGATCGAGCAGTTTGTCTTTGAGGGTGCGCCAAGTTGCATCGGCGGCGGAGCGGAGTTCGACCTTGAAGGAGAGCTGGTCGCCATTGGGGTCAGCGGCAGCCCAGCGAATGGTTTCGAAACCCTTGTTGTACTGGAGCGTGGCAGCGCCACCGGTGCTGACGTCGATACTGGCGGAAAAACGCTCGGAACCGACGGTCGGCAGGGTGATGGTGGATGGAGAGCCGAAGTGTCGGACTGACCGTTCCAACGCGGAGTTACTGGGGCGCCTGGCGATAGTTGAACGGGGCGATTTCGATTTGCTGGACTTTGGGTGCGACGTTTTTGGGCAGGAAGGCAAGATCGATGGCGCTGAGTTCAGGAGATTCGCCTGGGAGGAGGACTTAGTCATGGTTAAGCGGTATTGCAGATAGCGCGCGGGTTGCGAGTGAATGGCGCCGCCAAGTTCGGAGA
>CAWJBS010000141.1:0-6055 GCA_963840845.1 Bryobacterales bacterium
GACCTTGTGCTCACGGCCACGCAGATGCTCCGCAAGAAAGGTGTCGTGGGAAAGTTCGTTGAGTTCTTTGGCCCCGGCATGGGCGCTCTATCGCTAGCCGATCGCGCCACTATCAGCAACATGGCTCCGGAATATGGCGCCACTATCGGCTTCTTCCCGGTGGATTCGGTGACGCTCGATTACTTGCGCCTGACCAATCGCAGCCCGGAATTGGTCAACCTAGTGGAAGCATACGCGAAAGCGCAAGGCATGTTCCTCACCGCCGATTCGCCCGATCCGGTTTACAACGACACGCTTGCGCTCGATCTCAGCACAGTTGTGCCGTCGATGGCTGGTCCCAAGCGTCCGCAAGATCGCATCAATCTGCCCGACGTGAAACAGAACTTCCTCACGTCGCTGGGTGCTGCGCCTAAGAGCGGCAACCTGGACGTGAACAGCCACTACGAAAAGATGAGCGAAGGCGCGGTTGTGATTGCGGCGATTACCAGTTGCACCAATACTTCAAACCCGTCTGTGATGGTTGCCGCCGGGTCTGGTGGCGAAGAAAGCGGTGGAGAAGGGACTAACGGTGAAGCCATGGGTCAAGCCATCGCTTGCGCCAGGTTCGAAAGTGGTTCTCGATTACCTCAACAACGCGGGCCTCACGCCGTTCCTCGACAAGCTGAAATTCAAACTGGTTGGCTATGGCTGCACCACTTGCATTGGAAACAGCGGTCCGTTGCCAGAGAATGTTGCGCGGCAGTTGTAACCGATAACAAACTGAATGTCGCAGCCGTATTGAGCGGCAACCGGAACTTCGAAGGCCGCGTGAATCCATTGGTGCATTCCAACTATCTGGCTTCGCCGCCCTTAGTTGTCGCGTACGCGATTGCCGGGACTGTGGACATCGACCTGACGAAAGAACCACTGGGCCAAGGCAAAGACGGCAAGGATGTTTTCCTGAAAGATATCTGGCCGTCGAATGAGGAAATCGAAGCTGCCGTGAAGGCTTCCGTGAAAGGTGGATTCGTTCCGCAAAGAATACGCCGAAGTTTTCACCGGCGACAACAACTGGAACTCCATCAAAATTCCAACCGGCGGCAACTACGAGTGGACCGACGATTCCACTTACATCAAGCGGCCGCCGTATTTTGACAAGATGGTAGACCCTGCAACCTTTGCGCAAGATATGCATGCTTGCGCGCTTTGGCTGTCTTGGGCGATTCCGTCACCACCGATCACATCTCACCCGCCGGTTCCATCGCCAAGGATGGTCCCGGCTGGAAAATATCTGCAGAGCCTGGGCGTGAAGCCGGGCGATTTCAACAGCTACGGCGCGCGCCGCGGTAATCACGAAGTGATGGTGCGCGGCACCTTCGCCAACATCCGGTTGAAGAATCTTGATGGTGCCCGGCGTGGAGGGCGGCGTGACGCGTCACATGCCCGGCGGCGATCAAATGTCCATTTATGATGCCGCACAGGTTTACCAGGCGGAAGACGTGGGCCTGATCATCATTGCCGGCAAAGAATACGGTACCGGTTCATCGCGCGACTGGGCGGCCAAAGGGACGCTGCTGCTGGGCGTGCGCGCTGTCATTGCCGAAAGCTTCGAACGCATTCACCGTTCCAACCTTGTGCAGATGGGCGTTCTTCCGTTGCAATTCATGGAAGGCCAAAGCCGTGAGACGCTGGGGATCACCGGCGAGGAGAGCTTTGACATTTCAGGTATTCCCGCAGCCGTGTCTGGTACAGCGCCAACGGTGAAGGTGATCATGACCGGACTGGACGGCGGCCGCCGCGAATTTACCGTTCGCGCGCGCATCGATACTCCGCAAGAAGCCGAATACTACCGCAACGGCGGCATTCTGCCGTACGTGCTTCGCCAACTTGTTGCCAACGGCGGCGTCACCGCTTAGCCGATGGCCAAGACTCGTCCGCCGCTCCTTGTATCAGCGGCGATCATCATCAAAAACGGTCAGGTGCTGCTCGGCCAGCGCCGCAAGGGAGATCGTCACCCCTTCAAATGGGAGTTTCCCGGCGGCAAGGTGGAGCACGGCGAATCTCCCCGCCAGGCGCTCATTCGTGAGCTGCGTGAAGAACTGCAGATTGAAGCCGAAATTGGCGACGAACTGGCACGCTATGAACACGACTACCCTAGCGGTAGCCGTGTTCACTTGCTGTTTTTTGTGGTGAAGCAATACGAAGGCGAGCCGGAAGCGAAAGTCTTCGAGCAAATTTCCTGGGTGGATTTAACGACGCTGCCCGGTATCGATTTCCTGGAAGGCGATATCGATTTTGTGAAACGCCTGGCGCGTGGCGATTTCCGCAAACAACTGAACGCCTAATCCAGATCGAACGGCCGTTTCGGCGGCGCACCCGTTTTATCTTCTTTCGCCTGCTTCAGTAACTCATCAAACTTCTTCTCACGCACCTTGTCTGAATTCAAGTGCGAGGCAAAGCTCTTCTCAAAAATATCGTTGCGGCGGGCTGCTTCGCCTTTCAAATTCTGCACTGCCGTATGCAAATCTTCAATCGCCGGTTTCTTTTCCACCGCTTGATGATGCAGCACGATTTGTAGCTCGGGGTCGATCTGCAGTGTCGCCTCGCAACACGGGCATTTCACTTCAAAGGTGAGACTGTTAGACTTCGCCATACCCGAATCGTATCGCAATCTTGTTATCCTTCGACTACCGCACGCATGCAATCTATCCTGGCTTGGCTCGCGCATCACGGCTATCCCGGTCTTTTCTTTCTACTGATGCTGGGCATTGTCGGCTTGCCCATTCCCGACGAAACGCTGCTGGTGTTCTGCGGTTACCTCATTTACAAAGGCCAATTACTGCCGGTTCCCGCGTTCTTTTGTGGTTGGGCGGGGAGCATGTGCGGCATCAGCCTGAGCTACTTTCTCGGCCGCCGCTTTGGCCGCGACGCGATTCTGCGTTACGGCAAATACGTGCACATCACCTCCAAGCATGTTGACAACGTGACGCGCTGGTTCGGCCGTTTCGGCCCATGGTTGTTAAGTATTGGCTACTTCATTCTAGGAGTGCGGCATTACACTGCGCTGGTAGCGGGCATGTCTCATCTCAAGGTGCGCCGCTTCGCCGCCTATGCCTATTCCGGCGCCGCCGTTTGGGTCGCTTGCTTTCTTAGTCTCGGCTATGCGTTTGGCGATGGCTGGGAGCACACCTCCGCCCAGATCCATCACTACACGCTGGTGGGTAGCGGCGTTGCGGCTGTCATTGTTCTATTGGTTTGGCTGGTTTATAAGGTGCGCCGGCGCTAACGGTCAATTGCAGGCCATCGGGCCGCTGACGGCCATCCACTCACCCCAACTGCTGCCGTTATCGGTCGCCACAAAGCGCACACGCTTCACGCCCGCGCCGGGCTTGATCTTCCAAAGCGACCATAAGTAATCGTGATTGCGAAAGGGTACGTCGCCCAAAACAGCTCCGGTCTCGGCATCCACAAACTGCGCCGATAAACCGTCGGCAATCGGCCCATGCAAAACGCCCATGCTGATGCAACCGTTCGCGGGCATCGCCACTTCCGCCGTCAGCCGCCCGGTATTTTCATCGCGCTGTTGCCACGAACTGTAAACTGGGATTGTCTTCGGCAGCCATCCCCAAACCGTGGCCACCGGCATGCCGTCTAGGCCCCAGGTTTTGTCCATTTGCCATGCCACATTGGGAAGGGCCGCGCCGACTTCCGATTTCGCCGCACCTTGAATGGGCGGTACTGTCTGCACTTTACCGATAGCCATCAAGCCGCGCCGTGTCACAGCATAGACGCCGATCGTTTTACTCGGCACGGCTGAATTAGCATAGGCCACCCATGTTTCGTGTTGGGGTGTGTCCAATGTCAGCCAGTCGGAAGGAAACCCCGCTGCCGGCCGGCGTCCCCAGCCCACCACCTGTCCGCGTTCATTCGCCAGCAAAATGCGCGGATATGGGTCGCGCACATCAAACGAGTTTGCCCAGCCTACCACTTCCAGGCCTTTTTCCACCGGGCGCACATACGAAATTTCGCCGGGCATTTTCGTGTCCAGTATTTTGAAAAAGCGCGTTTGCATGTCTGTGCCCAGCCATTCGTCGTGATGCTTGTCGAAAAGCGCCAGGTGCTGAACCTTCATCGCCGGCATAAACATTTCCAGAAAAGCGGGCGAAGGAAGATGCGCGAAATGAGTTCCGGGTCGGTGAGTCCCACATCGATGCTCATCGCCGCCAATTGCGAATCCTGAAACGGCGCCTCGTTGGTTTCGCGCCAACTCCGCAGCTTGTACATGCCAATCATCAGCAGGATTGCGTAGGCGAGCGTCATGCCGCGTGCCGTGAAAATTCTGGATCGCCCATGCGCTGCGGACCAATAGCCAAGCAATATGACGGCGGCCCAATTCAGCATGGGCACCGTAATATAACGCACTGCACGGGCTGAAAGAAAGGTCTTGTCGTTCAGATCCATCCGCCCCGCCGCCGTCATGAAAGCGGTTAAGAGTGTGAAGGCGTAAAAACCAAACAGGACGACCGCCGTTTGGGTTCCCAGCAAACCCCATTTGCGCGCGCGCACTGCGGCCAGAATGGCAACGCCCAGATTCAGCAGCCCCAGCGTAATGCCAAAGGCGGGGGAAATGAGATTGCTAAACGGAGAAGCCACATACATGGCCATAAAGCCGATGAAGAACAACGGATGTTGCACGAGCGCCAGGAGATTCGTGTTGCCCAAAAAGTGATAACTGACGAAATACAGCCCCACAAACACGACCGACGCGATTCCGAGAATGATCATGAAGCGCCGTGGCAGTTTTTGCAGCCAGCCAATGGCCAGCAACAGCGGCCACAAGAGCAGCGCATTCGCCGAAGAATAAGTGGCCACCACCGCCGCTGTGATCGCCAAAGCGAGATAAAGGAGTCGGTCGCGATCGGCCGTTTTTTTCAGTAGGAAAAGCGCCAGCGCTACGCCGAGTTGCATCATTGGCCATTCCAATAAGAACGGCTGCGCGAGCGAAAACGCCGAACCGTGATAGAACGCCACTATGCCGGCCACTAGCACGCCGCAGCAACGATCAAAAACCGCCGTCTCTCGGTCGCGCACGACGACGAAACAAAGGATGCCCCACGTGAGCAGATAGCAAAAAATGCTGCACACCGTTGGCAAAACCATCCGGCCATGTTCGCGAAGCATGTCGATGGCGAAAACGATTTCCGGAAAAACGATGCGGTGCTCGTTATGCTGCTTCCAGAGCACATCCCATTGAAAGGTTTGGTAAGCCTTCAGGAATTGCGCAACGCGCCAATAATCGCCCTGCGGCATGGGCATGTAATATGCGCCAATGTAGCGGAAAGTCTGGTATGCCGTGTACGCCAACCAGGCGCACAGCAGAGCCACAATCGCCGCCTGGAGGTATTGCCTAAAGGAAGTGCGAAACTCCGAGCCTCTGGTGGCGATTTCGGATGGATTGGATGTCATCTCAGGCACAGCCACAATCCAGAGCGTTCTACGCGTGCGTCTGTTCATCAAGAGCCGTCAAGAACCAAGGTATCACTTAAGCCCCGCGCGATATGCTCGTCTGGAGCTATCAGACGTGTCAGGGCACGACTTCAGACGTGTCAGGGCACGACTTCAGTCGTGCCGTTTGCCTCAATATCGACCTGGGCTTCAGCCCCTGCGCGCTTTCGCTTCTTCAAATAAGCTGATCCGAACGGTACTCTTCAGGCGAATTCGCCAGCCCCGCTTTCACCGGATTTTCTTCAATGTATGCGCGATGCTGCCGAAAGCTCACCTCGTCCACGATACGAACATCGGAAAATCCTCGCTGCCAAACCTCACCACGAAATCCCAACTCCTTGTTGGCCCGGAACGAAAAACCGCCCTTGATCAACTGCATAGCTTTTTCGATACTCATCTCGCCCGGAACTGTCATCAGGATGTGAACGTGGTTTGGCATCACAACGAAGTCGTGAATCGTGATTCCTTTGGACCGCATGGTTGATCGAAGGACATCAATGAAGAGATCTGCCATGCGTTCGGTCTGAAAAAGCGATCTTCCGCCCGCCGTTCGCGTGGTCGCAAAAAAGGT
>CAWJBS010000142.1:0-5581 GCA_963840845.1 Bryobacterales bacterium
GATTATTATTGCCCGTTGTGTCCACTGATCCGGCCACAAAGGGCGGCGCAGTATTGAAGGCCGCATTAATGTACTGGGCTTCAAACAATGTCTTTATGTGAATATTCGTTTTGTCTTTCCGCCAAGTGTAGGAAAGATAGTCCCAAGAAGCCTTGATGGATTCGACTTTGTAAGTCGCGTTTAAGAAATATCCGGCATAATATTGCTCGCCATAAACGATGGCGTCGTTGGGGAGCGTGAATCCGGAATTGCCCTGCACACGGAAAAGCGTCACGCGAATCGTATTCGACCGCCCGGCGGGAACGCCAATTTCCACGCCTTCGGCGCGCTTGGGCCGCCCGTTGAATCGCAAATCGGCAATGTTTGATGCCGCGTGTCCACCGCGTAAGCGTGGAGCGCCCGAAACCAGCCAATAGAAAGGCTCAATATAAAAGCCGCCGTCTTCCAACACATAAGGCTCTTTGGGCGGCACGGGCGTTGGGGGAGCCACAGTCATAGTGGGAGGAATGCCTACGCCTTGCGGTGCCTGCTGCTGAGCAGGGGGCTGCGGTGAGGCGGGCTGCTGGGCAGGCGGCGGTTCTTGCGCCGGAGCCGCGGGCGGCGTTCCTTGTGCCATCATGGTGGCCGAAAACAGAGAAATTATCAGTGGCGTTGCCACCAGACCAAAGCGAAATGTTTTACTCATTGAGAAAGACGACGTACACCAGATTGTAGCGGTTTAAATAAATTATTTTCGATACCCCGGGCAGCTTACACGACTACTATGCTAACCATTGAGATCTCCAAACCAGGGCCCCCCGAAGTCTTGCACCCTGTCCAACGCCCGATCCCAACACCCCAAGACGGCGAAATTGTCATTCGCGTTGCAGCCGCGGGTGTGGCCCGGGCTGATCTTTTACAGCGTCAAGGCCATTATCCACCACCGAAGGGCGCGTCGGACATCCCAGGACTGGATGTAGCCGGTACGGTGCATGCCGTCGGCACTCAAGTGCGCGACTGGCAAGGGGGCGAGCGCGTGTGCGCCATTCTACGGGAGGGGGTTATGCGGAGTACTGCGCCGTGCCCGCAGTTCAGGTTTTGCCGATTCCGGAGGGTTGGAGCTTCGTCGAAGCCGCCACACTGCCGGAGAATTTATTTACGGTGTATGACAACGTGGTGACCCGGGGCGGCTTAAAGAGCGGGCGAAAGCATTCTGATTCACGGCGGATCAAGCGGCATTGGCGTTATGGCGATCATGGTTGCCCTTGCCAAAGGATCGCACCCTTTGGTGACCGCCGGCAGCGCGGATAAGTGTGTTGCGTGTTTGCAGATCGGCGCTGAGCATGCCATCAACTATAAAGAGCAAGACTTTGTGGCCGAAGTGCAGAAGATCACACAGGGCCAAGGAGTGCCCTTGATCCTGGATATGGTGGGCGGTTCGTATCTGGAAAGGAATCTCGATACGCTCGCGGTGGAAGGACGTTTGGTGATTGTCGCTACACAAGGCGGCCGCACAGCGACGCTCGATATCGGCAAGATGCTCTTGAAACGCCTGCGCGTGATGGGTTCGACGATGCGTGCGCGGCCTGCGGAGGCGAAAGGCAAAGTGGCGGCAGCGCTCTTCAGCGATCTTTGGCCGCTGTTGCCCGCTAAGAACTATATTCGGCCGGTGATCGATTCAACGTTTTCGCTGGCCAACGCTTACCTGGCCCACCAGCGTTTAGAATCCGGCTCGCATATTGGCAAGGTGGTGCTGGTTGCCGAGTGAGATCACGGTGGCTGGTGCGGGTGTGTTCGGCTCCTGGATCGCTTACACGATGCAGCGGGCCGGCCATAAAGTAACACTGGTTGATCCGTACGGCCCGGCTCATGCGCGCGCCAGTTCCGGCGGCGAATCGCGAATCATCCGCTGCGCTTACGGGACCGACGAAATTTATACGCGCATGGCCCAACGCGCGCTCACGCTTTGGAACGAATTTCTTGGCCTGATCAATCGGCCGCAGTTGTTTCAGCCCACCGGCGTGCTTTGGCTCACTGGGCCGAATGATGCGCACGGGGAAGCTAGCCGCGTCGCCTTGACGAATGCCAAAGTGGAGTTCGAAGATTTACCACCGAGTGAATTGCGCCGGCGTTATCCACAAATCAATCCAACTGAATCAATGGGTGCGCTGTTCGAGCCGCATGCCGGTGCGTTGATGGCAAGACAAGCCGTGCAAGGAGTGGTGGAAGAATTCATACGCCTCGGCGGCACGTTTCGCCAAGCCGCGCTGCCGGTGGACACCAGCGCGAATGGCTTGATGATCTACGCGTGCGGCCCGTGGTTGGGCAAACTGTTTCCAGACATCCTAGGCTCGCGAATCTTCGTGACGCGCCAGGAAATTCTTTTCTTCGGTACGCCGCCCGGTGACACGCGTTTTCAAGCGCCGCAGCTACCCATCTGGCTCGACTTCCATAGAGATCCCGCGATGTACGGATTTCCCGATCTGGAAGCGCGCGGCTTCAAGATAGCGATTGATCGACACGGCGCGCCCATTGATCCCGACACGGACGACAGGCTCGTTTCCACAGAAACGGTTCGGCAGATGCGAACTTACTTAGCGGAGCGCTTCCCCGCCCTGGCGAACGCGCCTGTGGTGGATGCGCGGGTGTGCCAATACGAAAACAGTTCGAACGGCGATTTCATCATTGATCGACATCCCGCCCACGATAATGTTTGGCTCGTAGGCGGAGGCTCAGGGCACGGGTTCAAGCACGGACCTGTCGTCGCGGAGTATGTAGAACAGATTTTGTCAGGGGGAGAAATGGAAGCGCGTTTCTTACTCAACAAAAAAGAAAGTGTGCAGAAGCGCGCCGTCTACTAATTAAGGAAAAGGTAGTAAGGGGTGACGGGCGCTCGGGGTTTCGGGTTTGGGGAAGAGCGCCCGTCTGTTACGGGGATAACACTAAAACGACGCGAGCACCCCTTGGGGTTACACGTCAAGTAAATTTTCTAGCAACGAACTAATCGAACATGCCTTCAAACAGGGCCGAACTCAAGTAACGTTCGCCACCATCCGGCAAAACTACAACGATCGTTTTACCCGCCATGGCCGGTTCTTTCGCAATCCTCACCGCCGCCGCTGTGGCCGCGCCGCACGAGATACCGCAAAGAATTCCTTCTTCCCGCGCCATGCGCCGCGCCATCTCCACCGACTCTTCATTCGTGACTTGCTCGACACGATCAACCTGGGACAAATCCAGATTCTTCGGAATGAAGCCCGCACCAATGCCCTGGATCTTGTGCGGGCCCGGTTTGACCTCCAAGCGCTCCAGCGTCTGGGTAATCACAGGGCTGGACGCCGGCTCTACTGCGACAGAGAGCAGCGGGTGTTTCTTAATACCTTTGATATAGCGCGAGACGCCAGTAATAGTTCCACCCGTACCTACGCCCGCGACAAACACATCGACGGCGCCTCCCGTGTCCTGCCAAATTTCCGGCCCGGTTGTTTCTAAGTGGATGCGGGGATTAGCTGGATTATCGAACTGCTGCGGCAAGAAGTAATGATCGGGATCGGAGGCGTGAATTTCTTCCGCCTTGGCAATGGCGCCTTTCATGCCTTTGCTGCCTTCGGTGAGGATCAAATTGGCGCCGAAAATCTTCAGCACCTTGCGGCGTTCCAGAGACATAGTCTCAGGCATGGTCAAGGTGATGGGATAACCGCGTGCGGCCGCCACAAAGGCCAAGGCAATGCCGGTGTTACCGCTGGTGGGTTCGACAATTTCTTTGCCCGGACGCAGCACGCCGCGCTCTTCGGCATCCCAAATCATGGACGCGCCAATCCGGCACTTTACCGAGAACGCCGGGTTGCGTCCTTCTATCTTCGCCAGAACCGTGGCCTGCGCGCCGTCCACTACGCGATTCAGTTTCACCAGCGGCGTGCGCCCGATGCTGAGCGAATTATCTTGAAAAATCACAAAGGCTCCTAAATTTCCCAGTTGGGAATATACTTCGCGTGTTTCGCTTTCCAACTACGGGCCAGTTCACCAAAGCTGGTTTCATCCAAAACGCTCGATACCGCGGCATCCACTCTCTGCCAAATAGGTCCGAACGGATCTTCTTTGCTGCGCTTACCGCCACTGCGCGTGCTTTCCACCGCGCGCAGGACTTCGCCTACCGTCAGGGTGTCCGGCTGTTTGGCCAGCAAATAACCCCCTTCAGCGCCACGCCGCGAATCGACGAAACCGTTCTGCTTCAACCCTGCCAGAATTAATTCCAGGAACTTCTGCGGAATTTTCTGGCGTTTGGCAATATCGGCAATCTTCACCGGAGCCATCGTCGAACCTTGTGGCACCGCCAAAGACTGCGCGACCAAATCGAATATCGCTTTTAAGGCGTATTCGCTCTTCACCGAAATGTTCATGCCGTCGTCACTAACCCATTAATGATTCTAATCCCGCGCGTTTTTTCCCGATAGGAATAATGGGAAAGGTTTCTGCCGCGCGCACTTGCAGTGGAGATAAAATACTCCTCCGTATCACAATGGAGGTTAGGCCTAATTTACAAACTACGGAGTTTCTTCTCTTGTCCAGACAGTTATTCGGAACAGACGGCATTCGCGGCGTAGCCGGGGAGCCACCCATGGACGCAAGGACGGCCCACGCCCTCGGCTTTGCGCTCGGCACATGGGCGCAAGAAGTACACCCTGAAGGCGTGCCCAGTGGCACGGCGGAGGTGGTGATTGGGATGGATACGCGCGAAAGCGGTCCGTGGCTCGCTGAACAGGTTGCGGGGGGATTGGCGCGCGCCGGCGTGAAAGCGCGCTTTGCCGGGGTTATCACTACACCTGGCGTAGCGTACCTCACTCGCACGGGGCCCTTTGTTGCCGGCGTCATGATTTCGGCCTCGCATAATCCGTATCAAGACAATGGCCTGAAAGCGATCAGCCACTCTGGTTATAAGCTGCCTGACGACGTTGAATTGCATCTGGAAGGCTTGATGACCCAGTGGCTGGCTTCCGGTCAACCTGCTGAGCCTCACAAGCTCACCATCGATACTTCGCTAGACAATCTCTATAGCGACTATTTGGTTTCCACCGTCTCGAGCAAGTTCAATGTGAAGTTCGTAGCCGATTGCGCCAACGGCGCCGCCACTGAAGTAGCGCCGCGCCTTTTTGAACGGCTGGGCTTCGACGTCGATTGGATCGGCCACAAACCGAACGGACGCAATATCAACCTGGATTGCGGCTCGTTGCACCTGGACAATCTCCGCAAGCGCGTTTTGGAGATCAAGGCCGATCTAGGCATAGCGTTCGATGGCGATGCAGACCGTGCGCTGTTCGTCTCCGGCTCAGGCAAGATCGTCGATGGCGACGCCGTGCTGTTCCTGGCAGGGGTCAGCCTAAAGCAGGCAGGGCAACTGCCTGGCGATGTTGTCGTGGCTACCGTGATGTCAAACCTGGGCCTGGAAAGGGCGCTGGGGGCGTATGGCATTGAAATGCTGCGCACGCCCGTGGGCGACAAGTACGTTCTGGAAGAGATGCTCAAGCGCGGGGCTGCTATCGGCGGCGAACAATCGGGGCATGTGATCTTCCTGAAGCAGGCCACCACAGGCGACGGCTTACTT
>CAWJBS010000143.1:0-61641 GCA_963840845.1 Bryobacterales bacterium
ATACATCTCCGGGTTCAACAAGTAGACCGAGATCTGGACGGTTTTCGTAAAGGTCCGGGATGCCGCCGACTCGTGAAGCAACACAGAAGCGGCCCGCCTGCATAAGTTCCAGAAGGCTAAAACAAGGGCCGCCTTCGAAGCGAGAAGGATATACGAAAAAGTGGCAGCGCTGCATGATGGCCGGCAAATCAGTGCGATGGTCATAGCCGCCATGAAAGTACACGCGGTTGTCCAGTTTCCGCTCTTGAACTTGCGCACGCAGGAAGTCTTCGTCAGGACCGCGGCCGTGGAGATGCAGTTCGACGTCGGAGCGAATCGCCGCCAAGTTGGAAAAGGCGGTTATCAGCTCCGTCAAATTTTTCTGCTTCCTTTCGATGCGCCCAAGATATCCAATCTTCCAGGGCGGCCCAGGAGGCAACGCTACCGCTTCCTGAAAGAAGAGGAAATTATGATAAGGCACAACGTGAACTTTGCCAGTGTATCCGTAGATGGTCTTGAACTGGCCCGCAGTGCACTGGGCGACGGAGACGACGGCATCCGTTTCGGCGACAGCTTTGGCGAAGTTCTTGTCATTTGGAGACAAAAATTCTGGAGCAAACATCCAACTGGCGGCGATGCGGGCTTTGCGTCGATGAACAGCCCGGACGAAGCCGAGATACAACTCAGGCGATGGTTGGCGAACACAGAAAACCCAATCACCGGGCTTCAGCTTCGAGAGCAGCCAGAGCTGAAGGATTCTCTGCCTGACGAGCCACCGATCTCCAAACACGCGACGCTGACGGTAAACGGAAATACCGCGAGAAACCAGATCATCCACTAGTGGGCAAGCTTCCAACTCCGCGACCGCCACACGGGAAGGAATTCCCTGATCTTTTAGGTGTATGGCAAGCGCGTGAAGATAAGTCTCAATTCCACCGGAGCGAGAGAGTATGTCGGAATAAATGTAAATCAACGCAGAGCTACCGAACTCCAAGGATCAAGACCAACCTCAGGAGGCGCAGCATTACCGATGGCCCGCTGATACTGCGATTGTGCGGGACTACCAGCAACGTTCCAGGCGGGAGAGTAAATGGCCAGGTCGCTACCTTGCACATGAGCAAGAGGCAGTGTTTTCGACAGTTCGCCCAGATACTCAGGAACACCGTTATAGCCATTGAAGTAACCCCAATTAGCGTAATCGTGCCAGACAATGTACCCGTTGGGAGAGACGAGCGGCAGACAAACTTCGGTATCGCGGCGAACTCCCTCGTACGCGTGGTCAGCATCGATGAAAATAAGGTCGAAGCTGGCGAGCGGATCGCCAGTGAAGAGTGCTGAGTTCATGTCACCGACACGGCGTTCAATGCGCGATGCCTCCGGGGTTTGCCGATAAGCTTCACCATGTTCTGGATAACGGTCAACCGTGACTATGGTTGCGCCCGGCTCCACATGTTGAGCAAAGTGGAGAGCGGTGTAGCCGCGAAAGCTACCCACTTCCATGAGTCGCTTCGGCTTAGCGCAACGTACGAGTTTGAGAAGCATGACCACATCCTGAGTGGGCGTAGACCAACTGCCCTGGGGCATTTTTTGTAATGTCACAGGTTGTTGATCAAGATCCGGGAAGAGGTCAGACAACAGCAAGCCTGGCAACGCCATACGGTGACGCAAAAAGTGGCAGAGCGTTTTGTCCGCAAAAGGGCGCCGCAAAAAAAGTGGGCGCGCAAAGTTGAGTATGGGATGGACGGAAGACATAAAGATCAAGGCACGACAGCGACTTCCGTCAACAGAACGGAGTCAGTTGGCTTTTTGCGATATGGGAAATAGCGCTTCAGCCCGTTGATTGGCTTTTCAAACACGAACCACGTCATGGAGGCGGTAATCACGGTCCAGACGAAGAACAGCATAAAACCTATAGCGCCCTCATTCAGACTTGCCGGCAAATGGAGGAATTTCAGTATATAGCTGACAAACACTGGGGCAAACATGTGCCAAATATAGAGGCCGTAGCTGATTTTCCCCAAATACACCATGATCGGATTATTCAGGAATCTGCCGGGACTACCTTTGAAACCGATGGAGGCATTCCACACAATCCACACCGAGATCAACGCGATAGCAATCGGATCTAAACAAACTCCCACAACAGGGTTTGAGACTTTATGCGAAATCAACAGTTCACCTAAACAGAAAGGAATGCCAAACGAGAGCCAGCGATTCGCCGAGGCCCGCGTTACTTCGGACATTTGCGGCAAAGTGGCGATTAATGCACCCATGCCAAGTGTGTCGAAATTCGCCCAAGCCATCGTGCTGGATTGCACGAAATCGGGATGACCGTATAAAACCATGATTAAGCGTGAAAGGGGGGCCAACGAAATCAGCGCCAGCAACACAGAGGTGAGATAGCGGCGGGAGCAAAGGAGAACAACACAAGGCCAAAACAAGTAGAACTGCTCTTCCACCGCGAGGCTCCAAAAATGAGCAAAGGGGAAGACGAACTGATTCTTGCTAAGAAAGAGCACATTTGAGAGATAGAAAAAATGCCAAAGGAACGTTTGTCTAATCTCAAAGCGGCCGATAGCTAGGCACAGAGCGAGGCAAAAATAATATAGAGGAAAGATGCGCAGAAATCGGCGGACATAAAACTGTCTAACGGAGAAGCCAAAAGACTGCCGGCCCGCTTCTATTTCCTGGCGTTCGCGAAGCAGAATGCCGGTAATCAAGAAGCCGCTGAGCACGAAAAATAGCTGAACGCCAATAGAACCAACCCCTTTACCTCCGACCGTCCAGTGATGAATGAAAACGAGTCCGACAGCAACGGCGCGGACACCGTCGAGCTGAGAGAACCACTGAGATTGAATGGAACCATCCACAGTGGAAGACGTTCTCACGAGAGACATTTGGCGCGGAGTGGTTTTAATGGGAAGCCCGTTTGAGTTCGCAGCGCGAGGGCGGAACGAGAAAACCGTTATCGTATGAGTGCGGAAACGTTCTATCAGGAACGGGACTTTCATCAATTGCAACGGTGACGGTATTCTTCACGTGGTCAATTGTTTCGTAATAATGCGAGCCAATCCATAAGTTGGCAGAGTAGCGGCCGGGTACAAGGGGAGGAAGATCTATTTCGAGGATCGCCTCATAGCGGCCATCGCGAAATTCCATAAAAGGCGAGCCGTCGGGAATCGCTTGAAATATGGCAACTCCCAGCACATCGCACACTTCCACAGTTATGAAGGATTTGGGACAAGGGGCGTCACAGATGAATTCTATTTTGAGAGTCATCATCATTCGCGGCTGTCTGCCGGATAGCGTTGCCTCTATTGAGTTGAAGTAAACGGCCGGACGGGACCCCAGTTGGATTGGCCGCTGCCAGAGCGAATCACTCGAAGTTTGATCCTGACTCATGTACTTGTCAACTATCTCCGAGGTATCGCCATCGCCAATAAGTTTACCGTTCGCCAATAAGATGGCATGAGAACAAAGTGCTCGCACGGCGGGAATATTATGACTGACGAAGAGTACCGTGCGACCTTTACTCTTTGCGACATCTTCCATTTTGCCGAGACATTTGCTCTGAAACTGCGCATCTCCCACAGCCAGAACTTCGTCGATCACCAGAATTTCAGGCTCAAGGTGCGAGGCGACGGCAAAAGCTAAGCGAACGTACATGCCACTGCTGTAGTACTTCACCGGGGTATCGAGGAACTGTTCAATTTGAGAGAAGGATACGATTTCGTCGAATTTTTTACGAATCTCCGCGCGGCTCATGCCCAGGATCGCGCCATTCAGAAAGATATTTTCGCGTCCGGTCAGTTCAGCATGGAAGCCAGTACCCACTTCCAAAAGACTGGCAATGCGCCCTTTTATGCGCACCTTACCTTGCGATGGCTCGGTAATGCGACTGAGAATTTTCAGCAAGGTACTTTTACCTGCGCCATTCCGTCCGATAATTCCGAAGACTTCGCCTTCCTTGATCTCGAAACTAACGTTTTTGAGAGCCCAAAAATCTTCCCGCGTTGCCGCCGCGCCGTCTTCTTGTTTGCGGTTAAAGAGACCTTTAATTTTGTCGGCCACTACATCGCGCAGCGTGCCGTAGCCGGCGCGCTTGCCCTGATGGTTGATCCTGTAAAGTTTGCCGAGGTCTTCGACAGAAATGACGGTGGAATTACTCATGGTAAAAGCGAAAACTAAATGATGTCGGCGAAGCCGCGCTCGGTTTTGCGGAAGTACGAGATGCCAAGGTAGAGAGATACGCCGATAACAGCCAAAGAGATAAAAAAGCTACGCAGATCGACATGCGACGCGGAGCCGAGAATCGCCCAGCGAAAACCGTCGATTACGCCGACCATCGGGTTTAGCGAATAAAGAAGGAAAATCTTTTCGCCCCACTTCTCTCGAATGACCGAGCTACTGAAGCCGACAGGGGTTACATAAAGCCCGAATTGCACCAGAAACGGGATAACATAGCGGAAGTCGCGATATTTGACGTTGAGAGCGGTAATAAAGAGACCGGGCCCAAGTGCCGCCAAAAAAGTGAGCAGAACTAACGCGGGGACCGCGAAGAAATTCCAGGATGGAGCGAATCGATAGCCGGCCATCAGCACCAGCAGAAGTAGAAACGAAATCATGAAATCCACGAAGCACGTCACTACCGAGCTGGCGGGAATGATCATACGTGGAAAGAAGACTTTTGAGATCAAAGGGGAATTGGAAACCATGCTCTGGCTCGAAGTAGTAAGAGCAGAACTGAAAAACATCCACGGGAGCATGGCGACGAATACCATGATCGCGTAAGGAGCATGTCCCTCCGAGTGCAAGCCAGCCACTTTTCCGAAAATAATCGTCATGACGATCATGTTCAAAACCGGCTGAATGAGTGCCCAACCGATGCCCAGGACAGTCTGCTTGTAGCGAACAGAAATATCGCGCATCGCGAGGATGATAAAAAGCTCACGGTAGCGCCATAGGTCAAGCCAATAGTGCTTATCACGCCTTCCGGCTTCGAGGGTAAGATCGAAGGCTGAGTCCGGAATTCGGGTTTTAGAAATCGGTAAGTCTGCAGTCATTGACAAACGAAATATGCAATCAAAAGAAGTTAGTGGGCCGCGTAGATAGCAACCTGTGCGATCGTCGCGCCCGCATCGGCTGTTCTCACAAGAACTGTTTTGGCCGCACTGCTGGGTACGATCAGGATGTCGTCCGATTGGAGTTGCATATCAGGCACTTTGCCATGCTGCAGCTTATCGAGATTCACGGCGATCTCGGTGCGAACCGGATTGCCCGGCACTACACGCATGACACGGGCCTTGGCACCAGAAGCAGTGTGATCCATTCCTTCGGCCAACGCCAAAACTTGCAAAGCTGACATAGTTTGATCCTGTCCCATCACGAAACCCCCGGGGCGCCTGACCGAACCGAGTACATAGATCAGGTCGGCTTTAGGCACGGTAATTGTATCTTCGGGTTTGATGATGATGTTCTCAGCGGGATTGCTACCGTTCATGATGTTCTTAACGGAGACGGAAGCGACGCTGAATTGGCCGCTCTCATCGTCGTGAGCGCCGGGCAGCGGGATGCGCCCCCATTTGATATTGCGAGTGATTTTGACGCTGTAGCCGGCATCGGGCCGCAGTCCCCCAGCTAGGGAGAGCATTTCAAAAAGTGTTTTGCGCCCTTCCAATTGGTGCACACCGGGAGCGACAACATAACCAAGAACGGAAACAGGTTGGCTGCGAAATTCGGCGATGGTCACCACGACATGCGGATCTCGCAGATCTTTCTTGAGAATGGTCTCGAGTTGCGATTCGAGTTGATCGACGGTTAAACCTTCGACATGGATTCGACCAGCGAGAGGTATGTTCAGATCTCCGCGCATATCGACACGCATCGGCTTATTGGAAATTTCATCAAGATCGGCGACGGAAAGGGTGACTTGGTCGTTAGGACCAAGGACATAGTTTGACGGGGCGGCGGCAGAGGCCTCCAGATGGCCCGCAACCGGTGAGGGATTATTCTGGGCAACGATCACCGACGCAACCAAGACTAAGGCGAACGAGGTGGGACAAAAAATACGGAGATTTAACATGACGGTACTTTAGAGAACGGGAACAACACAAGTTTCAAGCTCCCGCGGCAACGGAACGGACAACCGTCTCCGTTACGGGGGCGTAGTGAGCAACGAAGCCCCTATGCAAGACTTCTGCAAGGACGGGAACGTGACATGGATCGGCCAAACTGTCGAGCGGGTGGCTCAGAACGATGGAGTCAGAATCGAACAGCGGAATTTCGATGCACCAACAAATCGACGAAGGATCACCAGCCGAGAAGGTCCGTCCTTCAAAGCGCAGATGGACTCCACAAAATCCCAGATCCTGATAAAAATCCTGAAGGATGAGCCAGCATTCTTCCGCAGTCTCGGCGCTGGCGAGACGAGATTCAAGTGAGTCGATCAGGATGTGTGAACTGAGAAGACCGCGAAATGAACCACGACTGAGAAGACGGCCAACAGCATCAAACTCCACAAAACCAAGACGCTGAATACCAAGCCATGTGACGACGCCGAAGATGATAACTAAAGGCACCTCTAAATGGTTGTTGGCCATAATCAGGGAAAAAATCGCGGCAATCGCGCCAACGCCATACAGGAGCAGCGCAGTACGGCGCGGAGTCAGTCCGCGATCTAAAAGTCGATGATGGATGTGGCCGCGGTCAGCGCCGAAGATAGGCTGGCTCCGGAGGAATCTGCGAATGATGGCCAAGCCCGTATCAAGCAGCGGAATGGCCAAAGCGAGAATGGGAGCAGTCATGCCCAGAATAGTCGTGGATTTCTGGCTGGAGAGAACGCCACAACAGCCGAGCATGAACCCGACAAAAAGACTACCAGAGTCGCCTAAGTAAACCGTAGCGGGGTTAAAGTTATAACGCAAGAACCCAAGCAAACATCCGGCAAGCGGAACAGTGGCAAAGGCAAGCACGACATTGTGGTTGATGGCCGCGCCAAGCAGCATGGACAAGGTGGCGACAAGACTCAAGCCGGCCGCCAAACCATCTACACCATCAATTAGGTTGATTGCATTCGTACAAGCAACAAGCCACAAAACAGTGGCCGGAAGAGTCCACCACCACTGCGTGAACGCGGCTCCGCCAAACCCCATGACATGAACGCCCGCGTAATAAGCAATGATTGACGCTAATATCTGACCTGCAAACTTAAGCCATGCTTTCAGTCGGAAAAGATCGTCCAGAATCCCGATGACAAAAACCAGGCCCACGGCGGGAATGAGTTTAAAGATGAGCGGAAGATTTTGAGTGATGTTCCAGAATGCGTGATATTGAGGCGGCCAGCGGAATAGATAAGAGCACAGCCACCATAGACCATATGAACAAACAAATGCGACGGCGACGGCAATCCCGCCAACACGGGGAATAGGGCGGTAATCGGGCTTGCGAGCTGCGTCTGGATGGTCAACCAACTTTAGCCGTAATGCGGCGTTGCGGACGATGGGGGTAAGGATGAAGGAGAGAATCAGGCTCGTAATGGCTAAGAGAAGCAAAGAGTACATAAAGTACCTCAAGTGTTAAGTGGTTGATTTAATTAGTTTGTTAGTTATTTTGTCACTTTGCTGCATCGCTGGCGACTAGGTGCGAAGCCTGCCGCGTCGCGCTTCTAGTTTTTCCGAGGGTGATAATAAGCCCCATATCGCTTGTAAGATTTATTGTCGTAGCCATAATAGCCATTGGGTGAACTTTTCGGATTCCAGTCATTAAGAATGGTGCCAAGAACGGTGGTGCCGTCTTCAGAAAGGCGCTGGCATGCCGCCGTAATAGCGTCTCGTGTAGTCTGCGAGGAACGGGCAACCATGATGACAGAATCAGCCAAACGTGCAACTACGCGCGCGTCAGGGATTTGCAACATAGGTGGTGTATCGATAAGGATCGCGTCGAAACGTGCTCTCAAATAGCTAATGAGATCGGCCATGTGCGAACTATAAAGAAGATTTGTGGCGGAAGAAGTGCCGGGGCCGCTCGGCAGAATCCAAAGATTAGGGACCGATGTTTCTTGAATGAGCCCACCAAGACTCGCATCGCCGTTCAGGGGCGTTCGCTCTCTAAGCAAGGAACTCAGGCCAACTTCGTTCTTAACGGAGAATACTTCATGCTGACGCGGCCGGCGCAAATCGGCGTCGATGAGAAGAACCTTGCGGCCTACCTCGGCGATCGCAATTGCCAAATTGCTTGTAATCGTGGATTTACCTTCACCAGGGCTTGGGCTCGTCAGCACGAACGTGCGCGACTTCGCATCCACCGATTGATCGCCGGTGAACAAAATCGATATCAGAGCAGAGCGGAATCCTTCCGCAATGGGAGATGGCACAATCTGCAGCGTTACTAGCTCAACCGAGTTATCGCTAAGCCGGTCGGCGGTGGTGGCGGGATTGAGAGTTTTAAGACTCTTGCCGGACGGAATCACTCCCAGTTCTGGAAGGCCCAGGTACAACGCGCATTCTCCAGGCTGTTGAATGGTTCGATCGGCGCGGAAGCGGGCCACAATAAATGCCGCCCCAATAAATATGCCCGCCAACGTGCCGACGCCCAAACTCTGCGTCAGGTCCGGCTTATACGGAGTATTTGGAATCTTGGCGTCGTCAACAATCCGAACATTCGAAGCACGCATCGCCGAAGCGATGCTGGATTGTTTGAGCTGCGACAGCATCGAGTCGTAAAGCTGGCGGTTTGAATCGACCTCACGTTTGAGAATGTTGTATTGTATAGATTTTTCGCCCTCGCCTGTCACTTGATGTGTTTGCGCCGTGTACGCGGCTTGCAGAAGCTGCTCACGCCGGGAAGCGTCTTTAAATTCGTTCTGAATCCGGCCCAGGATCGCCGCGCGGTCACGATCAAAGGTCGACTGTAAAGCAGAAAGTTCCGCTTGCGCCCGTTTTACCTTGGCGTAGTCCGGAGTGTAAACGGCGCTCAATTCTGCAATTTGAGCACGAAGATCACGAATCTTCGCCGCCGTCTCGCGCAGTGTGGCATCGTTCAACACATCGGGTAATGCATCTGGGCTCGATTGTTGAGCCAATTCGTAGGTAGACTGGCGGGAGATCCGCGCCGCGCTCGCGTCGGAAAGCTCTTGCTGCAGTTGCTTCAATTTTTCCGACGATACGTTAGTTTTCTCGTCTGTGAAGAGCAGCCCCGAATCTCGGGCATATTGTTGGAGGGCATCTTCCGATTTCTCCAGCTTGATCCGCATATCGTCTAGTTGGCGGCTTAGCCATTCGGCCGTCTTTTCCGTAGACTTCCATCGCGATTCCAGATTCTGTTCTATGAATTTTGCCGTCAGGGTGTTAAGAAAATTAGCTGCGAGCTTCGGATCTGGCGAATCGGCAGTGATCTCAATTACGCGCGTCTGCCCGGTGGAGTGAGCTTTGACCGATCGCACAATCTCGTTGAAAATGCGATCTGTCGCGTGAGGCTTGTCGGGCTCGGGAATGTTAAGAAGACGCCGCCATGCCGTAAGGCGTGATGATTCAGAAGGAGCCACTCCATCGGCTTTAAGTTGGGCCACTACGCTTTCCATCAATGTGTCGCTCTGCAGAATCCTCATTTGCGTCGGAATTTCGGAGGAATCTGTGCCGCCTCCGCCGCCACTGCCTTCGTAAACTTGCGTCGATTGGCGCATGTTCATAAAGTTGTCGTTTAAATTTTGAATTTCGATGGCAGTTTTTGCCTGATAGATGGAGGTCTGAGGCAAGGTGATGAGAAAGCCGACGATGGTCCCGAGAAAGGCAAAGAGCAACCACGAGCCTTTGTGAAGACGAAGGATGCGCCAATATCCAAGTAAACCGCCGGATTCCGCGGGATCATCGTTTTTGGGCAGCGGAGCGGTGGTTTGCCCAGAGATTGTATAGCCATATCCAGAAGCCGAACGACGAGCTACTTGCAAGTGGTCGATCGCGGCTGGATGAATAGCGGTGGATGCGGTATCAGGGGCTGCGGGGAATTGATCCATTTGTGAATATGAAATTTAGAAAATGTGTGACGTTTAGAGCGATCGTCGCCACAACTGGTTAAAGTACTGTGCCATTAAGAGAAAGATATCAGTCGAATGCTGCCGCACCGCTCAGGTGGCCGAATAGCGTCGTGATGGGAAGGAACGAACCCCATCCTGCTGCGTCAGTTTTTGAAGTTCAAGCGCCAACAGGTGTAATCGGTTCTCCAACTCAACAATGCGCGATTCAAGGGCGTCATGGGGCACCCGCGCCGGCTGCTCAAAGTAGTTGTTCATAGCAACACGGGCGAGTTCGGAGACCGAGCGGATGCCGTGCGTGAAGCAGAGCTGACGAAAACGCTCATGCTCTTCTTCGGTGAGACGGAAGCTAATCATACGGCTACGGGATTCGAGAGGCATAGATGAGGGAGTAAATGGAAAGAGGACCAAGGGCCGCAAACGAGGCGCGAGGTGCGCCGTTTGATGATTGAACGAGAAGCGCGTGCCTTACATCAAATCGTGGATTGATGGCACTGCCTGAAGCGGTGAAGCCTTGCGCTTCGCTACAACTTGGGCAAGCTCCGCCGTTTCTGTCCCATGGCCCGTCCCTGCGTCAGATCAGTTCGGAAAGGCTTGTGATAGGACAAATCCGTATTACATGTATAACACGTGGGGCTTAGGCTTGGCAACCTCGCTCGGTACTAAGAGGGGGTGGATATCTGCCCTTCAAAAAAAGTGCCTAGTGTGAACATAAGCTCTTAGGCTTCAATACTATAGGCTAGAAGCACTATAAGGCGCAGAATCCGCCTCCAAGCTGCTTCAACAGATTTTTGGTCGTTGGTGAAAAGACTGCAAACGACTAACAAACGTCGTATGACAAGATGGCTAAAGACATTTGGCCTTATAAATGTTTTTAACCACAGGCACCCAAAACGACGTATAAATACCAGTGCGACGGGCTCCCGGTTCCCTTAGGACTTGAATTTGTCGTAAGAGCCTAACCCCGGCTTATAACTCTTCTCATCAATAAACTGACGAATGCCCTCTTTTCGGCCTTCGCTTTTATCAAGAGCGTTAGCCGCTTCCTGCGCCCGCACCAAATAATCTTCAGCGTTATCGTAAGTCATCTCCATCGAGCGCCGAACCGCATCCTTAGTGGCCTTCAAAGTCACCCAGTTCTTCTGAAGAAGCTTGTTGGCCACATCGGTTACGCGCGCCTTCAGCTGCCCCAACGGGAGCGACTCGTTAACCAGCCCCAGACGCGCAGCGGTTTGCCCGTCCATAGTTTCACCCAGCAAAGCGTGATACATGGCAGCGCGCATAGGCATTAAAGAGGTTGCCACTTTCGTAGCGCCGCCACCGGGCAGGATCCCCCAATTGATTTCAGAAAGTCCGAACTGTGCCTCGTCAGCGCAGAAGGCCAAATCGCAAGCGAAAAGCGGACCGTAGCCGCCGCCGAAGCACCACCCGTTCACCATGGCAATGGTCGTTTTCTGATACCAGCGCAAACGCCGCCACCATCCATAAGATTCGCTTTGCGCCTTACGAATTCCTGCTAAACCCTGGGCCTCGGTTTCCCGAAAATACTCTTTCAGATCCATTCCGGCAGACCAGGCACTGCCTTCACCAGTCAGCACCAAAACGCCCACGTCTTCGCGAAATTCAAGTTCGTCAAGCACTTCCAGCATGCGCCGATTCAACTTCGGACTCATGCAATTTCGCTTCTCGGGCCGGTTGAAGCTGACCCAGGCAATCTGGTCGTTCACCTGGAAGGCGACGGTGTCCTTCTCCGCTCGTTCGTTACTCATGATTGGAAATCTCCATTAAATTGGGAAGTGGCCGGGTTGTGTTTCAATGGTGATCCAGCGCAGTTCTGTGAACGCATCAATCCCCGCGCGTCCGCCGAAGCGTCCATAGCCAGAAGCTTTCACGCCACCGAATGGCATCTGCGCCTCATCATGCACAGTGGGGCCATTCACATGGCAGATCCCCGTTTTGATTTGACGAGCCACCCGAAGTCCGCGCGCCGTATCGCGAGTGAATACAGATGCAGACAAACCGTACTCAGTATCGTTGGCGAGTTCAATAGCCTCAGCCTCATCCTTCGCCCGCACGATGGCGACAACAGGACCGAAACTCTCTTCGCGGAACAAACGCATAGACGGTGTAACACCGGTGATGGTTGTGGCGGGCATCAACACGCCGTTTGATTCGCCCCCAGTCAGACTGCGTGCGCCGTGCGCTAGAGCGTCCGCGATGAGTTCTTCTACATGCTTGACGGTCTTCCGGTCTACCACCGCGCCAAGAGGCGTTTTCCCCTCGCGTGGGTCGCCCACCGCAAGCGAGGCGGCCTTAGCCTGAAACTTTGTCTCGAACGCGCTAGCCACAGACTCCATCACGATGATGCGCTCGGTAGACATGCAGATCTGGCCCTGATTCATGAAGGCTCCGAACGCGGCAGCCTTAACGGCCTCGTCCAGATCGGCATCCTCAAGCACCAGCAGCGGCGCTTTGCCGCCCAACTCGAGTAGCACGGGCTTTAGATTTTCAGCAGCACGTTTAGCGACGATCCGGCCCACGGCGGTCGAGCCCGTAAAATTGATGCGACGGACAGCTGGATGATCAATCAGCGCGCCCACCACATCAGCCGCATCTGCCGGAGCGTTCGTCACAACACTCACGACGTTGGCGGGAAAGCCCGCCTCTTGGAACGCTTCGACAATCAATTGGTGCGTCCTCGGGCAAATTTCCGAGGCTTTGAGAATGGCCGTGTTGCCGCAGGCAAGTGGAACAGCCAGTGCGCGCACGCCCAGAATCACGGGTGCGTTCCATGGCGCAATGCCCAGCACCACGCCCGCCGGTTCGCGCAGTGCCATCGCAAGACAGCCGGGCTTGTCGGAAGGGATCACTTCACCCGCAATCTGCGTTGTGATCGAAGCCGCCTCGCGAATCATCCCGGCCGCCAGCATAACGTTGAACAGGGCCCATCCACGGGTGGCGCCAATTTCGTTAGCCATGCTCTCTACAAACGATTCCGTTCGCTCTTCAAGGGCGCTGGCGGCTTTCAAGAGCAACGCGCGGCGTGCATTGGGCCCCGTGGCCGACCAAGAGGGAAAGGCCCTGGACGCTTGCGCGGCAATCGCTTGCGCCTCTGCCGGTGTCATCGCCGGCGCAGTCGTGGCTACCTCAGACGTCAGAGGATTGATTCTGTCAAAAGTTTTCAATTTACACCCGTTCTAGAATCATCGCGATTCCCTGCCCCACGCCAATGCACATTGTGCAGAGCGCGTACCGTCCACCCGTACGCTGGAGTTGACGCACAGCAGTGGTAATGAGTCGAGCCCCGCTGGCCCCCAGCGGGTGACCAATGGCAATGGCGCCGCCATTCGGGTTGACGTGCGCAGCGTCATCCGGCAGGCCCAGCGCGCGCGTAACTGCCAAAGCTTGCGCCGCAAACGCTTCGTTCAGTTCGATCACGTCCATTTGCGAGATCGTCATGGATGTGCGCGCCAGAAGCTTTTGCACCGCGGGAACCGGCCCTATTCCCATCACTCTGGGTGCAACGCCGGCCACAGCGCTACCTACAATGCGTGCGCGAGGAATTAAACCATATTTTGTCGCGGAGGTTTCGTTCGCGATCAGCAACGCGGCGCTTCCATCATTGATGCCTGAGGCGTTACCAGCCGTTACGCAACCACCGGGGTGAACAACCGGCTTCAGCGCGGCCAGCCCTTCAAGAGTAGTTTCAGGCCGCGGATGTTCGTCCTGTTCAACCGCAGCTTTCTTCGGAATAGCGACGGCAATAATTTCTTCCGCGAAAACGCCTGCATTCGTGGCCCTCGCCGTTCTCTGTTGGCTTCGCCAGGCAAACGCGTCTTGATCGGCCCGGCTGATCCCGTGTTCAGCGGCAACATTCTCCGCCGTTTCCGCCATGGCATCCACGCCATACCGCTCTTTCATTTTGGGATTCACAAAACGCCAGCCCAGCGTCGTATCTTCGAGTTTTTGCGTACGCGCCCAAGCCGCATCGGGCTTACCCAACACAAGCGGCGAACGCGACATGCTCTCCACCCCGCCGGCAATTGCAACTGAGATCTCACCTGAGACGATGGCGCGCGCGGCGATGGCTGCCGCATCAAGGCTGGAGCCACATAAACGGTTTACAGTTGAACCCGGCACCTCTTGCGGCATCCCGGCCAGCAGCAATGCCATGCGCGCGACGTTGCGGTTATCTTCGCCGGCTTGGTTGGCACAGCCGAGAATCACATCGTCCACCACTTCCGGCGGAAGGTTGGGGTTTCGATCAAGCAAGGCGCGAACGGCAATGGCCGCCAGATCATCGGGTCGAACCGGAGCCAGTGCGCCGCCGTAGCGGCCAAACGGTGTTCGAATTGAATCGCAGATAAATGCCGGCATGCGTGCGCTTATCGCACCAATGTACGATAAACGCCTCACCCTGTCAACCAAGGGTGTAGGAAAGCCGCTGAGCCGCCTCGCGCAAAACAGGCAACATCCGCGCAACCAGTTCTTCGGTATCAACGCGCGAGGCATGCACCCCCGTATTCATGGCAGCCACCACTCTTCCACTGCGCGTAGACACAGGCACAGCAATCGACCGCAGCCCGCACTCGAGTTCTTCATCGACCAACGCGTATCCCTGTTCGCGCACTTTCTCGATCTCCCTTAGCAGCCGCTTCTTATTGCGGATTGTTTTGGCGGTCAAAGGCTTGAGTTCGAGGTTCTCCAAATACGCCTTGAGGTCTTCTTTCGACAGCGCAGCCAACAGTACCCGGCCCATCGAGGTGCAAAAAGCCGGCAAGCGGCTGCCAACCGACAAAGCCACCGACATCACGCGATTGGCCGCAGCCCGCGCTAGGTACACAATTTCGTCATTCTCCAGAACGCTAAGAGACGTAGACTCGTGTAACTCAGCCGACACTTCTTCAAGAATGGGCAAAGCAAGCTTTGGGAGGGACTGCGAGGAAAGAAAGGAATACCCAAGCCGCAACGTGCGCGTAGTCAAGCGGTAAAGCGAGCCGCTATGCGACGCATACCCTAGCATTTCCAGAGTGATGAGTAATCTCCTGGCGGCGGCGCGCGAAAGCTTGGTTCGCGTTGCCACATCAGCAGCGGTAACACCATCAGGCCGGTCTTGGAACGCTTCAATCACGGCAAGCCCGCGCCCGAGTGACAAAACAAAATCGGGGTCGCCGGCGAATTGCTTGAGGTCCATGATGGCCGATTATCGCACAAGTCCATCTATCTCTTGACCTAGAGTGGCCGCTATGCGAATATCGAACAACAAGGCGATATTCGCGCATGAAGTTTCTTTCTCTACAAGAGGCCATCGGCAGTTGCGTGCGGGACGGGGATGAGGTGGCCCTCGAAGGCTTTACTCATCTCATTCCGTTCGCCGCCGGTTTGGAGATCATCCGCCAACAGCGCAAGAATCTGGCGCTCGTCCGTATGACCCCCGACCTGCTCTACGACCAGATGATCGGCATGGGTGTGGCGCGCAAGCTCACCTTTTCGTGGGGCGGTAATCCTGGGGTCGGTTCGCTCCATCGCTTTCGCGACGCCGTTGAAAAAGGCTGGCCCCGGCCTCTCGAAATTGTTGAACACAGCCACGCCGCCATGGCGAACGCGTACGAAGCGGGCGCTGCCGGACTGCCCTGCGCGGTCTTTCGCGGCTATCGCGGCTCAGAACTGGCGCGCGTCAACCCGAACATTCGCTTCCTCAATTGCCCGTTTACCGGCGAAGAACTCGCCTGCATTCCCGCCCTGCGGCCCGATGTCGCCATCATTCACGCCCAAAAGGCCGACAAGGAAGGCAACGTTTTGATCGAAGGCATCGTCGGCGTGCAGAAAGAAGCCGTCTTAGCATCCAAACGCGCCGTAGCCACAGTGGAAGAGATCGTTGACAACTTCGGACCACGCAGCACAAATGCCGTCATTCTGCCGCATTGGACGTTGACCGCCGTCGCTCACGTTCCCGGAGGCGCGAAGCCCTCCTACGCGCACGGCTACTATGCACGCAACAACGCTTTCTACATTGCTTGGGATGAAATTTCGCGCGACCGCACCGTCTTTCAAAACTGGATGGAGGCGAACGTTCTTTCATGAGCAATTACACTCCCACCGAGATGATGACAATAGCCGCCGCGCGGGCCTTGTCGAACAGTGACATCTGCTTTGTCGGCATTGGTCTTCCTTCAGCGGCCTGCAATCTCGCGCGCCTCACCCATGCCCCCCAATTGACCCTGATCTACGAATCAGGCACGCTTTCTACCAAACCGGAAGTGCTGCCCTTATCCATCGGCGACGGTGAACTCTGCGAAACGGCCTTGACCACCGTGTCCGTGCCGGAAATGTTTCGCTACTGGCTGCAGGGCGGCCGTATCACGCTCGGCTTCCTCGGTGGCGCGCAAATTGATCGTTTCGGCAATATCAACAGCACCGTCATTGGTAACTATGCAAATCCCAAGGTGCGCCTTCCAGGAAGCGGCGGCGCTACGGAAATTGCCACTAGTTGCGGCAAAGTATTCATCGTCATGAAACAAGGACCTCGCAGCTTCGCAAACAAAGTAGATTTTGTCACTTCACTCGGCCATGGCCCGACAGGTGTTGAACGAAAGCAATTGGGAATCAAGACGCAAGGGCCCGCGTTGCTAGTGACTGACCTTTGCGTAATGCGCCCTGAAGAGGGCACCAACGAATTCATCGTAACCAGCCTTCATCCCGCCGTCACGAGAGACATGGTTACGCAAAACACCGGCTGGCCTATACGTTTCGCGCCCAACGTAGAGGAAACGCCCGCGCCCACCATCTCGGAATTGGAAGCGCTCCGCGAGCTTCACGCCCGTACGGCAAAGGCCCACGGAAGCGCCGCCAACGCCGAATAAACACCGTTTCCTCAGCAAACCTTTATATCCGGACTCTTCAGCAAATCTTCAGAATCCGCTGTTACGATCATTTCTTCGTGATGCGTACGCGCGGTTTCTTCAAACACCAGTTCATCCAAAGTTCGCTGATCCTCATCGCTTGCGTGTTTCCCTCTTCGGCGCAAAACGCCCAAGCGCCAGTAACCCTGACGCTTAAAGATGCCTTGGTCCTCGCTGAGAAAAACGATCCCTCTTTGCTTGCCGCCACGGGCGATGCCGCTTCAGCGAACGAGGACCGTAAACAGGCACGCGCTGCGCTATACCCTTCGCTCTCCGGACGCTCCGAATATCTCGGCACTCAAGGCAACGGCAAACTCTCCGAAAGCCGCTTCGTTACAAACGATGGCGTTCACGTTTATCGCGACTGGGCCGTCGTTCATCAAGATCTCTCCCCCAGCGCACTCAGCGGCAGCAGCGTAAAGCGGGCCACCGCCGCGCAAGCGCTCGCAAATGCCAAACTGGAAATCGCTCGCCGGGGCCTCGCCGCCACCGTCACCAAGAACTACTACGCGCTCCTCGTCGCCCAGCGTAAGTATGCGACTACGCAAACAAGTCTTGATCAAGCTCGCCAGTCGCTAAAGATCAGCCAGGATCTCGAACGCGGCAGAGAGGTTGCGCATAGTGACGTTATCCGTTTCCAGCTTCAGGAAAACAGCCAGCAACAAGCCCTCCAAGAAGCCAAGCTAACCATGGAAAACGCGCACCTCGATCTCAGCGTTTTACTCTTCCGCGATTTTGACGAAAACTTTTCTATCATCGATGATCTTGACGTCACACCCTCCCTTCCCTCGCTCGAAGAATCGGAAGCCATGGCCGGGCACAACAATCCGACACTCGCCGCCGCCATGGAAACCTTGCACGGCGCCAAGCTCGACATGACGATCGCCCGCCAGGCCTTCCTGCCCACGCTTACGGTGGATGCCGTCTACGGCATTGAAGCCAATGCGTTCGCCCTCCACAGCACTGTGGCTGCTGCAAAGGCCGACGGCCCGCTCCCGAACCTTGGCTACTTCATCACCGCCAGCCTGAATATTCCTGTTTGGGATTGGGGCATCCGCCGCAGCAAACTCAAGCAGAGTGAACTCAAGCATGATGAGGCCGAGGCCGACTTAAGCGCCACCCAGCGCACTCTTATTCGAAACTTGCGTGGCGCTCACGCCGAAGCGCAACTCGCCCGCGAACAGATCAGTCTATTGCGAACCGCTGTCGATCTCTCCTCGGAAAATCTTCGTCTCAACCTGCTTCGCTACCAGAGTGGCGAAGCCCTCATTGCCGATTTAGTAGATGCCCAAACCAGCGCCAACCAAGCCCGCAATGCTTACGATGACGGTATGATGCGCTACCGTCTGGCCCTCACCAATCTTCAAACCATAACGGGGAAATTCTAAAGATCATGGCGCTCAGAACCTGCATCTTCATCAGCGCTGTCTTCTTCTTAAGCGCCTGCAGCAAACCTCCTGAAGAGAAAGAGAAGAGTCCGGTCCCAGTACAGGTCACCGCTGTCACACAAGCCACCATCCGCCGCATCGTTAAAGGGGACGGCGTGCTTTATCCACTTGACCAGGCGAGCATCACACCCAAAGTGGCCGCCCCTGTCCAAAAGTTCTTTGTGCACCGCGGAGACCACGTCAAACGCGGTCAGTTGCTAGCCGTACTTGAAAATCGCGATCTCGTCTACGCTGCCGCTGAAGGTAAAGGAGGCGTTGAGCAAGCGGAAACCAATCTTAGGACCACCGAAGTATCCACGGTCCCAGACTCTGTCATCAAAGCCCAAACCGATCTTGATAACGCCCGCGACGCCCGCGAAAGCGCCAAACGCCTTCTCGAAAGCCGCCAGCAGTTGTTCAAGCAAGGCGCCTTGGCAGGTCGGCTTCTAGATGAGGCGCAAGTCGCATACACCCAAGCAGACAGCCAGTTTCGCTCGGCCCAAGCCTATATGAAGGCAGCCGAGGCCGTGAAACAAGATCAGATTAAAGGCGCCGCCGCGCAACTCAAAACCGCGCAAGCGCATTTCGATTCTCAAGAAGCCCAAGTAAACTACTCGCGCATCGTGAGCCCCATTTCTGGCATCGTCTCCGATCGCCCGTTGAACGTCGGGGAAATGGCCAACCCTGGCTCCCCAGTCATCACCATCGTTGACATCTCAAAAATCATCGCTCGCGTCAACGTTCCTCAATCGGACGCCTCCGCCGTAAAAGTTGGCCAGCCCGCCTCTCTTACTCAACCTGATAGCAAGGATGAAATTGAGGGCAAGGTCACAATGGTCAGTCCGGCAGCCGACCCCAATACCACCACCGTTCAAATCTGGATCGAGGTCGATAACCCCGACGCACTGCTTCGGCCCGGGACCTCAGTCCACGCCGCCATCGCCACCGAAGTCTTCAAAGCCGCCACGGTCGTTCCCGCTGCCGCCATTCTTCCGGGTGAAGAAGGCGGCACGGCTGTCCTCACCATCTCAGCCGATTCCGTCGCCCACAAGCGAGCTGTCACGTTAGGTGTCCGCGAAGGCAATCAGGTCCAAATTCTCAGCGGCGCTAATCCGGGCGAAGAAGTAGTAGTGGTGGGCGGTATGGGCCTCGACGACAACACCAAAGTCAAAGTTGTCACTACCGCCGTTGAAGAGTCAGACGATGATGACGATCAGAATGGGCCCGACGATGCGCCGGCTCCCCAGCCAAAGCCCACCGCTAAACCGCAATGAGCGATCTTTCCCTAGTGCCGGCCCCGACAACTCAAAACGCCCTCCACTGGACCGCCCGTCATGGCAAGCCCATTATCTTTGCCATTCTGGTTTTGGTGGCGGTGGGCATTTACTTAGCCGCATCCATCCCGGTCTCCGTTTTCCCCAGCACCAATTTTCCGCGAATCGTGGTCGGCGCGGACGTGGGCGTCTATCCCATTGATCAAATGCTGGTCAGTGTCACTCAGCCCTTGGAAGAGGCTCTCAACACGGTTCCTGGTCTAGACCATGTCACTTCCATCACCAGCCGTGGCAGCGCCGAAATCGATTTATTCTTCGACTGGAATGTCGATATGGACCGCACCCTGGAACTGGCAAACGCGGCCCTCGCGCGCGTGCAGTCAACACTTCCGCCCAACGCGAAGGTCACGGCGAGCCGCCTCACTTTCGCCGCTTTCCCGATTCTCGGCTACAGCCTCACCTCCGATAAAATCCCGCAAACCACACTCTGGGAAATCGCCAACTACACTCTCAAGCCTCGCCTCAATCGCGCGACCGGAGTGTCCTCCGTTGTCGTCCAAGGCGGCCAAGTCCCCGAATTCTTAGTCCAACCCGACCCCGCCAAGCTGGTGCAAACCGGCGTCACCATACCGAACATTATGGACGCCATCAGTCGCAGCAACATGATTGATTCACCCGGCCTAATTGAGACCAACCATCAACTAGCGCTAACCCTCATGACCGGCCAGGCGCGTGGTCCCGAGGACATAGCCAATATCGTCATTAAAACCTCACCCACCGGCGAGCCGCTTCATATTAGCGATGTGGCCGCTGTGACGAACTCCGTCATGCCTGTCTACACGGTCGTCACCGCTAACGGCAAGCCCGCTGTTCTGATAAACATCTTCCGCCAACCCGCCAGCAACACCGTAGACGTAGCCAACTCTGTTCATGATGAGATCGCCGCCTTGCGCAAAGACCTCCCGCCTGGTGTCGATATCCATCCTTTTTACGACCAATCCGAAGTCGTCACTGAATCAATCAACAGCGTGCGCGACGCTATCTTACTCGGCCTGGTTCTAGCCTCTCTGATCGTTGTTCTCTTCTTGAAAGATTGGGGCACTTCTCTCGTGGCCGGTTTGGTCATCCCAGCCACCATCGGCATCACTTTCATAGTGATGCGCCTCCTGGGCGAAAGCTTTAACCTCATGACGCTCGGTGGCCTCGCCGCCGCCATCGGCCTCGTCATTGACGACGCTATCGTCGTCGTCGAAAATATTGTTCTTCATCGCGATTCTGGCCAGTCTCGCGCGGAAGCCATTCATTCCGCCATCCGCGAAATCCGCGTGCCCCTCGTCGGGTCCACCATCACGCCCATCGTCGTCTTCCTGCCGCTCATCTCCATTACCGGTGTCACCGGCGTATTCTTTCGGGCTCTGGCAGTAACCGTCGGCGTAGCTTTGCTCGCGTCTCTGGCCTTGGCGCTCACCTGGACTCCCACACTCAGTCACTACCTGCTGCGAAATCGCAAGCCCAGCGCCGAAAACCCGGAAACTGTTCCTCTTTGGCTCATGCGAAGCTACGAACGTGCTTTGCGCTTCGCCTTGGAACATCGCTGGGAAGTCGCCCTGTTCACCCTGGTCTTAATCGCCGGCTCTTATATCTGCTACCGGCAAACCGGTTCAGATCTTCTGCCGGCCATGGATGAAGGCGGCTTTATCGTCGATTACACGATGCCGCCCGGTGCCTCCTTGAAGGAAACGAATCGCGTCATCAGTCACGTCGAAAAAATCCTGCGTGACACTCCGGAAGTGGCCACCACCGCGCGCCGCACCGGTTTGCAACTCGGCTTAGCCGCTGTTACGGAAGCGAACCAAGGTGACATCAGTGTCAAGTTGAAACCTATGGCGCCGTTCTGGTCGCGACTGTTCCGCAGCGCTCCCGCAAGTGAGCGCACCCGCTCTGGCGAAGAAGTCATTGCCGATGTCCGGTCTAAGATCACCGAAGCCGAGCCACTTCTTGATGTGGAGTTCCCGCAACTCCTGCAAGACATGATCGGCGATCTCACCAGCGCACCGCAACCCGTGGTTATTAAACTCTTCTCCGAAGACGCCGATTTGCTTCGCCATTGGGCGCCCGTGGAAGCAAGCGCTATCAAGAAAATCCCCCACGTCGTGGATGTGGAAGATGGCATCGAAGCTACCACCAGCGGCACGGCCTTCACCTTCAATATCGATCCTGTCATCGCCGCCCGCGCCGGCTTTACGCCTCAAGAGGTCGAGTTAGATGCCAGCGCCATGCTGCAAGGCGAACCGAGTACAACGCCGGTAGTCCTCAACTCCCGCTCGTACACAATCCGCGTACAGTTCCCCCCGTCTGTCCGCAAGACCCTCGATAGCATGCAAAAAACTCTCCTTGTCAGCGGCACCGGCAAAACGGCCACCATTGGCTCACTAGCCACCATGACCGAGATTCCCGGCCAAACCGAAATCATTCGCGAAAACTTGCAGCGCTCCGTTGACGTCACTGCGCGCTTCGAAGGCATCAATCTCGGCGCAGGCATGGCCGCTATCCAAAAGGCAGTAGCCGAATCGAATCTCCCGCCCAGTATTCGCGTCGAATACGGCGGTCAGTTTGCCGAGCAACAGAAATCGTTTCGAGACCTCATCTTCGTGCTGGCCTTGGCCATCGTCCTCGTCTTCATGGTCCTGCTATTCGAATTCGGCGACTTCAGTGCGCCCATCGCCGTACTCTCGTCGGCGCTGCTATCTACCTGTGGTGTCTTCCTGGCGCTGCTCATTACGCGCACCACCTTCAACCTGTCTTCCTTCATGGGTCTGATTATGGTGGTAGGCATCGTCGCTAAGAACGGCATTCTGTTATTGGACGCCGATCAAAAATTCCGCGCCACAGGTGTCTCGCCCGAAGACAGCATGATCCTGGCTGGCGAACGCCGCCTGCGCCCCATCATGATGACCGCCCTCGCCACCGTGGCCGGCATGCTCCCACTGGCCTTTGCCGTGGGCGCCGGCTCCCAAATGCTTCAACCCCTGGCCATCGCCGTCATCGGCGGCATGCTGGCCTCCATGGTTTTGTCTCTGGTAGTAACCCCGGCGGTTCGTTTTTATATCGGCGGCCGGAACCCAATTGAAAGGAATAAACAGTAATGACGAAGAGGCTTTTGGCTGTAGGCTTGGCGCTCGGCGCCTTGTCTTTAATCGCCGCGGAGGGCTTCAAGGTGCTCTCGAAAATCAAGATCGGCGGCACCGGCGGCTGGGATTACGTAGCCGTCGATCCGAATGCGAAACGTGTCTACGCGTCGCACGGCACGGTGGTTGAGGTCGTAGACACAAACGCCGGCAAGGTGGTTGGCCAGATCACTCAACTGCACGGCGTGCATGGCATCGCGGTAGCACCCGAATTTGGCAAAGGATTTATCACCAATGGCCAATCCAACAGCGTCACCATCTTCGATCTGAAAACTCTTGCCAAAGTCGGCGAGCCCCAAACCGGTCAGAATCCAGATTCAGTTTGCTTCGAACCCATCACCAAACGCATCTTCACCTTCAACGGCCGTTCGAACGATTCAACCGCCATTGATCCCAAAACCAACGAAGTCATCAAGACCCTCCCGTTGGGCGGCAAGCCTGAGGAATGCGGCGCCGATGGAACCGGAAAGATTTACGCGAATCTCGAAGACTCGAGCGAGATCATTGAAATCGATGCCGCTAAGCCGGCCGTCCTGCGCCACGCATCGCTGGCGCCTTGCGAGTCTCCTTCCGGCATCGCCATCGACGTCAAAAACAAGAAAATCTTCTCGGCCTGCAGCAATAGAGTCATGGCCGTAACCGACATGGCAACCTTGAAAGTTATCGCCACTCCGGCCATTGGATCGGGTGTAGACGGAGCAGGGTTCGATCCCGGCCTTGGTCTCGCTTTCAGTTCCAACGGAGGCGACGGCACGTTGAGCGTCATCAAAGAAGTGGGCGGCAAATACGAAACCGTGGAGACCGTGCCTACCGAAAAAGGCGCCCGCACCATGACCGTTGACCCCAAGAGCCACAAGGTCTATCTGCTCGCTGCGGAGTTCGGTCCTGCCCCGGCAGCCGAGCCCGGTAAGAGAGTGCGCCCGCCCGTACTTCCCGACAGCTTCCACCTTATCGTTGTCGGCAAATAAAACGAGTAAAGCCTCTTTGCGCGCTGAGGCAAAGAGGCTTTATCGATGATTTGGGAAGCTGGAGCCACCCGCGAGAGTCGAACTCGCGACCCTCTCATTACGAATGAGATGCTCTACCAACTGAGCTAGGGTGGCTTCGGAAAACGCTACGTTTTTATTCTACCAATGTCCTCTATAAATCGCTATCCTAGCTCCCAGTGGCCCTCGTTAAAATTAAGCCCCTCGCCGAACTGCCGCCGGGTTCCCTGGCACAACTTCAAGTCAACGGTTCTGCGCTATGCCCTTTGCAATCACAACGGCGAAGTTCGCTGCTTCGATGGTCTCTGCCCTCATGCCGGCGGTCCGTTAGGCGACGGCAATCTTGACGGCGATCAAATCGTCTGCCCCTGGCACGCCTGGGCGTTCGATTGCAAAAGCGGCATCAACGACTTCGACCCCAAGCATCCAATTGAAGAGCCACCCCGTCGTGATCCAAGACGGCAGCATCTTTCTCGACATTTAGAAAATACCCGTGCCCGAACTTCCCGAAGTTGAAACCGTCGTCCGCTCCATTTCGCCGCACATCGTCGGCCACGTCATTACTCACGCTGAGGTCTCGTCGCACCGTGTCACCCGTGGTTCATTCGCAGCAACGACGAAAGCCCTCACCGGCGCCAAAATTCAAAGCGTACGCCGCCGCGGCAAGCAGATTTTTGTCCAACTCGACCGCGGCATTCTTTACATTCACCTGGGTATGACGGGCAAACTTCTGTGGAACGGCGAGAAAACAAAGTATGCACGCGCCATCTTCGAATTGGACAACGGCACGCTTATATTTGATGATGTTCGCCAGTTCGGCCGCGTTGAGTATTATCCGGAGGTTCCCGCTTTTCTCGCAAAGACTGGGCCTGACGCACTCACCGTTACCGCCGAAGAATTCCTCACCCGCCTTAAGCGCCACACCGGCCATATCAAACCGCTCCTGCTCAACCAAACGTTCATCGGCGGTGTAGGCAACATCTATGCCGACGAGTCGCTATTCGCAGCCGGCATTCACCCCAAAGCACGCGCCAGCAAGCTTTCTAAGCCGCGCGCCACGGAACTGCACCGGCAGATTGTGGCCATCCTGGAGTTAGCCATCCAGCACCGCGGCTCCAGCATTTCGAACTATGTCGATGCCGACGGCGCTTGCGGAAATTATCAGCTACAGCACAATGTTTACGGGCGGACAGACGAACCGTGTCCGCGCTGTGGCACGCCCGTCAAACGCATTGTGCTGGGCCAGCGCGGTACTCACTTTTGCACCAAATGTCAGCGGTCGTAGCGCGTGGGCGGCGGCGGAGCGTCTTTCAAACGCGGCCGTAATCGCTTCATTGGTTCCCGTCCCTCGTTTAATTCAATAGGCCGAACGCGCGGACGCGGCGGCGGTTCAGCCTTGGCGCGCTCTAACTCTTCCTCTTCTCACGCACGCGATAAATCATGTCGGCGGTTTCGGCCACCACTTTCATGGCTTTCACATCATGCACCCGCACAATGTGCGCACCGCAGAAGATCGACGCGGTCACGGCTGCCGCCGTGGCAAATTCTGTTTCGTCCTCATCTTCCTTTTTCAGGAACGACTTGCGCGAAGGACCAATCGCGATCGGCAAATCAAAGCTGCGCAGTTGGGGCAAACGTCCAATAATCTCCGAGTTCTGTTCGCGGCGTTTGCCGAAGCCTAAGCCCGGATCAAGAATAATTTGCTGCTTGCTCACACCGGCTAAGCGCGCCCGGTTCAGCGACGCATCCAGATCAATCACAATCGTCCGCATCAAGTCTTTCACCGGAGGCATCTTCGCCCACGTTTCCGGGTTGCCGCGCATGTGATTGATAATCAGTCCGGCGTCATACTTCGTAACAATCTTCGGCAGCGCCTGGTCAAGCAGAATGCCCGTGGGGTCGTTGATGATCTCGGCACCATGCTCCAGCGCTTTATCGGCCACGCCAGATTTGTAGGTGTCCACCGAAATCGGAATGCTGAGCTTATCCTTCAATCGTTTGAGCACCGGAATCAACCGGCGCAATTCCTCGCCTTCGGGGATGCGCTGCGAACCGGGCTTGGTTGATTCCGCGCCAATGTCCAAGATATCGGCACCCTGCTCTTCTAGTTCAAGCGCGCGCTCAAAGGCACGGTCTGGATCGGCATATTTCCCACCATCGGAAAAGGAATCGGGCGTCACGTTGAGCACGCCCATAATGAACGTACGGTCACCCAAATTCAATTCACGATGCTTTAATTTCCACTGATAACGTTTTGGCATTCCCTAGACTATGAGTGTGGCAGACTCCAACAACGGCAACACGCCTTTCATTGTTTCAAAAGACACTTGCCGCGATTTCGCGCGCTCCTCCCAACTCGAATGGCTCGATACGAACCACACCGGTGCGTTCGCTATGGGAACCGTCGCCGGCGTCAACACCCGGCGCTACCATTCGCTGCTGATTGCCTCTAAACATCCTCCTGTGGACAGAATTTCCGTCCTTTCGCGCGTTGAGGAAACCGTTTCTTTCGCCAACAAATCCTTTGAACTGGCCACCGCCCAGTATCCAGGTGCGGTACAACCGCGTGGCTATTCGCTGCTGGATGAGTTCCGCCCCGATCCGCTTCCCACTTGGCGCTACAACCTGGAAGGCGTTTCAGTCCAAAAAACGGTTTGCCTGCTTGAAAAAGAGCAAAGTGTTCTGCTTTGCTACCGCGCATCGCAAGCCTGCCAAATAAGCGTGCGCTTAATGCTTTCTATGCGCGATTACCATTCGTTGTCCCACCGGAACAACGGCTTATCGGCGGCCGCACGCTTCGCCACGGGCCGCTGCAGTTTCTCGCCCTACCAAGGCATGCCGTCACTCACTATTCTTCATTCGGCGCCCACGTTTCAGCCTGATTCGCAGTGGTATCTGAATAACGAATATTTACGTGAACTGGACCGCGGAATGGATTTCCGCGAAGATCTCTATTCGCCGGGGTCTCTCGTGTTTGATGTTCCGGCCAACATGCGAGTTTGGCTGCTGGCCAGCATTGAAGAGACAGCCTGGGATCGGCAACTCGATAACGCTGCCGTAGACGCTATCGTTACTGCCGAAACCAAACGGCGCACATTTCGCCACCCTCTATCTCGGGCGCTCGATCAATTCCGCATCGTCCGTGAAAACGACCGCCCCTCGTTGATTGCCGGCTACCCCTGGTTCACTGACTGGAGCCGCGATATCCTTATCAGCCTGCCCGCTCTATCGAGAGCAGGTTTTCCCGCTGCAGAGACAAAAGCAATTCTCAGCATGTTGCTTGAACAGCGTTCTCAGGGCTTGCTGCCCAATCGGTTCTGCGATCAACAAGGGCAAGTGGAGTACAACACGGTAGACGCGACGCTGTGGTTTTTCGTTGCCGCCTACGATTACATTCAGCAATCGGGCGATCTTGAATTCTTAGCCAACACTCTATACCCTGCCGCCGTTGACATCCTTCACTGGCACAACCGGGGAACCGCCTTCAACATCAAGAACGACCCTTTTGACAATTTGCTCTTCGCCGGGATACCGGGGGTACAACTGACTTGGATGGATGCCAAGATTGGCGATTATGTGGTTACGCCGCGCATCGGCAAGCCCGTCGAGATTAACGCCCTTTGGTACAACGCTCTCAAAATCACCGCCGCGTGGGCCGCTACCTTAGGCCAGCCTGCCGATTGGACCCAATACACTACCCAAGCCGCAGCCACCCGCGATTCGTTTCAGCGCAAATTCTGGAACGAAAAGAAGGGCTGTCTTTACGACGTACTGAATGCCAGCGGAAATGACGCCAGCGTGCGTCCCAATCAGATGTTTAGTCTCTCGCTCCCCTTCCCATTGTTGGAGCGAGAGCAAGCACAAGCGGTAGTCAACGTTATGAGAAACGCGCTGATGACACCCTTTGGCCTACGCACCCTCGCGCCCGATGAACCTGGTTACCGCGGACGTTACGAAGGCGATATTCTGGCGCGCGATTCCGCTTATCATCAAGGCACGGTGTGGCCGTGGCTCATCGGCCCATTCATCTCCGCCTATCTCTACGCTTTCGGCAGCAACCCATTTAGTCTGGCTTATTGCAGCGGGCTTTTGGAAAATTTGGAACAGGGAATGAACGCCTGTTGTCTCGGCTCACTTAGCGAAATTTACGACGCGGATGAACCACAGCGGCCGGCAGGTTGCCCTGCACAACTCTGGAGTGTGGCCCAGTTCATATTGGCTCGCGCGCTGGTTTTAGGAGAGGATAATCGCGTTACGCCGTCTGCCCTTTAGCTCGCTTCGCCATTTGCGGACGAGCCCAATTCAACCACTCCTGCACTGTGCCGGCCAACTCCGGGTTCTGTACCGCGAGTTGGCGGAAGTGTTCGTTGGCAGTCGCGTCGCTACATTCAGTCAGTGGCCCGCCCCAGGTTCCCCGCCCACCCTTTCTAACCCGGTCCAGCAGCAAATGTGACCATTCATCAGTGAGGAGCGCCAGATCGTTACCGGCCACACCGCTTTCACGCAAGGCCTGTTGGGCTAATTGGAAAATCGGGATCGGAATCGCTGTTAACAACAAATTAGCCGCGAAATAGAGAGACTTCGCGCCTTGACGAATTTCAACTACGCGTCCCTCAACACCGGCCAGCAATCGCTTCGCTCGTCTCACTGCCGGCAAATCGCCTTCAATCGCAAAGCGGTTCCCGGAAAGGGGACCCACCTGCAATAAACTGGCAATTTGCGCCCCCCGCCGGCGCAGGGGCATCAGCGTTTCCGTCGGCAACCAGCTTTCGCAAAGAACGAAAGCCATCTCACTAAAAGGCAACCCCGTCTCGGCAATTTCGGCCACAACGCGCGGTTACTTCGGCATCCGGTACACGCAGCAAAATGAGCTGGGCGCACTCCAACTCCTGATATTCCGTTACCGCATAACCCGCCCGCAGAAAATTAGAAATTCTGCGCGCCACCTGTAACCCTGCTGATTTGATCGGCCCTAATTCTTTCCCTACGCTCGTTAAACGCAATACTGGAGAAGGGGTGGCGTTACCCTCCACCACCAGGCCCACTCGCATTTGCTTCTTCATGAACGACGCTCGCTTTCAATGCCCTCATGCGGTCTCTATATTGCGCCGCCTTGTCAAAATCAAATGCTTTTGCTGCCTGCTTCATTTTTGCTTCCAACTCAGCAACCAGAGCGGTGCGCTGCTCGGCTGTCAGTTCAACGCCAGATTCCGGTTCGTCATCTAAGGGGACCGTGACGTAATCCGCTTCGGCAATGGCCACCAAACTCATATCTATGGGCTTAACAATCGATTGCGGCGTAATGTGATTTGCTTCGTTATACGCTTGCTGCAGTGCGCGCCGTCTCCCGGTCTCGTTCATGGCTTGATCCATACTCTTGGTAATGACGTCGGCATAAAGAATCGCGCGGCCTCGTAAATTTCTGGCGGCACGGCCAATGGTTTGAATCAGCGATCCGCTCGACCGCAAAAAACCTTCTTTGTCGGCATCCAAAATCGCCACCAAAGAAACTTCAGGCAAGTCGAGCCCCTCTCTCAACAGATTGACGCCAATTAAGACATCATATATTCCTTTGCGCAGGTCGCGCAAGATTTTAATGCGGTCGAGGGTACTCACTTCGGAATGCAAATAGGCGCACTTGACACCCACTTCTGCGTAGTATTCAGCCAAATCTTCGGACATGCGCTTGGTCAGCGTGGTCACCAAGACGCGCTCGTTCACTTCAGCGCGCAGACGGATTTCATTCAGCAGATCATCTACTTGGCCTTTGATGGGGCGGACTTCGATTTCAGGATCGACCAAACCCGTCGGTCTGATAATCTGCTCCACCACCACGCCGGCTGATTTTGTGAGCTCATAAGGCCCAGGCGTGGCTGAAACATAAACGACCTGCGCCACACGATTTTCGAATTCTTCGAAAGTCAGCGGGCGGTTGTCGCGCGCGCTGGGCAAACGGAAGCCATAGTCCACCAGCACATCCTTGCGCGAACGGTCGCCGTGATACATGCCTTGCAATTGCGGGATCGTCTGGTGGCTCTCATCAATGAAAATCAGTGCGTCATTCGGCAGGTAATCGAGCAGGGTGGGCGGCGCTTCGCCCGGCAACCGTCCCGAAAAGTGCCGCGAATAATTTTCAATGCCATGACAATAGCCGATTTGCTTGATCATTTCCAGATCAAACATGGTGCGTTGATGCACGCGCTGCGCTTCAATCAGCTTGCCTTTGCTTTCTAATTCCTTGTGCCACCATTGCAGTTCGTTTTCAATACTCTGCATGGCTTGCTGGCGAGTAGGCGCATCCATCACATAGTGTGTTTTCGGATAAATGGGCAAGCGCAGATACGTTTGCTTCACCTGGCCCAGCAGAGGGTCGATCTGGCTCAACGATTCAATTTCGTCGCCCCAGAGCTCGATGCGGAAGGCGTTGTCATCGTACGTGGGGAACAGTTCGATCACGTCGCCGCGTACGCGAAACGTGCCACGCTTGAAGTCGTGATCGTTCCGTTCGTAAAGGATTTCAACCAAGCGCTGCAGCAATTCCTTGCGGCTGATTTTCTGGCCCTTTTCCAACATCAGCAACATGCCGTAGTAGGCTTCGGGCGATCCCAAACCATAAATGCAGCTCACGCTGGCGATGATGACGCAATCGCGCCGCTCAAAGAGAGACCTTGTCGCCGACAGACGCAGCTTATCTAGCTCATCGTTGATGGTGGCTTCTTTTTCGATATAAATATCGCCCGATGGAATGTAGGCTTCGGGTTGATAGTAATCGTAATAGCTGACAAAATATTCCACCGCGTTACCGGGAAAGAATGTTTTGAATTCGTGATAAAGCTGCGCCGCTAGTGTTTTATTGTGAGCGAGCACTAGCGACGGCCGTGCCAACGCTTCAATAATCTTCGCAACCGTGAACGTTTTGCCCGATCCGGTTACGCCGAGCAGAGTTTGATGCTGTTCGGCTTCAAACAAACCGCGGGTCAACTGTTCGATCGCCGTGACTTGATCGCCGCGCGGTTTGTAGTCGATTCCTAGTTTGAATGGCACGCCCTCAAGTATAAAGGGCGAAGTGCGGTTTACGCTACGCGGAAAGAGCTCAGTCGAGGATGGCGAGTTGATCGATTCGTTCGCGCTCGGCGTTGAACTCGCAGCCGATCAGAGAGATGCAAGCAATGAGGTAAAGCCAGATGAGCAGAACGACCACCGCACCCACGCTGCCATAGAAGAGACTGTAGTTGGCCAAATGCCCTACATACCAGGCAAAGCCGGCCGTGGCAACCAACCATAGCACCGTGGCCACAAAGGCGCCTGGCCAAACGCGCATGAACCGCGAACTTGATTTCTGTCCCACTTTGTTTGGCTCCGGGCGGTGATTCGGGCCAAAGTAGTAGAGCAATCCGGTTACAAAAATCGTGGCGACGAACGCCACCATCCAACGGGCGAATTTCCAGGCCCATTCGAGCGGCGTGCTCAGATCGGAGATGCCGGCCCATTGCACCGACATAGCTTCAATCCGGTTGCCGAAGATGATCAAACTAGACGCAGCCACGGCGGGAATGGCGCCGATCAGCAGCAGAAAAATCGCCATCGCGCGCTGTTTGTGGAAGGGCCGGCCAGCGGGAATCCGATAAGCCGCTTGAAAGCCCTCCATCAAACTACACATGGCGCCGGAACCCGCCCAAATAGCGCCAACGATGGCAATCACAGATAACGAAATTCCCCGGTGCGCTTGATCGCGCAAACGCGATAGGACTAGGTCTTCGGTTCCAGGAGGAAGCACATCTTGCACAAAGCGTTCAATCACGCGAACCACAGATTGCGCATTGGCCTGAATGAGGATCGCCGTCAGCAGCGTCAGGATGGGGAACAGCGAAAGCAGCCCCGAATAAGCAGCCCCTTTGGCAATACCAAAACAATTGTCTTCGTAAGCGGCGATAAACGCGCGACGCAGCAGCCACCAGTTTCGCGCCAGAAAGCTGGGCTCAATGATGATATTTTCCGTCAATGGTTCCACAGGCGTTTTCTGCGTTACTGTTTTGGCGCCGTTTGCCATCTGGCTTTTCCCTACCTGATGATAACGGAGTTCACGATGGATTGTGACGGCGCGCCCTAGTAAATTCGCCAGTTCGGTGTGATAAACCTATGAAGTGACCCTCCTACGCAGCTCTGTATTGCTGATCACCACCCTGACGCTGGCGCTCCAAGCGCAGCAACCCATTTCCGAAAAGGACGCCGCGAAGCGCGCGGATGCCTTAATCAAACAGATGACCGTGGAAGAGAAGATTGGCCAGCTCAATCAGCTCTTCGTTTTTCCACAAACCATCCCAGGAATGCCCGCGCTTAAAGATGAAGACATTGCGCGCGGCGATTACGGGTCGTTCCTCTTCGTGACAGATCCTGCGCAGATCAACCGCATGCAGCACATCGCCGTGGATCAATCACGCTTGCATATTCCATTGCTCTTCGGGCTTGACGTGATTCACGGATTCAAGACCGTTTTCCCCGTACCGATCGCCATGGCGGCTTCCTTTGATCCGTCGGTCGCCGAGCGGTCTCAAGCAGTGGCAGCGCGTGAAGCAAGCGCGGCCGGGATCCGCTGGACCTTCGCGCCCATGGTGGACATTGCTCGCGATCCACGCTGGGGCCGCATCGTGGAAGGCGCAGGCGAAGATCCCTTCTTAGGATCGGCTGTCGCACGGGCACAAGTCAAGGGCTTTCAAGGCGCTTACGTCGGTGAACCGGGACACGTGATTACTTCGGTGAAACACTTCGCTGGTTATGGCGCGGCCGATGGTGGACGCGATTACGATTCGTCGTACATTTCCGACGAGCAACTTTGGAATGTCTACCTTCCGCCATTTCAAGCGGCGGTGGATGCAGGATCGGCGGCGCTGATGAGCGCTTATATGGATCTCAATGGCGTTCCGGCGACGGGCAACAAGTGGCTGCTCCAGGATGTCTTACGCGACAAATGGGGCTTCAAAGGGTTTGTGGTGAGCGACGCGTTCGCTGTGAGAGACCTGCTGACGCACGGTTTCGCGAGCGATGCGGCCGACGCAGCGTACCTGGCGTTTACCGCCGGCGTGAATATGGACATGGGCAGCCGCACGTATGCCGATAACTTGGAAAAGCTGATCAAGGCGGGCCGCATCAACGAAGGCCAGTTGAACGACATGGTGCGCCCGATTTTGGTGTCGAAGATCCAACTCGGTTTATTTGAGAACCCCTATGTGGATGAAGCAGCGGCTAAGACCGCCTTCTACTCGACAGCTAGTAAGGAAGCGGCGCGCAAGGCGGCCCAGCGCTCAGCCGTGCTTTTGCGCAATGAGGGCGGACTTTTGCCGCTGGCACAGGGCCGGTACTCCTCAGTTGCGGTGATCGGACCCATGGCTGATTCGGCGCTCGATATTCGCGGCCCGTGGGCGGTGGGCGGTGACGATCCGAAGCAGGCAGTGAGCATCGCGCAAGGGCTGCGCGAGAAGCTAGGCGCGGGCGTGCATCTGGAGACGGCCATGGGCTGTGAAATCCGCCGCAAGGTTCCTTCGATGTTTGACGCGATCATGAACGTGAAGCGCGATGCGCCGCTTACGGACGAACAGAACACGGCGGAAATAGAGAAGGCGGTAGCGCTAGCCAACAAGTCTGATATCGCCATCATGGTTCTTGGCGAGAGCCAGGATATGAGCGGCGAGGCGGCATCGCGTACTTCGCTCGACTTACCCGGCCGGCAAGAAGAACTGCTGGAGAAAGTCATGGCGACCGGCAAGCCGGTAGTGTTGGTATTGCTGAACGGCCGTCCGCTGAGCATCAACTGGGCGGCGGAACATGTGCCGGCGATTCTGGAAGCTTGGTACCCGGGAGCGGAAGGCGGTCACGCCGTTACGGATCTCTTGTTTGGCGACGCCAATCCCGGCGGTAAACTGCCGGTGACCTTCCCGCGCTCGGTGGGCCAGGTGCCGATTTATTACGCGCATACGCTCACTCATCAGCCGGAGACGTCCCTCGCTAGGTATTGGGACGAGCCCAGTTCACCGCTCTATCCGTTCGGCTACGGGCTGAGCTACACCAAGTTCGTTATCTCCAACATGAAGATCAACAAGCAGACGGTATCTGTGGACGTGAAGAACACGGGCGACCGGGACGGCGACGAGGTGGTTCAGCTTTACATTCACCAGCGGGCTGGACGGGCTTCACGTCCGGTACGGCAACTGGAAGGCTTTGAGCGCGTGTCACTCGCGCCGGGCGAAAGCAAGACGGTTCGCTTCACGTTGACCGAAGATGAGCTCAGCTATTGGAGCGCGGCCGACCACAAGCGGGTACATGACGCGGGCGACTTCGACGTCTGGGTCGGCACTGATTCCAACGCCACGCTGCACGGGATGCTTACCGCCAAATGAGCTTCACTCCCAGGTTTCGCGACATTGCTCACTTAGGGCATATTGAGTTACTGACGCCCAAGCCGGAAGAGAGCCTGAAGTTTTTTAGCGAGATCGTCGGGCTCTCGGAAAGCGGCAGGCAGGGTGATTCAGTGTATCTGCGCGCTTGGGGCGATTATGAGTTCGCCACACTGAAGCTCACCGCCGCCAAGGCGCCGGGCTTAGGCCACATGGCGTTGCGGACGGCGGATGCGGGGACACTGGACCTACTGGTCGCCGACTTACAGCAACATGGGTTTCAAGGCAAATGGCTTGAATCGGATTTGGGGCACGGGCGGGCGTTTCGCTTCCCTTCTCCGGATGGGCATCAACTGGAACTGTACTTTGACACGAAGTGGTTCGAAGCACCAGCGGAATTAGCCACCCATATGCGGAACAATCCGCAAAAGCGCGGGACACGCGGCATCTCTCCACGGCGGCTGGACCACATCAACATTCTGGCTTCGGACGTGAAAGCCAACCGCGAGTTCTATCAGAAGCGGCTTGGCATGAAGTTGACCGAACAGATCATCTTCGACGATGGTTCGGAAATGGGCGGCTGGCTTACCGCCACTAACAAGTCTTACGACATTGCCATCACACGCGACAATGCCGGCGGACATGGCCGACTGCATCATCTGACTTACTTCACGGATACGCGCGAGGAAGTGCTGCGTGCCGCCGACATCTTCGTCGAGAGCGGCGTATCGATCGAAACGGGTCCACATAAGCACGCGATTGGACAAACGTTCTTCCTCTACGTATTCGAACCGGGCGGCAACCGTTTCGAACTGGCTTCAGGCGGCTATTCGATTCTGGCTCCCGATTGGAAGCCGGCCATTTGGAACCAGGCGGACCGGGCGAGAGGGCAGGCCTGGGGCTTGAAAACGGTCGAATCGTTCCATACCTATGGCACACCCCCCATTGAGTAAAGCAGCGGGCATCCGCTGCATGTGGATGCGCGGAGGCACTTCGAAAGGCGCTTATTTCCTGGCCGAGGATCTGCCGCTCGAGGTAACAGCGCGGGATAAACTGCTGCTCGACATCATGGGCTCGCCGGATGTGAATCAGATTGACGGCATTGGCGGGTCACATCCGTTGCGCAGCAAAGTTGCCATTGTAGAGCGAAGCAAAACAGCGGGCATTGACATCGACTTCGTCTTCGCACAAGTGGCGGTGAACGAACCGCTCGTGGATACATCGCCCAATTGCGGAAACATTCTGGCGGGCGTGGCGCCTTTTGCCATTGAGCGCGGATTAATTGCGGCCAAGGACGGCGAAACAACCGTACGGGTCAAAACGCTCAACACGGGCACCGTGGCGGATCTCATTGTTCAAACACCCGGCGGAGTTGTCAAATACAGCGGCGACGCGCGTATTGATGGAGTGCCGGGAACAGCGGCGCCGATTAAAATCGATTTTCTGGATGTGGCTGGCTCGGTTTGCGGAAGCTTGTTCCCAACTGGCCACCTACAAGACGTTGTGGCCGGGGTGCCGGTTACCTGTATCGACAATGGAATGCCGGTGGTGGTGATTCCGGCGCAAGCGCTGGGCCGCACGGGTTACGAAACCGTTGAGGCGCTGAACGCGGACGATGAGCTAAAAATGCGATTGGAAGCAGTGCGTCTGGCTGCGGGTCCATTGATGGGTTTGGGCGATGTGGCAAAGAAGGTTGTGCCGAAGATGAGTTTGATTGCTGCGGCACAACACGGGGGCGCGGTGGCGACGAGGACTTTCATACCGCACGCTTGTCACACGTCGATTGGAGTGTTCGGCGCGGTCTCTGTCGCGACGGCTTGCGTCTTGCCGGGAACGGTGGCTGCGGGCGTTGCCACAGTGCCGGCGGGAAACGATATCCTACTTTCCATTGAGCATCCGACGGGCGAGTTCACGGTGCATTTGGAGTTGGAGCAAGGCGCGGTGAAGCGCGCGGGATTGCTGCGCACGGCGCGGAAGCTATTTGACGGCGAAGTGTTTGGGAGAGACTAAATGAGTATTGCGGTGCGGAACATTGAGCGGCCGACAGCGGACCAGTTGCAAAGACTGGGGCGCTTCGGCGTGGCCACGATCCACGAAGCGCAGGGACGGATTGGGTTGATGGCTCCGCACATGCGGCCCATTTATCCAGGAGCGCGCGCGGTGGGCGCGGCGCTGACAATACTGGCACCTCCCGGCGACAACATGATGATGCATGTAGCGGCGGACCTTTGCCAAGCGGGCGACATTGTGGTGGTGGCGCTGAGTTCGGCCAACACAGATGCGATGCTGGGCGATCTGCTGGCCACTTCGTTCCGGGCCCATGGCGGAGTGGGCGTGGTGATTGATGCAGGCTGCCGCGATGTGGGCGAATTGACGGCGATGAAGTTCCCGGTGTGGTCAAAAGCAATTTCAGCGAAGGGTGCAGTGAAAGCGACGCTGGGATCTGTGAATGTGCCGGTGGTATGCGCGGGCATTGTGGTGAATCCGGGCGATGCGGTGGTGGGCGATGACGATGGCGTGGTGGTGGTGCAGCGCGCTGACATTGAAGCTGTGATTGCAGCTTCGGAAGAGCGCGAGGCCAGGGAGACCAAAGTCAGGGCGAAGTTAGCCGCCGGCGAAGTAGGCCTGGACATCTACGGCATGCGGGCGAAGCTGGCGCAAATGGGTTTGCAATATGTGGATGCGAAGGACAGGAAATGACTAGGCTCTTAGTAGTAAGCGCGCACGCGGCCGACTTTGTTTGGCGCGCGGCAGGGGCAATTGCCACGGTGACAGCGAATGGCGGCGTGGCTAAAGTGGTGGCGCTGTCGTATGGTGAGCGGGGAGAATCAGGCGAACTTTGGAAAACGCCCGGGCAGACGGAAGAGAACGTGAAACGCATCCGACGAGGGGAGGCGGAGAAAGCGGCGCAGATCCTGGGCGCCACGTTCGAGCCTTTGGATTTGGGCGACTATCCGCTGGAGATCGACAAGGCTGCGTTAGAACGGCTGGTACAGCAGCTGCGCGATTTTGAACCGAACGTGATGCTGACGCATGCGAAAGAGGATCCGTTTAATCCAGACCATAGCGTGGCTTATCAAGTGAGCGAGAAGGCGCGGCAGCTGGCTTCGGGCGCGGGCGTGGCGAGTGCGTTCAAGACCATCAAGCCGCCGGATTTCCTGCTGTTTGAACCGCACCAACCAGAGCTGTGCAGCTTCATGCCGAATACGTTCCTAGACATCACGCCTGTTTTTGAAAAGAAGAAAGCGGCGATGGCGGAGATGGGCGCGCAAGGTTACTTGCGCGAATACTACACGCAGCGGGCGTCGCAACGCGCCAACCATGCGCGGCGAATTTGCGGTAACTCAGCGATTCAGTTTGCAGAGGCGTTTCAGCGGGTTAGTCCCGCCGTGATCCAGGGCTGGTAAGAGCGAGCACGGCATAGCCAGTGGCGGCGTCGGTCATGAATTTGCCGACGTCTGATTTCGGATCGCGCTTCTTGTTCAAAGAATAGGTGCGCCAGGAACCGTCTTCCTTGTTTTGATGCGCTTCGAGCCAGGTGCGGCCTTTTTGCGAAGCGGATTCTGCGTGATGGACGCGCTGCAGCGCCAGCGTGGCGAGCGCGGTGGCATAGCCGTCACTTTCGGAATCTTGACTAGTGTGATCGGAACGTTCCCATTTGCCAAGAGAGGCGAGGTTCCAGCCGCCATCGGGGCGCTGCTTCTGAAGGATATCAGCCACAAGTTGATTTTTTTGGGCGCGCGACAGAATTTGGTCTGAGGCCCAGAGCAGGACCATTTTGTTCAACAGAGTTTGGCTCGCAGTATTCGCGTTGCAGGTAGGACCGGAGCAACTTGATATTGGCTTTACTGGCAGAGTCGTGACGGATCTCCGGCGGCGCATAAGAGAGAGCGAGCGCCATAAAGGTGGCCCCTTGATACTGCGAATCGCCGGCTTCCCAGGGGGCGAGATGAAAGACCTGCCAATCCCATGCGCCGGCGTGATCACCCGTCTTCAGTTGTAGCGCCCAGGCAGCATCAAAGGCCTTGCGCGTCAGATCTGGCTCAACAGGATTGGTAGACAGAACCAGCGCATTGAGAACAGATTCGGTGGCACGCGATTCGCGCGATTTGCCGGGGCCGCTTTTCGCGTCGGAATAATAAGGCAATACTTCCGACCAGAGACTGACGCGTTTCCGCACGTACTGCAGTGCCTGTTGTTGCGCCATCGGCATATCTTTTTGATCCAATGCAGGGACCAGCTTGGTACGCGAGAGAACATACGGCAGGATGGTATGGCAGGAAACGCAGACGGTGTCGTGATCGCGTTTGGAGTTCTGCCAGCTTTCCCACCAAGTGGCGCGCTGATCAAGGTACTGCGCGGCGGCGGCGGGACTCCAGGTTCCGCCGGCATCCGCAGCGGCGGCGATGGTTGCGAGGCAAAGCAGCAGAGCAGCGATCTTCATTGTCTGATTATAGGGGAAAGAGGGGTTCTAGACGCAACGCGGCCTTACGGGCGAAGAACGAATATTTAGTTTTCGAAGAACTGTAAGCCTTGCGCCTCGCGGCGGGTACTTGCCGGACGAAAAGTCGAGCCACTCGCTCGATCAACCGCCATTTTGCGAAGCGGAAGCGAACGAAAGGCGATGAATGGCGTCTGCGTCCGTGAAAGGCATGTCCGGATTCAGTGCGGTCCAGGTGTCCGTATCGGCCATTTTACGAAGCGGAAGCGAAGGATCGGCGAAGTTATCGGCGTTGCTGTCACCGGCGTCAGGTGCTTGAGTTTCCGGAGAGGGGGTCGCCGTCTTGCTAGTCTTCTTTTTCGCCATTGCTTGCTCGCGACGAAGTTCAAAGCGTTGCAAATCCAGGTCGTACTTCCTTTTCTGAAGTTCGAGCTGCGCGCGCCATTTCTCTGCGTTAAAGGCGTTCTTCTGAATGGTCTGAACATTCTTAAGAGCCCGCGCGTGCGTGCGCTCGGCCTGCGTGCGATAGCGATCAAAAAGCGCGAGTGTCTTGAGGTCTGCCGGCGTAAGCGTGTCCTCTTCCGCGTGGCTGGAATATTGCTCGAACTCGCTTTTGTTCGAAGATCGCTGGCGACGCCAGAGATACCAGCGAGCGACAACGAGATCTGTCACAAGAGCGCTGTCTTCCGTGCTCGCCGGTTGATGGGTCTCAAAACTTTCGGCGAGTAAGTTATAAAAGTCCTGCGGATTTTCTCCGGGGATGAAGAGCATGCGCGAGGTGGCGCCATGCTTGAGACTGTTCAGGCAGGTCAACGCCGTGCCGGGGAGCGCGCATTCGGGCTCAAAATTGGTATCGATGCTCTGTTGTTGTGCTTGCATGAAATTCCTCATTTCGGCTCCAGGATCGCTTTTGCGCTTTCGCCGGACACGAGAATTTGCCTGCAAGGCTATGAAAACAAGCAGAATATAAATTTTGCTCGAGCTGTGACTGAAAAAGGTCGCAGCGACTTTAGGGACACGAGTTTGCAGGCACTTACGGGAATTCGAATAATTAGACAGCGACCGCAATGCGCGCATCGCCATCGATTTGGCTGGGCTTCAATTCCTCCTTAGCCGCCAGCGAGCGCGGAACTTTATGGGTGTCCACTGCGCTGATAATCAGCGTGTCGTCGTAGGCGCGGGAAGGCACAACCAGTACCGGCACGGAAGCGCTAAATCCCAGGCGATTTGAAAGGAGTGGGCTCTGCGCCTAGCTCGATTGACAAAACCATTGTGAGAGCCTACGGTTAGCGTTATGGAAGTGCAATTTACGCCAGAGCAGGAAAACAGGCTTTCTCAGATAGCCGACCATCACGGCACAGACGCCACACAACTCGTGAAGGATGCTGCTTTGCGATTGCTGGAAGAGAATGACCAATTCCGCGCCGCCGTTCGTGAGGGCATCGCCGCTGCCGACCGCGTGCGAATTCGTGGATGGACTGTGCCCGCTCCAAAGATCTGTACAGCCCGATTCACCGCATGAGGAAGTCTGGCTAACATTAACCCTGGTGAATTCTCCGAACCGTGGACACAAGGGAACTGAGCCGGGAACCCGCGAGTTGGTGTTCTCACCCTTGCCCTACATCGCGTATACCGCGTCAAAGATTCCGTCATCGAGATCATGCGTATTTGGCACGGCGCGCAGGCCAGAAAGTAAAGCGCATTTCAGAACCGCTGCGCGGTAGCACAAGCTTGCGACGTAATAGCGAAACGCTTATGGGGCCAGTCAGGGACGGCCGCACCCAGCGAGGAATCGCTTCCGCCGCAAGACAAGAAGCCCCATTCTAATTGACAATTCGGACTTTCGGCGGAGGAGCACCGCTATCTTCGAGGAGATGGATCAGCGGTTCGCGCCACTAGATACTCATGCGAGAGCGGATTATAGGAATCGCAAGCGATGGCTGCGCTGCATTTGAGCGGCGAAGTGATCGGCCGGAGCGAGAGACTCCGGCCTTTCAATCCTACTTCACGCAGGAGGTGATGCACATGTTTCACTTCATCCTAAAGGTAGTCTACAAAAAATTGTGGACTATCGTTCTCGAGCTGCGCTGGCCGAAAAGCTAGCGTTTGCTTTTGAACGAGAAGGGGCGGCCACTTGCGACTAGCCGTTCCCTTCCCCTTTAGGATAAATGAGAATGAATCTCGTTGCCATAGCCCGGTTGATTTTGATGGGAATACAAAAAGGGCCAAGCGGCGAACCGCTTGGCCCTTTCGGCTTTGAAACTACTTACGTTCTTAGTGAGGGCAACCGAGCGCCTTGACTTCAGCTTCAGGCACTGGGCGGGCGTTTTTCACGGCCGGCGGCAGTACGGTGCTGTTGTGAGGCACGAGGTAGATCTCGACGCGGCGATTCTTGTCGGCTTCGCTCGTCTCGGATCCTTTGCGTTCTTGCGTGTTGGAAGTTCCGCACTGGCCGGTCCGGGTTTCGGAGGTCTGGTCGGTACCCACCACATCCATCTTGATGCGGGAGATGTCAACCTTACCGCACGTGCCGGTACCACCGCTCAGGATGGCAGCGGCGTTCAGGACGCGTTCTTCATCCAAACCGACACCAGCGGCGCCTTTACGGCCCTTCTTCTTGCCGCCGCCGGCTTTCTCGTTTTCATCGGTATCGCGATGGCCGACAAGAATGATGTCGTAATCGCCGTTGGTCATACGTTGCGCGGCATCGTCAATGAGAAGACGCTTGGCGCAATTGTTGACGCGGGTGTTGTTCTTGCCGAAGATGGCATCATCCAAGCGCACCCATTGCGGAGTGTAGTTGGCGGTGATGTTGGCCGTGCCGGTGACGGATTTGCCGTGGCATCGGTGACGGTCAAGGTGGCGACGATCTGCTTGCTCTGGGCCTGGGCGCTTTGTTCGAAGTTCAAGCTAGAGACATCAAACGTAGCGTTGGGGCTGGAATCGTTGGTGACGCTGCCTTCGCTGACGGTCCACTTGTAGGTCAAGTTGCCGCCGCAAGGAGAGGACTGGGCCACGCCAGCGAGGTTCGAGGTGCGAGCGCCTTCACCATTAAACGCCAAAACGGCGGGCGAAGCGGTCACACTGGAAATGAGTGGACCACCCTGGGCCAAAGTAACAGTGGAACTGGCGGAAACGGGAGCAATCGGGGCCGGGGCGGCCGGCTGCACCCAGCAACGCACCGGGAACTTCTTGGGGCGTTCCATGGGAGGAGGTAGCGGGGTGGTGTCGGTGACCGTTACCTGAACGTTCGAGGTGCCAGTAGAAGGCGTGAAGCTCAAATCGGCAGAAGTGCTGCTCTGGGCCTGACCGTTGACAGTCCAAGCATAGGCAAGTTTGCGATCGGCTGCGGCAATGTTGGCGTGCAGGTTAACCGGCTGGCCGGAACAGAAGGCGCCAGCAGCGCTGCCGTCACCACCGTTGATCGTAACGCTAGGCAGCGGGGCTGGGGCAGGCGGGGCGGCCGGCATTTCCGGGCACTTGTTTTCGCCACCGAAGAAGACGAAACCCAAAGTTGCTTGAATGCCGTCCAAATGGGCTTTGCCAGGGATGTAAACTCCACCGCCGTTATAGGCGCTAGGCAAACCGTACGTTGGGATTGCGGCTGATCAAGCCACGCACGTCGAAGCGGCCACCCAGGTGTTCGGTGAAGTGCCATTTAACACCACCACCAAAGTTGATGCCGACTTGCAAATTGTCGTTCAAGCCGTTGGCATGATAGAGAGCCAGATTATTGGGCTGGTTGGCTTCATTGATGGCCTTGGTTGTGGGGGTAAACTGAATGCCGTCAACGCCCACCGTGAGGTAAGGCTGGACTTTGGAGCCGCGGGGACGCAGGTTCCAGACGGGATTGAAGCCGAAGGTCCAATTGCGGGCACCGAAGCCAAAAGGAGGCACGGGGCCACCGGCTCCGCCGAAACCAAAGGGAATGGTCCCATTCGATTGGCCGAAGCTGACATTGGCTACGGAGTAGTCCATCCATAGTTCCAAGCCAAGATATTCGTAGGGATTATAGGTAAGGCGACCGCCGAACACGCCGCCGTTCGACATCTTCGTGTCCAACCCGCGGTTGACCTGCTTGTAGACCTGAATGCCACCGAAGGCATCGATTTCCCAAAGGTCTGGGTACTGGTCCTGTCCGTTGGCCATCTTAACGGTAGTTTTCGTAGTGTTCGCATCTTGCGCGAAGACGGCGGTGCCAGAGCATAGCGTCAGACACAAGATTGCCGAACTGATCGGCCTAGCTAATAGCCGAGTAATCATGCTTCTCCTCCAAACGAGAATTTAGAATCCATACTTCAAATTAGATAACCTCTAGCGTAAAACATTACAAAAAGCTGCCTTACGACAAAAAACCCAATAAGCAACACGCGCAAAGAAAAGCAATGGAGCAAGCTGCCAGGGATCAGACCCCGTGCGCTTGCAAAGACCACGCGCCCTTTTGCTTATAACCATATTACTTCGGACACCCTAATACTTTTGCCCCGGCCGGGGAAACCACCACTCCATTACGGGCGGCTGGGGGCAAGACAGAGCTCCCTTTCGGAATCAAATACACCTCGACACGACGTTCTTTATCGGTTTCACTGACAGCCGCGCCCGAGCGTTCCGCCGTCAGGGGAACGGTAGAGGTGCCGCAGAAGCCGGGATCGGCTGGCGAGATCTGTTCGGTACCGGCGGCGTAGATGCGTACCTGCGACAGGTCAAGATTGCCGCAAACGCCCCGGCCAGCGGTGAGAACAGCGCTGACAGAGAGGAGACGCTGACGGTCTAAAGTGCTGCTGTGCAAGGAGGTGCGGCCGATCGTAGGGACGCTTTCCAGTTCATCGCTGGTGCGGTGGCCAATGAGCAAAATATCGAAGGCGGCGCCGGCTTGGGGGACGGCTTGCTCAATGAGCAGACGTTTGCCGCAGTTGTTTACCCGGGCGCTATCTTTGGCGAAGATGACATCGGGCAGGCGTTTAAATTGAGCCGGATAGTCTACCAGGAAGTTGACGCTCTGGGAGGCGGAGTGGCCGGTCTCATCGGTGGCCGTCAGAGTAGCGGTAATGGTTTTGGTTTGTCCCAGGCCGGAATCAAAGCTGAGGCTGGCGGTGTCGAAAGTGGCGCTGGGGCCGGCGGAGTTCGTCAAAGTGCCTTCGCTGATGGCCCATTTGTAGGTAAGGTTGCCGCCGCAAGGTGTAGAGGAGACGTCCGCCGCCAAGATGACGGTTTGGTGAGCCGAAGCTTCGCCACCCATGTTCACAGTGTTGGGCGAGGCTGTCATGCCGACGATTTTCGGAAGCACGTAATCTTGCACCGCGAGCGTCTTAGGGCCAAGCCGAATGATGCGCGCGGAATCGGAGGCGTCTGAAACTTCGACCTCGACTTGGAAATCGCCGGCGTTGTTGGGCTTGTAGGAAAGATCAGGATCGTTGGTGCCGACCGCCATGCCGTTGACTTTCCAGCTATAGGTGAGTGAGTGGCCGGCGGGGTCGGTCGTGGTCGCGTGTAAGGTGAGGACACGGCCTTGGCACAATTGGCCAGCCCCGCCGCGGAGTTCGCCGGGATTGAGCGGCTGAAGGGTCACTGGCTTTGGCGGTTCAGGCGGACCGCTGTGATCAACGAAGATATGCGACTGCCAGAAGTAGAACACCAGGCCCGCAGTGGCTTGAAAGCCGTTGAGGTGAGCCGTTGGGAAATTCGTAAGGCCGAACGTGGGATTGCGCGGCAGATAGAAAGCGCGCGCATCGAAGCGGAGCCCAAGGTGAGGCGTCAAATGATATTTGAAGCCGCCGCCGTAGTTGACAGCTAGTTCAGTATTCTTATTAATTCCAGGCAATTGGGCGCGAGCTTGTTTAGTGGGGACAAACCAATCGGCTCCTAAGCCCGCAGTGACGTAAGGACGCAGCCGTGAACCACGGCGCGTGAAGTTATAAACGGGATTGAGCGACACGGCCTGGATCTGGTTGCCGAACGTGCGATTAAAAGCGGAAGAACCGCTGGGGATCACGAAGCGTCCGTTGTTCACGGAGAAGTTGTAGCCGGCTTCGAGAGAAAGATGCTGGGAGAAGTTGTAGGCCGTGCGGCCCCCGGCGTCGCCACCGTTGACCAATTTTTCGGTACCCGTCCCTTGATTGACTCCGCCAAAAACACTCACACCGCCGAAAGCGTTGAGTTCGAAGATATCGGGATTCGCTTCAATCACCGAGACCTTGGTGGGTGATTCCTGCTGCCCCGAGGCAAGAGACGCGCTGAGGAAGACGGCAAAAAGGAAAAGGTGCGACCCCGCTACAAAGCGGGAGGCCGCACCTCTTCCATTGAGCAAGGGTTGATCGGTCACCAACCTTAAATCTTACCGAATAGAGAAACTAATTGCGAAGCAAAACACCGAGATCTGAACTGACACCGAAGAGGCGGTTGGTAGCCAAGTCGGGAATCCAGAGTTTGCGAATCTGAGCCGGAGGCAATGCACTCTTCAGATGCGACCAGCTTTTGCCGCCGTCTTTGGTTTCGAAGAGCTTGCCGTATTGAACAGCGTAAGCGATGGTGCCGGAGCCGTAAACAACGGAATTGACCGTGGAAGCGGGCAGGCCGTCGTGATCTTTTGCCCATTTGACGCCGTCGTCATCGGAGGAGAACATACCCAAGCGCGTGGCGACGAGGAGCGGGGCGGAGGGTTCCACCGGAAGAGCCACATCTTTCACGTCGGCTGTGGGCGTTGGGAAATTCAGGCTGGTCCAGTGATCGCCGAAGTCTTTGGAGATGTACAACCCGGCATCGGCGCGAGCCACCAGGCGGCCGTCGTTGATGGGGGAGATATAGAGGCCCGTGACGCCGGATGATCCGGCCACTTCGGCCATGGTCCAGCGTTCGCCGGCATCGGCACTCTTCAACAGGCCTAGATCGGTGGCGGCAAAGAGCAGATCTTTTGTACCGTTTTTGGCGGCATAGATACCGTGGATTTCATGCGGCGTGATGAGGCGGACATTTTCCACGGGCTTGCGGGCAACGGTTTTCCGCGCGGCGGTAGTGCGTCTGGCGGTGGTTTTAGTGGGAGCCGGCGGAGCCTTCTCAACAGCGGGCGTAACCAGCTTCAAAGGAAGCGGCTTCCAGATCTGACCGCCATCCACGGTTTTGTAAACCTCATGCGCGGCCGAAGCGAGCATGATGCGCTCTTCGCTAGGCATGGCGGCGATGGTATGCAAGTGGACGCGCGTTCAAACCCTTGACGTCCATAATTTGCGACCAGCTCTCGCCTTTGTCCTTGCTCACGAAGATGCCGCTGGATTCGCCAAGTTGCGTTTCAACAGCGATGAGTTTGTCGCCGGCGATGGTGACGCCTGAGATCGTGCGGTCTACGAAACCATGATTGAGCATGTGGATCTTCTCGCCGGCATCGCTGGCGCGGCCGAGACCTTCATATTCCATAGCCATATACATGCTGCCGGGATTGGCCGGATCGAAGACGATGGCGTTGACTTGTTCTTTCGACAGAAGCTTCCAGGTGGAACCCATGTTGGGGCTCTTGAAAAGGCCCATGGTGGTGCCGGCGTAGATCAAGCCATCGGCTTGCGGATCTTTGCGGATGACATGGGTGCGGCGCTGGCTGAAGGTGAGCCCCATGACTTTTTTCCACTGATCGCCGCGGTCGCCGCTCGTGTAGATGCCGCTGCAGGCGCTGGCGAAGACATTGTTCGGATCGGCGGGGTTGATATAGATGGAAAAGACATCGGAATCATCGGTCATGCCGGTGTGAATGGTCTTCCAGGTTTTGCCGCCGTCAGTGGATTTCCAAGGCAGGTGCGAGGTGCCGGCGTACATAATGTCCGGATCTTTGGGGTCGATGGCAGTGGCGGTAATGCCGCCCATTTCTAAATTCTTGGGGTCGGAGATGCGTTCCCAATGGGCGCCGGAATCTTCACTCATCCAAACGCCGCGCAAGGTGCCGGCAATGAAGCGCGTGGGCTTGCTGGGGGCGGCGACGATGGAACGGACACCGAAATCTTTCACGTCGGGAACAACTTTCCAGTTTTTGCCGCGGTCGTGGCTGGAGTACATAGCGCCGCCGTCGGCGGAAATAATGCCTGCTAAGAAATGATTGGAATCACTGGGGTCTACCAGAACAGAGGTGACTTCCGTCAAATTGTGTTTGGGGAAATCGAGAAGGGACCAGGTTTCGCCAGAATCCTCACTGCGGAACAGCAACGAATTCATGCCGCCCGCGAGAAGGAAATTGGGTTTTTGGGGATCGAGGGCCAAACTGGTGGCGGTTCCACCGAAGGGGCCGGCGATGCGCCAATCCGCCGGCGCGTCAAACGCGGCGGCGATGGAAATGGTAACGAGAGAACTGCACAGAATGATGGGGAAAAGTTGGCTTCTTGTCATTGGTTCAAACAAATTACTATTTCTAAGGAAGTCTTTAGATTTTGGAGAAATTCTCCGCGTTGGAGTATTCCTCTGACTTAATAGCTTACCGTTTCTTGAGGGAATATGTCTCCAATCAAAATGATAAGACAAGCCCCAGTGACTCGAAGGACGAGCAAATGCCGGTCACTTGCTGAGGGGCAGCAACTGGGGGTCTGGATGCGTAAGTCTAAGGCTTCGAAGAACTGGTGCGCGTTTGGGACTGGCCACCTTAGCGTTTTACCGCCCTCACATTGATGATGAGGATCTATTGGGTCGCTGGCCTTTGCCAATGCCTAGCGCGAGGATCAGGGTTCCAGCCAGCAGGAGTACGCATGTGGACGGTTCGGGGGTGGCCGCAGCCACTTGTATATCGACGGCATCGATTATGGTCGATTCCTCGACAAAAGAATTTGGATCAAAGGTTGGCGAATTGGGGTCCTGAGAAAAAATATCGTAGTAGATAATCAGGTTTCCGGTAATCGACGCGCCAGGCAGGGCGGTGCTTTTAATATCGAACTCGCCGAGGCCAAGTTGTGAAGCGGGGACAAAGGTTTGCGAGACGGTGGAGCTTTCAGGCGCGGGTCCGCTTACATAAAGAGCCGAAGACAGGTAGTCGACATATTTTCCATCGACAGTGCTGCCGGTAAATTCAGAGCCGACGAGAACCACCCAATCGGATGTGCCGGTGTAGTTCAAGGAAAAGCCCCAACCGACTACCGATCCGGGATTGCCGGACACGGTTCCGCTAGCGGGCGTAAGAGTGATAGTGGGCGCGGGTGTCGCATAGGCGACAGCGACGAAGGAAAGAGCTATGAGTGTGTATAAGGAGATTCGCTTCATATTGTTGTTTCTACTAGCCGTCAAAGATATACCCAGACACTAGTAAGTGTCAAGTAGTTGATCTCTCAATTCGCCGAAATAATTGTTGCCCACCGAGGCGGCCAATCCGTGCTTTGGCATTCGATATTCTCTTTCTTATGCCTTTGAAAGACATTCAGCGCCCTTTGGGCTTCAACACGCGATCCCTTCATGCCGGTTATGACCCGGATTCGACGACGCATGCGCGCGCGGTACCGATCTATCAATCGACGTCATTCACGTTTGATGACACGGATCATGCGGCACGCCTTTTTGCATTGCAACAGTTCGGCAACATCTATACGCGCATCATGAATCCGACGACGGATGTGCTGGAGCAGAGAGTGGCGTCGCTCGAAAATGGTGTGGCAGCGCTGGCGACATCGAGCGGGCAGGCTGCGCAGTTTTTGGCAATCAACACGATTGCCGCGCCGGGAGATCACATCGTCTCCTCAAGCACGCTCTATGGCGGCACATTTACGCAGTTCGATTGCACGATGCGGCGGCTGGGGTATGACTTCAGTTTCGTGGAACCGGACGATCCGGAAAATTTCCGCAAGGCGATTACACCGAAGACCAAAGCGCTTTATGGCGAGACCATTAGCAACCCGCGCTGCAATGTGCTGGATATTGAAGCGGTTGCCAAGATTGCACATGAACATGGTTTGCCGCTGATTATTGACAACACCTTTGCCACGCCGTATGTGACGCGGCCGATTGACCACGGGGCCGATATTGTTTTGCACTCGCTCACGAAGTTTATGGGCGGGCATGGCAATTCGATTGGCGGCATCATTGTAGATAGCGGCAAATTTCCATGGAATAACGGCAAGTTTCGCGATTTCACAGAGCCTGCGCCGGCTTATCACGGCATGAAGTTTTGGGACACGTTCGGAGCCATCAGTTTCATTATTAAGGCGCGCGTAGAAGGGCTGCGCGATTTGGGGCCGTGCGTGAGTCCGTTTAATGCGTTTTTGTTTTTGCAAGGGATTGAAACGTTGGGCATGCGCATGGACCGGCATTTGCAGAATGCTTTGGCGGTGGCGCAGTATTTGAAAAAGCATCCGCAGGTGGAGTGGGTGAAATATGCTTCGCTGCCGGATAGCCCGTATTATGCGAACGCCCAGAAATATACGCCAAAGGGGTCGGGCGCGGTGTTTTCGTTTGGGGTGAAGGGCGGATTCGAGGCGGGCAAGAAGTTTATCAATGGACTGAAGCTGTTCTCGCATTTGGCGAACGTGGGCGATGCGCGCAGTCTGGTGATTCATCCGGCGTCTACGACGCATCAGCAGCTAGGAGTAGTAGAGCAACAAGCGGCGGGCGTGACGCCGGAGTTGATTCGGCTGTCGATCGGGCTCGAAGATGTGGACGATTTGCTCTGGGATTTGGATCAGGCGCTGAAGGGGTAGAGGAGGACGCAATGAAGGTTGCCGGCACTATATCCAGTTGGATATAACCTGAGTGTGCGGCCAGTCTAAGCCCATGTACGCTATCGGCCAGAGTGTCGAAGAGATTCGCATTGCCGACTCAATAGGAAGAAACTGGAAAGGTATACAAGTGTTGGGGACGCAATTGCAGATACCCCGCAACAGGCGGCTAACCTAAGAGCGCGGGCGGAGTTGATGCAGAAAATCACCCAGCGCCTGAAAGACCGCGGTTGGACGCAGGCCGAGGCCGCCAGACACTGCGGCGTGACACAGCCACGCATCAATGACCTTTTGAGCGGATTCGTTCCCAGATTTTCACTGGACGCTCTCGTGAATATTGCAACCGCTCTTGGGTGTCGTGTCCGGTTGGATCTCGAAGCTGCCTAGGAGTGCTGGTAGAAACGCTCAGACTGCTTCAACAACTCGGAGCGCTGCCACAAGCCAGGACAACGACCCTTCCTCCAATTCCTTCGCACCCCACCCTCGCTTGCCCAAACCTCATTTGCCGGTCACAGAACTTCCAAAAATTTCTTCTGAGTCCTAACAACCACTTACAAGCCAAAATTTTTTCTGCCGCGAGGCGCCCGGCCCTAAGCTGAAAAAGTTAAGGCGTAAAAGGCCTTCTTTACGCCCCCTGTGCCGCCGTTGTCGCGCGCATACATCAACCGTTGAAAGGAATAACCATCATGGCTACCGAAAAACAAAAAGCCGCTAACAGAGCAAACGCGCAACACTCAACCGGCCCCATTTCCTCCGACGAGGCCGCCTTTAATAACTGGCGTCACGGACTTGCCGTCAAAACACACGAACACTTCGGCTTTCTCATGGACGAGAGTCAAGAAGAATTCGAAGCACTTCTCAACCAACTCAGCCACGACCACCAGCCGACCTGCGAAACCGAGTTCATCATGGTTCGCCACATGGCCGAATCCGCGTGGTTGCGCGCCCGCGCCATCCGCTTGCAAGCCGACTGCCTGGTGTTCGGCCTCAAAGATACCGACGTCGCTAGACTCGCGCTCTTCATCCGCTATGAAACCACGCATGAACGCGCCTTCTACAAGGCCGTAAACGAGCTGCAAAGCCTAAGAAAACAAAAACAAAACTCGCAAATTGGGTTCGAATCGCACGGCCTCAAAAAGGCGGCGGAATCCAGAGCCTCGGAAGCGCTCAATTTGAAGAAAGAAGAGTTCCAACTCAAAAAAGAAGTCGTGCAAATGAAAAAGGACGCGCAAGAAAGGCGAAATCCGCCAGCCACGACGCCGGATCGAACCGATCCCGGCCTCGAAATGGCCGCTTAACCGCCTCCAACATGATCTGTTTTTCGCGCACGCGCTCGATGTGTGCCTCTGCGTTCCGAAACCGGTCCAAACAAAGCCCTAGGAGCGGAGATGATGGAGAGCTATGTCGCGCCCCTCGCCCACCGGCGCGTCCGCATCCGTTTGCCTGCCACCACAGATGACTAGCCTTTATTTCATCTTTGGCCGCCCCGCATTGATTTTTTCTTCGCATGGGCCGAACAAGAGGGCGGTTCCGCAATTATCCGTCTCCGCCCTCACCGGCCGTTTGAGGCGACCGATTTTTCGGTCACAGATCTAGTAAAAAGTATATTCGCTTTTAAATCATAATCTTACAGACTATTTTCCGATTCGGCGAAACGGCGGCAGGGCAGACTTTTCTCAGAAGCGATGCTTCGTCCCGGCATTTTGACGGACTGGCGCGCTAGCGAAGAAAAGGAAATCTAGTTTTGTGAAGATACACCAATTGGCTACTCTCCTGTGGCTCGCCGCGTCTTTGTGCGGCGGTCAGACCTTGGTGGACGTGCGGACGCAGACCAAGAACGTTGATTTTTCGGGTGCCGCCTCTACTATTCCAGCGAAGTCTGGCTCCACTGTGCCGGCAAGTTGCAAACTCGGCGAGTTTTTTTTCAACACCAGCAACGCGCCCGGTCAAAATCTTTATTTATGCGCTCCCGCTAACACCTGGACGGTGCTGGCGGGTGGCAGCGGTTCCACGGTGGGAACCGTTTTGTCTGGGACAGCCGGGCAAGTCGCATATTATTCAGCTAACGGCTCCACGGTAACGGGCCACACCCTGGTGGCCAGCGATATTCCAGCCTTAAGTTATTCGCCCATCCTCAGTTTTACGGGTACGGGCGGTAAGACGGCCAGCTCAACCGGGTCGTACACGGCGAACGATTGCGCCAAGTGGGATGCTAATGGAAACGTGATCGACGCGGGTGCGCCTTGCGGTTCGGGCAGCGGTACCGCCGCCGCGACATTCTCAACGCTAACCGGGGGCACGAATAGCAGTGCGGCGATGTTAGTAGGTTCGGGCGCGTCCTTGGCGGCCACCGGCACGGGAACGATTGCGGCCACGTCTGTACCAGCTAGCGGCGTTGCCGGTCTGGCGGCTTCGGCCACCACCGATACGACGAATGCGAGTAACATTTCAAGCGGAACTTTATCGGCGGCTCGTTTGCCGGCTACGGCAGTTGTCACCAGTAGCGCTTCGGGCAGCGGGACAAAATACGCCAGCGCGACCGCAGCCGGCGCGAGTAACAATTGCGCCAAGTGGGATGCCAATGGGAATGTGATCGATGCAGGGGCGCCTTGCACCGCGACATTCTCAACGCTAACGGGAGGCACGAATAGCAGTGCGGCGATGTTAGTAGGGTCGGGCGCGTCCCTGGCGGCCACCGGCACGGGAACGATTGCGGCCACGTCTGTACCGGCTAGCGGCGTTACAGGTCTGGCGGCTTCGGCCACCACCGATACGACGAATGCCAATAATATTTCGAGCGGAACTTTATCGGCGGCTCGTTTGCCGGCTACGGCAGTTGTCACCAGTAGCGCTTCGGGCAGCGGGACAAAATACGCCAGCGCGACCGCAGCCGGCGCAAGTAACAATTGCGCCAAGTGGGATGCCAATGGGAACGTGGTTGATGCTGGTTCACCGTGTAGCAGTTCGTCTTCGAATGCGGCGCCGGCGGTCATCCAGTCGAACTCGCACGTGTCGGAAGGCGATTCCATCACTGCGGGCTATTTGGTAACAGGCACCTGTAACAACGGGGCGAGCGGTTGCATGTATCCCAGCTTGCTGAGTTATGACGAACGATCTGCGTTGACGAATCGCGCCGTGCCTGGCCAACAGGTTTGCGACATGGCAGATCAACAAACAGTGCTATCGGATCTGACAACGGCGGATAGCAATGCCATCTACAGCATGATGATTGGCACGAACGACGCGAATCACCACCTCACAACAACGGATGGTTACAACACGACGTTTAATGCTTGCCATCAAGCGGCGATGGCTTGGGTTGCCGCTTATAAAAAGTTTGCGGCGAACGCGACGAACTGCACAGACTCGGGCACTTGGCTAGCTTGGAACGCGAGGAATTATTCTCTGATCGGCGAATATACGACTACGCCGGGCGCCACCAAGAGTTGCCCGATTACCACAACGGGCGGGCCGATTTATGCGTGGTATTGGATAGACGATGCGAATACCGGCGCCTTTACTTATTCGGTAGATGGCGGCACAGCGGTGAACGCCACCACGCAACCGAGCGCCGGCATCAATACGGCTAACGGCGGCCATACCGGCTGGGCACTGATTCGCGTACCGGTCGCTGCCGGCTCGCACACGATTCTCTTTACGGCCACAAGCGCGGCCACGAACAACGGCGTGGCGATTGGCGCCATCGGCACCACGGCGCCACAGGCAACTTACCAGGGTCCGCATCTTTTTGTCGGGGGTGTGCCGCGTCAACAGGGCGATGCAAACAGCGCGGCTACGGCTTACTACGATGGCCTGGTGAAAGCGAACGTGGCCCTGTTAGCGGGCGACGGTTTGAATATCACCTATGTACCCATTCGCAACTACCTTTGCACCAGCCAGGTATCGGGCGTCTGTTACAACAATTCGGGCGTGGCGGACATGAATACGCTGGCTGTCGATTCTGGCGGTCTTCATCCGAATAACGTGGGTCACGCCGATTTGAAGCAAGCTTTCGAAGAGGCGATACAGTTCACACCTTATGTGGCGCCGTACACGGGCACGGGCACGAAAACAGTGACTTCCACGGGCGCGGGCACTTCCGGCGACTGCGCCAAATGGGATGCGAACGGCAACATAGTGGATGCCGGCGCTGCTTGCGGAAGCGGAAGCGGGAGTGGTTCAGGGACTGTCAACAGCGGCAGCACCGGCCAGTTCGCTTACTATTCGGCAGCAGGCACGGCTGTGGGCGGCCATACTTTAGTGGCGACGGACATTCCGGCGCTCAGCTACGACCCGGTGGGTGCGGCCACGGCAGCACAAGCGGCCAGTTTGCAAAAGACCAACAACTTGAGCGATTTGGCCAGCGCGTCAACGGCGCGCGCGAATCTGGGCTTTGTCTTCACCGGTGCCGGCACGCAAACTGTCAGCGGTACAGGCGCGGGCGCGAGCGGCAACTGCGCTAAGTGGGATGCCAACGGAAACGTGGTGGACGCGGGTTCGCCTTGCGGTTCGGGCAGCGGTACCACCGCCGCCACATTCTCATCGCTGACCGGAGGCACGAATAGCAGTGCGGCGATGTTAGTGGGTTCGGGCGCATCGCTAGCGGCGACGGGCACCGGGACCATTGCCGCTACCTCGGTACCGGCCAGCGGGGTCACGGGTCTGGCGGCTTCGGCCACTACCGATACGACGAACGCGAGTAACATCTCCACCGGAACGTTATCGGCTGCTCGCTTGCCGGCTAACGCGCTTCTCACAGGCAGCGCTTCGGGCAGCGGGACAAAATACGCGAGCGCGACGGCAGCCGGAACAAGCAACAATTGCGCCAAGTGGGACGCCAACGGAAATGTGGTGGACGCGGGAGCGCCTTGCGGAACGCTTAGCGCCGTGACCGATGCCCAGTTGCCCGCGGATCAGTGCGTGCTTACTAAGTACACCATCACCGGCTCACAGCTTACAGCGGCAGCGTCTGCTACACCCGTCGTAACGCTGTTCACGCTACCGAGCACGAGTTCAAGAATCTGCCTGGTCGAAATATCGGGAACCAGCTCATTCACCGGAGGCGCAATCACAGCGGCTACGGTCCGGCTCCAATCAGGAGCGACGACACCGATGCTTTATTCACCGAACCAAGATATTTTTGGGACGGTTGGACCGACCACCAATAACTACTGGACCGATACCGGGAACATGGCGGACCGCACAAACCAGAACGTGGCCGCTGCATTCACTTTTACGGGCGCTACGTCAGCGGCGGTTTCTACTAGCGCTTCCGTAACGATTACGGTTGGAACAAGGACGATGCCTTAATGAGACGTTTATTTTTTCTATTCGGGATGGCGGCGCTGGCCGCCCTTCCCCAAAACTATGCCGGCAGCGGCACTCAGCCAGTCACGCGTGTAAGCTTTCTGCGCCAGCAGTGGAACAATAAGAATCCACTCGGAGACTCTACCTTGATTTTGGATTTTCCGATGATGTGGCCTTACTCAACTAAGGCTTATTACGACATCTCCGCGAACCACAATTCGGCCACGCTGAACGGCACTTTTCAAAGTACTCCGGCCGGCAAGATTGGAACGTGGACTCCTTACTTGAACCAGGGCGTCCCTAACTCGTTTTCCGTGTCTCCGACACCCACGATTCCAGCGAACTTTACAGCGGTGGCGTGGGTCCATCCAAACGCCCCCACAGGCGGATTTAACCGTATCATCGACGCGAATTACACGTCGGGTTTGATGGTGGCGACCGATTCACCGGCGACGCATTACCAGGTGATTGTGAATTCAGGTGGTAGTGGGGGCCTGGGGTCTTGTATTGGCGGGACCGTTTCAAGCCCGGCCGCGACCGGAATCGCTTTTCCTAATAATCCGTGGCAGCTAGTGGCCGTTACCTACAATGGCACGAGCGCGGCGCTCTATGTAAATGGAGCGCAGGTGGCGGGCCCTTGCGCGTTTACCTATAACGGCGCGACCAATACTTTGCTCATCGGCAATTGTGCAGTCTCAGGGCAATGCAACACCGATCACTGGGACGGCTCGATCCAAGGAGTGCGGATCTGGGGCAGAGTGCTTTCCGCCGCCGAGATTCTCGCTCTCTATACGGCTGAGAATCACTAAGAAATGAGGCTGGCGAGGGGGTTAGCCGGTCAAGGGCCTTATGCTCCGGCTCCGGCTAATCCCAGTTCGCCCGCCTTCGCTTTCATGGCTTCAATGCAAAAGGCAATGTGTTCTTCAAGGGGGATCTGCAATTCGGTCGCGCCGTTGATAATGTCGTCTCGATTGACGTTCCGGGCGAAAGCCTTGTCCTTTAGCTTTCGTTTCACCGATGGCACGTCAACCTCAAAAATACTCTTGCCGGGCTTTACGTAAGAACACGCAGTTAAGAAGCCCGACAATTCATCGCAGGCAAAGAGAGCGCGTTCTAACAGCGAAACACGCGACACGCCGCTATAGTTTGCATGCGAAAGAATGGCGCGCCGAACCTCTTCCTCAACCCCGCGTTCGGCGAGGATCGGTTCACCTTTCATAGGATGATCCGGCGCGTTCGGATGAATCTCCCAATCAAAATCATGCAGCAGCGCCGTCACTTGCCAGCGTTCGGTATTTTCGCCGAACTTCTGGGCGTAGGCAGACATACAGGCCTCCACCCCGAGCATGTGACGGCGCAAGCTGTCGCTCTTGACGAACTCGCAGACAACACTCCAAGCTTCGTCACGCGTCATATTAAGTTAGGCTTCCGTGATCTTTACGGAAGTGAGTGTGTCGCCCGCTTTTACTTTGTCTACGACGTCCTGACCGGAACGCACCTCGCCAAAAACGGTATGCTTACCGTCGAGCCATTCGGTTTTGACATGGGTAATGAAGAACTGGCTGCCATTGGTGCCCGGGCCGGCATTCGCCATCGAAAGTGTTCCTACTTTGTGTTTGTGTGGGTTGCCTTTAAACTCGTCTTCAAACTTGTAGCCGGGGCCACCACGACCGGTGCCGGTAGGATCACCGCCCTGGATCATGAAATCAGGAATGACGCGGTGAAAAATCGTGCCGTCATAAAATCCCTCGCGCGCGAGGAACACGAAGTTATTGACCGTCTTCGGCGCTTCTTTCGCAAACAGATCGACCACGATGTTTCCCTTAGTGGTTTCAAACGTGGCCGTGTATTTCTTGTTGGCGTCAATGGCATGGGCAGGCGGTGCTGAATATTGTTTACTCATCAGATATTAGTGTATGGCAGGCGTTTGGACACTTAGTCGGAGAATCGCGCGAAAATGGTTCGATGCTCTGGAACCCTGCCGATTTCCAAAACCTGCCACTCAGCGCCAGTGAATGTGTGCCGAAAGAACTGCCCGCCGGTTTGATGTCTACCCCGGCCGAACAGTTGTTCCCGGATGCGCGCGATTCGATGGCTGCGCTGGCCGGGCTTTTGCTCCTTTATGGGCATTGGGATTTGAGCCATCAGGTTTCCCAGGATGTTGCTTCGCGAGAAGGAAGTTATTGGCACGCGATTGCGCACCGCATTGAACCTGATTCGTGGAACTCCGGTTATTGGTTTAAGCGCGTAGGCGAACATCCGATTTTCCCGCGCCTGTATGCAGACTGCGAGGCTCTGCTCGACCCTTCGAAGACCGGCTGGCGGTTGGAGAGCACCTGGAATCCCTCTCTCTTTATTGAGTGGTGTGATGAGGCCAGACCCCTTCGGGGAAGCGAGAAACACGCTCTGGCCTGCCGGATTCAGCGCCTGGAATGCGACCATCTTTTCTCGTGGTGTTCCCTGAAAACAAAGGACTTTTAGCCAGAATCAGCGTAATCAAAATTTTCGATTTGTCACTGCCCTCTAGCGCTTCGTACAATCACATTAATCGATCTACCCCGTTTGTAGCCGGGCACCCCTGTTGTGTGTCAAGAAAGCTGATTGACCGTTTCAATTAACAGGAGATATTTAGATGGCAGATAACGAACAAGTAGAGATGAAACCCACACTGGGTTTAACGGGGTTGACGATGAACGCGATGGCGCTCATTGCCCCCGGCGCGTTCTTGTGGCTGACGTTTGTAATTCAGGGAACCACTGGGGCGACGGCGCCCAGCATGTGGCTCGGCATCGTGCTGGCCTTGTTACTTTGTCTGGCGACGGCGGTCTGTTACGCGGAAATGGCCAAGCTGTATCCGGGCACGGGCAGTTCGTATTATTTTGCGGAACAATCGTTTTTGAATCACGATAAAGCCTGGAAATACGCGCGAATTTCGAAATTCATTGTCGGTTGGGGCTCGCACCTTTACTACTGGGTGTATCCGGGCGTGATGGTGGCGGTGATGGGCGAATTGTGCGGCTATCTGGTGGGCACGCTGTGGCCCAACTTCATGAGCGCGTCCAATCCGGGCATTGCGTTTATGGCTTTAGTGGCCGTGGTGTTCTCGTTTGCCGTCGCCTGGATTGCGAACCGTGGCGTAAACGGATCGACTTCGATCAACATCGCCATCAACGTGATTCAGATTTCGGCGCTGCTGGTGTTCTCGGTGATGGCGCTCAGCTATCGCCACAGCCACCCTCCGGGGAGCGTAGCGTATCAGTTTGATTCCGCATCGGGTGACGCCTACACCTACGAATTCGCCACCAAAACGGTGGATAAAGTGGACACAATTGTGCGCGACGCCAATGGTGTTCCGCAACCGAAGCTGGATGCGGCCGGCAAACCGGTTCCGTATCACGTCAGCTATCCGGAAAAAGACGACAAAGGCAACTTCCTCACACACCCGAGCGCGGGTTCAGTGGTAGGCGTACACAACATTGGATGGGTGTTCGTACAAGCCACCGTGGCCATTTTGATTCTGGTGGGTTTTGAATCGGTAACAGCCATGGGCGGGGAGGCGAAGAACGCCAAACGCGACGTACCGATCGCCGTAGTCACTTCGTTGTTGGTGCAGGGGGCCTTCTGTTACCTGATTGAATATTTTGCGGCGAACTACTTCTTGAATAGCGGCTATCCGATGACGTCGGCCACCGGTTCGGCGGCGCCCATCGGCGACATGATGATCATGATTGGCGATGCGTTGTTCGGCGCGGGCAATGGCCGCACGTTCATGCTGATTGAAGCGTTCACGGTGTTCTTAGCGATCATCGGCACAACGCTTTCCTGCATGAATACGGGTGCGCGTGTCACTTATGCGATGGGTAAAGACGCTGAGTTGCCCGATCACTTCGGCGCACTGCACAATGTCAACCTGACGCCGCACAAAGCCATCTGGACGCTGGCCGCGATCTCGGCGGTCGTAGGCGTGGTGGGCGTGTCGGTACCGTTCGGTGATGCGGGTGCGCTGGCGGATTCGGCGATTGCCGCTTTGCCGCATGGCTTCTGGTCCACCTTTGGCTACATGGCTCACGACAAGATGGCGGCACTGCCGAACACCTTGTTGCTCGTGACGCTGGCTTCCAACTTCGGCACGTTCCTGCTGTATATGTTGAGCTGCTTCATCTGCATGGTGGCTTACCACAACCATCCGAAGTTCAATGCGCTGAAGCACTTGATTATTCCGGTGTTCGGTTTGGTCGCCAATCTGGCTTGCATGGCGTTCTATTTGATTGGACCGTTCATGGGCTATGGCACCAAAATGGAACCGCTGCTTGGCGCTGGGGATTGCCGCGGTTTGGGCGGTTTACGGCGGCATTTACTTCTTGAAGTCGAGCAAGGATAGTGGCAGAACGACGTTGTTGCCGGAGCAAATTAAAGCATCCAGTAGCAAGGCATAAACAAGATGGGGGCGGATACTTTCCGCCCCTCGTGAATCCATGTTAGATATCGAGTTCGTACAACTTTCCGATCCAGGGCGGGTACGAGACCATAACGAAGATTTTTTCGGCCATGCGGTTCCTGCCAATGAGGAACAGGCGAGAACGCATGGCTGGTTGTTTGCGCTGGCCGATGGAGTCGGTGGTCATGACCGCGGGGAAGTGGCTTCGCGCGTTGCGGTGGAGAGCGTGCTGGAAGGCTTTCGCAAATCGGCGCGCGGAGAATCGCTGAATTCCCTTCTGCCGCGACTGGTACAAGGGGCGAACACCAAAGTATTTGAAACTGCTTTGAACGCCACGCCGAGCGGCAGCAATATGGCGACAACGATGGTGGCTTGCGCGTTGCGCTACGATCACGCGATTGTTTCGCACGCGGGTGATTCACGCTGCTATTTAATCCGCCAGGGCTATGCCGCGGCCGTCACGCGCGACCACACGTTTACCAATGAACAGCTGCGCATGGGTGCCGTGACCGCGGGCGAGGCCAGCCGGTCTTCTGTATCACACGTATTGAGCCGGTCGCTGGGCAACAACATGTTTCTGAGTGTGGATACCAGCGAGAACCAGATTAGCGCCGGCGATGTACTATTGCTTTGTTCAGACGGTTTGCACAATTCAGTGAACGCCGAGGATATTGGCAAAATTACCGGACACGGAGCGCCGCTGCCACAAGCCGCACAGGAACTAATAGACCTTGCTAAGCAGCGCGATGGCAGTGATAATATAAGCGTTCAACTCATTCGTGTTCGTAGCGTGGAGCGGGTTGGGATGTACCGCGGAAGGCATTACAAACTCCAGTAGAGCGGGTACTCTTGCACCCAGGCGACAAATTAGACCAATTTCAAATCGAGAACCTCGTCGCGCGCAGCGGCATGGCGTCTATTTACCGGGCCACGGATACGGTAGACGGCAAGCAAGTCGCCATCAAGATTCCGCATCCCGAAGTGGAAAGCGAACCGGTTTTCTTTGAGCGCTTTCAACGTGAGCAGGATATCGGCACGAAGCTCGATCATCCGGCGGTGATGAAGGTTTTCGACGTTCCCAACCGTTCGCAAGTCTACATGGTGATGGAATGGGTGGACGGCAAACTGCTCCGCTACATTCTGAAGGAACAGAAAAAGCTTTCGCCCGAGCGAGCCGCGCGGATCACGATTGGCATCTGCAAGGCGCTGGAATATATTCACGCCCATGGCGTGGTGCACCGCGATCTGAAGCCGGAAAATATCATGGTGGGCCCCGACGATTCGGTGAAGCTGATTGATTTCGGCATCGCCGGACAGGAGGGCGCACGCCGCCTGACCTTTGCCAAACTTTCGAACTTAATGGGCACGCCGGATTATATTTCGCCCGAACAGGTCAAGGGCAAGCGCGGCGACGGCCGCAGCGATATCTATTCCACCGGCATCATGCTTTATGAAATGCTCACCGGCGAGGTGCCCTTCAAGGGACCGAATCCGTTCGTGATCATGAACGACCGGCTGATGAATTACCCGCAGCCGCCGCGCCAACTGAACCCGGCGATTACGCCGCAGATGCAGGAGATCATCTACCGGGCGATTGAGCGCGAACCGTCTAACCGCTATTCGAAAGCTCGCGATTTCGCGAACGATTTGGAGCATCAGGATCAGGTGGGCGTGTCCGAAGAGCGCCTGGAATTGCACACGTGGCAGAAGCGCCGCGAACCGCTGCACAAAAAAATCCTGATGTATGTGCTGCTAGCGTTGATTCCGATCGTCGTCTTTGGCTTACTTCTTTATGTCGCAAAACATGGTTAATTACTCTCGATGAGCCGCTCATTGGCTCTACTCATCCTATTCGCCGCCGCCGTGCTTGAGGCGGGCGGCGATGCCATTGTACGAACGGGCTTGCATAGTTCACAGCTAGCCTCACGTTTGATGTGGTTTGCCTTTGGAGCCGTGGTCCTATTTGCCTACGGCTGGGTAGTGAATGCCCCGCCTTGGGACTTCGGCAAGTTATTGGGCATCTACGTGGTTTTCTTTTTCGTAGTGTCGCAGTTGATCAACTTCTTTTTCTTTCACCAGAAGCCGAGCCTGACGATTATTCTGGGCGGATTGCTCATTGTGAGCGGCGGCTTGGTGATCGGCTTAGCCAAGAATTAGCGGCGCATGAAATCTTCGCGATGAGTGACGAACTCGGGATAGGCACCCGCACCGAGTTCGTATAGATCCATGCCTTGGCGTTCGCCGCTGGGCTCCACGCGATAGGGCACGAAACGGTTCATCAGCAAGTTGAGCCCATAGCTGGCCGGCAGAACGATGCCAAGAAGAGTAGCAACGCCGAGCGCCTGCGCGAGAAACGAGCCGTTGTCGGCAAACATGCTCAGCGCCAGCAAGCCCCAGATGGCGCCAAAAGCGTGAACGGAGATGGCGCCGGCGGGATCGTCAACGTGCATGTGGACTTCAATCAGCTCTATGGCAAACACGATCAACGGCCCTACGATGAGCCCAATGATAATGGCGGCCGCAGGCTTGACGTAAGGAGCGGAAGCGCTGATGGCAACCAAACCCGCGACGAGACCATTAGCGGAAAGGGACGCGTCGGGTTTACCGA
>CAWJBS010000144.1:0-6185 GCA_963840845.1 Bryobacterales bacterium
GACAACGGCTCCGACGCAAAGCTGGTGGCAACGGACTTAGCCGACGGATTGACTGGGGAATCTTCGGCTACCACAAAAACCTGGAACGCCTGGGCAGGCGTAGCGCTGATGGCCTCGGCTAAAAGGGGGTCGGGACGCTATCACCACGCATTGACGTACGCCTCTGGCGAGCGCGGCGGCTAGCTCGGTTTTAATGAAATTGATTTCGCTCATTGACAAGTGGTCCCTTCCGAAACGTTTTGGTGTGCGTTTGCGAGGCGAAACAACGCCTTCGGCAGTTTTCCTCACTGAGGTAGACGAATCAACGTGGGAAAATACTTTACCTGCGATCAAAATTGTTTGAAATTAGCGATTTCGCGAAAAAGCGGAGGCGAAGGGGAACGGGAGTCTGCAGAGCGCTGAGGTATGTTGGTGGTACTTTGCGGACTTTCCCACCGGGAGCTATATGTCCCTTGAGAAAGTCCGCAACGATGAGAAAACTGCTTCAGCGAGAACGTCGTGATAGCCGAATCAATGAAAAGGCTGTGAGGGTCATGCCCAGTGACAAGTAAACAGCGGGTTCTGGGACAACGGAGCCAGCCGCATTCACTTGCAAGCCGCCGCTCGCGCTATCCGCCAGGTTATCAAGCTTCCACGCCGAACTCGTATAACTGCCGATTCCAGTTGAGCCGCCGATTGACGTATCGACAGCAAAAATTCCGAAATCGACTTTGCCGGCACCATTCACGGCGGAAGTGGCGTCGAATGTGACGGAAGTGGCGGTGAAGGAGGCAACAGTCCAGCCGGGCGGGGGCTGTTGCGCCGGTAACACCGCTCAATCCACTTAATACGACGTCTGGCTGAGGCCCAAGCTCGAGTTAATCTGTTCAGCGGCTGACAAATCAACCGAGTAGTTGTAGACCCAAGAGTTAGGGCCCAGTTGGGTGAATGCGGTGGTGGCCCCGCAAGAAGAACCCGATTGCCCGCAAAGAAAAGGCACCAAATCAGCTTTAGCCGCGGAAGTAACTGCAAAGCCGAGAAGAAGAATAGATAAGCTGCGCATTTTGTGTTTCTCCTGAAAGAGCCGTGATCTTCGCATTGCGACTTGTGCCGCATTGACGATTACTCCAAATTGACAGTATCGATCAGTGGCTAAATTTATAGATACTATCGATCGGACCCAGGTACAATAGCGAAAACTTACTGGCAATACTTGCGATTTTTTACATGCTCGAATTACTCCGGGTGTGATTGTTCGTGTTGGGGGAGTGACCCAGCGCTACAATAATTATTCTGGCGAAGAAGTGCCGGGCATAAAATTGCCAGGCGAATGAGGCGAAATCAGTGAGTATGTCTGACTGGATCATCGGACCCCCGCATGAAGAGGCGATCGACTACCCGGAAGGGGACGTTCGCCCGAAATGTCGATCGGGGTGACGGGAGAGGTGGACGGGGCCGCGCCGGTGAAGCGTCATCGCCGACAAGCTAAGAGTGTTCGAAGGTTTTAAAGACAACATCTCCCTAGACAGCCGCTCATCAATGAGAATGAGGCCTTCAGTAGAATAGCCGCATGAGTCATATTGTGGTTATCGGCCAGTTCGATGTACACGCCGAGGATGCCGAGGCGGTGGGCGAGTTGATGCGGGTCATGATGAATGAAACGGCCAAAGAGAACGGATGCCATCACTACACGTTTGCGCGTGATTTGGCGGTGGCAAACCGATTTCAGTTGAGTGAGCTGTGGGAGGACGATGCGGCGCTAGCGGCGCATTTCCAGTCGGACCACATGGCCACGTACCGGGCGGGACTGAGTAAGATGCGAATTCTGAAGAGAAACGTGACGCGGTTTAATGTGACGAACAGCAAGGAACTGTAACCGCTCACTTTGGGTTGGCTTCGAGGAAGCGAAGGCCCATCTTTAAATAGGCCTTACCGTCGGTTGCTAAGTGGCGCGACCAATTCGGTTTTAGTTCACCGCGACGCCAAGCAAAGATACTAAGTGCCCAGCCCGCCATTTCCGGACTGATGTAGCCTTTGCGACTTACTCGCCAGCCCTCGCGATTTCCTTCGGTCCAGGCGTGGCGGCGGAGCAATGTATTGGATGTGAAGATACCTAGGCCGAGATAGATGGTGGCCAAATCCGTGATGGCTTCCATGTGGGGCTCGTCGTGGGACATGCCTCCGATGCCGAGCAATATTACGTGCGCGAGCTCGTGAGCCATGGTGGAGACGAGCGCTTCGGGGTCGGCGAGTTCGGCTTTATTCAGACGAACGTGGTCGATGCCCTGGGATCGATGGTAAGTGCCGGAAGCGCCTGTGCGGGAGCTGCCGGCGGAGATTTCACCGGGAAGTTCGACCAGCGGCGCCTCCTCTTCATTGGTCCAAAAGCTCAAATCCACTGACTGAGGATCAACTTTCATAAACCGCAGACGCGGGCAAAGAGACGCTCGGCAGCTTGAGGAGATTTGTTCCAGGGATCGGGAAAGAAGGCGGGAGTTGGTTGGATGACGATGGCGTCGCGGAGGCGGCTTTCACCGAGATGAGCGGCCAGAACTTCAAAGCCGTGCTCGACGAGATCTTTTTCTTCAGGATTGGCGGGGCAGGACGGGCGGCTGCGGAGCAATCGACATAAAAGAGTCATGGCAGATTCTGAAGCTTCTTTATTCTAAATGGACGGTGTTTTCGTGTGTTAGCATCGAGGCTTCATACGACATGCGATGGCCTTGGGGTAACAAAAAAGTCTTTGCGTTGCTCCTATTGGCGGTGACCGCGGCGGCGCTGTTCTTGCTATTGCCGATTCGCGGGTCGAATCTAGCGACAGGCACGGCGGGATGAGTTCGCAAGGGTGCTTTGTGCCGGGCGGTGTATATGCGGCGACCTTTTTCGACTCGCAAATTTCGGCGCATGAACGGCAGGGTGTCACGCTGTGGGGTTCGCACTGTGGGGACGATGCGATTGCGGGTGAGTTGCGATCTCCGCCTTTTACCGCGCCGACGATTCTGGAACTGTTTGTGGCTGGGTATGCGGGCGGGGCTGACAAGCCGGGGCTGCAACTCTTTCTGGAGAGAGAAGACAACCACGCGCGAGTGCCACTAAGGCTACGGCGGCAGCCAGGTGAGATGTGGGTGAAGCTGCGTTGGTGGATGGATGCGGACGTGCGCGGGAAGGAAGTGCGGCTGGTCGCCATCGATCATGAAGGCGGCATCAGCGGATGGATGGGTGTTAGCAACCCAAGGCGCTTGTCGGTCTTGAATTACTGGCGGCAAGAGTTGAAATCGTGGGCGCAAACCATGGGGACTTACTTGTCCCAGTTGGGTTTGTTTTTGCTGCCTGGGTTTGCGGCGGCGAGTTTACTGACGGCTCGCCGGGGACGGCCACCACTAGCGGCGATTTATCAGGTGATGGTAGTGATTTGCACGGGCGCGACGCTGGGCTACGTTTCGTTCTGGCTGTTCTTTTTTTCCAAAGGGTGGGGACGGGGATTCAGCTATGTGGTTTACCTGTTGTCGGCCGGATTGCTGGTTTGGTTACTGGTTCGGACGAGCGAGGCCGTCCGGCGGTCTTTCGCACTGATTCGCGAACCCATTCTATATGCAACGCTGGCGGGGCTCTGTTACACGAGTTTGTTCTTTCTTTTTAGCGATCCTTTCTTTCCGGGTATCGGTTATGTGAGTGACCGTTTTTTCATGCAGGTTCTGGCGGCTGACAATATCATTCCTAAGATTTTCGCGGAGCGGATTTATGACCGTAAACCGGTAAAGCCCTTTTGTTGTACAGACTGGCTGAGCAGCGACCGGCCTCCCTTGCAAAGCGGCATTGTGCTGATGGAACAGCCGCTGAGCATGATGAAGAATTCGGAGACGCGCTACGAACTGCTGAGTTCGGCCTTGCAGTGTTTTTGGATCTGCGGGGTCTGGTGTTTGCTGACGGCCATCGGCACGGAACGGCGGCGCATCCGGCAAGTGCTGGGCTTTTTGATCTTTTCCGGATTTTTGTTTTATAACAGCGTGTATACCTGGCCCAAGTTATTAGCGGCCAGTTGCATCTTATTCTTACTGAGCATTCTGTTTGATATCGGCTTGGCAAAACGCTCGTTGACGTCTTTTGAGGCGGTGCTGGCGGCCGTTTGCTTAGGGTTGGCCTTGATGGCTCATCCCGGCTCGACGTTCAGCCTGGCAGTTTTCGCCTTGGTGCTGGTGAAGTTGCGGAAGCAGTTCACGGCGCGGCAAGTGGCGATGGGCTTGCTGATTGTGATTGCGTTCTATTTGCCGTGGAGCGCTTATCAGAAATATGTGGATCCGCCGGGGAACCGCTTATTGAAGATACATCTGGGCGGCGTTGTCCCTATTGACTCGCGCAGTACTTGGGAGGCGATTCGCGATTCGTATCATGCTCACACGTTGAGCGAGATTGTTTCGTATAAGTGGATCAATCTTGTGTTTCTGGGAGGGAATGATTTCTTCGACTCGTATGGGCTGACGGCATGGGACCGCGCGGCTAGGGAGAAATCGCGCAATGCGCAGCGCATCTATATGTGGAATGCGGTTGGGTTAGTGAACGCGGGGTGGTTGGCGTGGCTGGTTTTGTTTATTCGAGGTAAACGCACCGGTTGGGCGATTCCGTATGCGGGCTGGCTGATTGGGGCGGCGTTCGCGAATCTGGTTTTCTGGTCGTTGATCACGTTCGGACCTTATGAAACGCAGACGGCGCATTCGTCTTACGCGGATATTTTGCTGTTGAGCATCGGGCTATTGAGTTTTATCCTGACGCTGCCACGGGCTGTGTTTGTGATTTTATTTGCATGGCAGTTATTCAATTTCTTTTGGGTTTGGGTGTGGTCGCTGCCGGCGAGAATTGCGCAACCCATCAGCTTCGAATGGCCCATGATGATCACTGGCGCGGTGGTTACGTTAGTGCTGGTTTGGATGACGCTACGGCCATTGGAAGAAGCACCGGCTGAGTAGGTTAGTCATGGTACTAAAGAGTCTTATGTAAACGGTTGATTTCTGTTGTAATGGCGGGATGCGGAAAAACATTCTTGCCGCCACGGCGGTCATTTCTCTTCTCTCTGCTTGCTCTCATAGTCATACGGTTACTGCGGAAAATGGGGAAGCGAAGGTTACGGTTGAACAGGGAAAGGGTGATGACGATACGGCTTTGCATGTGCAAGGCAAAGACGGCTCTTCGGTAGATATCAATACCGGTAAGACGATCACGGACTATCCGGGTGATGTGCCGTTGTATTCCGGGAAATCGGCAATGGATATGAAATCCGCTGAGAAAAATGGCCGTATGGTGATGATCCAGACGCCGGATTCGCTGGAGAAGATCAATAACTTCTACAAGACTGAGTTAGAGAGCAAGGGTTGGAAGGTAGAGACCACCTTGAATACCGACAAGATGGTGATGTACAAAGCGTCGAAAGAAAATCGCGACTTGGTTGTGCAGATTGGCAGCGATGGAAAAAGTGAATCGACGGTCAACCAAACGCTGGCGGATAAGTAGAGATTACTGCAATAGTTTTTCGAGTTTCGAGCCCGGAACGATCATGGTTTCGTTCCGCTCGGGGCCGTTGGAGACGGAGCCGATTTCCACGCCGGTGCGATCGGCAAGGAACTTGAGATAGTTCTGCGCGGCTTTTGGCAGCTTTTCGAGTGCGGCGATGCCTTGCGTTTTGCTTTGCCACCCGGGCAAGCGTTCAAACACGGGCTTGATGGCTTCCATGCGGCGGGTGCTGGCGGGCATCTCGTCGAATACTTTGCCGTCCACTTCATAGGCGACGCAGACGGGGATCTCCTTGAGTTCGTCGAGCACGTCGAGCTTAGTGATGATTAGGCTGTCGAAGCCATTAATTTCAGCGGTGTAGCGAAGCAGGGGCACATCGAACCAGCCACAGCGGCGCGGACGGCCGGTGACGGAGCCGAACTCGTTGCCGCGCTGGCGAATGGCCTCGCCGAGTTCGGTGAGATCTTCGGACGGGAACGGACCGGCACCAACGCGCGTGATATATGCCTTAGAGACGCCGACAATGCCATCGATGCGATTGGGGGGGACGCCAGTGCCAGTGCAAGCGCCGCCTGCCGACGCGCTGGAGCTGGTAACAAACGGATAAGTGCCGAAATCGATATCGAGCATGGTGCCTTGCGCGCCTTCAAAGAGCACGCTTTTACCGGCGCGGATATAGCCGTTCAGCAGGTGTTGGGTAT
>CAWJBS010000145.1:0-37925 GCA_963840845.1 Bryobacterales bacterium
CGGTCATTAAAACCGAGCTAGCCGCCGCGCTCGCCAGAGGCGTACGTCAATGCGTCGTGATAGCGTCCCGCCCCTTTTCACGGAAGCCATCAGCGGTACGCCTGCCCAGGCGTTCCAGGTTTTTGTGGTAGCCGAAGAATCTTCAGCCAATCCGTCGGCTAAGTCCGTTGCCACCAGCTTTGCGTCGGAGCCGTTGTCTTCCGCACTCGAAAAGTCAGGTTTTGACCGCTTGAAATCCAGCCTGTTCATCTGGCTCGGCGGCGCGGGTTACCGTGCGGTGGACGGCGTCATGTCAACTCTCGCCTTTATTGCCTCTCTCCCCAAAGGTACGGGCGTGCTCTTTGATTACGCCGCCGTCCGCACCTCTCTCGGCTCTCTGCCGGAAACCGCCTTGGACGCGCTGGCCAGCCGAATCTCATTGCCCGCTGGCGGCGTCAAGCATTTGATTCAACCGGAAGCCGTAGCCGCCATGCTTCAGAGCTTGGGCTTTAGCAAGGTGTTAGATTTCGCGAAGCAAGACGTTCACCTCGATCCCGGGCATCTCATCAGCGCCTCGCTCTAGGAAACGGTTCTCGTGAACCGGACCTCGCTAACTAGGTCGTGATAGCGCGAGCTTGTTCGTTCCAGAAGACCTGTTTCTTTTGGAAGTAAGATTCATTCGCCATATGACAGGCAAGCGCGGCGTGATTGCCAAAAACAGCGTCTTCGGTAACGGGCTGGCGCGTCTTGGTGGCGTGGAAGAAGACCGCCAGATGAGGCTTGAGGTCGTCCCAGTTGTGCCCCTCATAGACCATGTTACCGGTCAGCGGCTCTTTGCCATATGCTTCGGGATGGTCGGCTTCCCATTGCTTGACATAGTTGGCGTGCATCTGGGCGGGAAAGCTGTCGGCGTAATAAGATGGTCCTTCATCTTCGCCCGTCTGCGGAAAGAGGCGAAGACTGTTACCGTTTGCCTCCATTACGCCTTTGGGCCCAAGAAAACGGGCGGTTTCCGGCGTGCCCGATCCTTGGTCGAGCCGGACATAGACGGGGACGCCGTGATAATCGAACAGAACCGCGTGGGTGTCAGGCATGTTGCGGCCGTCCTTCCAGCGGAAAATGCCGCCGAGCGCAGAAGCGGACTTCGGCGCTTCGTTCCAGCCAAGGGTGAACAGCATTCCGCTGATGAGGTGGACCATCAAATCTCCCCCAACGCCGGTGCCATATTCCTTCCAACACCGCCAGCGGGCGAAGCGCTCCGGGCTGAGCGGGATTTTGGGCGTATCCTTCAACCAAACATCCCAAGACAGATTGGCGAGAGACAAATCAGGGGGCGGCGGATACACCCAGGCCCCAGTAGGGCTGTTGCGCCCGTAGGTGAGTTCTACCATTTCGACGTCTCCTATGGCGCCGCTTCGATAGAGTTCGTGAGCTTTGGCGCAAAGCGCCGAGCTGACCCGCTGCGAACCGATTTGCACGATCCGCTGATTGCGCTCGCCGGCCTCGATCATTTCGAAACCTTCGGCGGGTGTATGCGACATGGGCTTCTCGCAATACACATCTTTGCCGGCGTTACAGCAATCGACGACCACTTGTTTGTGCCAGAAATCCGGAACGGCGGCCAGGATGCAATCGACGTCTTTGCGGTTGAGGAGATCGTGGTAATTGCGGGTTGTAAAGAGATTGGGATTACCGGTGATTTGTTTGGCTAGCAGGTGCCGGCCGTCATAGAGATCGGCCGCACCTACGCACTCAACGCCAGGCAATGCGATGGCGGTTTGGAGCAGGCCCGAGCCCTCCATGCCGACGCCGATGATGCCAAAGCGAACGCGATCCGTGGAGTTCGACTGTGCATTGAGCGAGGCAGAGTGACTCGCGCCGATCGCGCTCAGGGCGAGTCCTCCAGCTTGCAGGAATTGACGGCGGGGAAGGGAGTTTTTCATGAAGAGATTCCTTGATCTTTATAATTGCACCGGCCGGCCGCGATTTACCGAGGCATTCAATCCCAATGCGCGAGATGACAGAGCGTCACCGATCCATGAACAGCACAGATTTGGTTGGAGTTCCCGCCCCGAAACGAGCGTTTAGTTGATAGTGCACCTTTGAAGCTTCCTCCAACGAGACTTCTTGGGATGGCGACAACGTTGCAGCGCCACAGCAACATGAAAACGAATTAGACAGATGCATGGCATCCATTGCGCTCAGTAGGAAATGAGCATGATAAGCCCAACTATGCAGAGCGAGCAGGCGCTAAGCGAGAGCACTCGTCCACGGCGGTCAAGCGTTGCAACGAGAATTGCGAACACTAATGCGAGAAGCCAAGCAAACGCAGCCAGGATGGTCAGGTGTCCAACCGGGCGAAGAACTGGTCGGCCCTCGTCTGCCCATCCGGCCCAAAGATGGATGGCTGCTGCACTAACGGCGAGTGCCATCGACAGAATTCCAAGAGTTGAATGAGACACAGCGGTCGGTTTCAACTTACCTCCTCATATCAACGATACAGACCTGGTGCGTCTGACGAAAAGCGATAACGCGCCTTGCACTCTTGCGCTTGTGGGTTGAATCGGCAGCTCCAAGCAAGAGCCGTTCGATGCGATTCGCGAATTCCAGCTTCCCAGGGTGCACTAGTAACGGGCATTATCTCGAGGCTCGATAACGTACTCTATCTTGCGGATGAAATATTTTACTCGGGAGCATGAGGAAGCGAGCCAGGAGCCGGGCGGCTATCAGAAACTAAGGCCTGAGCTTGATGCCCTCTCACGCCAATATCGGGAAGAGTTGAAGGGATTGACGCCCCGTCTCTCCGACGCTGCAAACTTGTTTTTCAACGAGGTCAGTCTTCACGACGGCACCCTGCTCATTCTACGCGTCGGCGATGACATAGACAAAAGGCTTCCATCCTTAACTACAAAAATTGTGAACAAACGGCTGGTCTCAGTCTCCATGGACGTTCTCAACTATGAAGAGACAACAATCTACACGCTAAGCTACGGACGCATTCATCGGGTACTGTTCGACTTCCCAACTACCCGCCCATGGTGTCTACGTTGTGACGATCCCGGCGGCAACGCCATTGACTATTGGATGTTCGACGAGCTTACGGCTGTAAACGATCTCGTTCTACGTCACGAGGTTCAATTCAGTTCCGGGAGTACATTACTTGTAGATTTTGAATTGTTTGAAATTCGATCCCAGCCGATCCATGGCCGCGAGGCACTCCCGTTTTCGGAGAACGGAGAGGAGCAGGAGGACTGACTAGACGTGAGCCGCTACGGGGATGGAAGGTGGCGTTATGGAAAATGAGTTTCTGGGGATCATCCATGTGTAACGTTGCTAGTATGTAGCTATCAAAAGCGTGGCTTGCCAAGGCCAGACTCCCAGGAAACGCCATTCTGGGAAACCGCACGAACCCGTCCCGAGCAGATCGTCAGGCACTCCGGCAAAGTTGGCGAATCCCGCTCAAAAATGGTCGAAACGTGGCATAAATTTAAATCAACTCCCCCGTTGGAAGAACAAGGTAAAGAGATATCGCGTCGCTTTGCCGGCTTGGTCGCCACGTCTGTTTTTGACCGGTGCCAAAACGCGCAGCGCCACCGACGCGCCCATCGCCGCCGCACTCAACACACTTGCCGCTGTAGCCGTGCCCTTAATGTTCAGTCCGTCTTTCATAATCGCCCCGCCGCCTACGAATCCAATCCCGGCCACCAGCCCTTGCAGAACTCGCGATTGTGCTGCTTGGTCGCCATGGAAGGTCGCAATCATCACAAACGTGCAACTCGCCATCGCCACAATCGGAAACGCCCGGATCCCCGTATTGTGTTCTTCCTCCTCGCGATTCCAGCCAATCACGCCCACCAAAACGAAAGCGACAAGCAGGTGCCAAAAGTCGAAAAAAATCCCGTTCCAATCCGGCATGTTGCAATGTTATTCGATTGCTACGAGGCGGAGTGACTCGCGCCGATGGCGCTCAGGGCGAGTCCTCCAGCTTGCAGGAATTGACGGCGAGGAAGAGAGAGATTCCTTTGAGCTTTATGATTGCACCGCATCGCCGGACCGATTAGACACCAGTAGTAAAGGGATCCTAAAGAATCTGCAGGACTATCGATATATTGGGAGGCATGCGCATTGGATTAGCAGCATCTAGTCTCACCCGACTGAAAAGGAGCCGCCCATGATTCATACAAGACGAGACTTTGGAAAGCTTGCACTCGCTTTATTGCCGGCGCCTGCATTGATGGCAAAGCCGGATTCGAAGTGGGGTGGCGTGCAAGTCGGCATCAACGCGCCCTACAGTTTCAAAGGCATGTCGGGCAAAGCGGACAAGATCTTGGAATACCTAACGCAGATCGACCTGAACGCTGTGGAACTGCGACTTCAGCCCGTAGAGGCATGGTTAGGCGCACCGGGCGTTTATGCTTCTCGGATGGACATGCCGAAAGGGAATGCGGCCCTGGGACAGGGCGGTCGAGCTGGGCATGTTTTGACAGCGGAAGAGCAAGAGGCGGCAAAGAACTTGCAAGAGTGGCGTACCTCGCTGGCCATGGAAAAGGTCAAGGCATTCCGCGCGATGTATGAGGACGCGGGCATTCTGATCCAGATCCTGAAGATTGACAATTTCAACTCATTTAGCGATGAGGTGATCGACTACTTCTTTGTGGTCGCCAGAAACCTGGGTTGTTACGCGCTTTCTACCGAAGGCAATCTCAAAGATGTCGAACGTCTGGGAAAATTTGCCGACAAACACAAAATGATGATCGGCTACCACGGGCACACGGCCGGACCCGGCGGTGAGGCTTTTGGCGCTCCCGAGAATTGGGAGAAGGCGATGGCCGTTTCGAAGTATAACGGCATCAACCTAGACTTGGGTCATTTCCTTGTTGGACAAAAAACCTCTCCGATTCCGTTTCTCACGAAATATCACGAGCATGTAACTCACGTCCACGTCAAGGACCGCAAGTACGATGGCGCCACTGTACCGTTTGGGCAAGGCGATGTTCCCATTGTTGAAACACTCCAACTGATCAAGAAGAACAAGTGGAAGATTCAGGCAACAATTGAATTCGAATATCCTGTGCCTGCGGGGTCGGACACGCTGACAGAATTGACGAAATGCGTGGATTATTGCCGCAAAGCGCTGGTCTGAGCAAGCCAAAGTTTTTGTGTTTAACACGGCAATGTCTCCCTGCCTTCACAGAAGGAAGTAACATGAGACGAAAGGGTTCGCGACGTGGATCTCTATGCGAGCCAAGGGCGGTCACTGTCGCAAAAAGTCGCCGTGATCGCGATTGAGCTGGCTCTTATCCTTCTCTCAGCCTGGATACTCTTCGGAGGGGGAGCAGCGTGGTCTGCAAAGATCCTAGGGTGGACCGTTCCCACAGAGATTCCGGCGCGCCGTTACGTTGTTTTAGCCTTCTCCCTTATCATCTTCATCCGCGTGGCCTTCACTATGCTGTATTTGTTGAAGCGTCAGATGCCCTGGAGTGAGGCGGCCACGATACCTTTCGCCTTTGCGCTCTACTATGTCGGCTTTGCCGTTCTCGTCCTACCCCATCCGAATCCACTTAGCTTAGCCGACTATTTCGCGGTCGCGCTGTTCGCTTTTGGCTGCATTCTCAACACAGGGTCGGAGATACAGCGCCATCGCTTTAAATCGCGGAAAGAGAACGCCGAAAGGCTGTACACGGGCGGGCTCTTCCGTTGGTCAATGCATATCAATTTCTTCGGCGATGTGATGTGGGTGACTGCCTACGCGATGGTCGCGCACTCCGTGTGGGCATTAGCAATACCCCTTTGGACACTCTCATTCTTTGTCTTCTACAACGTTCCTCTGTTAGATAGGCACCTTGCCGGCGCACTACGGGGCGCAGTTCGAAATCTACAGGACGAAAACGAGACGGCTGGTGCCTTTCGTCTGGTAGCTACCTCGCAACAATCATGTGGCGGAAATCTGACAACGCGGACTCTTTCTTTTTCCTCCGCTTTTTTCCGCCTACTGGCGCAACGAAATACTCAATTGAAGTCACTAAGTGGTCTTGGGGTGTGATTCTGAAATGGATCGCGGAAAAATGGTCTTGAGTGTAGGAATGCTAAGGTACGGCCTGATTAGGGCCGTATCCGCGGAACCCGTGATCTCGAACCATGTGATAGTTTGAGCGGCTTTACTTCTAACGCCGTCAGGTCTCGCGATTTTTTCGGACCCTGTTTTACCCGCCGTTTCCAAATCTCCTTATCGCATTTGAGCAGCGAAGTGAAACGCGTCTTCGCTGAGCCGCACTACTGATTTGTGTGCCGGTTGAGGAGATAGAACGACGATGTACCTGATCTTGGGCCCGGAATCGGATACTCTTTGCGCAGCCGTTGGTAGCCTGCTGCGGCGCCAACAGAAACGCGTGATCATCCAGCAAAACCCATTGCTTGCCCGGTTTTCATGGAGCCTCACGACGGAGCGTTCCCGCAGCCGGTTCACCATCGACGGGTCTGCCGGTGCCGAACGAGTGAACGACTGCGAACTCGATGGCGTCTTCGTACGTGGGCCGGGTTGGATTGATCCCCAGGGATGGGATACCGACGACCTAGGCTATGCGCAAACCGAGAACACGGCCGCCATCCTTGGTTGGTTGTGGGATTTGCCGTGTCATGTGATGAATCGCCAGTCGCCTTTGGTTTGGTACCGGCAGCAGGCTCACTTGTCGGCTTGGGGTCCGCCGCTGCTCCGTGCGGGACTGCTCATCCCGAAGATGCTCGTGACCAACCAGCCAGAAGAGGCACGCGTCTTCCGGAGTCAATCAGAAGCGAACACCGTCATTTATGCGCCCTTGACAAGTTCGGTCCGGTATCCCCTGATGTCTGACAAAGACTGGAGCGGAATTGAAGCCATGATGCGTTATTCGCCGGTTTGTCTGACGGAACCACATGGCGCTGTACATTTGGCGTGCGTCGTGAGCGAGAAGGTCGTGTGGGACGAAGGCCTTCCCTCCCACCACTTGGTCCGGCTCGAACCGGCATTGCTCCAATTCGCGAGAGCCGCCCGATTGGACCTCGTGGAATTGGCGCTCGCGGAAACAAGCGGGGGAACCTGTGTCGTGGCCGTGGAACCGACTCCTCGCATGGAACACTTTCGAGATTCCTCATTCGCCGCGATCTGCAGCCAAATTGCTGGTGTGCTCATCGGTGCCGGCCTCGAAGAGCCTTCGCTCACCCGCTTCGGGGGCTCAAAATGATTTTGGTTTGTGGAGGATTAGCCGATCGCGTCGCCGAACTCGTCTGCTCTCGCCTGGAGTCTCTCACCTTGCCGTATCGTTTCGTTGATCTCGGGACCTATCCTCAAGGATTTCACGTCAATTGGCGCTGGGAGGGGTCGGGTCCCGTTGGCTATGTCGGGACCGGTGACTGGCGCCTCGATCTCACGAAAATCCGGAGCGTCTATGCCCGCTTTCTGGGGCCGGAAGGCCGAATGGCCTTCCCCGCCTTGGACCCGTCACACACACTCTCAATGCTTCACGAGCATGATACGGGGCTTCTCGCGCTTTTTGAGGCCCTGCCGTGTCCGGTGGTCAACCGAATTGCCGGTGGCTACTCAAACAACAGTAAGGTCTACCAAGCGCTTTCGGTTCGCCAATCAGGCCTGCTCACGCCAGAGACCCTGGTGACCAGCGATCCGCAGGAAGCTCGGCGCTTCTATGAGGAATGCGGCGGCCAAGTCATATACAAGTCGCTCAGCGGCATCAGATCGATAGTCAGGCGAGTCGGACCTGAGCACTTGGCGCGCCTTAACCTGCTGGTTCACGGCCCGGCCCAATTTCAGGCCTACATTCCCGGTGACAACATTCGCGTGCACACCGTGGGCGATCGCTACTTTGCGACTCGCATCCGGTCCAGCGCCGTGGATTACCGATACGCAAGCAAGGAGGGCGCGGAGACAAGCATGGAACCGGCAGTACTGCCGGCGGCCATCGCAGATTCGTGTTTCCGCATCGCGCGACACCATGGCTTGCTCGTGGCCGGAATCGATCTCGAGGAGACACCCGATGGACAGTACTACTGCTTTGAGGTGAATCCCAGTCCCGGATTCTTGTATTACGAGCAATACACCGGGCAACCGATCAGCGCGGCGATCGCTGAGTTGCTTCACCGCGGCGATGGAACCGCAGGCGCAGAGTGGCAGAGCTAAAGGTACTAAGTAAGTTGCACTTGATCGTTAAACGCATTTTTTGAAAGGACACTAACTCTATGGCAGACTCAAAACCCCCGAAAGAACCGTTCATCGCAAAGGCTGACCGCCCCGAGGTGAAGATAACACTAGACACACCGATCAGCGAATTGCGGGTGCGGGAACTAACTTCCCTCGTTCGTATCGCTTCCCAAAAAAGCGCTTTCGAAGGATCTAACGACCCGTTGAAGAATTTTTTCGACAAAGACTTCCCGGAAGTGAGTAAGGATTGGGTCAAGGAAGCTAAGGCCGAGAAAGCTGAGCACAAGGAAAAGGAAAAGGAAAAAGATAAGGAAGCGAAGCACGAGAAGTTAGAGGTCAAGGAGATAAAAGCCGAAAAGGCCGAAGTTGACCATATCGTCTCCTTCCCCGCTCCTGATCCAGGTATCACTCAGCTGATCCAGGCCGTCTCAGGCTTGACAAAGCAGGTGAGCGACCTCGCCAACCAGATCGAGGTAATTAAGAAAAAAGTCGACGGGTAGCCCAAGCAGGACTCCGGATCTTCCCCAAGGCAACCATTGTCTGCCGGTCTTCTGTATCGCTCAGGCACTCACTTTGACGACTCGCTTGGAACTCTACAGAAGCACGAGCATTTCTCTTGGCAAGATATCTACTTCAGTCTGCCTGACGCGGCAATGGGACATCGCTCAAGCCGGACAAACGTTATCCTCGGCATTGGCAGCGAAGCGGGTAACTCGTGCAACGGCCCGAAAAAGCATTCCACGAGTTTACTCGCCAAACAAGGCAAGGAGAAATCGCGTAGCCGCGCCGTTTCTGCCTCCGCACACCCTAAAATTCCTTCGTTTCTCGGGTCACCAGCTTTCAGGAAAAATTCCAAAACCGCCATCTGCCAAGCCCTCAACCACTTACAAGGAAATCGTTGCATTGCGCTGGCCTCAGCCGCATGGGCCGCTAGCGTAATCTTTGAAACACCGGGCTATAAATGGGTGCTTACGTCATGACTTACAAAAAACTCATTGCCAAGATGACGGTGGGCCAACATGTTCAGCATCATCGCTTTTTCTTCGCTTCCGCTCGCCAAAAATCGCCTTATCTTCGCCTAACCCTTCCCGTCCAACCTGTTTTTCACTGGTGCCAAAACCCGCAGCGCCACCAAATTGAGCACCATCAAACTAACGGCCATCCCAAACCTGTCCATCGCCACCGACGCGCCCATCGCGGCCGCACTCAACACACTTGCCGCCGTCGCCGTGCCCTTAATGTTCAGTCCGTCTTTCATAATCGCCCCGCCGCCTACGAAGCCAATGCCGGCCACCAACCCTTGCAGAACTCGCGATTGTGCCGCTTGGTCGCCATGGAAGGTCGCAATCATCACAAAGGTGCAACTCGCCATGGCCACAATGGGAAACGCCCGAATCCCCGTATTGTGTTCTTCCTCCTCGCGATTCCAGCCAATCACGCCCGCCAAACGAAAGCGACACAGCAGGTGCCAAAAGTCCGAAGAAAATCCCGTTCCAGTCCGGCATGCTGCAATGTTACTCGATTGCTACGATAAAGGTCGATTAATGCTTCGTTTTGAAACCACTGGCGAGTCACATGGCGAATGCCTCGTTGCCACCCTCACGGGTCTCCCCGCCGGCATCCCTGTATCCGTTGACTATGTAGACCGTCAGCTCTGGCGTCGTCAGCAGGGCTTCGGCCGCGGTGGCCGCATGAAGATCGAAACAGACCAGGCGCGCATCGTTTCCGGCGTCCGTCATTCGCAAACCATTGGCTCGCCCATCGCCATCATCATTGAGAACAAAGATTGGAAAAACTGGCAAGGCATTTTGCCCGTCGAATCCAAAGACGCCGATCCCAGCAAAGATCGGCCTGTCGTTCGTCCGCGTCCGGGCCATGCCGATCTTCCCGGCGCCATCAAATATAACTATGGCGACGCGCGTTATATTCTCGAACGCGCCAGCGCCCGCGAAACCACGGCCCGCGTGGCCGTCGGCGCTATCGCCAAAACATTTCTCAGTCAGTTTGGTATTGAGATTTTCAGCCACGTTGTAGGCGTTGGCCCCGTTCGCCTGGAGCGCGACGCTCTCTGGTCCGAAATCGTGGCTCTTAGCCAGCGCGATGACGTTCTGCTCGGCTGCGTCGATCCCGAAACCGAAGCCCGTATGAAGGAAGCGGTCGATCATGCTTATCGCACCGGCGATACCGTCGGCGGCGTCTTTGAAGTGGTCGCTCATGGTCTGCCCCCTGGCATTGGTTCGCACATCGCTTGGGATACGCGCCTCGATGGCCGCCTCGCGCAAGCCATCGTTTCTATTCAAGCCGTCAAAGGCGTGGAAGTAGGCGCTGCCGAACAAGGGGCGCAAGCCTATGGTTCCGCCGTCCAAGATACGATACATTACGATAAGGAAGCGCATGGCTTTCACCGCGGCTCGAATCGTGCAGGCGGCTTGGAAGGCGGCATCACCAACGGCGAGGATTTAATCGTCCGCGGCTTGCTGAAACCGATCTCTACCCTCCGCCGTCCGTTGGAATCTGTCGATCTGCCGACTCGCGAACCGGCTCTCGCTGCCTATGAACGCAGTGATGTAGCGGTCGTTCCCGCTGCCGGCGTCATTGGCGAGGCCATGGTCGCCTTGGTTTTGGCGCAGGCCTTCTTAGAAAAGTTTGGCGGCGATTCGCTGCTCGAAACAAAACGGAATTTTGACGGCTACGCCGCACAGGTAAAGAGCTTTTAGCAAATGGTTTTAAAGATTCTCAAATACGGCGAACCGATCCTCGAAAAACCGGCCGATCCGGTCGCTAATTTAACACTCCCGACCTCAAACAAATCATTGAAGATATGTTTGAGACCATGTACGCCGCCAAAGGTGTCGGCCTCGCCGCGCCGCAAGTGGGTCTCAGTCAGCGTCTCACTGTGATCGATATCAGCGTCGGCGAGGACGAAAGCAAGAAACTCGTTCTCATCAATCCCGAAATCGTTTCGCGCGAAGGCACCCAGGTCGGCGAAGAAGGCTGCCTCAGCATCCCCGGCTTCCGTGAGCCCGTTACCCGCGCTAACAAGGTTACAGTCAAAGCCCACAATGAAAAGGGCGAGCAGATTGAGGTCTCCGGCGAAGAGTTGCTCGCTCGCGCCCTGCAACATGAAATCGATCACCTCAACGGCAAACTCTTTATTAACCATCTCAGCTCCCTGAAGCGCGACATCATCCGCCGCAAAATCAAAAAATTGCAAAAAGCCGGCGAATGGGATTAGGCAGTTCGCCATGCGCGTAGTCTTTCTTGGCACGCCTGAGTTCGCTGTGCCCTCGCTGGCTGCGTTGGCCAAGCATCACCAGGTAGTGGCCGTTTATACTCAACCCGATCGCCCCAAGGGCCGCGGCAATCAACTGGCCGAATCACCTGTTAAGATCGCCGCCCATCTGACTGGGCATTCAGGTGCTTCAACCCGAACGCATCCGCCGCGCTGAAAACTTGGAACCGCTCAAAGCTTGGGCTGCGGACATGATGGTGGTCGTCGGCTATGGCCAGATCATTCCGCAAAACATCATCGATATGCCGCGCCACGGCATATTGAACGTGCATGCTTCGCTGCTTGCCAAAGTACCGCGGCGCAGCGCCCATCCAGTGGGCCATCGCCAACGGTGAGACCCAAACGGGCGTCACGATCATGCAGATTGATGCCGGCCTGGATACCGGAGACATGTTACTCACTGCCGCTTTGCCCATAGGCCCTTCCGAAACTGCTCCGGAATTGAGTGCGCGTCTCGCCCCACTCGGAGCCGATCTGTTGCTCGAAGCCATTGCGCAAATGGAAGCTGGGGCACGCTCGGCCGCAAAAGCAGAACAACGACGATGCCACTCTGGCGCCTATTCTGAAAAAGGAAGACGGCTTGGTCGATTGGCAACGCAGCGCTTCCGAGATTTATAATCGCTGGCGCGGCTTCAATCCATGGCCTGGCGCCTATACTTTCTTTCGCGGCCAGCAGCTGTCTATCACTGGCGCGCGTCTCTCCGAACCCAAGCCCGGCGTGCCCGGCCGCGTCTTTGCAGAAAAGCGCCGCCTCTTTGTCGATTGCGGCGCAGTCGAGCGTTCTTGAGTTGTTGGAAGTCCAATTAGCCGGCAAGAAACGTATGAGTGCCGAAGCCTTTCTGAACGGTTATCAGTTAGTCGAAAACGAAATGTTGGGAGAAAAGCCTTGAAGCTTCCTTTGGGATTCCGTTATGCCGCCACCTATGCCGGCATTCGCAAAGCGAAGAAAGACGATGTCGCGCTGATCGCGCCCGACCAGCCTGCGCACGCCGCCGCTGTGTTCACTCGCAACATTGTCCAAGCCGCGCCGGTGCAGCTCGCCAAACAGAATCTCAAAATCTCCAAAGGCAAAGTCACCGGCGTTCTCATCAACGCCGGCAACGCCAATTGCGCTACTCGCACCGGCGAGCGCGTCGCGCTTGCTTCCTGTAAGGCGCTGGCGAAAGCCCTCAAGACGCGACCCGAATACATCATTCCCGCTTCCACCGGCGTCATCGGCGTCGAACTCGACGCCAACCTGCTTACCGCCCCTCTTCCCAACTTAGTCGAAATGCTGGATGCCGGCAATTTCCAAGTCGGTGGCGGAGGCGATCATGACCACCGACACGCGTCCCAAAGTCGCGTCCGAAGAAGTCAAGTTTTCCGAAGGCGCTGTCCGCGTCGCCGGCATGACCAAAGGCTCCGGCATGATTCATCCCAACATGGCCACCACTCTCGGCTTCGTCATGACCGATGCCGTTGTCGATTCGGAAGACCTCGAAGAGATTCTGCGGCCACGCCACCGATCGCTCCTTCAATTCGCTCACCGTCGATGGCGACATGTCCACCAACGACACCGTCCTGCTCATGGCAAGCGGCGCTTCTAAGGTCCGTCCTTCCGCCAAAGAGCGCAAGGAGCTGCAGGAAGCCGTGACCGCCGTGATGGAAAGCCTGGCCGAACAAATTGCCGCCGATGGCGAAGGCGCTCGTAAGTTGATCATCGTGCGTGCGCTCGGTTTCAAAACTCGCGAAGACGCCCGCAAAATTGCGCGTGCCATTTCTAACTCGCCGCTCGTTAAGACTGCAATCGCCGGTAGCGACGCCAATTGGGGCCGCATCTTATGCGCCGCCGGTTACGCCGGCGTGGACTTCAACCCTGACGATATCGATATCGAAATGCAGCGCGTCCCTGTCTGCAAAGGTGGTTTGGCCGCCAATTTCGACGAGAAGGAACTAAAACAGAAACTAGATGAATCGGAAGTGCGCATTCGCATCGTCAATAGAAAAGGAGGCAAAGGCGAAGCCCGCTTCTTCACTTGTGATCTCACCGAAGGCTATATCCAAATCAATGGCAGTTACCGCACGTAGCGCGCGGCTCGCGCTGCTCTTGCTTTTTGGCGCGGCCTTGCTCCCCGCTCAACAGGAACGCGCCATCCGCGAGCAGGTGGCCCACGTCGCGTCAGCCTTAAGCGCCGGCCATCCGCTCGAGGCCATGGACCCCTTCGACAAATCCTGCAAAGACTACTCGCTGTTACTCACTTATTTCACCGGCCTCACCGATGCTCATACCATCATGAATGAGATGGACATCAATGATGAGCAAATTGAGAACCACGAAGCCACGCTCATCATTCACTGGACCATGACCCTAAGCGATTTAGTCACCGGCCTTACCGTAAGCCGCGAGCAGGATCTGACCGTCAAATTGTCCATGAAAAAGTACGATTGGCGCATCGTTGAACTTTCGCCGGTCGAGTTTTTCAATCCTGACCCGCCCAAATCAAAGTAAGCCCTGTAGCTGTTGAAAGTTCTGTTGTGTGGTCAGCTGGAATTCGACCACCAGCGAAGTGAAGCTCTTGATCGTCTCCAGTTGTTCGGCCGACGGCACTTGCCGCCCCGCGATCAACAAGCCGGCCATCCCGCAATCGCTACCGGCACAATCTCAAACTGGCGCATGATGTGCGCCGGCAAACTCCACCGGACGCCTTTCTTCACCGCTCCGGGATCGAATCGCCCAATCGGCGCTCCGGTGAAGAGACTGCAGTGCCCGGCAAAGATCCTCGTCCGACGAGCAGCCCGCGAACAAAGAGATACTGGCCTAAATTGGCATCCGAAGGCATGCGCTGTACTGGCGGCTGCCAGACTCCTCTTTCGAAATAAAGCCGCGAGTCCACCAGGATTTCTTCAAAATCGCGCCGTTGTTGCGCCAGTGCTGCATGCGCCGGATAGGCGTGTTCCGTCTTCTGCCACACCAGCTTGCGTTTGTCGCGCTTCGCTAGCAAGTAGCGCCACGTGGCGCGAATCGAAGCGAAACAGTTGATCAGATTCGCCAGAAACGAGCGCAGCGGCACGCCCATCGCGAAACGCCGCTCCGAAGATGCGCCCCACGCAGAGCATCCGCAAACCCAATCGCGAAGCATTGCAGCCCCGTCGTGAGCCCGCACAGAACGCCGACACCGCGGCATTATCAACCGCAAACATCCACGGCCGGTGCTGCAAGCCGCTCAGCGCCAAGTCAACCAGGCCCGCCAGAAAAAGAAAGTTCGTCAGCAGGCTCAGCGGATTCGCCACCAGTCCTTTGCGGTCGCGCCAGAACCAGTAGCGCGTGCGCCAACGAGCCTGCCCAGCCGCGCCGCTCCCAACACTGCAAGCGCGATGCCGGTGACCCAGCGCGTGCGCTGCCGGATGGCCGTCTTGGTGGTGCGCGGAAAATACTCGCGCGTCGCCACAAAGCCGTTTTCGCCCTTGCATGATCGGCGCAAACAACTGGCGGTAGCCTTTGTCGTGGATATAGACGCCGATTTCGTAGTCTTCCGTCAAGCTTTCGGCATCGAAGACCTGGCCGCGCTCGCGCAGCCAGCCGTTCCAAAATCTCGCGCGCGAAACCGGTGCCGACGCCGTTCGACGGCACAAACGATCCGCTGAACTGCCGCGCGTGCATATCGATGTGTTGGAATTCGGCAAACTCGTCGCAATAGACGCCGTGGGTCGGTTCCAAAAACGGCGTGGGCAGCGGCAGCACGGGCACTTGCACCATGTCGTACGAAGCCCGTTCGCGGTTGATGAGCGATAGCGCTTCCGGGTGAATCAGATCTTCGGCATCATGCAACACGACGGTGCTGAATCGCACGTCCTGCTCGCGCTTCGAACGCCTGCATGCTGCGGTAAATCGAGTTCAGGCAATCGGCTTTTGACGTTGGGCCCGGATCGCGGACAAACGGCCGCATGCACATTGCCGAATGTTTCCGAGAGCTGGCTGCGCCACGGCGACTGTCGGCTCATCGTTCGGATAGGCGCCCAGGAAGATATCGAAGTTCCGGTAGCGGATGGCGGTGAGATTGTGTCGCACCATGTTGCCGATCACGCCGGATTCCTTCCAACACGGCACAAAGATGGCGATCTGGCTTTCCGGCAGGATCGATGCTCGTCGCCGCTGGCTTGGCGACGGCGCCGGAACTGCCGGCGTAGTGCAAGAGCAAGATCGCCAGCGGAATCAAATCGTCCAGCCCGCTCAGCAACAGCGTGACCGCCAAGGCGCAGAAAGCATAGATCCAGAGTGTATGCACAGTGAGCTCAGAGATGAGTGTGCGCGTCGAGCGGCCGATCTTTGCACAGAATTTTTAAGATTTTTCGCGAGCTCATCCACTTCACAACTTGAGCGCAACCCCTTCAGAGTGGACATCCTTTACCCAGTTGATTCAGGAACTCGCGGGCGGTGCTGTCCGTCGCAACCTCTTTACACAGTGGGAACTCGATTTGCTGCTGGATGTGCAAACTGTCGCGGCTGCGGAAAATCGCGCGAGCCGACGCACTGCGGCGCTATTTGCGGGCCGTGCAGCAGCGCAGGCGAACGGCGCCGCAGGAGCCGCCCCGATTTTCGGACCTTCTTCAGCGGAGACCATGCCGCGAAAAGCGGCCGCCAGCGGGGGCGCTTCCGAATAGTAGCGCAAGTGGGCTATCCTCAAAGTTAGAGACAACAAGGAGATCAGCCGATGGGCAGTACTACCGGGCCAGCCCCGCAGACTGAGCGAATTGTCCACTGCGTCAAATTAAAACAGGATTTGCCAGGTTTGAGCGAGGTGCCGTTTGACGGCCACCCGCTGGGACAACGCATTTACGACAATGTTTCCAAGCAGGCTTGGGCGCATGTGGGTGGAACAGATGAAGATGATCATGAACGAATACCGTCTGAATCTGGGCACAGCCGAAGCGCAGGAGTTCCTGTTGAAACAGATGGAAGAGTATTTCTTTGGGGAAGGCGCGGCGCATCCTCCGGGATACGTCGCTCCCGGCCACTAAACCGGTGCTAAACTTATGCAACAGGCGCATGTCCAACAGAACGGCGCGGAACTCGCGTCTTAAAAGTATGTGGCTGCGGCGTCTTGCTATTTTCTTGGCCGTGGCTTGGCTCGCATCGGCTGCTCCGAGCGGCCCCGCTATCGCCAAACGTCTGGCTGAGCGGGCACGAATGGCGCGCGATGCCGGCGAAGTGGTGCGCGCTTACATGCTTTATAACGAAGCGGCGCGGCGCGATCCAGTCCGATCCGTCTTATCGCGGCCAGCCGCGATGGCTCTGGCGCCTGCCGCCAATCTTCTGATGAAGACGCAATTGGAAGATCCGGTGGTGGCAGCGGATATCGCCGCAGTCGAAAAAGAAGAGACTGAAGCGGAAGCTGCCGCTCAATCCGCCGCCCCCGGGCACCGAGGAACTGCAGCGCAGCCTGGAATCGTTTCCCCACATTCAGGCCGAAAGACATTCGGCGCGATTTTGATATCCGTGGCGACGAAATTTCGCTGATTCAGCAAGTGGTCGCAGCGTATGGCGTGCGCGCGGCCTGGGATCCGCAACTCGATCCCAAGAAGCAATCTGCAGATGCAGATCACGCAGGCGCGATTTCCGCACCGCCATGGAAGCGTTGACCGCTGGTCACCAACACTTTTGTTTTTCCCATCTCCACCAACACCTCTATTTCGCTCGCGATACCGAGACCAAGCGCAACGAACTGGAGCCCGTGATCCTGCTAACTGTTCCGCTGCCGGATTCGATGAGCGAGAAGGATCTTGATTGAAGTGGCCAACGCCGTGCGCGGCGTTTGAACCTGCGGCATTTGGCTGGGATTCGGTCAGCCGGACGGTGTTCATTCGTGATCGCGTTTCGCGCGCGCTGGCGGCGCGTTCGCTGCTCCAGGCGTTGCTTCTTCCCAAAGCGCAGGTCGAGTTGGAAGTGCAGGTGCTCACCATTGATACCGATACGAATTATCAATACGGTATCTCGCCGCCCACCAGCGCGACATTTTTCAATCTCGGCAAGTTCAACTCTCTAAGTTCCTGCTACAGCGGCTTGGATACGTTTACCCAGCTCTTTAGCCTTGGCGGCGGCCTCAGCTTGTTCGGCTTGGGCGTGGGCGAAGCGACGTCTGCTTGCTTCCTACACCAAATCAGTCGGCAAGCACGCGCTATGACTCGACCGGTGTCACAACACGACGGTATGCCCGTCACCGTCCACTTTGGCGACAAGTATCCGATTCCCCAAAGCCTCTACACCGGTTTACGCGCGGAAGCGCTCCAGCATCTACACCCCGGTGCCGCAAATTCAGCAGGAAGATCTGGGATTAGCGCTAAAGATGACGCCGCATGTCGAATGGCCAGGGTAGATTAGCGATCGACGTGGATGCGGAATTACAGTCCCTGGGCGCGATTGTACTCTGAACACCGTGCCTTCCGTCAATCAAAGAAAATTCAAGGGCAACGTGATCTTGCGGGAAGGCGAATGGGCGGTGCTGGCGGGGTTGGATCAGCAGATTCCATCAACCGCAGCCGCAACGGGTTAGCTGGTTTAACGAGATTCCGGGCCTAAACCAAATACTGAGTCGAAAATATGCGCGACAAAACGACCAGCCAGACATTGATCCTGCATCAAGCCGCGGGTCACACGCTTGCCGATGTCGGCCACCATCAGCCCGCAATATTTGCGTCGGTCCGGTGCGCGGATTCAAAGTTCTTCTCTTAATTCGGAGCGAACTGCTATCTTCGACATCATGTCCACCATGGCGTCAGAAATTCGCCAACAGCCGGCAGCGATCGAAAAAACGCTCAAGGCCGAATGGCGAAAAGCGGTAAAACTTCGCGAGTATTTCGCTCAACATCCGGTTCGCTTGATTATTCTGGCGGCGCGCGGCACTTCTGATAACGCGGCCCAGTTCGGCCGTTACTTGATAGAGATTTCGACCGGCATTCCGGTCTCGCTGGCCGCGCCGTCGGTGTTCACTCTCTACGGCGGCAAGATGAATCTGCAAGGATGCGGCCGTTGTCGCGATTTCGCAATCGGGCGAATCCACCGACACCAATATCGTTCTGGAAAAGGCCAAAGCCAGCGGCGCCTTTACTGCCGGTATCACGAACGAGGCGGAGAGCACGCTAGCGAAACTGGCCGAGCATGCGTTCTCTGGTCAGGGCCGGCAAAGAACGCAGCGTGCGGCCACCAAGACCTATACAGGCCAGCTTCTTTGCTTCTACCTGCTGGCTTACGCGCTCGGCGCACCGCTTGAATTGATCTGACTTGCAAAGGCTAGCCGATTGGGCCGAAGCGGCGCTTCAGCTGGAGAAAGAGATTGTCGCGCGGGTGCAGCGCTACTGCTTGATGAAGCACGCCGTTGCGTGGGACGCGGCCTGAACTATGGCAACTCCTTTGAGTTTGCCCTCAAGCTCATGGAGACTTGCTACGTGGTAGCGGAACGCTTTTCGTCGGCTGATTTGCTGCACGGCCCTATCGCCATGCTCGAGTCCGCGTTCCCGGCTTTCGTCTTTTGTCCGCCCGGCGTCACTTGGAAGGCGACGCGCGAACTACTCACCAAGCTGCAATGGATTCAGGCCGAAACATTGGCGATTACCGACCGCAGCAACAAAGCGGCCAGCGTTAAAGGCATCGCCAAAGTAACGCTGACTATTCCCGCTGAACTGGCTGTTAAATCGCATCTGCCGGAGGAGGTGTTCACGCCAATACCGTACATCATTCCGGCGCAGTTATTTGCTGCCAGCCTGGCAACGGCAAAAGGCTTAAATCCCGACCAGCCCAGAACGCTGAGCAAGGTCACGCAGACGATTTAGGAACGATTGTCTTTTACTTGCGCGAGCCGCGGGTGGTGCCCTTCAGCGAAGACTGGCGGCGCTTGCCATCTTTACGCTTCGGCTTGGAGATGCGGAAAGTCCCGCTGCCCAAGTACTCTGCTTGATAGATGCCTTCTTTTTGCTTGAGGGCGGGTGAGCTGGCGTGCGCCGGCTTGCTGTTTACGGTCTTCTTCTCTTCGGCCATGAAATTCCTTTAAAAACTCCTGATCTTTTAGTTTAGCGGATTACAAAATGAAGATCGTCGTTATAATCACTGCTGGAGAACAAAATGGCTCACTTCAATCGCCGCCTTTTGCTCCTCTCGCTCGCCGGGACAGCCACCTTGCGAGCTTTCCAACAAGATACCGGCAATAAAGATTGGATCTGTCCCATGGATCCAGACGTCCGTTCCGACAAGCCGGGCCTTTGTCCGCGTTGTGGCATGAAGCTGGTTCTCAAAATTCCGAGCGGGTCGAATATCCGCTGGAAGTGGTTCGCAAGCCGGACTTGGCGGTTCCGGGCCAACCCATTCAACTTACGCTTTCGGCGCGCTCAACCCGGACACCGGGAAGGTTGTCAGCAAGTTCGAAATCGTTCACGAAAAGCTGATGCACTTGTTTGTCGTGAGCGAGAATCTGGAATATTTCGCCCATGTGCACCCCGTGGCGCAGAGCGACGGGAGCTTTACATTGGAGCTGACCTTGCCTTACGGAGGCATGTACCGGTTGCTCGCCGATTTCTATCCCGCCGGGTCAGTGCCGCAATTGGCAGTCAGCACATTGTTTGTGTCGGGACGCGCTCCGGAAAGAAGCTCGCTGCTTCCCGGCGCCCGTGCAAAGCGTCAAACCTGACCAGCGACACTCCACACCGATCCTGCCGAATTATTGGCTGGGTTTGAGAGCAGGCTGACTTCTCACTCCACCCCGCTGAAGATTTACAGCTCTATCTAGGCGCTTGGGGTCACATGTTGGCGGCCAGCAGCGACCTCATCGATCTGTTGCATGTCCATCCCTTCCTGGTAAAAGGCGGCGAGATCCAGTTCAATTCATCTTTCCGCGGCCGGGCCTGTACCGAATTTGGACACAGTTTCAGCGTAGTGGCGTCGTGAATCTGGTCGTCTTTACGGTTCCTGTCAAAGCGCTGTAGACGGGATCTGCAGGCGTTGCTCTTGCCCTGCGGAATTCTCGTATGGAGTAGCGGACAAAGTTGCCGTTTTTGATCCGGTCGGGAAAAACGCCGAGGGCCGTTTGACCCGGGAGCTTGCGGAGATGGCGACAAAGCCTTCGAACAGACCGCTCGCATAGAGCGATGCTCCGAGTTGCTGGGTAGGAGCGATGCTTCCACTGCGACGCCGGTGTTCCTGCCAATCTCCGGTCAATTCCTGGGTGGTGTCTGCAAGGGGAACGTGCGAACCGGAACGCAGGTTAAGATCGGCCACCTTTGTGAGTTGCACTTCGGCATTCAAGATCAACCAAGACTCCCGCCGGATTGGGAACCGACCGTGCGGCGAAAGGGGGAACTGAACAAGGCCTCAACCTCGAATTGCGCGGCGACCGGAGTCTCGGCCAGGTAGAGCGTATCAAAAAGGCTCGGTCCTGTTGCACCTTCATAGTAGCGGCTCGGCCAGCGGCGCGTGTGCGCGTAGTTGAGTGCATTAGGAAGATACTTCGGCTTAATTGCGCGGTACCAAACGGCCGCAATCGGACGATGGGGAAGTGCGGCGATCGCCGAAAGATTCATGCCATGCCGGAATAAATAGCGGACCTCAACGTGTCGCGCAAAAGCTGCTCGTCAGGAGTGCCGATGAGATCAGAAGGGCGACGGCCCCAAAATTTCATATTGGGAGTGGCCAGCCATCGGTCGCCGTTTTCAAGAAGCTCGCGAACATCAATGCGGATGTCATGTGTGTTCGCCAGGCAGCAAAACGGCTGCAATTGGCGCTGGGCCCGGTGCGGGCATATTTCTTTGGACCTCCAAGGTGGTGGGCTCCCTATAAGGCTTATCGGGAGCAAAGGTTAATGTTCAGTTTAGTAGTGCTGATTGATGCAAATTTCTCGCAGTTGTCTGGCGTAGTTAGTTTGTTTTCCATAGATCACGTCTATAGGTTCAAGCTAAAACGACGTCAAGCACCAAAGCGGTCAAAATCGCCCCAAACGACTCATTACAAAGAACAAAATAAATCCGCAACTATTGAACTAAGCGGTCGGCCCTAGCAATTCACGGTGAATCTTGAGGAAATACGCGTCCGTCATGCCGGACAATTAATCTTAAACCATCCGCTCCACTGGGCATTCCTTCAGCCTCTCTCGATAGCCAGCCGAAACCTTCTCAGCGATGCGCCAGAAGGAACTAAAAAGCGGCCCAGTTCGGTAATCGCGGACTCGCGATCACGTACGAGAGCGGCATGGCCGTAAAGCATCTTCCACCAAGAAAGCGCGCAACTGAGCGTTGACAGCCTGAGCAGGTGCTGTCAGCGCAGCAAGCCGGCGGTCAAATTAGCGGATCTGCTCCACGGTTTCAACACCGGCCTGGGCCACAGCGGTCTGCGTCCCTTCAATGAGGCCGCCGATCAGAAAGCTCATGATCCGCCGCAGCACTTCCCAAAAGCGGACTCGCTCGTTGGCGCCGGGGAACTGTGTGTCGACTTGTTCGCCGATTTCGGCGAAGAGTGCAAGTTCGTCGCGCAGAGTATCAATGGGAAACAGGCCCGGCCGAAAAAGCATCGTCCAAATCGGCGGTGTTGTAAGCAATTTCGTCCGCCAGGTCAAGTAGTTGCGCCTCCAGGGGAGGCCTTAACCCGGGCAGAACTCCTGCAACTCCGGCCCCGCATCTGGTGGGAAATCTCGCGCGAGTGTTTCAGGATGCCTTCGCGCACTTCAAACGTGAGATTCAGTCCGTCAAAGCGCGCATAGCGCTCTTCCAACACATCCACGATGCGCAAAAGAATGAAGATATGCTCAAAGCTCTTCCCGAAGTGCGCCATCTGCCGGTTTAGTTCGCGCTCACCGGAATGCCCGAACGGCGGATCCCCCAAATCGTGCGCCAACGCCAGCGTTTCCGTGAACTCTTCATTCAACCCAAGAGCCACGGCCACCGTTCGCGCTACTTGCGAAACTTCGATGGAATGCGTGAGGCGGTTTCGGAAATGGTCGCACAAACCGGCAGCGAAAACTTGCGTCTTGCCTTCCATGCGGCGGAACGCGCGCGAGTGGATCACCCGATCGCGATCACGCTGAAAGTCATTACGGTACGCATGCGCCGGTTCTGGAAATTTGCGGCCGCGCAGACGATCGGTGGCACTGCCACCTAAACGGAGAGACTGCGGCAGCAACATGTCTGATTTAGGCAGTTAGTCTTGTCACTTCGCCAATTCGGAGGTGACAGCTTCCGCCGCGCGCGACACTGCATCGCGCTTCTTATCACCGGGTCAATCGATTTCAAAACATCTCTCGCTGCCTGCGGATTGGTCTTCTGTTTCAGTTGCGCTTCCAAAATTTGCGCCTGGGCTTTAGAAATCAAGGGGCTCGGATCTTTGGTCAAGAGCCCTGCAGCAAAGTTTGAGCTTCGATCATTTTTCTTCTCGCCCATGTAGAGATTCACCGAGGGCGATTTTCGCCAGAGGGAGCAATCTCACTGCTGGAATCGGCTACAAACTTTCAGATCGCTCTCCGCTCCTGCCGCATCGTCTTTCTGCGCGCGCTCGGTTCCACGATAGTACTGACAATAACCCCTCAAGGTACCCCCGTATTTCGCGATGAACGCGGAAAGGGATTTCATCCAGGCATCTTTCTTGGCTTCTTCCGTAGGGTAGGTCTTCACGGAACTATCCGCGCTCGCTGGTCCCACCTGAGCGTCCAAAATGCTCATGGAAGAATCGAGTTCCTGGCGACGTTGCTCGGCTGGACAGATACCACCAAGTGCCACCGGCTAAGATCGCCACTAAAACGGCACCGATCCCATAGCGAATGAGATTTTGACGGTGCGATTCGGCGTAGCTAACGGCGCCGGAAACAGCATCGGTAAACTGATCGTGCTGCAACTGCTCTTTAAGTTCGTGACGGGTCAAGGAACGGACCAACAACCTTTCTTCGTGAATCGGGAAAGCCGAGGATCATCATGAGCGGATAGGCAACAAAACCCTGACAATCCGCGTTGAGTGAATCGCCTTTATAAGGGTAGCACGAAAAGCGCCCAGTAAGGCTCATTGCACCAAACCGCTGCTTCCGCCACCCGTAAACGGCGAGCCGCCAGCGAGCGAGGAATAATTGGGGCTCGGAACAGTTATCGTTGCCGATGACAGGTACATGTTGTCCGTCACTATACCGAGGTAGTTCGTGCCCCTGAGAGTTGAGGCGAAATTCCGATGCCGACATTGGGCGCGTACCAAATACCGTCGGTGGTCACGTACGAGGCACTCAGGAAAAGATTCTGGCCGCCAGAGTCTGTCCAATTCCTGTCCGCGAACACCACCACGCCGGTGATTCGCCTGACGAGGTGCTGGTGGGGGCAGAAAGCGTAACCGTACTGTTATCAATGTTGAAATTGCCGTAGAAGTTCCAGAGGCCAGTTCCCTTTGTTAAGTAAAGCGTCACCCCTGTTCCATTGACTGTTGAACCTACCGACCAAGTCGATCCACCCACGAGAATATAGAGCCCTGGGTTGAAAGTCACGTTGGAGGCATTGATCGTCAAGTTGCAATACGTGCCAGGATTCAGCGTCGTCTGGTGAGCAAAAGATAGGTGTCTTGTATAGGTACAGGACGAAAAGGTCGGCGCCGTAACGCTCGCTAAAGGGTCGGCTTCGTTTGGCGAGTTGAATGGACTGGCGAAGTGCTGCCCCAAAGCCACGCCGTAGAGGAACTCCCTTGGATCTTGATCGATTTTCCGCCGGTCACACTCAGGGTGCTGCCCAAATCGTTCTCTAACGTATTGGTGGTTAAATCGATGTAGATATTGCATGCCGAATAAAAGCCACTGAAATTCTGGATCATGAGCGGATGCACGAGCGAGCCGGCTCCCAGAATGTAGACACAATCGGGATTGGCGGATGCCTTCGCTACCGCCAAGGCCCCGGGCGTTGCCAGACCAGTTCCAATCAATCCCAGAAAGCCGGTGTGCATACTCTGCGTGGCTGTGGCCTGAATGGCGCTAGTATCGCCGGAATATGTACCACTGGTGGGCGGACTTACGATGGAGATGGTGGTGCCAGCCGAACCATCGGTAAAACCGTTGAGACTGGCATCCGCTTTCCCTGCCGTTACCCAGTCTGACTGCCCACGGGACCTCTCCACTAGCGCGCCCAGAGCTGCGGCGTCGGCAGCGTGTTGAAGTTGGAGCTTTCTGAGTTGCACGATGCCCACGTCGAGTGCCAAGCCACAGAACAGGAACAGCGTGGTTACAAAAAGTAGGAAGTTGATCAGCAAGGCACGACTCTAGATAAAAGCTATTTAAACCTCTCAACCTACATATCGGCTGGAAGGGGGGGAGACTGCAGGCTGTGGAAGGCATGAAAATCGGCGGGTTGCCAACCCGCCGCAGGCTGCCAGCCTGCCCTACTTATAGGGATCAGGGTGATTTTGCGAGACGGAAGAGAAGGTTTGGCGAAGATGGGAGAACTGACGGCGGAAGAACCGGGAACGTTTGGGAAGAAAACGGGGTGATGGGGGATGAGGAGACGGAGGAAGGGCTGGGGCATCGAGTAAGACTGCAAGATGTACGGGCCAACGAGAGGTGATTACGATGGCGGTTCCTTGCTGCGGCGCAACCTCTCTTCGGTATCGGCTACGAAGGGCGCCTCGAAAGCGGCGAACTTTTCAAACATGGGAATCGAGAGGGGACAGAGCACGCCGGGGAGACAGATAGCGGCGGAAATGGCGGCCGCTTTGCGATCAATGCCATCGAGCATCCATTCAAACTCAGGGGGTACGAAACCTTCGTAGAAGTAGAACTCGCGCACGACCTTGGTGGGAGGGCGCAGGAGGTTCCGATTGTGAGCGATGACCTCGAGAAGTTCGTCGTTGGCTGGCTTGTACTCCAAGGTAATGGTGTTCCACTTGGCATTGCCGAGAACATAGGCCTTTTGGCGAAGGATGGTTTCGCCGGTTTCGTCAGAGACGGGATAACACTCCGGAGGCTTGCCGGCTTTCTCGCGGTCGATGTTATGGAGGCCCGCGAGACCGGATTTGGCGAGCCAGGTATCGCGCGCGGCTTGGGCGGCTACCTTTTCGGCGACGCGCGCATCCTGCTCTTTGCGGAGTTCGAAACGCATGACGTCTAGATCAAAGCGGGCCTTTTGCTGTTCGAACTGCGCGCGCCATTTTTCCTGCGAGAATTGATCCTTTTTGATATTGCGCAGATTGGTGAGAGCGCGAGCGAAACTGCGCTCGGCGGTGGTGCGATAGCGGTCAATGTTGACCATATCCTTGAGGCTGTAATTCGAGTGTGTGTCGCCGGTGTTGGTTTCGGCGCAGCCCTGGAATTCGCGTTGAAAGGAGATGCGCTGACGCCGCCAGAGGAACCAGCGAGCGACGACGGCGTCGGTCACCACGGCGGCATCGTCGGTGTGGCCGGGTGTATACGTTTCGAACGATTCGGCGAGGAGCTTGAAAAATTCCTGGGGATCTTCGCCGGGGAGGAACAGGGAGCGGGCGGTGCCGCCGTGTTTGAGGTTGTTGAGACAAGTGAGAGCGGAGGCCGGGGAGCGCCATGGCAGGCGTGACATCCGGTTCGCGGTTCACGTTCGGTTGGTCGTCAATGGGTGATTGCATAGGATTCTGAATCCAGGTTCAGGATCTTATGCGGGGCTTTCCGGCGAACGGATTGCGGGAGGGTAAGGTGTTGAAAATAAGGGAAATAAAAAATTTGCTAGATTTGAACTGGAAAAAGTGAAGGTAAGGAGGGGAGTGAGCAAAACCACTGAGCCAGCGAGTTTCGCCGGCCACAGAAGGGGAATAAAAGTGGAGGAGGCGGACCCAAGGTCCGCCGAGGGCCGAAGGCGCTACATGCGCAGATCGGCTAAGTCGCGGCGGATGGCAAATTTGACGAGGCCAGCCACATCGTGGATATCGAGTTTGCGCATGAGACTTGAGCGATAGGTATCGACGGTCTTGGGGCTGAGCGAAAGGCGGGCGGCGATTTCTTTGGCGCGAATGCCTTCGACTAGGAGAGAAAAGACCTGAAATTCGCGGCTGCTGAGCGATTCGAGTGGATCTTCGCTATGCGTTCGTCCGACGCCTTCGCCAAAGAGCGACATCACTTCGATTTGCGGTGAGACGTAAATGCCACCTTGCGTGAATTGTGTGAGAGCCTCGGCCATTTGGTCGGCGCTCGACATTTTCAAAAGAAAGCCGCAAGCGCCCGTGCGCAAGACTTCCAATACGGTTTTGCGATCTTTTCTGACGGAAAAGACGGCGCAGCGTGTACGCAGACCCTGGTCGCGAACGCGGCGAATGACTTCGGTGGCGGCCAAATCAGAAAGGCCTAAATCTAACAGCGCTAAAGCAGGCTGAAGACGCTGAATCTCGGCTAAAGCCGCCCCAGCCGATCCCACTTGCGACACCACGCGGTACCCGGGAATGGAATTGCATAAGGAAGCCAAGCCCTCACGGACGAGAGTCAACTCATCGGCGAGCAATATATCGACCGGCCGCTGTTCGGAAACAGGGATAGCGGCGCTTTGTTGTTGTGTTGCGGATACAGGCATAGGTTTTTTTGAAGAGGGACAACCCGATTAACTGCTAAGAATGTGCCGACAAGCAGGCGGTTGTCTCACTTCGTTTGAAAAACTCATGCGCTTACGGGATCGACGGCGCCGTTCGCTGCCAGCCGCGGCGGGACGACCCAAAAAGAAAACGCCCGGGCGAATGCCGGGCGTCTTCCTTGAAACTAGACAGTAACTCTAGAGCTTTCTGCCGTCGTAAGCAATAAATACGCCGGGCAATGTGGACACGCTCTTGAATTCCTTTGCGTGATTCACAAAGGTTGCCTGGAAAACGGTAGCTCCGCTCAAAATGTCCCACGAGAAGCTGCCCGTGCAGGTTTCTGTGTTCACGGTGTAGCTGCCTGGATAGGTTTTGGTGGTTACTTTGCCGCTGGTGTCATTTTGGGTAATGGTGACGGTCCATCGGCCGCTAATGGTTTCGCCGCTCTGGGTAGCGGTGGTTCCGGTTGCTGTCCCGACTTGAGAAAAAATCCCCGCCGGAATCAACGCGTTGGCGGTCAGATTGGTACCCGTGGAGGAGAACGCAAAAGAGGCCAGTAAATCAGAGGTATGAAGATTGCAAACGCCGGAAACTTCTTCGGCACTTGCCGGAATGCAAGCCAGTAGGCAAGCAGAAAGTATGCTGATGATGAATGATGTGGATCGTTTCATGGTTAGTGGTTATGTGCTTTCCTTTGATAGCCGGAAATGATTGATCTTCTCCCGACCAAAAGTATTATACACAAAACGCAGGTTACAACCAAGAACAAATACTGGTTATTAAAGTACTACTTACTCAGCTGGGAGAAAGGCACGCCAACGCGTGCCTTCCGGCACCTTGTTTCTGTGTAAAGGTCCGAAAGTTATTTAAGAGTTACGAACGGCTTCGGTCTGCGTCGTCAAAAGCTTCAAACACCGTATAAAGCTTGGTAATTTGCAGCTAGATCTTTGACCCGCTTGGACAAGCCGACGAGTTTCAGTTGGCCGCCGCCATTAGTGACGGTGGTAAAACCGGAAACCAATTTCGCCGATGCCCGAGCTATCGATGTATGAGACTTCCGACAGATTGATCGACAGCTTCTTGTTGCCTTTGGCAACCAGATCGCGGATTGTATCGCGAAAAACACTGGTTCCTTCGCCGAGAGTGATTCTTCCGGCCGCGTCCACCACGGTGACGTCGCCCACTTGGCGCGTCGTTAACTTAACACTCACTTTTGCCTCCTATTCATATGGCTCAAAATTTGTTTATTCACTTGCAAGATTTTTGACAAGGCGAACTTCGGTGCCGCCGCCGGCCCGGGGATGCATATCGAACTCATCCATAAAGGCGCGAATGAGCAGAATACCCCGCCCCGATTGTTTCAAAAGATTTTCGGGGGCCAGCGAATCTGCGATGGAATTGACGTCGAACCCCTCACCCTCATCGCCAATTAAGACGGTGATTCCGGTGGGAGTGCGTTCCACGTCAAGGTGAACTCTTTTGTTTTTGTTGTAGGATTGCCGTGAACCACCGCATTAACGGCGCATTCACGCACGGCCATGCCAATTTGGTGCTGGCCATCTTCATCAAAGCCCGCTTTGACGGCTTCGGCCATGACCAGTTCTTCGGCCTGATCGACGCTTTGCAAGGTTGATTCGAGAGTTGTCTGAAGCTTCTCCATCCGGTTATTGATCCGCAGTCACAAGCCCTTCAGCGCCGATTCTCATATGACTATAGCCTACTGAGCTAGTTTTTTTGAGCCGAATCGCCACGATACTACCGGCAAAGGAGGGAAGTCAACTGGTTTTGGGCCTGGCGGCCGGAAACGACGAGGAAGTCCTTTTCTTGACTCTGCCATGTCTGCGCTTGTAGACTAACAAATTACGCTGGACAAGAGCCAGTTCTCTGCTTGCTTCTCACCATTTCCGATTCTCATCTAAAGGCATTAGCGAAAACCTCAAGCGACGCTTTTCTCCAACGGACCGAGAAACATTTGGCGGAATGGTTCCCACAACATTGCGCACGTCTCGACAAAGCTCAAATGCGGCATGCGATCCGGTTTGGCTGGGAAAAGGCAAATGAATACAGATTGATGGAAGAATGCTGCGTCCGGTCTTATCTTGAATTCATGTGTCTGCTTGGGAGCGATTTTGATAGCGACACGCTCTTGCCTTGGACCGAACCGATTCTGCGGGACGAATCAAGGATGGACGAAGTAAAGCGAGGCGATCTGCTACACGAAACGGTGTGGGCGTACTTGAGGAGCATTGCAAGCGATTACGCGGCGCTTTCCACCGGCCCTATCGTCGCGGAGAAGAATATACCGCTATCGACCGATGAAGTGTCCGCCTTCCTGCAGGTTTTGAGGCGTCACGTGCTAGCCGTCTTCCCTGCCAAGTGCTCATATGCGAGCGACATGGCTTTGCGGAACGCGCTCTCGAAGACCCTGCAGGCGGCGTTCCGATACGGAATTACAACGGCTCTGGGAGTGACACAGTTTACTGTCGTGGGCCATTTATTCTAGGTTCCGGATTTAATCGCGATCCATTCTTACCTTGGATAGGCGATGCGCTGAACGACGGACGTGTTGCTAATGCAAACCAGAGAATCGAGAATCTGCACAACGACGTTATTTCGTTCCTCCGGCGTTGGTGGAACTGCGGGGCGTTGGGACGCTAGACATGGCGGGTGGGTCTGAACAGAGTAATTTGCCGCCGTGTCCGCCCACGCCGAGTCAGAGCACCGCACCGGCGGGAATACGCCTGGATCTGCCAAAACAAGCTGCAAGAAATGTATCAAGACCGATTTCGTGATAGTGATCGGCACGAACAACGATGAAACCACGAATTGGAAAACGATTATCAGATCCTATCTGAACAGGAACCCGCTTTACGGTAATAAGATGATGTTCTTTGGCTACGGGCTGCACGCGGCGAAGCAAGGGGCGGGAACCGACTACACGACAGTGATCTGTTTTACGGGCGGATACAGTTACGCCCAAACGAACGCCGCCTTTCAAGCGTTTTCCGGCGTCATTTCTCCGCATCGCTTTTTTGAGGTAAACAGCATTTCCGAGATGTTCGCGAAGATCAACGCACCTAGCTTTGCGACCGACTCGTGTGAACGGAAGATCAAGAGGCTTGAGTTTTATGCTCACGGGCTCGGAGAGTACGATCGAATTTGGACTAGGCAGCCATGCCGAAGCAAATCCTGATATGGCGCTCACCATTGGGAAAGTATCCCAGTTCAATGCGGGATAGGTTTGACAAGGGAGGATCAATTGCCTCCTACGCTTGCCGGACCGGCAACTCTCACAATACGGCGAGTAAGAACAGTCTCGCTCAAAAGATGGCCGAGGCGACGCACGTCCCGGTAACGGCCGCGATTCGCCGTACAGACTACGGCACTAATCTGTGGCGTCCCGGGGTGACTTCCACCATCGGCGAGCCACCGGTAGTGTGGGATCCGCACGGATCGCAAGGACAAATTACGGTTGCGCCCACTCCCACGGCAGCGCCCGATGGATTCTGGAAATTTGAAGCGGGCAAAGACCCGGTAAGGCAATCGAAGCCAAAAATGTGCTGATGGGCGGGGGCCTTGGCGAGTTGCTGGGAGCCGTGGTGGCAGCGGGTGTAGTGTTTTATGCTGTCAAGTCGGATACGAAGACCGTTTTCGACCCGTTTGTCGGCAAATTGATTCGTCCAATCGCGCGTAGAGGTGTTAGCATGCTTCCTTTTGATCATTTTTGGCAGCCGATGGAAAAGCCATGGGCTGAGATCTATGCCGAAAAGATGACGATAGCGAAAACGGAGGAGGCGCGGCTTGCGTCGCTGCCTTGCGCGCAGCCCTTTCGGTTGCATCGATCTAGACATTCAGGATTGGCAAGCGCGGCGATGAAATCGATCCAAGCAACAAATATTTAGAAATCTCCGGCGTCTATCCGGAAGCCGTCAGAGCGTATAGACTCTACTTCGGCCCATATTCAAGAGAAATCGAGGTAAAGGGCATTCCCACTTGTAATTTGGACGGGGCGGGGGACTTACCGGTCGAACATCGCTATCACAATTTACGACACGCGGCAAGCAAAAGTCGGTTTCGGCGGCCAGAATTCGTTCGACATTTTTAAATGGCGAAAGATGGTAATTGATTTGTACCCGGAAGGAATTGAGGAAGGCGGAGCCAGACAGCGCAGGTCCGGATTGGCGAATTGTGAAGCCCCTGGAGACGCGTTGAGACGAATGGAATGCAGATGGCTCTCTTCAACCGGCGCCGGCCGGGCATAGCAAACTGACTGCGGCCGTGCTGCTATGAAGGCGTTGTTGTTCGAGCGACAAAACGCAAAGATCGGTGGACAGATCACCTTCTAGAATGAACTGATTGATTGGGCCGAAGAACTTGACAAGTTCGGCCGGTGTGCAGGCCGGCAAGAACGCGCGCAAGATTCTGGGATCATAGAAGCGAAAATAGAGTTGCTCACCCTCGAGCGTTTTGCACGTAAAGAAAACGGCGAAGGTGTGGATCGCCTCGACGTCCAGTTCCGAGGAAAGAAAAACAAGCCAACTCCGACCCCAACCGTTTTGGAGGAGTTCGGAAATCCATTCGCCGGTATCGGGCACGACCGCCAGATAGGGAGCGTGTGAGGCAAGCTTGTAAGCGGTGTCGCCTTCGTACAGGCTGCGCCAGTGAGTCTTGTTCTGCGCAAGAAAAGGGAGAATCCGCTGATCTTGCGCCGCGTCGATGAGGACATATTCCGGTTTTCGACGCTTGATGGTTTGCAAAAGGTCGAGAGGCATGCGGAAGATGGTTAGAGTCCGCTGACGAACGCCGCCGCGGCCTTCGCCGCGCACTCCAAGCAGAACGTTGGGCCCGAGCCGACTTTGTCGCCAATCCACACCGTAAAGCAACCGGGGAAATCCTCGCCGCCGGCGGCGGTACCGTCTCCGAGGCGCGCAGCGAAGCTGCCTCCGATCTTGACCGAATGCGAGCTTTGAACGATGGCGTCAGGGGAGACCGGATCTTGCACCAAGTCTCCGATTCTGGCAGCCGGCAGGCCGCCGATTAAGACTGTGGGCGCACAGAGGTCCAATGATCGGCCCACCTCCGGCGGGGCAGCCGTGCGGGTCTGTTAATCGTGCTGCTGGCGGCATAATCTTACTTAGTCTTTCTCCGATTCGATTTTGGTGGTGCCTAAATTATAGCCAGCCGCTGAGTGCGGCACGGACCGCGTCCGCCAATGCGACTAAGTGTCCGCAGTGAGCAAACGGTCGCGGTGACCGATCATCCGGCTGTGAGTGGCGGGGACAAGGGCCATGTTTGCGAATGAGTATAGACATGGCTTCGATTGGTGTGGAACGATCTCCGTTTGCGCGCTCCATTAACGCGGAATTAAACCCGCATTAAATCCCTTTCGTAATCCGCAATGTACTCGAAAAATTAGCTATTATGAGCCTACAAACTTGATAGAAAAGGTCCGATTTCATTAAAAGACCTCCACATCCCCCAGGCCCACAGTGAACCGTCGAGCTTGACTGCCAGACAGTGCTGATCGCTGGCAGCGATCGTCGTCCAGCCGACGCTGCGGCCGAGGTGTGTCGGCAAACGCCGACTCTTCGTGTCGCCGAGCCCAGCTGGCCCGATGTGTTCAGGCCCCAGGACCACAGCGAACCGTTCGGCCGGATCGCGTAGCCGCTGCACCATCCGGCCGCGATCTGCGCCCCCGGCCGATCGTCGCCATGTCTCGCATCTTGGCCGCCGACGGCGCGGCAGCGCGGGCGAGCGCCGCGCCGGGCGAGAATGAGGCTCGCGGCGATCAAAGCCGCTATGGTGCATGTGATAAGCCAGCGTCTCACTGCGGCTCCCCTCCTCGCCGCGCGTCGCCGCATCGGCGATGCGGTGTCGCCCTGCGTGGGGCTCCGAGAGCCCTTGCGGGGCGTCCATCAAACCATACGCTCCTCTGCGTATGATGTCAGCGATTGCGTCGCATGGTCACGTTTGCCCCCGTCGCCCACCGTGGCAGCACGCTTCGCCGCCGGCGTCGGCAACTCGGTGAGCAGCCCGGCATCCTGCGTGAGCGGCGGTGCCAACAACACGGCCAATGGCATGTTCACCACCGTGAGCGGGGGCATCAACATCACTGAGAGTTGGGCCGACGGCTGGGCCACCAGCAGCCACGGCGGCACGCCGGCCTACGAGGCGCACTGAGAGACCCCGCGTGGCCGCGGAAGGCCACGCCGCGAGACCACATACGCGCGGGTAGGTGCTATCCGGCCTTCCACGAGTAGTGCCGCAGCGAGCTCGCCGCCGATGTTCCAAGGAGTCCGTCCACGGGGCCCCCGGGACCCGGTGAGCTCGTCGGCTGCGTGGTGTCGGGCAGTCCCGGCGGCCAGCCGGGGCTGCTGTGGCCGCCGGTGCTCCCGTGAGCACCACGCGCAGCCAGTTGCGACCGACCGTGACCTGGCGATTGCCGGCCCAATCTGTGGCCCGCACCACGATCCGGTACGAGCCCGGCGCAAGCGTGCAGGTGAAACGTAGCCAGTAGTACGGCACAGGCGAGCCGCTCCAGTTGCCGGAGTGGCTGACCAGCCGCTTGATGGTCCGGCCGCCGCGCGTGGCGATGGTGATCGTCGCCCGCGCCACACCGCTGGTCGCGTCGCTGGCCTTGAAGCGGATGACGACCGGCTTGCCGACATCGGCGACGGCCTCCTCGGCGAGCCGCAGGTCGGTCCCAGGGTGTCGATACCGACCCCGCAGAATCTCGGTGGCCTCGACGTTGCCGGCGTTGTCGAAGGAGCGGTACAGGAAGCTGTGCAGGCCGTCGTTGGCGTGGTCGGCCGGAGCCGGCACGTCGATGCTCGTGCCGCTCTGCCAGGTCGTGCCGCCCAGTCTGAGCTGAACTGCGTCCCGGCCAGGCCCGAACCACCCGTATCGTTCGCGGTGAGCATGATCGTGACAGGCCTGCGATGCCAGCGCCAGTCGGCGTTGTCCAGGGTGTGCGGCGGGGCAGCGTCGATGTCGCCGGCATCGACCGTCGAGACTATGCCGTCGCCAAAGGCCCAGACGTGGCTCGTGTCGGTGGCCGCGATCAGCACGGAAGCCGCCGTAGGCTACCTTGGTCCACGTCGCCCCACCGTCGGTCGTCTCCCACACGGCGTCGCCGCCCACCCAGCCGTGCTGCGCGTCGACGAAGTGGACGCTGGTCAAGTAATATGCCGCGCTCGGCAGGGTGACCCGGGTCCAGCTTCAGCCACCGTCGGTGGTCTGCATGAGCCAGCTTGTCGGTGTGCCGCTCTGCGAGTAGCTCATGCCCAGCGCCCAGCCGTGCTCGGCGTCGAGGAACTGAAGTCCCCACAGGTTGTCTATCTTGCTGGGGAGGTTCTCCTGCGCCCAGCTCTGGCCACCGTCGGTCGTCTTGTACACGGCGATTCGCGTTTCAGACCGCTGGCCTCCACCAGCCGGTGCTGTCGCTGATGAAGCTGAGCGCGTCGAGACCGCCACCGCTCTGGTTGGGCAGGTGCTGCGCAAGCCAGCTCTGGCCGCCATCGGTGGTGTGTTCGATCGCCGTCATGGCGCCGGTCTCCTCGCCAGGGTCGTCGCTGATAGCCCAGCCGTTCGCGGCATCGACGAAGTCGCAGCCGACGAGCTCGCCGTCGAGGCTGGAAGCTTGCGGACTCCAGCTCGCGCCGCCGTCGGTGGTGTGCAGGATCACGCCCCTGTGCGGAAAGGAATCGGTCTCTCCCACGACCCAGCCGTTGCTTGTGTCGGGGAAGCTCACGGCACGCAGTTCCTGAGCGTAGCGCACAGGGGTTGCCTGTTCGGTCCAGCTCGTCCCGTCTGAGCTGTGCAGCAAGGCGCCGAAGTCATCGACAGCCCACAGGTCGGTGTTTGAGACAACGGCTATGCCATCGTCGAGGGAGTAGAACTGGCCGGAGCTTGCCCCGCGCCACGTGGCGCCTTCGTCGGACGAGGTCACGATCCCGTCGCCAACGGCACACAGAGAGTCGCCGCCGTTACCGGCGATCGACCAGGGCCGGACGGAGAGCCCGATGGTACGTGTCGTCCAATGGGCTCCAGCGTCGCTCGAGGAGCTGAGGGCCGCAAGCCCGCCGAAGTTGTCGGGGACGTTGTCGCTCTGGCGCTGGTTGATAAAGGCTACGTCGGAGCGGCTCGCGCCCTCGAGATCCTCGATCGCGCAGGCAGCGAACGAGCGCACGGGTCGGCAGGTCTTGCCGGCATCCCTTGTGACCAGGATCGTCGAGGTGGTGAGGGTCTCACCATAGGTCACGGAGTACGCCCACCCGTGACTTCGGTCGACGAGGTCGACGCCCACTATCTGGTCGTCTCTGCGATAGAAGCGGTGTACCCTGCCCCAGACAGTGCCGCCGTCGGTGGTGCGCCACAGGGCGCCGGTGTCGCCGTTGAACGCCCAGCCGTGGGCGGCGTCGACGAAGTCGACTCTGAGGAAGCGTCTGGAGTTCCCGACACGAGCGCTCGTCCACGAGGTGCCCCCGTCGGTCGTACGAAGCACGTGGCCGCTCGAGGTTCCGACCCAGCCGTGCTGCGCGTCGACGAAGCTCACGTTGGTCAGCGCCGTACCCAGACCGCTCGGTGTGCGATCGGTCCAGAGCGCACCCACGTCGGTCGTGGCAAGCAACGTGCCGACCCCGGGTTCCAACAGATCGGAGTTACCGCAGACCCAGCCGTGTTGCGCATCGACGAAGCTGACGGAGTCGAGCTCAGCGAAAGTGCCGGACTGCTGTGCGGACCACGTCGCTCCGGCATCGGTGCTGTGCAGGATGGCGCCGCCCACGCCAACGGCCCACACGTTGGTTGCGTCGGCGAAGGTGACATCGAGGAGAGTTCCCCCCGGCTGGGGCATCTGCCAGTACCAGCCCTGGTTGCCGTCGGGTGCGAAGGCACGGGCGGCTGGAGCCACGAGAACACCAGACACGCCAGTGCGATAGTGGCAAGGACCGCGGCCCGGATCCGTCTCATGACGCCCCCCCAAACATGGCTCGATGTCTCGTCACCATAGTACAAGGAGCATCGCAGAATGACAGCTCCTCAGCGTTCATGGGTCAGTCGCGGGCAACGCCAACTTCGTCAGGTGATCTTCAGCTTCGCCCTTCTTCGCCGTCGCCTGCGCGTTGTGGTCCGCGTCGGTCGCCCGGCAGACGATGTAGTAGCTGCCCTTCTTGAGTGTCTTCTCGAGCTTGAAGGAGACCACCAGCGCCTTGTTGGTCGGCTCGGCGGTCTTGACCAGGCTCGCCGGCTTGGCGCCCTTCTTGGTGGTCAGGGTGAGCGTCGAGAGCCGCGCCACCGCAGGTCGGCTTGGGGTCGCTGATCGTGACCCTGATCTTGAGCGTCTTGCCCTTCTTGGCCTTGGCCGCCTTGACGCTAAGCGCCTTGGCCGTGGCGGTGGGGGCATGGGTGTCGATCTGGATCTTCAGCGCCGTGGCGCCGGGCCAGCCTGCGCCTGTCTCGGCACGGACGTGGAAGTACCAGACCCCGTCGGCGATGCCTGTGTAGCCCCAGTCCGCGGTCGTCGTCGTCGCCGAGGCGGCCGGCAGCGTGGTCGGCGACTGGTCGAGCACGCACGAGTAGCCCGTGATCGTCTGGCTGAAGGCGTTCGTCACCCAGGAGAATGATGGGTGGCTGTTGGAGTACCACTTCGAGGGGTCGGGGTGCGTGCTGCTCGTCACCGTGTCGACGACCGGCAGACTCCCGCCCGTCGCTACCAGGTCCAGCGTGGTCGGCTCCGTGTTGGCGCCGGGGCTGACCGAGACCCAATCGGCCGTCGTCTCATCTTTACCGTCGTACCACTGCTCGTCGTAGCCGGAGTCCTCGAAGCGGACCTGGTAGCTGCTGTCGCCGAGCCCCGTAATGGCGTAGCTGCCGTCGGTCGCCGAGGTGCTGGTCTCGCCGGCGTACTCACCGGCGCTGTTGTAGACGTACACAGACACGCCGCCGAGAGGGTCGAGCGAAGACGAGTCATAGACGTTGCCACTGATCGTGCCGGCCGTCTGCATCGCCGTCGCGCCAAGTGCAGTGTCCTGCCCGCTGGTGACGGTCACCGGGTCGGCACCTCGAAGGTGCCTTTGCCGTCGTAGTACTGGGCGCCGAGGCTCTCGTCGCCGATCGAGAAGCCGACCTTGTAGGTGCCCGGCGTGATACCCGTGACCGTATAGGCGTGAGTGATGTTGTCCGGAAAGGCTGAGTAGACGGGGGTTGCACTGTTGTAGGTGTTGTACACCGCCACATTCACCAGTAGAACTCGCTGCCGGTGACCGTCCCGCTGATGGAGCCGGTGTCGGCAAGAGCGGGCGCGGGCGCACGCAGCGCGAGCGCGCCCGCCGACGCGAGCACGCACAGGAACGCGAGGGCGATGGGCGGGAGTCGCCGTCGACCGCCGGCGGCGGTCTCTCGCCGTCTCGTGACGGCGCTCATCGGGCTTCGAGCATCAGAACCGGCCAGCCAGCGCATCGTACCCCGTCGTCACCATGCTTGCGCCGGGAGTATATCTCTCACAGCACCCGCTCGTACGGCCGTCGTCACCACTCTTACGATCCGGCCCACGCCGCGTATGCGCCGGCGTCCGCGGTGCTGACCGCAGGGCAGCGGCCATTCGCTTCGTGCACCCCGATCACACGGGACGCGGAGGTATCGCTGTACGAGAGGATGGGCATGCGCCTTGGTGACTCCTTCGACCTCTGGGGACGCACTATCCGGGCTCGCGGTCCCGAAGGCTGAGGTCCGCCGCCGGGCAATGACCTCGACCGGGGCAACGCCCCCCTAGATCAGAAACTCGCGCAAGCGCCGCGGTGAGTCGCGGCGAGCTTACAGGGCCACGAGCGCCTTGGCCTCGACCTGGCGGATGCGTTCGCGGGTGAGACCGAGGCTCTTGCCGATCTCATCGAGGGTACGCAGGCGCTCGCTCTTCAGGCCGAAACGCTGCTCGATCACTCTGCGCTCGCGAGGCGTGA
>CAWJBS010000146.1:0-18062 GCA_963840845.1 Bryobacterales bacterium
ATTTGATCAATTCCGCAGAAGCCAAGTCTGTTGAGAGCAACGGAACTGCTCCTACAGTCTCTGGCCTGGGCAGGTAGTTCGGCGCAGTGAAGGTCTGATCGAGGATCGGCCGGTACAAGGAATACAGTACCTCGAGAGCCCTGGGTTCATCGGCGCCAATGACAATGCGGTCGGGATACAAGCTGTCGTGCAGTGCCGAGCCTTCGCGCAAAAACTCCGGATTCGACGCCACTGCAAATTGAATATCCGCTTTATCCATGCGGGCGCCAACCGCCTCGCGTAGCAATGAATCCACCCAGTTGCCGCTGCCAATGGGTACGGTCGACTTGTTGACCACTACCACGAAGCCTGGTTTTATATATTGGCCAATGCTCTTGGCGGCTTGCGAAAGGTACTCCAGGTTGGGCGCGCCAGACGGCGTGGGCGGTGTGCCGACGGCAATAAAGACCACCTCGGCTTCGGGAATAGCCTCTGCATAGCTTGACGTGAAGCTCAAATGCTCCGAAGCCTCATGGAAGACTTCTTCCAGGTATGGCTCATAAATGGGAATTTTGCCCTCGCGCAGGGCCTTGATTTTCGTTTCGTCGTTGTCCAGGCACGACACTTTGTGCCCCATGAACGCCAAGCAAACGCCTGTGGTCAACCCCACATAGCCGGTTCCGATGATCGCAACGCGCATAGTCTTAGTCTAATGCCCGCGTAGAAATTCAACCGGGGCAACTGCGTAGAAATCCTAGACTTCAATATCTTTAGATACGTTTGCTCGCAAATCTACGTCAGGTGAACAGAGGTATATTTACGCGAATGACTTTACCAATGACAGCCTCCATCCCACTTCCGAAGGTTCTGTTGGGCGACGATCACCCGCTGATCCTTGACGCTTTGAGCCAAATGATGAGTGAGCACTTCAATGTGCAGACCGTGGACAACTGCGAATCCTTTATCAATGCCGTTGACCAATTTAATCCCGATGTTGCGGTTCTTGACATCAGCATGCCGGGCGGCGACGGTTTCAGCACGGCGCGCCGAACCCTCGAACGTCACCCCAACTTGCCGATCGTGTTCCTTTCCATGCATTCCGATGCCATCTATAAGGAGCAGGCGGCCAAAGTGGGCGCGAAAGCTTTCATCTCGAAACGCTTGCCGGCGCAGGACCTCCTCACGGCCATCGAAAAGGTTTTAAACCGGGAACCTTTGGCGGATGATGAGGTCGAAGCGCTTCCCGGAAGCATCCGATGACAAGCTGACGTTGCGGCAGCGCGAAGTTCTGCGCCTGATCGCTACCGGCTGCACCGCCAAGGAAATCGCGCACCAGCTGAATATCTCTGTGCGAACGGCCGAATTTCACCGTGCCGCCATCATGCATCGCCTGGGTATTCATTCCACGGCGCAGATGACGCGCTACGCGATTGCTGCCGGCCTAGCGTAAATTGAAAGGGTGCGTGTTTTCGCCCTTGATGTAGGCGGTACCAAATTTAGTGTTGGCGCGTTTGAAAACGACAAGTTGATCCTGCGTGAATCCAGGTCTACTGATCGCTCGGGCGGCCCGGTAGCATTGTTTGGCGAGGTAGAGAGGATATTCGCCGGCTGGGGTTTTAAGCCCGACCGCTGCGGCATTGGCTTTGGCGGCCCGGTCGATTTCCCCACGCAGACGGTGACGCTCTCGACCCACGTCGAAGGCTGGGTGCAGTATCCGCTCGTCGCGAATTTGAGAAAGCTTACGGGCGCACCCGTCGTTATGGATAACGATGCTAACGTTGGGGCGCTAGGCGAAGCCTGCTATGGCGCAGGACGTGGCTGCGATCCACTGTTCTATATGACGCTGTCTACCGGCATCGGCGGCGGTATCGTTATTGACGGCAAGATTTATCGCGGCGCTGATTCATACGCTGGCGAAATCGGTCATATGAACATACTGCCTGACGGTCCAGCTTGCCTGTGCGGCTCTAATGGTTGCTTCGAGCGCATGTGTTGCGGGCTCTGGCTCGAACGGGATTACGGCAAGCCGGCGCACCTGTTGCTCGCAGATCCGGAGTTTGTTCGTAAATACGTTGTAAATCTGGCTCGCGGCTTGAAAGCCGCTCTCATGCTTCTAAACCCGGCGCGGATGGTGATCGGCGGCGGTATGAGCAAGGCGGGCGATGCTCTCTTCGTTCCCCTGCGGGAAGAACTCAACCGCCAAATGACGGCTTGGTCAAGAGCCCGGCGGGATGTAGTATCGGCCCAACTTCAGGACGACAGCATTTTATATGGCTGTCTAGCGCTTTCACGTCCCTAAAAATGCGAGAATAGAGGCTGAAGTATGAAAGCAGTCATTCTTCTTCTCTGCGTTACGGCCCTCTCCTTTGGAAGCGACCATTCGCGCGATTTTGCGGAAATGCGTGACGTTGTGGATCGTACCCAGAGTGATCTAAAGGCCGCGTCTGGACTGGAACACGGCGATAAGCAGCGCGCTCGTGTTCAACATGCGCAAGACGACCTTTCAAAACTCGACCGCAAGCTCGTCAAAGGTAAATTCGATAGTAGTGCTTACAAGCAGTCCCTCGGCGCTTTGAAATCGATTTTAGACCACAACACCCTGCCGGGCAGCGGCCGCGATGCGCTGATGCGGGATTTGTCCGACCTGCAAGCCGCCCGTGAACGCCGCTAGCGTTTCAATTCGAAACCCAAACTTAACCTGATCCTCAGATCTTGCCGGGGAGTGTAAGAACTCTGCCCTCCAACCGGAACTAGCTAGATGTTGCTTCGGCGAATCTTGCTTATGAAATTTCTGTGTTGTTTGGCGGCATTCGCGTGGCTGGCTTCGGGTCAGCAGTACGTATTGGGGCCCGGTGATCAAGTTTCTCTCGTAGTTCCGGCACTTGCCGCCGAGTTCACCGGGAAAACTTTCCGGATAGACGGCAGCGGCAACCTCAGTCTGCCCGTGGCCGGGACCGTGCATGCGGGCGGGCGCTCCATTGAAGCGGTGCAGGATGAGGTGAAAGCGCACTTGAGTTCGGTTCTGCAGGCACCGGACGTTGTTTTGAACGTGAGCGAATACGCGAGCCAGCCAGTGAGTGTTCTGGGCGCGGTTACGCAACCGGGCATCAAGCAACTGCAAGGTCATAAGACACTTTTCGAAGTTCTCTCCCTTGCCGGCGGGCTTCGGACTGATGCTGGTACAACAGCCGAAATCACCCGCGACCTCAAAATTTGCCCGATTCCGCTGGCTAATGCCACCACCAGTTCCACCGGGCAGTTCAGCATTGCCACGGTGAAACTCAAGAACGTGATGAACGCTTCGGCGGAAAACATCATGATCATGCCGGGCGACACGGTGTTTGTTCCTAAGGCTGCCATCGTCTATGCGGTGGGGTCGGTTGTCAGACCCGGCGGCTTCACGATTGGCGAAGACGGGATTCTATCAGCTTTGCAGATTGTCTCTCTGGCCGGCGGTGTGCTGCGAACGGCCGCTATGGATAAAGCCAAGATTCTGCGCTTGGTTCCCGGATCAATGGCGAACCGAACGGAAGTGGCCGTTGATATCAAGCGTCTGATGGCGGGAAAAATGCCCGACGTTCCGCTGCAACCCAACGACATTTTGTTTATTCCCAACAGCGGCGCCAAAAGCGCTGGCTTTCGGACGATTGACGCCATTGTGACAGTGGCAACCAGTTTAGCGGTTTACGGCAAGCTGTAGGTCTTTATGGAGCAGTTCACCCTAAACCCCCGAGAAACGAAATCGCTGGCGTTGAAGCCAAATCCCACGCTAGCGGTGGGCGCAAATCTGCCCTACGGCCAATCCAGATACGGTTCCGAGTGGAATGAGGAAAGCCAATCAGGAGCAAGTATCCTCCAATACTGGCGCATCATTTGCCGGCACAAAAGAACGATTCTGCTGGCCGCCGCCGCAGGTCTGGTTCTTGGCTTCCTGGTGGGCATTCCCATCAAGCCGACTTATCGCGCGCGCACCTCGCTCGAAGTTCTTAGCTTCAACGACGAGTTCATGAACGCAAAGGAGACGAACCCCGTTTCCAGCGGCAACTCAGCCGATACGTCCGCTGAGGAAAATCAGGCAAAGCTTCTACAGAGCCGTTCCCTCCTCGACGCAGTGGCACGAAAACTTGGGTCGCACGGGATCGCGAATGCTTCGACGCTGGACATTGCCCCGACAGGGTGGCGTCGCTGGCTACATTTGCCCGCGCCCGTTCCGCTCACGACTCGCGATCAGCTTGTCAACGCCGCTGCCGACAGTCTCAAGGTGCAAGTCACGCTTCACACGCACATTGTGGAGGCAACCGTGGAATCGAGTGACCGCCACTTGGCTACGGATTTCGCCAATACGCTGGCGAGTGAGTTCATTCAGCAGAGCATGGAAGCGCGTTGGAGCAGCACCGAGCGAACGGGGCAGTGGCTAAAGCGCGAGATTGAAGGCGCGCGCACCCGGTTGCTGGCCGCAGAGAACAAACTGCAGGCCTATGCGCGCGAATCAGGGTTGATCTTTTCAGACGACAACTCAAACGTGGCGACGGAAAAGCTGCAAGACATGCAGCAAGTTCTCTTAGCCGCCACCGCCGACCGGATCGCGAAGCAATCGCGTTATGAACTGGTAAAAGCGAGCCCTCCCGAGGCACTTCCGGATTTGTTGACGGACGATCCGAGCCTGCGCGAGATCAGTTCCAAGATGAACGACTTGCGCCGCGAAATTGCCGTCCTGACCGCGTCTGTCTACACGCCCAAATACAGCAAGGTGACGGAAGCGCAGGCCGAGCTCAGCGTACTGCAAGCAGCCTTTGAGCGCAACCGCGCCGATACCTTAAAGCGGATTGCCGGCAACTACGAGGAATCGCTGCGCAAAGAAAACCTGCTGGCCGATGCCTACACCACACAAGTGCGCGAAGTGACTGGGCAAAGCGAAAAGACCATTCAATACAACATTTTGAAGCGCGATGTGGAAAGTAACCGCCAGTTGTACGACAACATGCTGCAGCAGATGAAGCAGGCGACGATCGCGGCGGCGGTGCATGTGAGCAACGTGCGAGTGGTGGATAAGGCGGATCTTCCGAGCAGGCCCATCTCCCCCGATTTCAGAATCAACGCGGCGTTGGGATTTCTGGCCGGCGGACTGTTCACGGTGTTTGCCGTGATTGTGCGTGATCAGACCGACCGTAGCTTTCGACAACCGGAGGACATCAAACTGTGGACGGATTTGCCCGTCTTAGGGACGATTCCTTCGGCGGATGTCGCGCTGAAGATGGAGGGAAACAGGCGGCGGAATATACTTTCGCCCTCGTCGGACATCGTTCCGCTGCAAAGGACGACGACCCTCACGGCGGATGCCTTTCGCTCCACGTTGGCCTCCATTCTGTTTCTCAGTAAAACCAACGGCGCGAAGGTGCTGGTCTTCACGAGCGCGAGTGTCGCGGACGGGAAGACCACTGCCACGACCAATCTGGCGATCGCCGCAGCTGAAACCGGCAAACGAGTTTTAGTGGTGGACGCAGACTTGCGCCGTCCGCGCATTCACGAAGTGTTCGATCTGGACAACACGCGAGGCTTATCGGATGTTCTGTTGGAGAAACTTCCCGACGACCGTTTGCCTGACTGTATCCAAAGTACTGCCATTCCCGGACTCGACGTTCTTACCTCGGGATCAGCCACCGATTCAGCGCCTCATTTGCTGTATTCAGCCAATCTGAGCCAGCTATTTCGCGGCGCGCAGAAACACTACGATCTGGTGTTGATCGATACGCCGCCGATGCTGCAGATGCCGGATGCGCGGCTCGTCGGCTCGTTGGCGGATGCCGTGGTGCTGATTGTGCGCGCGGCTCAGAGCGACCGGGCCATGCTCATCGCCGCGCAGCAACGCTTTTTGGAAGACCGAACTCCCTTATTAGGAGCAATTTTGAACGGCTGGGATCCGACCCGAGATCTGAGTGACTACTATCGCGAATACCAACGCTATCGAACCGCAGCGGGTGCGCGATGAAGGTTTCCATCATCGTCAACAACTTCAACTACGCGCGATTTGTCGAATCAGCGGTTGAAAGCGCGCTAGGGCAGACTTACCACAACTGCGAGGTAATCGTGGTGGACGATGGCAGCACCGACGGCTCACAAGAATTGCTAGAGCGGTTCAAAGGGCGCGCTTTGGTGGTTCTGAAGGGGAATGGCGGCCAGGCCTCCGCTATGAACGCAGGGCTCCGGGCAGCGGGCGGCGAACTGATCGTCTTTCTCGATTCAGACGATGCGCTATTTCCCTACGCGATTGAAAGCGCTGTGAATGCCTGGCATCAGGGCGTGGCCAAAGTGCAGTTTCCGCTTGAGATTCTCGATCAGGACAATCAGGCGACAGGTCTGCGTATGCCTCGCGAGTCCCTTTCGGAAGGCTCGCTCATGGAACAGTTTCTCGAGACCGGGCGCTATGTGACCGCACCCACGTCCGGCAACATTTTTGCGCGCGATTTTCTCGAAAAGGTCTTTCCCATTCCGGAACGAGAGTTTGAAACCGGGGACGGTTACCTCAATACCTGTGCGCCGTTCTACGGCAGAATCGTAGCCCTTCCCCAGCCGTTGGGCTTTTACCGCGTTCACGGGAAGGGTATGACCACGGCGGCCCATGGCGGATCGATTCGCGTCTCACAAATCCAAAGATTGATGCGGCATGCCATGGCAGAAAAGTCTTTACTTGAAAAGTTGGCGCACGATCGGGGCTTGGATATTTCTCACCGGGCTGTGTTTTCCCACTGGATGCATCTGAAATTGAAGATGTCTTTAGACCGGCTCTCGAATCCAGCGGGTATTAAGCGCTTCAAGGTTTTGATCGAATCGGCGTCCAGCATGGTGATCTCCGTTGTGCGGTCGCAAGAACTAACCCGGCTGAGAAAAGCACAGCACGTCCTCTGGGCCCTCGCCGTGGCGACCCTGCCCACGGGCCAAGCCACAAAGGCCATTGAATATGCCTTTGACCGTGCGCCGAGTTCGCGTCTGTCGCGGTTGTTGAGGCGGTTGTAGCGCATGAGCGTCGCCTTCACTCCATCCACGCTGCCCTTGCTCTTGTTGGCGGGCTACCTCTGCTATCGCTCCGCTGGGCAACTATTACCGGTGGCGATGTTCATGTCTGTCTTTCAAGCGGCCTCCGTCTTGAACCTGACTTTTGGTGGCCTCATCATCGGCGTACAACCTGCCTATCTCATTCTTCTGTTGGCATTGGCTGCCAGGTTTGCTCAGAGGCGCGACGCCATGCCTCGAACTTGGACGCCTGTCGCCACTACGACACTCCTGCTGGCTGGTTTTGTCACCTATGCGGTAGTCAGCGCTCTCATCCATCCTTTCCTGTTCCAAGGCGTTTTGATATCGAATCCGCGGGTCGGTGACGGTGTGCCCCTGCGTTGGGAGTTAGGGCATCTCAATCAATCCTTTTACCTTCTTCTCTCTTTTGCGCTCTACTTGGTGGCGGCATACCGGACTACTCCAGCCGAGTTAACCAAATCAATCAATTGGTTCGTGGGAGGCGTTATGTTCGCGTCGCTGGTGGGGCTTTACCAGTTCTTGACTATAAAAACAGGCCTACCGTTCCCGCGTGAAATTCTCGACACCAGTCCCACGTACGCAATCTTCAAAGGGTACGAGATTGACGGATTCCCGCGAATGAACGGGACGTTTACCGAGGCGGCCGCTGCGGCTTTTTATATGACCGTTGGCTTGGCGCTAGCGCTTTGGCGTTTCCTGTCGCGCGCCGATTCGGTCAGAAACATCACGCAAGTTTTAGTCATCGTCGTGGGTTTGCTGATCACAATTTCCACGACCGGCTATATCTGCCTGTTCTTCCTGTTGATGGTGTCTGCCGCACGTTATTTGGGCCACTGCGACGATAATGTCGACGGCCGCAGCGTAAGAGTGCTGATCGCGGCTCCGTTTGTCCTCTTAGTGCTTGCTTTTGCCGGCGTCCCCGCGATGCGCGACTCGCTTGTGAAACTGAGCCACACTGTTCTGCTCGACAAGACTAACAGTCTTTCTTATCAGACCCGGACAGCCTGGAATCGACGCGCGTTCAACGCCGCAGCGGACACCTATTGGCTTGGGGCGGGGTGGGGCGTTTGCCGCGCCAGCAGTTTCATCCCCACCATTTTGGGCAACGTTGGCATACCCGGCAGCACTCTGTTCTTTGCCTTCTGCGCTCGATTATTATGGCCCGCCTTTACTTTGCGGCGGCTCAAAATACAAATCCATGGCGCCGTGCTTTTTGGATTGAGCGCGGTGTTGCTCGATCTCGTCGTATCAGCGCCCGAAATCAGTTACCCCATTGTCTGGCTGCTATTCGCGATTGCCGCCAAATTTGCGACGGCGCGTGAGCCACAGTCAGCGCGTCATCTTGCCGGATACCCGGAGCTCCAGAGGTTGCAAGCTTCATGTTGACCTGTTCTCAGTTGCGTCGTTTCATTCTAGGAGCTTTGCATTTCCTCTTACGGATGTTCGCGCCCAAGCGACGGGCCGCGCTCTCGGGCGACCCGCAGCGCATACTGCTGATCAACGGAGCGCATGTAGGAGACGTTATCATCGCCACTTCACTGCTGCCGATTTTGAAAAGCGCTTACCCCAACGCGCAGATTGGATTTCTGACAGCAAGCTGGTCTCATCCTGTCGTGAGAAATCATCCCGACGTAAGCTTTACGCATTGCATCGACCATTGGCGCATGAATCGCGGAAATGGCGGCGCCCTGCAGAAGCGCTTTCAGTATTGGAAAATGCGCCGCAAAGCGCTGCGCGAGGTTCGTGCGCTCTCCTATGATGTATCGGTCTCAATGCACCCTTGGCGAGCAGACTTTTTGCCGCTCGCTTGGCAAGCCGCTATTCCCGTTAGACTTGCCTTTAGCGGCGCTCTCTTTGCTCCCCTGGCCACTGCCGTCGCCGATTATCCCGAACACATTCGGTTTATCCATCAAAGCGAATGCCAAGCCAAGCTGCTGCGGCTTTTGGGGATCGGCGAAGTGCATATGAGGCAGAGACGTTCTTCGCTGGCGCCAAGCCGCCCAGAAGACTTGAACGAAGTCTGTCACTTGCTGGGACAATCCAGCATCGACGAAGCCCCCTATTATGTGATTCACATGGGGGCGGGCAACCCTGCCCGCGAACTGCCGGTCTCGTTCTGGAGAGAGATCGCTTCGCAATTGGCCGAAAGTCAGCGTGTGCTGTTTACAGGCAAAGGGGCGCGCGAGTGGTCCAACGCCGCCGCAGCTACCTCCGGAATCCGGAATTGCGTGAATGCCTGTGACCACCTCTCGTGGGAGGGCGTAGTCGCCGCGGTCCGCCATGCGAAAGCCTTCTATGGAGTGGATTCGATGGCTGCGCACGTAGCGGCAGCCGTAGGAACAGAATGCATTGCCATGTACGCGGGAATGAACAATCATCCACGCTTTCGGCCAGAAAGCAAGGACGCCACTGTATGGAACAACACGTTGCCATGCTCCGCCTGCGATCGCCAGTTCGGCTGCCCAGAAATGACCTGTATGCAGAATTTTGACCCGGCCCAGATTGTTCAGATTCACCTTCCTCAAATCAAGATCGCGAGGGCCTCGTAAGATGCTTTTTTTCGGCAGCTTGCTCCTCTTCCCCGCGCTTCTGCAGATGTCAGTTGTTAAATGCGGCGCAGACCCCAGCGGAAAGCGCGACAGCACGGCCGCCTTTGCGAAGTGCTTGGCCGAACATCCGAGCGGCGACTTGTTTATTCCGGTCGGCCACTATCGGATCAACGGCACAATTACCAAGAACCGCAATCAAAGTCTTATCGGCATGGGCTCGAAGGCTTCAGTCCTGACTTGCGAAGCAACGACGCAGGCTTGCATCCTGGCGGGCGATAGCTCAGGCGGCGGCGATAATTACTCGGTATCGAGCATCGAAAATCTCGGCATTGAAGGGCCCGGCCCCGGCAACGCCAGCATCGGCATCTACCTGGGTGGCGATCCGGCCGGCAAGATGAATGCCAGCAAGGCGTTTGGCGATGCCGTAAATCTGATAGGCGTCCGAGTGACCGGGTTTAACCATGGCATCGAGTGGGGCAACAACGCCTATGTCAACAAAATTATCCGCAGCCTGATTTTTAAGAACGATGTGGCGCTGTTCGTGCCGGCAGACTCGGCAATTCCGGCGAAGGAATTAGTTTGACAGACTCCGATATCTTCAACAACCGGCATAGCGGCATTGAAGATCACGGCAATTTTGAATGGTTCATCCAGGGCACCAGTTTCGACTACAACCAGACCGCCATCCAATTTTATGGATCCACCATTCACGCCGTGAACTGCCATTTCGAGCAAGACAGCGCCCAGGTTTTCTTTCAGCCGTTTGGCAGGGCGAGCCTTTCTATTCGCGATAGCGAAATTCTAATACAGGCGAGCAACGGCGATGAAAAATACGTGCTAAACACATGGCCCCAATCGTTGAATCTCGTGATAGACAACGTGCGCGTTTGGGCGAATCATTCTGTTCGTTACTTCATGCACAGGCAGGGTGAAATCTCCGGAACCGTGGCGAATTTGCACGGCAACGGCAACAAAAAGATAGGCGCATTTTCCGATGCGCCGGAAAAGCAGTACTTCAAGCCGAGCGAGGCATTTTGAAATGAACCAGCGCAAAGTTTCGATTATCATCAATAACTACAACTATTCGGAGTTTCTGGAAGAGTGCATTGAAAGCGCACTGGCGCAAACGTATCGCGATATCGAAATCATCGTTGTGGACGATGGCAGCACCGATCGCTCGCGGGTGCTGCTGGAAAAATACCAGAGCCGGATCAGCGTGATCCTGAAGGAACACGAGGGCGAGACAGCGGGGCGCAATGAGGGATTTCGACGAGCCAGCGGCGAGATTATCACATTCCTCGATTCCGACGACTTTCTGCGCCCGGATGCGGTTGAACGAGTGGTGGCCAAATGGCAGCCTGCCTTTGCGAAGCTGCAGTTTCCCTTACGTGTCGTAAACCGCCAGGGGCAGAGCACTGGACTGCTGATGCCGCGTTGCCGTTTGGACGAAGGCCGTGTGGATCATTTACTCTTACGCACGGGGCGCTACATCACGACGCCCGGCAGCGGCAATTTTTATTCACGCTGGCTGTTGGAGCGCATCATGCCGGTGCCGGTGGCGGAGTGGCCGCAAAGCGTGGATAGCTACGCCGCCACGTTTGCTGGATTCTATGGCGAGATTGGCGCCATCCAGGAACCGCTTGGCTTTTACCGCGTGCACGATTCGAATATGACGCGTTCGGTGGCGGACGATTCGATCGATATTTCGCAAATTGAGCGGCTGATGGGCCGGGGGCTGCGCCTGCGAGCCCTGATTCAGAAGATTGCGTGCGATTTGCAACTGCGCCCCAATCCAGGCGTGGTGACATGCCACTGGCTCTATCTGAAGTTGGAATTAACGCAGTTGCGGCTGGTGAAAGAAAAGTCGGTCGGCACGATGATGGTGCGGGCCGGACAGATGATACTCTCAGCCCTGACTTCTCCAGAACTCACCCTTCTCCGAAGGGCGCAGTTGATCGTCTGGACGCTAGGCACGGTGGCGTTGCCACGCTCGGTGGCCATGCCTGTGATCCGAACCGCGTTCGAGCTGGCGCCCGGGGGTTGGATGCCTCGCGCGCTGCGACGCCTCTAGCAGCACCAAATGAACATCTATGTGAATGGACGATTCCGAGCGCACCGGGTGACGGGCGTTCAGCGCGTGGCGCATGAAATTACCCGCCGCTTAACGGGTGATGTGGAAGTATGTCAGCCGAAACGGAAGCTCGCGGGCTGGCAGGGCCATCTATGGGAACAGACTGTTTTGCCGCGACAATGCCGCGGCGGCGTCTTATGGAGCCCGTGCGCATCCGGGCCGGTGAGCAGCGCGCGCCAAGTGGTTACCTTTCATGACTTGTTCCCCGTGGATTCGCCGCAATGGTACAAATCCGCCTACGCCTCCTGGTATGGCTTCACGCTGCGCGAACTAGCGCACAGCGCGAAACACATCATTGCCGTTTCCGACTTCACAAAGCGCAGGCTCATGGCGCAGTTCGGAGTAGCTGACGCCAAGATCACAGTGGTTCACAACGGTGTGGACGCCGCATGGTTCTCCGCTTCGCCAGCGTTGGCGCCCGAGGCGCGTGCTGCGCTGCAATTGCCGGCTGGGCGTTATCTGCTATCGGTCGGCTCGCTGGAACCCCGAAAGAATCTGAAAACGCTTTTGGCCGCCTGGCAGACTGTGGTGCATGAACTTCCTGAAGACTTATCGCTCGTTATTTCTGGCGCCTGCGACGACCGTGTTTTTTGCAGCGCGGGTCTGAGAGAATTGCCGCCGCGCGTAATCCTCACAGGTTACGTGGCCGACCGGTTTCTGCCCGGGCTCTACGCGGGCAGCCTTGGATTTATTTATCCTTCGCTTGCCGAAGGTTTTGGTCTTCCGCCGCTGGAAGCCATGGCGTGCGGCGTACCCGTTCTTACATCCAACAGCACGGCCCTGCCGGAAGTCTGCGGCGCAGCGGCTCTCTATTTTGACCCAACGAACCCCAGCGAACTCTCGCGCGGCATAAAGTTACTCGCAGGCGATCAAAATTTGCAGCGGAAATTATCGGTTCTCGGCCGCGAACAAGCCTCTCGTTTCAATTGGGAACGTACTGCTGAACAAACACTAAGCGTGTTGAGAGCGATTGCTTCTCCCGCGCACTGTCTGTTTTGCTAGCCGCTTCAACATCAACAAAATGCGCGATTTTACCCCCGGACGCACCACTAGCGGTCACGGAAAAGTCTGTAGCTTTTCCCGTCGCAAATGCCGGTCTTAGCCAATTGCGCGTGGCTGTGGTCCATGACTGGCTCACGGCTTATGCGGGTTCGGAAAAGTTGCTGGCGCAAATTCTCAAGCTGTTTCCGCAAGCAGAACTTTTCACGTTGGTCGATCATCTGCCGCCAGCAGAACGCGGCTTCCTAAAAGGCCGCGTGATTCATACCTCGTTTTTGCAAGGCCTTCCTTTTTCCGCCAAGCTATTCCGCAAGCTGTTGTGCCTTTTCCCGGTGGCCATTGAGAGTTTTGATCTCTCATCTTTTGACCTCATCCTTTCCAGTTCGCACGCGGTCGCGAAAGGGGTCATCACGGGACCGGATCAACTCCATGTCTGCTACTGCCACAGCCCGATCCGTTACGCGTGGGATTGCCAGCACGAATATCTGCGTCAGACGGGACTCGACTCGGGAGTGCGTTCCCTCTACGCTCGGCTGGCGCTGCATTATCTGCGCCTTTGGGACGTGCGCACGGCGAATGGCGTAAACGATTTCGTTGCCAATTCGAATTTCATTGCGCGTCGCATCGCGAAAGCCTACGCCCGTTCGGCCACTGTGATTCACCCGCCCGTTGAGGTCGACCAATTTCCCTTGGTGATCAAGAAAGATAACTACTACGTGACGGCGTCGCGGCTGGTCCCGTATAAGCGCGTCGATCTGATTGTGCAAGCTTTCGCGAACCTGCCGGACAAGCATCTTCTGGTGATTGGCGACGGCCCGGAAATGCGCAGTTGCCAAAAGCTGGCGGGCCCCAACGTACAAATGCTCGGCTATCAGACTGACAAACAACTGCGGGAACTGGTGAGCAGAGCGCGCGCGTTCGTGTTTGCCGCGGAAGAAGATTTTGGCATCAGCCCGGTAGAAGCGCAGGCTTGCGGAACGCCCGTGATTTGCTACGGAAAGGGTGGTGTGCTCGATAGCGTGGTCGATGGCGAAACGGGAATCTATTTCCCCGAACAATCGGCGGCGAGTATTGTCAGGGCGATCCGGCGCTTTGAAGCGTTGGATTCACCGTTGAACCCGTTTGTCATCCACGCGCACGCTCAAGAATTTAGCCCGAAACACTTTCAAAGCCAGTATCGACATCATGTGGCCGCGCTCTGGGAACAGCACTGCGCCCAACTGCGCGTTACTTCGCCAAAGATAGCAGCTGGCCTCGCCACGAGCGCGTAGCCATCTGCACACAGAGGAACAATTCTGAATGAGTACCAAGCCCGCTTTTGCTTTAAATCTGAGCCAAACAACCACGTCGAGGTTTGCATCGCAGTCTGATTGGATCACGGCGGCTTGCATGGCGGCAACGGACGCCGTCGCTCTTTCGTTAGTTTTTGGTTTGACGATCTTGAACCACCGTATCGGAACAGCGCTGCATAGCATGAACGCTGGTTTAGAACTGCTGCCTTGCTTGTTGATCGTGCTGATTGCGTTTTGGGCGCAAGGGCTTTATCCAGGGGTATTGCGTCATCCCGCCGATGAAATGCGCCGCGTCTATACCGTCATCAGCATCGTTTTCCTGGGCATGGCCTCAACTGGTTTTCTTTGGAAGACAGTTGAGTTCTACACGCGTTCCATGCTGGTCTTGGCCTGGCTGGCGGCGCCCCCCGTGGTGCTCTTGGCGCGCTACCTGTTACGGCGCTGGCTGGCTGGCAAGCCCTGGTGGGGTGTAAGCGCTGTTGTGCTGGGGAACGGTCCCACGGCGGAAAGAGTCATGAAGTCGTTGCGAGACGGGATGCAGGGCGTGCGCATCACCGGCATGTTGCCCAGTGAACAGATGATGGCTTGGTCGTTCAATTCTTCCTTCGCCGTTGCCGATTCCTGGGCGCATTCCATGGGGCCGCATGCGCGTCACGCTCGCTATGCCATTGTGGCTGTGCCCGAACGGCTGGCCTCCGAACTGCGCCACGCCATTCAACATTACTGCAAAGGGTTCAGCCACATTATTTTTGTGCCGGATCTGCCGGGCTTTGGCAGTCTTGGGTTATCCGCTTTAGATATAGGCGGCGCCATTGGCGTTGAATTGCCGCAACGGTTATTTCACACCGGCACGGCTGTAGTGAAGCGCTCGATGGATTTGCTGTTGGCGGGTTTGGCTTTAGTCGCAGCTTCGCCCGTGTTGCTGGCCATTGCCCTGGCTATCAAAATTGCGTCGCCCGGGCCGGTGTTTTACGGGCAGAAGCGCATTGGCAAAGGCGGCGAGAAAATAACCACTTGGAAATTCCGCACCATGGGCGTAAATGCCGATTCCCTTCTCGAAGACTATTTGGCCATCAATCCGGCCGCTCGCCTGGAATGGCGGCGCGATCACAAATTGAAGAACGATCCGCGCGTCACGCGGGTGGGCAAATTTCTGCGGCGCTTCAGTTTGGATGAATTGCCGCAACTGTGGAACGTGATGAGCGGGCAGATGAGCCTGGTGGGCCCGCGGCCCATTGTGGAATCGGAAATCGGCAAGTATGGCCGGGGTTATGAGCTTTACACGCGTGTGCGCCCGGGCATCACTGGTCTTTGGCAAGTCTCCGGCAGGAATAACACTACTTACGAAGAGCGCGTCTCTTTCGATGAATATTACGTACGCAACTGGTCGGGCTGGCTTGACGCTTACCTGCTGGTTTGCACGATCAAAGCCGTTCTCACGGCGGACGGAGCGTACTGAAACATTGACGATTCGCTCGCTGACTAAGGAATCGGCAACCGGGTTTGCATGGCTGCTCATGCAAAGCGGCGGCGCGCGCGTGATTGGCTTCGCTGCGCAGGTTCTGCTGGCCCGCTTGCTGACGCCGTTGGATTTTGGCGAGATCGCACTGGTGGTATCGGTGTCTGCGGTGATGGCCACGCTGGTGGGCTTTGGCGTGGAAGATGTGGTGTTGTCGCGCGCGCGCCAGTTTCAGGTTTGGGTCACGCCCGCATTTTGGGCGAGCGTGGCTTTTTCTGTATTAGGTGCCCTGGCCTTGCTGGGCGCAGCGCCGCTGGTAGCGCGCTTCTATCGAAGTTCGCAGTTGTTAGGCCTGCTTGGAATCCTGGCTTTGAGTCTGCCGATCAGCGCGCTTTGCAGTGTGCCCAGTGCCTACCTGCGGGCGAATTTACGTTTTCGCTTCCTCGCGGTTTACGCCACCGTTGAACTGCTCGTTGTTCAGGCGTTGACGCTCTGGTTGGCATGGCGCGGTTTTGGCGCATATAGCTTTGTAATTCCGGCTCCGCTCGGAGCGGCGGTACGCGCGGCTGTCCTCTGGTATGTGGCGCGGCCTCCCCAAAAGCGCCGGCTGCGTTGGTGGCCTCTGCGCGTGTTGCTGCGCAATGGGTCAACGGTGTTTGGCCAGAAGTTAGTGACGTCCCTTCGCGAGAATGGCGATTACCTATTGCTCGGACTGGTGGCGCGTAAGTCTGAGGTTGGACTCTACTTCATGGCTTTCAAACTGGCGGCGGCGCCCATTTATACGTTGGTGGGCAGTATGTATAGCGTACTTTTTCCGGCGCTCGCACAACTGCGCGCTGAGCCGGAGCGGCAGCGGGCGGCGGCTCTGAGTGCTTCGCGAGCCTTAGCGCTTGCGGTCATCCCATTGTCGTTCCTGCAAGCAGCCATTTCGGGCTCTTTGTTACGCGTTTTCTTCAATGAAAAATGGGCGGGAGCGGCCGCGATGCTCAGTGTTTTGACGATTGGCCTGGCCTTCGATGCAATCCCATGTGTAGCGGGCGCTTTGCTGACGGCCAACGGGAGGTTCGGCGCGCAGTGGAAGTGGTCGGTGGCGTCGATTCCGTTTTTCTTCTTGTTTATCGGCGTCGGCTGCAAGTTTGGCGCCGGCCTAGGCGTGGCGCTCGGAGTTGCGTTGTTTTTCTTAGTAAGTGCGCCCAGCTTTTCTTACTACGCGCTGCGTTTTTCAGGCTGTACGTTGCGCGATGTTGCTGGTATTTATTTGCCGCCCACGCTGTGCTCCGTGGGCGCCGTGGGATTTGCCTCCTTGGTGGCCCGCTTGCCTCAGGTGCAGGGGCGCGACCTCGCGATGATCGCCGTGATTGGCGTACTGAGTTTGGTGACATATGCGCTGGCAGTGCGCTGGCTATCGCCCGCCGCGACGCGTGAGGCGCTGGCCAAGCTCTCGTTGATGTTAGGACGTGCCGTATGACTTCGCCTTTGCACGAACTCAGTGCCTGGAGAGCACAGATGAGAGGCTGGGTAGCCGCCGTACAAAATCGCAGACGCGGCAATCCGCCCGACCAACATGAGCGTCGCCGCCGGACTTTCCAGCAGATCTACAACCGCAGTGTTTGGGGAAAGAACGGCGCCATGCCCTACTTTTCGAGTGTGGGTTGGAATGCCGATGTGGACGAACTGTATATAGATCGCATGGTGGACATGCTGCTTCACCATTCAGTTGAATTAGGACGACCGCTCACTCTGGTAGACGTGGGCTGTGGCGACTTTCGTATTGGCCGCGAATTGCTGCTTCGCTTGCCCGACCTCACCTATATCGGTTGTGACATAGTGCCGGAGCTAGTGGCGCGGCACACGGCCAACTATGGAACGGACCGTGTTTCCTTTAAGACGCTGGATGTGGTTTGCAACTTGCTGCCGGAAGGAGACGTTTGTCTGGTACGCCAGTTGTTTCAGCATCTGTCAAACGCGGATATTTCAGAAGCCGTTAAGCATCTCAACTGCCCTATCGTTTATGTGACGGAGTGGCATCCCGCGCATAAGCGGGGCGCGGCCAATCCAGATAAAGTTTTGGGCTCCGGTCTGCGCTTCGACTGGCCAACAGGGCAGGGACGTGGCGTGGAACTGAGCCAAGCGCCGTTTCATCTGCCGGCACAGGAATCGTTTCACATTGCCGTTCCGCCGAACCACGTGCTGGTGACAGATCGCCTGCCGCTCGCTCGTGGAGTGATCCGAAAAGCATTGCCGAGCAGCGCCAGCGCCAGTGCGGCCGGGTAGTCGTATGCACGAGAGTACCAAAATTGGAACTGGCGTAGAACTGCCAACGGTATCCCGTTTGCGCGGCTTGGATTCGCTGCGCGGATTGGCGGCTCTCGCCGTGGTGCTATTTCACTACACCACTGGCTATGAAAAGCTTGTCGGGCCGAGGGCCACGCCTCCGCTATTCTATGCGGTTCATGGACATTTTGGCGTGGAGTTATTCTTCTGCATCAGCGGATTTGTCATTCTAGGAACCATTGAGCGCACCGCTAACTTGCGGCGCTTTGCTCTTGCCCGCTTTGCGCGCATCTATCCGGCCTATTTCATTTGCGCAATCATTTCGCTCGCGGCGCTGTATCTGGCTC
>CAWJBS010000147.1:0-123741 GCA_963840845.1 Bryobacterales bacterium
TCAAAGTTTCGCGCAACACCGATCGCTTGGCTGCTTTCAGCAGAATTTGATAGCGGAATTCATTCTTCACCCGCAGAACGGGCGCTTCGGCAGGGCCCATCACTTTCACGCCTTCCGGTTGCGGGTCGAGCAAATAGCCGAGTTCCGTAGACATACGCAGAGCTTCCTCTTGCTTGGGCGCGCGTACGATCACATTGGCGAACGCCGCAAAAGGCGGGTACCGCAGCCATTTGCGAAATTCAATTTCCTTCTGATAGAAGCCTTCGTAATTCTGTTCAGCGGCGAATTGATGGCATAGTGATCTGGATTGAGGGTTTGAATCACCACGCGGCCCGGTGTATCGCCTCGGCCCGCCCGCCCCGCCGCTTGCGTCAGAGTTGAAAGTTCTTTCAGCGGCGCGAAAATCGGGAATACTCAGTCCAATATCGGCCAGCACGATGCCGACCAGCGTGACGTTCGGAATGTCGTGCCCCTTGGCGATCATTTGCGTGCCCACCAGAATATCCACTGCGCCGCTGCGGAAATGGCTAAGAATGTTTTCGAAGGCGCCTTTGCCGCTGGCGGTATCACGATCGAGACGCGCCAAGCGGGCGGCGGGCAAATATTCATGCAGCTCATTTTCCACGCGTTCAGAGCCCGTGCCCATGAACTGAATTTGATCGCTGGAACATTTCGGGCAAACCGTGGGCACTTTAGCCGCGAATCCGCACATGTGGCACAGCATGCGGCGTTCGCTGCGGTGATAGGTCATCACAATGGAGCAGTTTTCGCACATCATCCGGTCGCCACATTTGCGGCAAACCACGAAACTCGAAAAGCCGCGGCGGTTGAGGAGAAGCATCGTCTGCTCCTTCGCTCCTAGCCGCTGGGCGATTTCGTTCATCAAGCTGCGCGAGAAGGTGGCTTGGCGTTTCGTTTCCAAAAACTCCACGCGCATGTCAACGATTTCCACTTGCGGCATGGGCCGCTGCGCAATACGTTCGGGCAGACGCAGCATTTCATATTTACCCTGATCGGCGTTGTAACGCGTTTCAACGCGGGCGTGGCGGACCCAAGAACGGCCACCGCATTCGCTTGCTGCGCCCGCACCAGCGCTACATCACGGCCATGGTAGCGCGGCGTTTCCTGCTGCTTATAACTCCCGTCGTGTTCTTCGTCAACAATGATCAAGTCCAAGATTTTGTACCGGCGCAAAAACTCCGGACCGCGTGCCTACCACGACCCGCGCTTGCCCGCTGCTGGACACGACGCCACTGTTCCGCCCGCTCCGCATCGCCGAAAGCCGAATGCAGAATCGCCACCTGTTTCCCGAAGCGTTGAAAGAACTGGCCTGCAACCGCGGGTGTCAGCGCAATCTCCGGAACCAGCAGCAATGCATTCTTGCCCATTGCAAGCGCCGCCTCAATACTCCGTAAATAGACTTCCGTTTTGCCCGACCCCGTCACGCCTTGCAGCAGAAACGTCTTAAACCCGCCTGTCTGAACCGACCCATTCGATAGCCTGCAACAGCTGCCGATTCCTGAAGCGCGTTCAATTCCGGAATTGCGTACTCAAACCGGCTCAACGGTCGCACCGGCTCCACTTCCAGCCGTATCAGACCGCGTCTCGCCAAAGAACGCGCCGACTCACTGGCCTTCTTCACCTTCGGCGCCGACATCGGCCAGGTTGTGTTTCCCGGGATGCAGTTCCAGAAACGCCAGGAGTTCCCGCTCCGCCTTTTTCAGCTTGAGAGTCTCCGGGGCGGGACGCAGAAACTCGGCTTCCAAGCGGTCAGCCGATGCCCGCAATGGATCTCGCTCCTCTGCTATCTCCTCCGTCACCACCCATGCCTCGCTTGAAGAAGCCGCGCAGCAGCGTCGCGCGCATTCGGAATTTTGGCGGTGAGGTGATTCGCCGTCCGCGGGCGTTCGTCCAGCATGGCGAGCAGCCGCAGAGCGGCATCGCTTTCGGGGCGAATCACCAATTGTCGGGCCACTTGGCGGCCCGGATCAGTAAGTGAGTACTGCGCCGAGCGCCGCGTCTCGCCGCCCAGCGGCAACATGCCTTTGAGCACTTCGCCCAAGCGGAGCGCAATAATATTCGGCGATCCAATGGCCAAGTTGCGATTAGTTCCCGCATCCAGAACCGGCTCTTCATCAGTGAGACTTAGCCACTTCGCGAGCATTTGGCCGTATCCGCATCGCATGCACCCGCAGTACAACCCCCGTGAGCTTGCGTGCTCCCAGCGGAGCCACCACGCGGCAGCCAGGCTTCACGCGATGCCGTAACGTCAGAGGGAGTTCGTAAGTGAAAATGCGATCGAGCGGAACGGGTAGCGACAACGTCGCAGTAGTGGTAAGAACCCTCAGGCATCCAGTTCGCCGATGGCTTTGAAAAGCCTGTTTCAAGGCAGGGTAAAGCGAACTGTAAATCTGGTAACGCTTACGCGTAAAAGCGGCGGCGTCGCCGCTGCGGGCCGCTTGACTTCGACCTCTTTGACGGCCACCCGGCAAACTTCCGCCGCGCTTGCATATTCGCCGGTACCAACCATCGCAAGCAAAGCTGCCCCGTAGGCCGACCCTTCTTGCGTCGCAAGCGTCAGCTACGTCCTGATCAAAGATATCCGCGAACAAGTTGATGCCAGAACGGGCTCTTCGCCCCGCCGCCCGAGAGCCGCACTTGTTTGGGCTTCGCGCCCAGTGCGCGAAATTTCCAGCCCGTCCTTCTGGCTGTAGCAAACCCCTTCCAACACCGGCCCGAATCAGATCGGCACGCTGGTGTCGCGCCGTCAGTCCCACCCAGCCGCGCGCGCGCGTCGGCATCCAAATGCGGCGTCCGTTCGCCCATCAAATAAGGCAGCCAGAAAAGACCATGCGAACCCTGCTGGAGAAGCGTCGCATCTGCCGTGAGATCGTCGTAATTGATATCCGGCGCGAAGCGATTGCGGAACCATTGCAGGCTCAGTCCCGCGCCTTGCGTCACTCCCATCACGTGCCACGCATTGGGACCGCATGACAAAAAGTGTGAACGCGGCCCTTGCGGATCGTAAGCCGGTTTCTGCCAGATAAGCGAACACCACGCCAGACGTGCCGATCGTGCACGAAACCTTGCCCGCTTCGACGATACCATTGCCAATCGCGCTCGCCGCTTGATCGCCCGCTCCCGCTACCACTGGCGTGTTCACCGCAAGTCCCGTAGCGGCCGCGGCGGCTGCGCGTCACTTGCCGGTGATCTCGTTGCGATTCGTAAGCCTTCGGCAAATCCCGCCGTCGAGCCCCAGCCCGGTCACCATCTCGTGCTGACCACGGCGGTTCACCACATCGAACAACGCCGTGCCGCTGGCATCCGAAACATCAGTGGCAAATTCGCCAGTCAATTTGAACCGCAGATAATCCTTCGGCAGCAGAATTTTGCGGATCGCCGCGATATTCTTGCGGCTCATGATCGCGCACCCACAGCAGTTTCGGAAGCGTGAACCCAGTCAGCACCGGGTTCGCAATGTACTGCGAGAATATGCTTCCCGGCCCAGTTTCCCTCAATGAAATCCACTTGCGGCTGGCTCCGCTGATCGCACCAGATCAGCGCGGGTCGAATCACTTTGTCGTCGTCGTCAGCAGAGACCAAGGCCATGCATCTGGCCAGTGAGACCGACGCCCTTGATGGCCGAGCCATCAATGCCCGCTTCGCGCAAGACACCCTGAATGGCGAGTTTGCACGCGTGCCACCAATCGTCGGGATCCTGCTCGGCCCACAGCGGCTTGAGCATTTTCATCTCCTGGTGGGGGGCGGTGAAAGAATAACGGACGACACCGGCGGCATCCACCAGCAGCGCGCGCGATCCGCCGGTACCCACATCTAGGCCAAGCCAATACATTTTGTTGTCTCCAAAAGGTCTATGGTAGCGAGAAGAAAATTTAGTGGCTAACCGCTTCGCGAGTGAGCGTTTCCTGTAACGGCAAATAGGCCGCGCCCAGCAAACCGGCGTCGGCGCCCAGCAGCGCCCGCTCAATGCGCGTGCCGGTGCGCGCGAACGTGAAGGAACGCTTGCGCACTTCTTCAAGCATGGACGGGGCAAAGAAATCCCAGGCGGGCAAAGGACCGCCGCTAATCAGATAGAGCGGAAAGTTGAACGCGTTGATGAGGCTGGCCAGCGAGATGCCTAACGCGCGGCCCATGGATTCAAAGACCCAGCGCGCCCGTTCGTTGCCGGCTTGCGCCAGACGAAAAACATCTTCAGCGGTATTGATTTCATGCGCCGAAGTGCATCATGCGGCCCATCGCCGCGATGGCCGTCGCGGAGGCGTGCTTTTCGAGACAGCCGTTATTCCCGCAGCCACACGGATTGCCGTCGGGATAAACCGTCATGTGCCCAAACTCCCCAGCCATACCGTGCGAACCATGCAGAATCTTGCCGTTGGTGATAACGCCGCCGCCGATGCCGGTTCCCAGTGTCAGCAGGATTAAATCCTTCACGTCCTGGCCTGCGCCGATCCATTTTTCACCTAGCGCCGCGGCGTTGGCGTCGTTCTCTAAGATGATGGGAATGCCCAAAACTTTTTGGATCTCATCGCGCACGGGAAAATCGTTGAAGCCGGGCAGGTTCGATGAGCCGACCACAATGCCCTTCTCTATGTCGATAAAACCGGGCACGCCGATGCCGACGCCGCGCAGCGTCCCGTGCGGAATTTGATCGCGCACTTTGCCGATGGTCGCGACAATTTCACTCACTACCTGCAGCGGCCCTGCATCATAATGCGCCGGAACGGAAACACGTTCCAGCACTTTGCCTTTTTCACTCACCGCCGCAGCACGCAAATTGGTGCCGCCCAGATCTACACCGATTGAGTAAGGGCCCATGCCGCCTGAATGATAACATTCGCTAAAGTAAAACAAGAGACGCATTATGGAACTGATTCCGGTAACACCCGAACGCAAGGCGCAGTTGGAAAAATACGCTCAGCGACATGGACAGGACGCGGCGACGGCGCTCGATGATGTGTTAGCCGATTATTTAGCTTGGGAAGAGCAGGACTATGAGAAGTCCGTGGAAGCAATTCGTCGGGGCAATGAGGACGTCCTGGCAGGGCGCACTCGACCCGCAGAAGAAGTATTTGAAGCCTTGCGCCTGAAACATGGCCTTCGACGTTAAACTCAGCGCCGAAGCCGACCGCGACTTGGACGCTATTGTGTCTTGGCTCATTGAACAAGGCGCAGGCGAAAGTGGTCTGCGCTGATGGTGTGGATTGCAGGATGCCGTTTACTCATTGGCCCAGTTCCCCGAGCGTTGTCCGCTCGCGCCCGAAAACAAGAGCTTTCCATTTGAAGTTCGGCATCTGTTATACGGCAACAGACCGCACATCTATCGAGTGGTTTTCAGAGTGATGGACAATACGGTTTTCGTCCTTCACGTCTGGCACGGTCGTCGTCAGCAGTTTGCAAACTGAGCATACGTTAAGGATTTTAAAAAGGCCTCGCGGCTATCCTAGTTTCCTCGGCAATCGAAGCCGACCGCCATCCGATCGGCTTCTCCACACAAGATTGCTACTTCTTATCCGTCAACGCCGAAACGCCCGGTAAATCTAAACCAGACAGAAACTCCAACGAAGCTCCGCCGCCCGTGGAAACGTGCGTGATCTTGTCGGAGACACCGGCCGTTTTAATCGCCTTCTCTGAATCGCCACCACCCACCACCGAAACCGCTCCCGAATTCGCCACGGCCTTCGCCAGCGCCACGGTCCCCGTATCAAACGGAGGCATTTCGAAAATGCCCATAGGTCCGTTCCAAATAATCGTTTTTGCGCCGCCAATCACCTTGGCATACGCCTCAACCGTTCTTGGCCCAATATCAACGCCAATCTGATCGGCAGAAATCACCGTGCCCACTTCATTGGCTGCACCCGGCTTAATTTCCCGAACCAGAATATGGTCAACGGGCAGCAACAATTTATCGCCGGCGGAGGCCAGCAACTGTTTCGCAAGATCAATCTTGTCTTCCTCTACCAGCGATTTGCCGGTGGTCTTGCCTTGGGCTCGCATGAACGTATACGCCATGGCGCCGCCAATCAGCAACTTGTCCACTACCTTAATAAGGTTGGCAATCACTTCAATCTTGTCGGAAACCTTGGCCCCACCTAACAGTGCCACACAAGGCCGTTCGGGAGTTTTGGTCGCGCGGGTGAGCCACTCCAGCTCTTTGTCCATCAATAAGCCAGCGGCCGCAACCGGGAGATAAGACACGATTCCCACAGTAGAGGCATGGGCGCGATGCGCGGAACCGAACGCGTCGTTCACGTAGATGTCGGCCAGACTGGCAAGCTGTTTCGAGAAGGCCGGATCGTTGGCTTCTTCCTCCGAATGAAAGCGCAGGTTCTCCAGGAGCAAAACTTGGCCCGGCTTAGGCTTCAGAGCAAGCGTTTCAGCGCCAATGCAATCGGGCGCCATCACCACCGGTTTGCCAAGCAGTTCCTGCAAACGGGCGGCAATGGGTTTGAGGCTCATTTCCGGCCGTGGCTTTCCTTTGGGGCGGCCCAAGTGGCTGGCCAGAACAACGCCGGCATTGCGCTCGAGGGCATATTGAATGGTAGGAAGCGAAGCACGAATCCTCTTATCACTGGTAATCTCTTTGCCGTCCGCCGATAGGGGCACATTGAAATCTACTCGGATAAAGAGGGTTTTACCGTTGAGATCCAGGTCTTTAATAGACAGTTTGCTCATACGTTCATTTTAGGGGTAGGGCTTTTGGCCGTCTGTGATTCATCGCTGCTGCTCGGTAAAGCTCCAAGATTTGCGATTTGGCTGTCACAAATGGGTTCCGAACAGCACTAAAAGCATTGAAGAATACGGTTCAGTACTCCGATTAGTACTTTAGGTGGGTGCTTACTGGTCACTCGGTTCTAAACTTGCTGGTCAGTTCACATATTTTGCACTATAATCCAAACTAGGTGCATTTCCTGAATAAGGTATCGAGGGTTTAGATCGTACAGGACCAAAGTACTAGCGTGAGATGAGCCGAGGAGAACACAGATGTCATCAGCCCAACCAATTCGTTTGTTAATCGCCGATGGGCACCCCATCGTACTAGAAGGCCTGCGTAGCGTTTTGAGCCATCTGCCTAATCTTCAGGTTGTCGGGGAAGCTTCGGATGGCATGGAAGCTATTGAAAAAACGGTCAGTCTTGATCCAGACATCGTGTTAATGGAGTTAAAACTGCCACGCGTGGATGGGTTGACCGTCCTGCGGAGCATTCAGGCGCGCGCTGGGCGTTCGAAGGTGATTCTGTTCTCTTCCGCTGAAAACAAAGAAGAGTTTGTCGAAGCTATGAAATTGGGCTGCTCTGGGATTCTGGCCAAAGATTCGTCCATCAGCCTGATTGAAAAGAGCATTCAGAAGGTCTACGCCGGCGAAATCTGGCTCGATTCAAACACTACCGCCGCCGTCATCCGGCAATTCGCCTCCCCCACAGACTTCCCCGCGGTACACGGCACCGGTAACGGTAAGGCCACGCGCGAGCGTGCTCAGCTAAGCCAGCGCGAACGCGAAATTATCATTTTGATCGCCCAAGGCTACAAGAACAAGGAAATCGCCGAAAAGATGTTCATCACGGAACAGACCGTGAAGAATCACTTACATAATGTTTTCGATAAATTGGGTGTTTCCGACCGTTTGGAACTAGCTCTTTACGCGATCCACAACAGCTTGCACTTGCGCCAATAGGCGGCCACCCCGGCCTCTAATCGACGTCGTTTAAAAGCAGATCGCGCATATCCAAGGACTCATCCTCATCTAGGAGGGTGAGATCCTCGAAAACTTCATCCTCGATAGCTACGTCCAGAACTGTGCTGGCGCTCTGATTCACCGAATCAAAGTGACGTTCACGAAGGCTTTGGCCTTTGAAACTGCTCGCTTGTAGATTAGCGTTGATCATCCGAATACCGCCTCAATAGGAGTGCGGACTTCGGATCATTCGTTGCAGGGGATCTTTGACTAATGGTAACGGAAGGGTTATTCAGATTGCGGTCGGCAACCGCTATTGATCCGGCGGGCCTGCGGAATCGACTTTGTCATCCATTCCTCCTATGAAGGCTCGATCACCGCTTTCGCATCACCCAAAAAAGGCACGCGGAACTCAGGATCGGCGGCAAACGGAAAAGCGTTGTATCGCATCTTATCGGCGACAAATGCCATGGCCAGGCCGAGTACGCATATGAGAATCGCGAGCATCGCGCCGACGACTCCCAGCGCCCGTGGACGGCTGGACGCTTGCTCGCTATCAAAGCGGTTTGAAGGATGAAGTACATCATCCAGACACTCATGACAACGCCATGCAAAACGAACAACGCCGGTAACGCTGGTGTTCCAAAGTAGATTTCAAATAAAACGTTCGAGAGAAGCCCAGGAAGATGCCGCCCGCACAAGCAATCGACATGAGCAAGTAAAAGCGATTGTCGCGTTCAGTTTGCGTGACTGAACGCTAGGATAGGACTGACCCGACGGTGAAACTCGTTGGTTGGACCGCGGCGGCGTTATTGCTTCTCATAAATCTCGACCTTGTGGACTCTCCCACCCTTTTCGTCAACGCCATTTTCGGTCGAAGTCATGGTTTTTCCATCCTCGGAGATGACGGTGTGGTTGCGGTTGATCACCTGGCCTTTTGATTTGAGAGTCACATCAACGGTATGGTCATTCACGAGTTTGATGGCAAGGGTCATGGAAGGTGGTGCTCCAGGCGCGCTTACGGGGTGATAATGCCTGTCCGATGCGTTTCCATTGCGACCGTCGCGCAGCTTCTGTTCGTTGGTAGGTTGCCTACTTGCTGGAACAGGTTAGACAAGTGGTACGCCGTCAATTTCAACCTCTTTTCCGAGCCAGCGATTGGGCGAATTCCGGGATTGACGTTCCGATGATTTGCGCTGCTCATCCTTGCATTCCTCTTTGCATGACCGATGTGGGATGTGATGACGCGGCGCAGGATTCACGCGGTTTACTTATCGTTTTCGATAACGCACTGGGTTTGCGCAGAACCCTTCCCCCGGATCCTTGCAAATCGCTTCGCGATTTCCACATTTCGGCGGCTGCTTTTGGCTCAGCCAAACCGGCTGTTGTTGACGAGTATTGTCTCCATCACTTGACTGAATTCGCCGACTACAGGTTTCACCAGTTGGCAGAAATCAGCGGTCCGCATATGAATGACATCCCGATGCGTGCCCGCATTAAACGCGATAAACTCGCGATTAGCCACGCGACGATCAAGATACACCGGCAACTTAAACAAGTTGCCGAACGGTGGCATGGCGCCTAGCTCGGCACTGGGGAAAAGGTGCGCCAAATCGCGCTCCTCGGCCAAATAGAGATCGGGAACTCCGATCACCATGCGTAACTGTTCAAGGTCCACATAACAGTCGGCCGGTATGACAGTCAGCACATAACCCATATTGTCGCGAACCAAAACAGTTTTTGCCATGCGATGAGCCGGCATATGTTCGGCGCGCGCTACTTCTTCCGCCGTGTAGGCCTCCGAGTGCGTGGTGTGGGCGAACCGAACGCGCTGCGATCGCAAATAAGTCAGGCAGTCTTCATGCGTACTCATGATGTTTCCTCGCATTTCACCTTATTGAGGAGCAATTCAACATCCACAACTGCTAGTCCGGATTTATGCTGTCTGAGCGTGCTTGCGTAGCTTGTTGGGCTTCTGTGACTCGGCGAGATCCTGGTTGAAAATGATGTAGAAAGAATCGCCGAATCGCACTAGAAGCGTTTGATCGTCGAACCCTCGTCCCAGTTTGCACAGGTGAGCCCCGCGCGGAAGACGAATCATCGGACCCCAGCGGGCGTGTCCGTTCTCCGTTGCGAGCAATTGCAGCGCGGGAATTTCCTGGCGGAGGAGGTAGTATTCGGATCCTTCCGCTTCGTCCGGCAGAACGATTGATTGAGACGTCATGAGCACCTCTCTACTCAACAAATTCTCAAAAAACACTGCGCGGGACCCTGGCGAAAGTAGGGGCTAAATTCGCTGATTGGGCCCGCGCGAGCGTTCTCCTCCGAGAATTCTAAGAACTGGGAAGTTCCAGCTTATTGGCCAGCCGTTCCATCCGGCTTTTCGAGTTTCCGTAGTTGACGAAGTTAGCAATCAGGTCCGCCAATTGCGAAGCCTCATCAGAATTTGCTTCGATGTAATCTCTGTATTCCGGCATGTTCAGCCGGCTTGGGTCTTTGTTGAGGGCCACGATAATTGCTTCTGTATTAGCGGCCAGTTCGCGGAGCAAAGGCTTGATTCGGTCAATAGCGGTGATTTGCCAGGCGGACGCGGCGCCGCGGGCATCGTCCAATTTCGTCAGAATGGCGCCCACGCTGTTGATATGAATTCTCATCCCGTTGACGGTGTCCGTGTGAGTGCGCCAATCCGCCTTGAACTGCGAATACGATTCCATCAAAGAGGCGTCTTCTCTAATTTGATAAGCGTCTGCCTTGGCTTCGGAAAGCAACTTCGTGACTTGCTCCGAATCGGCGCCCTGTAAGGATTGTGGTGAGAATGCCGCTCCCGCAGTAAGCATAGCTAGCGGCAGAAAGATTGACGATGCATAGTGTCCAGTCATTTGTAACTCCAGTACATTAATTCGCAAAAGCGAGTTTTCAAACGCCTCTCGCGAGACCGTAACGCACCTTTCTTGTGCACGGCACTAAGAATCTTTTGCCTACTGTCAAAGCTAAATTATCAGGATTTGTAGGGAAATGAACCTAGATGAAAGACCAGTGAAGCAGACGAACCGCCAGCGCCCGCGCGCTAAATAAGACCTTGTTCCAGAGCGTGGCGTGTCAGTTCCGCCGTGGTCCGCAAGCCGAGCTTTCTTTTAATGTTCTCGCGGTGAAACGCTACCGTCTTGATCGAAATGGAGAGCAGGTAGGCGATCTCCTTATTCGCTTTCCCTTCGGCTATCAACTGCAGAATCTCCCGTTCACGCCCGCTAAGACGCAACGTGGCAGCGGCTTGCGCAGGATCGTTAAAGCGGCTCAGATGTTCGCTTGAAAGACTCGGCGTAACGTAAATCTGTCCCGCCATGACTCGTTCAATCGCGTTAAGCAATTCCTCGCGCGCCGCGGATTTCAGGACGTAGCCGGTGGCCCCGGCATCGAGCGCCGCTTCCAGATAAGCCGGGCTCGCATGCATCGTCACGAAGACCAACTTCACGTTCGGGAGGTGCTTCTTAATTTGCGCAGCCGCGTCGATGCCATTCAACAACGGCATTGTAATGTCGAGAATGATCAAGTCGGGTTTCAAGTTCAACGCCTGATCCAGCAGGCTTCTTCCGTCCATCACCGTGCCGGTGATCTCTACGTTGGGCGCAAGGAAAGCGCGCAATCCTTCGAGCGTTAACGGATGGTCGTCCGCAATCAATACGCGCGTTCGCTTCATAAGGCAGGGCACACTATCTCAAGAGCAACTTTAGTGCCGCCGCCGGGCTGGGCGGTGACATGTAAATGGCCATTCACCAGCCTCACCCGCTCCTCCATGCCAATCAAACCCAGACCACCGCGGCCCTTGGCGGTACCGGCGTGAAAGCCAATTCCGTCGTCTATGATGTGTAAAACCAGTTTGCCTTTCCGCATGTTGAGCGCGATGCGCACGCGTTTCGCCTGCGCGTGTTTCTTTACGTTCTGCAGGCTTTCCTGCGCCACGCGAAATAGGCAGGATGCAATCTCCCGGGGCAAGCGGGACGGCAAAGGATCATGCGTAAATTTCACCGGTATCCTGCAATCGCGAGAAAACTCCTGGCCCAACTCCTGCAAAGACGCCACTAAACCTAAATCATCGAGTACGGAAGGATGCAGCGCATACGCCAGGTGCCGGGTGTCGTCGGAGGCCTTCACAACACGCGCTTGCAAGGTCTTCAACTGCTTTTGCAACTCGCCGGGCCAGTTTGGATCGGTCGCCAGTCCACCCATGTCAATCGCTAGCGAAGCTAGTTGCTGGCAGATTTGATCATGCAGTTCGCGCGAAACGCGACGCCGTTCCTCTTCTTGCGCAGTCAACAAACTGGCCGCTAAGGCACGTACTTCTTTGGCATTCGCTTGAGCCGTGGCTTCCAGTCTCCGGCGCTCGCTAATGTCACTCACAAACGCGATCGCCAGTTTGCCTTGCGCGGTCTCGATCGCGCTCAATCCAATCTCGACAGGGAATACTCCGCCGTCTTTCCGGCGAGCTTCCAGATTGAGCCCAAGGCCCATGGGCCGGCTTTGCATGTTGGCAAAGTAACTGCGGTGATACGCCACGTGCTGTTTGCGCGCGGCTTCGGGCACCAGCAACTCCAGCGGCTTCCCGACAAGTTCGTCCGCGCTATAACCGAACATGGGTTCCACGCTGCCATTCACAAAGACGATCTTCTCGTCCGGCCCCACTGCAATCACCGCTTGCGGAGCGGAGGCCAGCAGAGAGCGGATGGTGAACTCGCTGGTCTGCAACGCAATCTCGGCTAGTTTGCGGTCGGTGATATTGGAATGGGTGATCACGGCGCCCCCAGTTTCACCTTTCAGCGGCGACACACTCATGAGAAACCATCGCTGTTCGACGGCAGAGTGGCAAGGGTATTCGAGTTGAAAAAAGGCGCGCCTGCCAGTGAGCACGTCCTGAATTCCGTTCGACGCCGCTTTGGCGTCCTGGTCACCCGACCGGAAAGCGCGCTGGCAGGCCTCCAGGTAATTCACTTCGGGTCCGACTGGACCCAGCGCTGAAAGCCCATTCTCGCGCGCGAAGCGATCCCAGGAATTGTTGGTTGCGACGATCGTTCCGTCCAGATTGACAACGGCGATGTTGGCCGGCAGCGAGTTGAGAATCGCTTGTTCGAGCATAGAAACACCAGCCTGAGAGGAGCACTTCTTATGCCAGGGATGTGATTGGAAACAAAAGGATTAGAAAAGAAAATCGCGGACGGGTGGGTTTTTTGGCGCACAGAATAGCGCGTCCTGAAAGAACTAAAGCTGGCTGCTTATAGGTTCCTCCGATACCTACAAGCGAACCAGCCCGGAACTATATATAACTATGTAAACCTTACTTGGTCTTTTTTACAAGCGAGACAAGTACTTATTACTTAAGTACTAGACATTTGCAGCTCAGTTTGAGAAAATGTTGGACTGATTCGGCGAGCCATTCTGCGTGCTCCCAGAAAAGCCGCCGCTTCCGCCGGCCCCTCCATTTCCGCCACCGATACCGCCAGATGTGCCGCTGGAGCCGCCATTGTTGCTTCCGCCCGTGCCGGTTGTGCCCCCCAAACCGGGAGCGTTCGCATTCGCTTCCTTCTGCATGTCGTAGACGAACTCCCAAAGGGATCGGTCCTTTTGATCGTTAAAAACTTTGATCGTCTTTCCGGTTGACTTGCTGGCTACCCCGGCAATTCCAGAACCCATGGTCGTCCCGCTCATCGTGCCAAGTCCGGTAGTGGAAGAACCGACGGCTGAGGTAAAAGTGCCCGTGCCGCTGGTCGAAGAAGACGACAGCCCGGCGTTAGCCGAAATGGGCGCCGGATTATTTGTGTTGAGCGCCGCATTCATGGCACTGTTAGGATCCTGCGATCCCGTCGCCGCCCCTCCGCTTCCGTACTGACTGGGTGGATAGGAATCGCCAGTTGGATTGGAACTCCCCCTATACCGCCCCGGCGAACCCATAGGAAAACTACCACTATTGGAGCCAGTACTATTGGAGGGATCGACCTGCGGCCCTGGATAGCCAGGATAGGGAGCCGTTTGGCCCGCCACCCCTCCCGGAGCGCCACCGCTTTGCGGATCATTGGATTGCGCAGCCGCCTGCGCCGCCAGAGCCGCAAACGGATCAGAGCCCGAACCGCCAGCAACACCGCCACCACCGTTCGCGGAAATAGCCGGCGGGCGCTGCGGAAAGCCACTACCCCCGCCGCCCGGCGTCCCGTTGGGATTCGCTCCGTCAAAAGAGTTGGCGAACGGATTGGTCACGGACGAACCGGATCCAAGCGAACTGGCGCTGGTTCCGGAAGCCCCATTCAAATTAGAATTCGATTGCTTTACTTTAGAATCGACGATCATGCCGCCTGGGCCCGCATGAAGCAGACGCCAATCATCTTTCCCGGTGTACGGATCTACATAACGAGCCCGCAAAAAGCGCATACGGTTGGTATTTTCCAACGCGTCGATGGTAGGCGGAAAACTCTGGACTTTGCGGACGTAAAGCTGAATGGCCCGCTTATATTCGTTGCCGCGGTCCATCAGCAACTCTTCTTTTTGGCGCTGCGCTTCGAAGGTCGCCACCGGCATCTCGCGATAGAGCGCAATCGCAATCATGGCCGCCAGAACTAACACGATCAACAGGGCGGATCCGCTTTGCTTTTCCCGGCGTCGCTGCGCAATCATTGATTCATCACCACCGCTTCTGGAATCAATTGCAAATCCTGCCCCTGCTTGAGCTGGATATCCTCCACCCGCGCATTATTCGGCGAAAGCGCCACAATCAGGAACCGCGATTTGAGCACGTCCCCTTCGGTGGCCATTAGAATGTTTTCGCCGTCCATGAAATAGCCCCGGTTGCCATCGCCGCGCGCGCTGGGCCGTACAAAGCCGTAATAACGCAGCGGAATGTTTACTTGTGGCGGTGGCGGCTTTGGCGGCGGCATCTGGGGACCAATGTTTACAATCGGCTTGGGGACCATCGTCGGCACTTTCGGCACCGGCGGCAGATTCGCCGCCACAATTTCCGGACCCGTTTCAAAAAGATTCCGTCCGCCTTCGACCAACTTCACCGAACGCACCCGATCCAGCAATGCCAGCTTCAGAGTCGGATCAACCACGCTCGCCGGGTCGATCGGCTTCAGCTTCAACACGCCTTGCTTATTCTTGCTCGCCAGTTCCGCGCGTCGCGAAACCGCCGCCGCGTTCAAGCTGGCCGGCGCGGCAATGTTAGTAGACGTTTGCGCTTTCGAAAGACTCGGACGCGGCGAATTGGCCGAGGGATCATCACCGCCGCCCATAAAATTGTAAACCGCTGCGCCTACAAGCAGAGCGAAGAGCCCTCCCGCCAAATACTTTTGCGGAATGGGAATGTTCATCCCAAAAATTTTCGTTCCCTGGCTCACCGTGGGCCTCCGGCGGCGACTGGCGCAGTCACCGGCGCAGGCTCGCGAACAATGGCCTGAAAACGAATGGTCGTATTTATTTCGCCGCTGCGCTGCTGTGGCGACGCTTGCAGCATATCCAAAACCAGCAGCATCGGCGAATGGTCTGCCTCATACAAAAACTTCATCAGATTCGCGTTGGTACCTTCGTAATTGGCTGTAATATTAAGCAAGGTCAGGTCGGCTGAGCCTTCGATGGGTTCTTCCGACAAACCTGCATCGCGCTCCTGAATACCAGACGTTTTCGCCATCCGCTGGATTTCTTCCAGCACCGTCACATAAGCGGTACGCCGCGGCAGAAAGTACTTGTCCGAAAAAGCGGACGCCTGTTCGCTGGCGGTTTGCACATGCGCGGCCAAGCCGTGCGATTTGGCAGTTTGCGTTTGCGCCGCCAGAATCTCGCTTCGCACCTGCGAGCTCTGAATCTCTAAGTCCTGCTTGCTGCCCCCAGGCGGCGAAAGATAAAAATACAAAGCAATCGCATTGAGCAGCGCCAAAGCGCCCGCCGCCAAACGTAGCCGAAGTTGAATAGGCGATAGGCTCCGGCGCGTGGCATCGCCCGCCGCCATCACTCCAACCAATTCGCTGGATTCAGAGCTTTTGGTCATAGGGCACCGTAATCCTATACTTGAAAAGCGGGTCGTTCTGCGCTGGCGGGTTCTGGCTCACTAACGATGCAGCTCCGAACAGGTTCGATTTCTCCAAATTCTTAAACAATCCAATCACCGCTTCCGGATGAGCAGTGCCCACGAACATATCGAGTTCCACGCGATTGGTCGCGCTTTCTCCTTCCGTATCCACTTGCGGCAAACGGATCGCAATCAAACGCACATCCTTTGGCATCACTGTCCCGAGGTCTTGGAAGACGCGGGTCCAGCTCACGGCCCGCCGGCCGATGATCTGATTCATGAAAACGCTATAGGCGAAGGTGCCTGCGTTTTCGGGTTTCGTCAAAACGGCCGCATACTGGCTTTGCTCACGGCGCAAATCGTTCAGACGCTTCTCTTGACCAGCGATCTGCAACCGCAGATCCGACGCCTGTGCGCGCGCATGCAAGATCATGCCCAGCAGCACGGCCAGAGAAAGGATCAACAAGCCACACAAAGCCGCAAAAGCCGCATTATCGGCACGCTCGCGCCGGAACGGATCGGACGCTAAATTGATTGCCATCGGAACGGGAGTTTTCATGCCGCGTATTGCTCCAATAACCCAAGCAGACCGGCATTTTCCGCCAGCGCCGGACCAAACCGCGAATTCGCCGGCGTATAGGGAATACCGAATTCACGTTCCATTTGTTCGCCAATCGCACCGGTTTCCGAACCAAAACCGCACAGCACTGCCCGATTCACCTTCTGCTCCAATTGATCTTCGGCAAAAGCGAGGGTTTGCTGTAACACCGGAAACGCCGGGCGGCTCACGTCGGCTCCGTCATGATCTTCCGTGCTCAAATCAATGCAGCGCACTAGCCGCAAGTGCCCTTGCTCAATCAGCCCGATCGAAAGCGTCGAGCCGGCACACTTCGCCAGCAGCGTGATCCCTTCCGGCGTCCCTTCACAAAAAGGTAACGCGGCAATCAGCGAGGGAACCACTAAGCCCACCCGATGGCCCGCTTCCACAAAAATCGATTCGTATTCACGCAAAATCGGATTGGCAATAGCCACCGCCAAAACTTCATAGTGCCCCGGCCGCGAATCTTGGATCGAATAGGCCAAGCGCGCTTCTTCAATATGGAAAGGCACAGTCTTGCGGAGACGAAACCGCAGCAACGAAATGCGTTCTTCATCACGCGCGGGAAATTCTTCAAAATCGAGAATCGCCATGCGCACGGCGTAATCGGGAATCACTAACGCGGTGGTCATGCGGCGCGCACCGTTCGCTGCTGAGATTTTCGGCAAGGCCTCGCGGTAAAGCTGCGGCCGGATGAAATTAGGCAAGCTGGGAGAAGCGGTGAGTCCTCTTTCTTTAAAACGTTCACGATTCTGCAACTCCGGCTGGCGCGGCGACACACCCGCCAAAGCGAAGTCAGATATTTCGAAGACATGATCCGGGGGCGGATCAGATAACCAGTTAGCCATGTTATTCGATGAACGTCACTTTATTCGCTTCCTTCAAAGTGGTGATGCCATTCTTCACGCGGTCGAGCGCCGATTCGCGCAGGAAAGTCATGCCGTCGGCGCGCGCCTTGCGCTTGATTTCGGACACCGGCCGCCGTTCCAGAATCATTTCGCGGATCTGTTCGGTCAAGTCCAGCAGCTCATGAATTGCGGTACGTCCACGGAACCCGGTGCCGGAGCATTCCATACAGCCGCGCCCTTCCCAGAACGCGAAATTGCGCCATTTTTCCGGATCGAGACCGCTTTCCACTAAATACTCATCCTCATAGCTCACCTGTTTGCGACAGTGGGCGCAGATGATACGGACCAATCGTTGCGCCAAGATGCAGTTCAACGAAGAGACAAAGTTATACGGCTCCACGCCCATGTTCAAGAAACGTCCAAGCACGTCAAGCACATTGTTGGCATGAACCGTGGTGAATACAAGGTGTCCAGTAAGCGCCGCGTTAATCGCGATCTGCGCCGTTTCCTGATCGCGAATTTCGCCCACCAGAATTTTGTCCGGATCGTGCCGCAAAACTGAGCGTAATCCGCGCGCGAACGTTAAGCCCTTTTTCTCATTGACCGGAATCTGCGTGATGCCCTTGATCTGATACTCAACCGGGTCTTCAATCGTGATGATCTTATCTTCATCGTTCTTAATTTCACTCAGCGCGGCGTAAAGCGTCGTCGTTTTACCCGAACCGGTTGGCCCGGTCACCAGCACCATGCCGTACGGTTCTTTAATATAGCGGCGAAACTTTACCAGATCGTGTTCGCCGAAACCCACCACATCGAGCGATAGTTTGGAGAACTTCTCACTCATGGATTCTTTATCGAGCACACGAAGCACAGCATCTTCGCCGTGAATCGTCGGCATAATCGAAACGCGGAAGTCGATCAGCCGGCCTTTGTAACGCACCCGGAAACGGCCGTCTTGCGGTACGCGCCGCTCAGCAATATCGAGCTCGCTCATGACCTTGATGCGCGAAATCACCGCCGAATACCATTCCTTGGCAATCGGCGTCATGGCATATTGCAAAACCCCGTCAATCCGGTATTTGATGGCCAATTGCTGATCGCGCGTCTCAATGTGAATATCGCTCGCGCGCCGCTCAAGCGCGTTAAAAATGGTCGTGTCCACCAACTTAATAACGGGCGCAATATCCGCTTCGTCGGAAGTGAGACGGTCGATCGAAAGGTTCTCGTCGGGATTATCTTCATCGCCCACCACATCGAGCGTGAAACCTTCCGTCACTTCTTCCAGCACGCGTTGCGACTGTTCCGTCTTCTTCAACAGATCGGTGATCTGCGAATAGGTGGCAACTTTGACCTTGAGTTTCTTGGCAAGCAGGACCGATAGCTCATCGATCAACACAATCTGCTTCGGATCGGCCAGCGCAATTTCCAGCGTGCCGTTGTTCGCCTGAATCGGCACAAAGTGGTACCGGAACATCAAGTCCACCGGCACCGTACGGAAAAGCTCGTGATCGATTTTAGTGGTTTTCAGATCGACGAATTCACAGCAATAGCGCTGCGCAATCGATTTCGCCTGGGCGGTTTCCGTGGCGGGATCTTGCAAATGGTTGATCGTTTCGGTAGCCATTTATCGAATTGTGTCCGCGAGAGAAAAAATGGGCAAATACAGCGCCACCAAAACGAAGGCGACGAAAATACCCATGAAAATCATAATGGCGGGCTCTACTAACGAGAGCAGTGTCGCCATCCGCGTTGCCACATCCTCCTCATAAAATTCTGCGATGCTCGACAACATTTGCGGCAGCGCGCCGGTGGATTCGCCCACCTCCATCATGTCTACAGCCAGCACGGGCATGATGCCCATCGAAGCCATCGACGACGAAAGCGGCTTGCCTTCACGCACTAAAACCGACGTCCGGTCCAGCACCTTCTTCAACAATTTCGTTCCTAACGAACGCCCGGTGGTTTCGAGCGCCTGCACCAACGGAATGCCGCCCACCAACAACGTTCCCAATACACGCGACAATTGCGCCACCTGATACTTCGTCCAAATATCGCCCAAAATCGGGATGCGCATGATCATCCGGTCGATCGTTTCCTGCGACGAATCGCGCCGCGCCCAAAAATAAACCGCGACACCCGCTACCAGCAAAACGGCTACACCGAGCAGCACGTACGCCCGCGCCGTTGTGCCCACGGCGATCAAAACCGTGGTGGCCATCGGCAATTTCGCGCCCATGCTGCTATAGAGGCTCGCAAAATTCGGCACCACGTACGTCACCAGGAACACCATCAGGATGATCACCATGACGATCAACACACACGGATACGCTAGCGCCGAGACCAGCTTCTTTTTGGCGCCTAGCGTCAGCCTTTGATAGGTAACATACCGATCAAGTACCTCAATCAGCGAGCCGCTCTTTTCGCCGGCCAGTACTGATGTGACGTAGATGGCCGGAAACACGTTTTGTTTATCAAAAGCGTCAGAAAGAACTGTGCCGGTCTTGACCTCGTCGCGAACCGCTTTGATATGCCGGCCGAGTTTTTCATCGGTCAGCCGATCGGCCAAAAGATCGAGGCACTTCAGAATCGGCAAACCCGCGCGCACCAGGGTCACAAACTGCTGGTTGAAGATCAGGAATTTTTCCAGATTGACCGACTGCTTGCGTCCGGCATCCGCGCCCAGCCGCGTGCCCAAGTCTTTGGCGCGGACGGAATAAACCAGAAACCCCTGCTGTGCCATGCGTTCGCGAGCTTCGCGTTCGCTGCCGGCTTCAGTGACCGATTCGTGCATCTGGCCGCGCGGGTCGGCATAACGGAGTAAGAATTCAGCCACTGCCTATTTCCCCTGACCGTCCCAACCCACGGAATCCACAACTTCCGCCCCGGCGGGAATAGCAAAATGAAACAGGTTGTCGTCCACTGTGGGGTTCAGTTTCTCACCTCTGAAGGTGAACGCCAATTCCGACTGGTCGCGCTGCGCAATCTTCAATTCCTGAATCGATCCATCGGCCGAAATAAGCATCTCTATGTTGTCGTACGGCGTTCGGTCGTTCTTGGATCGAGCGACGAGCCACGCCGCGTTACCTTCGCCCGGATGCGTGGAAAAATCGCGAAATTCCTTCTTCATGTCCAGCTTGCCCAACAGAAAGGCTAGCGGCGCGCGCATATCCTCTGTATCCTTAAGTGGCATTCGCTCCACGCGGTTCTCACTCGCCGAATAAAGATACGCCGTTTTTCCGTCTGTAATGAACAACTTGCCTGCGGGGTGGGCATAATCCCAGCGCATTTTCCGCTCTTTCCGCAGTGTCAACGTGCCCGTTTCCGGCGGCCGAGGATGTCCCTGCATGTTGTAGTTTTCCACAAACTCCACCGAAAGCGTTCGCGCGGCGTTATAACGCGTTTCGACACGTCTGATCAATTCATCGGTCGTTGGCGCTGCCGGGAGTAGAGTAGAGGCAAGAAAAAACAGGGCTAGAAACGGCGAACGCAGCATACCTAAGTGTAAGACGTTCGCTCAACCGCAAACGTGTAAACAGTTCTACTCAATCCGCCCATGAGACATAGTCTTTACACGATATTCACGAAACCCTCGGGCCATCCGCAGTTGCATGGAAAAAATCTACAGCCTCGCGCAGTGATTGCCGAGCCTCTGGAATCGTCCCCGGAATCATCTGCCAGCCATGCGGCACCACCGGCCAGATTTTCAGTTCCACAGACACACCCGCCGTTCGGGCCCGTTCCACCAGACGCGTAGAATCATCCAGCAATGTCTCATCGGCGCCCACATGGACCAGCAACGGAGGAAGATTTTCCAGGTTTCCATAAAGCGGCGATGCCAGCGGATGGCTCGGCGGCGTCCCGCCCAGATACAGGTTCGCCACATATTGCATATCGCCCTCATAAAACAAGGCGCAACGCCGCTGGTTCAACCGGACCGATTCGCCGCTAATCGCCAAATCGGTCCAAGGCGAAAATACCGCGGCGGCTTGCGGCAGAAGGCATTCGGCGTCGCGCAAAAACATCATGAGCGCCAGCGCCAGTCCCCCGCCCGATGAATCGCCCGCCAGATAAATCGGCTCCGAACCGTCACCGCTCAGCGCCAAATAGGAGGCCACCACATCTTGCACAGCGGCCGGGAAAGGAAATTCAGGCGCGAGCCGGTAGTTCGGCGTAAACACGCGAAAGCCCTGCTGCGCAAAAAAGCTGGTGACCGGACGCCGCGTCTCCGCCGAACCCTGTACGTAACCGCCGCCATGCAGGAACAGTAAGGTGCGGCAGGCAAAGTCGGCCTCCACCCACTCGCCACTCACCCCACCAAACTCGCGCCGTTCCGCTCTTACGTTCTGTGGAACCGGCGGCGCCGCGCCCTGCAGCATCTCGCGGATCCGCGCCACATCCCGCTGGCCCCGCAAGCGTGGTTTGACAAAGGACTTCGAATACCGGGATACAAAGTGCGCTTGCCAACTTGCCATCCGTCGTCCGCCTCCGGGCGATCCTCCGAATCAGCGATCGTCCGCAGCCTTAGTTTAAAAGTAAGTGAGCGGCGCTCGAAACTGGTGATTTCACCAGCCTATTGCACGTTTCAGCGAACACCCGAGTCGGCGCGCAGCGCAGTCACGCCGATCGTCAACCCAACTCCATTGCGTCGATCTGCGGCACGTTCCGTCTGTCGCCCTTCTGCATCGGCCTTCTTCGCGTCGCGTTTGCGGCCTAGTTTCCGAAGCACAACCGCATCATTTTCCAGAAGCACGGCATAGTCGAGATGATCCTCACCCAGCGTGTTTCGGCAAATATCGATGGCGCGCTGGTAGGTGAGGTTCGCTTCAGCCAAGCGGCCTACTTTAAAGTAGGTGATCGCCAAGTTGTTGAATGGCACAACCAGCGACGGGTGTTCCTGGCCCAAAGCCGCCTCCAAGACCCGGATGGATTTCTGCTGCAGATCAATAGATTCTTCGTTACGGCCTTGCTCCAGACGCAGCAGCGCAAGGTTATTCAAGAAGGCTCCCTGCAAATGTGGATTGGGCGGTGTCTGGCTAGAAAGATCTGCCAGCGCTTCCAATAAGAGAGACTCTTCTTCCCGGTAGCGCTTCTGTTTCTTTAAAATCAGAGCGAGGCATCCGCGGACAATAGCCAATTTTTGAACGGACCCAATGCGCGCATTCATGGCGATGGCGTTGCGCAGCAACCTGATCTGTTCTTCGGGCAAGGGGGCTTGTGTGGGAAGAACGGCCATGCTGCTGAGCAGCACCGCATAATCGAGCGAGGCTTGGCCTTCATTCTTTTCCACCAAACCGAGCGCGCGCCGGTACGCGGCTTCGGATTCGGCAAATTGGCCGGCTTCCGCATACGTTTCCGCCAGCGCATCATCGAGTGCGATCAACTGCGCGTCAGTGACGTTGGATCGCTCCGCAATTGTCAACGCCGAGCGGAAGGCACGCACCGCCGCGGAGTAATTTCCCGCCGCACGGAACGCCTCTCCCTCCGACAGCCAGTCGCTCCAGCTTTTTGGTGCGTCGATTGCCTGGCTTGGTACGGCCAACAAGAAAATGAACAATACGGATCTCAAGCGTTCCCTCCCAAGTCAATTCAGGCGGCGACGAAGGCAGTCGTTACGTTGTTGGTGTGAGTAGTTGCCGGGTTCAGGCGTCGCGCAGGGCAACAATCGGATCCACCCGCATCGCCCGGCGTGCTGGAATATAGCAAGCCACCAGTGCCACGGACACAAGAACAACCGGCAGGCTGATAAAGGTGAGCGGATCGTTGGGCGAAACGCCGTAGAGCAATCCCGCCATCATGCGTGAAACAATCAATGCGCCGATGAGCCCCACCGCGGTGCCTATCAGGGCGAGAGCGAGTCCCTGGTTCAAAATCATTTGAAGAATAGCGGTTCTCTGTGCGCCCAGCGCGATGCGGATGCCGATATCGCGCGTGCGCCCGCTGACGATATACGAAATGGTTCCGTAAACGCCGATGCCGGCGAGCAACAACGCCGCGAGGGCGAAAAGCAGAACCATTTTCATGGAGAAGCGCCGCTGATCGAGAGATCCGGAGACAACGTCTGGGAGCCGCTCTGCACCGAAGACAGGAAGCTCGCTATTGAGCGATTGGACCAGATTTCGCACCTGCTCCGGCAGTTTGGCGGGATCGAGGCGCCCGCGCAGGAAAATCGCCAAATCCTTATCCGTTCTTTGCCACGAACATAGATAGATTTGCGGAACAGCCGCATCCTCAAGAGATTCGATGCGCGCGTTGCCGACAACGCCGACAATCGTAGTCCATGCTGTAGATGCGCTCCCAAGCTTGATGCGCCTGCCGAGCGGGTCTTCACCCGGCCACCACGTCCGCGCAAAGGCGTCGTTCACCACCGCCACCAAAGGTGCTTTCTCCACATCCGTTTCCCCGAAAATGCGGCCATGCAGCAGCGGGATTCCTAACAGGTGAAAATATTCCGGCGTCACGCCCGCCCCCTGAATCTGGTGGGGCAAATTACTGCGCGTGTCCTGTCCCTCCAGCGCCAGCGGGAATAGGTTCTTATCGTGATTCAGAGGAATCGCTTCCAAACTGCCAACCGCGATTTCTTTCACGCCCGGCAGCGATTGGCCGCGGCGCAGGATTTCGCGAGTCAATTGCGCCTGTTGAGCCGGCGTCCCATAAATATCTGTAGCCGGATCGTTGGGAAAGGGGATCGATACCTTCACGGCCATGACATCTTCCGGATCGAAGCCGAGGTGCACTTTAAACAGATCCCAGAAACTGTGCAACAGCAGGCCCGCCGCAATTAAGAGCACGAGCGATAGCGCAAACTCAGTCACCACCAAAGCGCTGAGCGTCCATGTCTGGCGTCTCGATCCTTTGGAGCCGCGGCTTTCCTGCCGCAACACATGAATCGGATCTTGCCGGGAGGCCTGCAAAGCCGGAGCCAGACCGAAGAAGACCCCAGCCAGGATAGAGATACTGAGCGCGAAGAGCAATACGGTCCAGTGAATCGCAATGTCGTTGAGCCTTGGCAAGGCCGCGGGAATCATCTGCAGCAGCAGGGTTCTGGTGAAAAAGAGAACCACCAGGCCGGCAATGCCGCCGAGCAGCGAAAGCACCAGACTCTCGGTGAGAAGCTGCCGGATGAGTCGCAATCTAGGCGCGCCTAGCGCTTGGCGAATCGCCATTTCCCGTCCTCTCCCGGTAGCGCGCGCCAGCAAAAGATTCGTTACGTTGACGCAGGCGATGAGCAGAACCAGTCCCACCGCGCTCATCATCAGCAGCAGCGGCTGCCGGGCAGCGCCCACCATCGTTTCGCCCAGCGGCAGAAGGCGGACGCTCCATCCGCTTTCAGGCGGATAATCCGCCGGAAATTGTCTTCGCAAAGCGGCAACCAGCACGTCCATCCGGCTCTGTGCGGCCGCAAGCGTGATTCCAGGTTTGAGGCGCGCAATCGCTGTTCGCAATCTGCGGGAAGTGCGGGAGGGCGGCGGCGCCGGCAAACTGGAAAAGCCGCAGGCAGCCCATATTTCGGTATTCCTAATTTCGGTTGTGCGGCCCTGGTCGTGGAAGTCCGGCGGCATCACACCCACAACATGATAGGGGTCATTGTCGAGCCGCAAAGTCTTGCCGATAATATTCGGGTCGGCGCCGAAGTCCCTTTTCCAGAGTCCGTCGCTAATCACCACTTCCAGGTTGAAGCCGGGTGCCGGATCGTTAGGATCGAACACGCGGCCCAACTCGGGTTTCACATCGAGCAACGCAAAGTAATTCGCCGCCACCGACTTAAACTGGATGCGGCTCGGTTGGGACGAGCCTGTGACATTGACCGACCCGCTCCGCTCCGGCGCAACGTATTGGAAAATACCGGAATGCTCAAAATCCTTCCACTCCGGCACGGACAAGTAGACGTCGCGCGCCCCAACGCCTGGAAAATCGTTCTCGATACGGACAAGCTGCTCCGGCTGCTGGTATGGCAAGGGATGCAGAAGCGTCGCATCTACCACGCTGTAAATCGCAGTCGTAGCGCCAACGCCCAAAGCGATGGTCAAGATCACCACGGAAGCGAAACCGGGGGAAGCCGCCAGCTGGCGAAACGCGTAGCGCAGATCTTGCCATAGGGTCCAGATCAGAGGCAGGCTATGCTCGCTGAGATACTCCTCGCGGATCGCCTGAATCGCGCCGAACTTGAGCACGGCTTTGCGCCGCGCTTCATCGGGCGACATGCCCGCGCGGAGATTGTCCGCTGTTTGTTGTGCGAGGTGTTCCTCCATTTCTTCGCGCAGGCGCTGGTCCGCTCGGCTGCGGCCCGTGAGGTTCGAAACGCGCGCGAGAAAGCGCTGCAGAATCTTCATGACAAGTCCTCCGCTTTGACATCGAAGAACCGTGCGATGATCGCCGCCGTTTGCTCCCAATCCCGCGTCTCGGCCTGCAATTGTTTGCGGCCTGCCTTCGTTAGGCTGTAGAAGCGCGCTCGGCGGTTGTTCTCTGAAATGCCCCAGTCGGAACCGATCGCGCCTTCATTCTCCAGCTTGAGCAGAAGCGGATACAAGGTGCCCTGGTTCACGGCAAGAAGATCGCCGCTGATCTGCTCAATCCGGCGCGCGATGCCGTAGCCATGAAGCGGCCCCAGTAGATCCAGAGTCTTGAGCACCATCAGGGCAAGTGTTCCTTGCAGAACGTCTGTCTTTTCGGGCATGGCGGAAGCTCCTTTTGGTTTCCAACATAAATATGCCACAACTCCTTTTGGAAAGCAACAGGAACTTCACATCAACATCTCACTTCCCCAATATCTGTACCTCCAACGGCAGCAGCGTCACCCGCACACAATTCAGCGGTCCCGTTCCAATCGTTCGATCCGTTTCCTGCACAAAGTGCGCTTGCCAACTTGCCATCCGTCGTCTGCCTCAGGGCGATCCTCCGAATCAGCGATCGTCCGCAGCCTTAGATTAAAAGTAGGTGAGCGGCGCTTGAAACTGGTGATTTCACCAGCTTAGATACCGGTACTTATTGTGTAACGATTCCCCACCTCCCTTCACTACCCATCAGCCCGCGCCCATCGCGGCAAGGAGAAACTCATGGCTACAACCGTACTCAGCCCCGGTCTTTCGGTCCGCACCTTCCCACCGTTGCCCGATAATTTCGACATCACCAAAGCAACCGACGCCGAGAAGCAAACCTACGGCATCCCGCAATTCCCGCAAGGCAAAGGCTTTGAAGAACGCTGGCAGCAGTTGTCAAAAGGCATCCGCTTCGTCGAACCCAAGTTCGCGCCAAGAGACCGCAAACGCAAATTCCTTCCTAAGTTCACTGGCCACGGCCCGCAAACCAGTTCCATCTGGTCTGGTGGCGTCGTTTATCCAAAGCCGGGCGACAAGATATTCGACATCAACGCCACTTGGCGCCTTCCCACGGCCACGCCCCCCAATCAGGCGATCAACGACGTTTGGTACAGCGCCTCCAGTTGGATCGGCATCGATGGAGATGAAATCTCCGGCGACGTCTTGCAAGCCGGCTGCGATGCCGATGTGCGCGTTTCCAATGGCCAAACCCAGCGCCAGTTCAATCCCTGGTGGGAGTGGTATCCGGCTGGTTCCTACTGGATCACAAACATCACGGCCGCCGCGGGTGATGAGTTCAACTGCTGGATTCAAAGCGTATCGTTGCTCACCGGATCGCCCGCCAACTCCGGCCTAATCTTCTTAACCAATGCCACCGCCGGCTTCGGCCTGTTCTTCTTTGCCACCGCGCCCAGCGGCACTCTGCTGCAAGGGAACACCGCCGAATGGATCATTGAGGCCCTCGAAATCAACACCTCCACTCCGGAGTTAGCGCCATACACAACGGTGGATTTCACCAACTGCGCCACCGTCTCCGTCAAGGACGATGTCATCTATCCCAATAGCGGCGCCACCATCAACATGCTCAACGGCAGCAATCAAGTTATCTCCAAAGGGTCAATCATAGGCCAAAGAGAAGTTCAAGTCTCCTACGTCTAATAACCAACAGGGCGGGACTTCCACGCGCTATCCGCCCTGACTGAAACCTTGACAAAATTCACTCAGCCGATCACCGCGCCGCTACCTACGCGCGAACTTGCCGTCATCACATGCCGGATTGCTGGTGGGATAACGATTTTCAGAGAGCACGAAGCCGCTCTTACCCCGCTCTGAATCGTTCATCCAAGCTACAAATAAAATGGCCATTGTGCCGAGGTGAATCAAACTCGCAGGTATCCACATACTGAGCCCTCCCAGTTGCTGATCCTCTAGGGGAGTCAAACCCCACAAGATACTGGTCGTCAAATACGCTTTGTAAAAGGCATGTCCTGAAAATGTGAGTAGCGCCCCCATCAAACCGTTTTGGAGTCCGAAAGTCGCCACGAAGAGCAGCGCCGGCGCGTACCCCATGGGTCGCTTTCCCATTGGCTCGATAACTAAAGACCAGAACATCAAGGAAGTGACGAAGAAGCACATATGTTCAACGGCGTGGATCGACTCACTGTCCACTGCGGCGGCATACGGACCAGGAATGTGCCAAAACCAAAGTGCGGTACTGGCTAAAAACCATACCGAAAACGGAGACATCGCTAAGTGCCACACGTTTTTTAGTCCCGCCGCCGTGCAGAATCGCGCCAACCAGCGCCGCACCCGTAGCGGGAAGGCCCAGAACGAAACAGCCCCCGCCCTTCCATAGATGAGCAGCGGAGGAGCCACCATCATCAGCACCAGATGCTGCGCCATATGCGCGCAAAAGAGTTCATCGTCCAGGGCGTCGAAAGGCGAAATCAAAACGGCAGCCAGGATGGCGATGCCGCCAAAGAACGACGCAATTCTCAGAGGCCCGAAAAGCTTTGGACGCACGCTCCGTTTGACCCGCCAAAGTCCGAATAGGTACAAAAACACGGCCAGAAACAGGCAGATGAGAATGGAGGGCTGCCAGTTCCACTCAAGCTTCGCAAAGCGCTCCAGGCGCGTCTCTTGCGCCCGGGCGAGACACGAAATCGCTAATACCGTGACGGCCAGCCTTAGCGTCCGCATAAGGGAACTAGGGTAAGTGTTACTGTGCCGAAGGCCAATGCAATCACAAAGAGGCCGCTGACCATAACACCGCACATTGCCATAAAACGAGTGCGGCCGTCGCCCACATCCAGTAAGTCATGTACCGACCCAGGTCGCTCTTGTCGAGTTTTGCGCCAACTCGACCACGCAACCACAGCGCCGCATAGCGCCACTGCGATGGCGGCAAGGTTGACCGCAATGAGTAATGAGGGCAGGCCCCCTTCCATCGGCTGACTAAGTGGCGTTGCTTTCGGAAAACAGGCGTGTCCGGCGATCGAGACACTCGATAGAAGTTGCGCGTCCCAGGCAAGCGGCGCCGCGGCAATGCCAAACCATAGAGCGAGAAGCGCCACCCGCTTTCGGTGAGGCGAAGGGTGCGGGACTTTGATCGAACCGACTCCGTTGTCCATCATAAGATTTAGCTCAAGCGAGGCGCGACGTAGATCGTGAAGAAGACGCCGATCCAAACGACAGTCACGAAGTGCCAGTAGACGATCACTATCGACGCCGCGGCGTGCCTTGTTCCCGAAAAATATCCGCGCAGCGTCCAAAGAAACAAAACCGCTAACATCAGGAGTCCTATAAAGACGTGCGCCATATGAAAGCCGGTTAGCGTGAAGTAAAGCGAACTATAGACGCTGCTGGAAAGACGAAACGGCTGATGGGCCCATTCATGGCGTTGCATCGCCAGAAAAGTGATCCCCAGTACCAATGTCCCGACGATGGCCAGCATGAGACGCCGCGGTTTCCCAGCGGAAATGCCCCGTTCGCCCCACCACATGACTCCACTCCCCGCAATCAAAATAATGGTGCCGGGAATTGCGATCTTCATGGACGGCGCGCCTCCGGGCGGCCAGTCTCCAATCGCGTGGGCCGCTAGGTAGTAGAAGCTGAAAAACAGATAAGCAAAGACTGCAGATTCCGTGAGAATCAGGCACAGCATTCCCCACCAGCCGGATGCTAGCCTGCCCTTACTTCCCACCGGAAGGGCTTGACTATCCATCACAAGGTCGGTCATCTTTCACCCGCAGTTTGACCGAGCTTCGGCTCGGGCCACAACCATGCCACGCAAGCAACAAAGGTGATCAATAGGCAGCCGAGAGTCAACCACGGAGACCGCAACAACAATCCAACAAAAATGGCCGAGGTTGTTAAAGCCGTGAGCAGCGGCAGCAACGAATCTCCCGGCATTCTGAGAATCGCATCAGGCTCCGCATCGAGCGCCGTCGTCCCGATCGTCTCGCGGCCATGGTCGAGCAGCAACCCCGTGTCAATCAAGCTCCGCTCGGAGCCTTCCCCCAACCGATCCTCCCACAGCGGATAACGGCTCGCAACAACCGGAATCACCGCAAAGTTGTACGGCGGCGGCGGAGAAGGGATAGACCACTCAAGCGACGGAGCATTCCACGGATTTACGCCCGCCGGTCGCCCGCTCTTAAGGGACAACAACACGTTTATGACAAACAACAAAATGCCAGTCCCAAAAACGAAAGCCCCGATCGATACAACCAAATTGGGGGTGCCCCAGCCTAGCCCGGCTTGGTATGTGTAAATGCGCCTAGGCATCCCAAGAATGCCAAGAATATGCATGGGAAAAAAACCTACGTTGAAGCCGCAAAAAGAGATCCAGAAACTCCACTTGGCTAGCAATTCGTTCATCAAACGACCAGTTACCTTGGGAAACCAATAGATAATGCCGCCCAGCACTGGGAAAACATTAATGCCAATAAGTACGTAATGCAGATGGGCAATTACAAAATACGTCCGCGTCAGTTGCCAATCGAGAGGAACGGCGGCCGTCATGAAGCCGGAGACGCCACCCACCACAAACAGCAGAACAAATCCCGCAAAGTACAAGAATGCAGCGCTGAAAACAGGGCGGCCCGTCCAAATAGTCGCGATCCAGGCAAACACCGCCACCGCGCTCGGCACCACTATGACAAAACTGGCGGCGCTGAAGAACGAAAGTGAGAGCACAGGCAAGCCGCTGGCAAACATGTGATGCACCCATACGCCAAATCCCAAAACCATCGTCGTGACCGTCGCTAAAGCGACAGCGGTGTAGCCCACTAACGGGCGGCGGCAGAAGACCGGCAATGCGTCGGACACAATGCCCATCGCTGGCAACACAATCGCGTACACCCAGGGATGGCCAAACATCCAAAACAAATGCTGCCACAACAAAGGCTGTCCACCGGCGGTGTTATCGAAAAAATGAGTTCCCGCTCTGCGATCCATCCACAGCATCAGAAAGGCCAAGCTCACAGCGGGCACCGCGAGTAGATTCCCCATGGACGCGGTTAACGTACCCCACACTAAGATGGGTACTCGGTTGATTGACATTCCCGGCGCCCGCGTGTGAATCAGCGTCACCACGAAATTGATGGAGCCCACCGTAGTCGAAATGCCAAGTAGAACCATTCCCAGAGCGTAAACGTCAATGTTTGGCCCGGGATTAGCACTGAGCGCTGAATAAGGTACATAGTTGAACCAGCCGCCATCCGGCGCCTTTCCCAAGGGAAAGCTGCAATACAAAAACAGTCCAGCGAAAAGGAAAAACCAGTACGATACGGCGTTCAGCCTTGGAAAAGCCATGTCTCTCGCACCCAGTAACAAGGGCCATAGATAGTTACTAAAACCCGAGAGCACAGGCAACGCATAGAGGAAAATCATGGTCACGCCGTGCATCGTAAATAGTTGGTTATACTGCTCCGGCTTCAAAATTGCTTGGTTTGGCCGCGCCAGCTGAAGCCTGATCAAAAGCGCTTCCACTCCTCCAATCAGCAAGAAGATAAACGCAGTCACTACATAGCGAATACCGATAGCCTTGTGATCAACCGTCGAAAGCCAGCCCAGCAGACCCGGATCGCCCTGCCAGATCTGCTGTAGTTTGGCGGCATTATCTACGCCTCCCCTGTCGGCGGCGAATCTGGGAACTCGTTCTTGTTCTATGGCAGCCATGTCTAAGCCTTTCCCTAAGTCAGCGTTCTTAGATATGTGGTTACAGCTTCGAGATCAGATTTCGATAAGTTCAGTTTGGGCATCAGCGCGCCGGCCTTAATCGCCTGAGCGTTAGAAACCCACTTGGCTAAATTCTCCGGGGTATTTTGCAACTCCCCGGCAGCTAGCGTATGCCTGCTCATAAGGTGAGTCAGATCGGGGCCACGAATCCCCGCAGGGGAGATGCCCCGCACCGTGTGGCAGATACCACAACGCTGTTGAAATATCTTTTCGCCGCGCCCAACGTCTGCGTTTGCCGAAGAAAGGTGTTCCCTCAGTTGATTCTCTTCCCAAGTCTTGAAAACGTCGGGCGTGTCGGCGATGACGAACAATGCCATGTGAGCGTGTTGCACTCCGCAAAACGCCGCACACTGGCCGCGATACGTGCCCGGCTGGTCCGCCTGCAGCCAGCTAACGTTCGTTTGACCGGGAATCACATCCATCTTGCCTGCCAGCTTAGGTATCCAAAACGAATGAATAACATCGGTGCTTACTAATTGAATTCGAATGGGTTGGCCGGTCGGTATGTGAATTTCGTTTGCGATTGTGAAGATCTGATCTGCTTTCCCATTGTTGTAGCGCGCTTTCCACCACCATTGCGAAGCAGATACCTCAATAGTAAGAGCAGATTCCGGCAAGGGTCGCGTAACCGCCGCTGTGACCGACATTGTCCAGCCCACACAACCCAAGAGCACGATTGTAGAGGCACCCACTCCCCAATAAATCCAAACCATCCCGCCCGCGTCGCGCTTGACCGTCAACTCACTGTGGGCGAGATCGCCAGCCCGCTTACGGAAGATGCCCGTCAACAAGAGAAAGCTCACGATAATAATCACCAGGACGGAGACGCTCCCCAATCCCCAGCCAAGAGTTGTGATCCGGTCCACTGCCGGACCAAACGTGTGCTGGTAGGACATGGGCGAATCAGCTGCGAGCAGCCGCGGAAAAAAAAGGAGCGCGAGCCAACAAATCTTAGCTCTCATGTCAAGGCCGTTTCTGCTCCGCAGTGGTGTCTGGCGTAGCTCCCGCCGAAGATTCGGGACCGATTTGCCACTGCGCTTCGGGAGCAACCTGCTCTCCTGGCTCATCGCCCTGCCGCGCCTCTTCATAGTGCTTGACGGCGACAGACCCGCCGAAAGACTCGACGTAAGCCACTAACTTCCATATTTCGTCTTTAGAAAGGGCTTTACCCCAAGCAGGCATCCCTTGTGGGCGTCCGTCTTGAATCGTTTTGAAGATCTGAATCGGCAGTCCGCCGTAGCGCCAGTAGGTGTCGGTCAAATCAGGACCCATATTGCCGGAGCCATCGTAAGCGTGGCAACCGGCGCAGTTCATCTTGACGTACAAGCGCTTTCCTTCCTCTATCGCCTGCGCATTGCCTTCATACGGGTTTACAGTCGCTAGCTCAGACACGCTGCCTGATTCCCCGGCTATCTGCCCTAGCGGCGTCGTCGCTGTGATTGAATCCGCCGGGAGTCCCGCCTCCGGAGGCGGCGCCGTGCTGCCGCCAGATGAACGTTCACATCCAGTCAGAATCAGAAATCCGATAAACAAGAAAAAAACAAGTGGCACGAGCCCTCGGAGTGTGTTTTTCAAGGCGTTCTCTTTCCTGCCGAGGCGGTATCTTGCGATGGCACATCGTTGCCGGGGGAATCGCCACCAAGAGAGAAAATGTAAAGAGTGCTGCCTCCCGCGGGGAATTGAGTGGTTTGCTTGGCCTTTACATCCGCCTTCACTTTCGCCGCTCCGCCCACGCCCGCGGAAATCCCTATGTACTGGCGATGGTCGGGTCCTAAAAACGTCATAGGTTGTCCGATCACGCCGGATCCAAGGCGCTGCGACCACAGAATCTTTCCACTTCTTGCGTCTACGGCCCTAAACCATCCATCCGCTGTGCCGTAGAAGACAACGTCGCCCGCCGTCGCCAATACGCCGCTCATGGTCATGTAATCTTCCTTAATAGACCAGGCTTTGGTGCCAGTCGCCGGATTCCATGCCATGAACTCCCCAAGATTGCCTCCGGTGGCCGGATAGCGTTTCATGTCCATTCCGTCGTAAGGAGTGCTGGGAATGTAACTTGCATTCTTGTCGGTTAGATCCATGCAGATATTAAAAATGTCTGCGTAAACAAGCCCCGTCTTGGGTGAAACCGCGGCGGGTTGCCAGTCTTTGCCGCCAATGTCCGGCGGACACACTCGGGTGACTTTCACATCCGGATGCGGCTCTTTGTCTTGATCCACCATGGGCCGACCAGTCTTCATGTCGATGCCTTTCGACCAATTCTGATAGGCGAAGGGAGATGCCCGCAAAACTTCTCCAGAGGTCCGGTCAATCACGTAAGCGAAGGCGTTTCGGTTAAAAGTGACCAGTACCTTTCGCACTTTACCGTCCAGCGGCAAGTCCATCAGTATGTCTTCGTTGACACCGTCGTAATCCCATCTATCATGCGGCGTGGTTTGATAAGCCCAACGCGCCATACCCGTGTCTATGTCGCGCGCAAAAATAGTACTGGTCCATAAGTTGTCTCCCGGTCTCTCATCGGGCACTCGTGGACCAGGATTGCTGGTGCCGTAATAAATTAGTTTCAGCTCGGGATCATAGGAGATCCAGCCCCACACAGAGCCGGCTCCATGCTTCCACATTCCCGCCGGCCAGGAGCTAATTCCTAAATCCTTGCCTTTATATTGCGGATAAAAGGGTTTGAAATCAGACCCAATTCTCACTTTCTCATCTGATCCGGTACTAAACGCACGCCATAGCTCCTTACCCGAATCGACGTCCAGTGCGGCAATCCAACCCCAAACACCCATTTCTCCGCCACTGTCGCCAACCAAAACTTTTTTGCCTACCGCAAACGGCGCCATGGTCATCGTCTCGCCGCTCTCGACATTGCCCATTTTCGTGCGCCATATCTGCTTACCGGACTCGGCGTCTACGGCAACCGTATGGTCATCCAGCAAGTTGTAAATGATTTTGTGATCCACATAGGTAAGTCCGCGATTGACCGTGTCGCAACATGCCTTGCCTAGCGCGGTCGGCGATGGGTTAGGGGCGAACTTCCATTTAATAGGAGCCCCTGGCTTTGCTAAATCAAGAGCGAAAAGCATGTCTGGAAATGGCGTGACCACATACATGGTGGTCCCCACCACCAGTGGGGCCGCTTCGTGACCGCCCTGCGTGCCGTCTGAAAATGTCCACGCTATTCTTAACTTGCTCGCGTTACCGGCGTTGATCTGGTCGAGCGTACTATAACGCGTGTTTGCATAATCGTGCGCTTGACTTCGCCACTCCCCGGGCGGGTCATTCGGTGCAAAATTGAGGCTTGCGCCGTTTGCCGCCGGCGCTTGGATGCTACCGGCTTGTGAACTCTCCTCGCAAGAATTGCAGGTCACCAACAACGTCCCCGCAACAATTGTGCCCATCAATAATTGCACTGCAATTGGACTTCGCACTCATGTAGGAGTCCCGCCGCTCTAAATCGTTACTTAAGGTAGTAGATATTCGGGATACAAGCCGCCACGCTAGTACCAGTTACTTCCCCAATATCTGTACCTCCAGCGGCAGTAACGTCACCCTCACGCAATTCAGTGGCCCTGAACTCGTCGTCCCATCTGTTTCTTCAACTGTCACCGCTCCCTCGGCCAACTGCTGAACCACCCCCGGCGCCTGCGCCGCTGCTTTATTGCTATACAGAATGCGGAACTGATCGCCCACGTTGTTCAACGTATCGTCCACAATCACCGACACGGAAATCGAGTTCTCTGTATCCGTATTGGCAACCACCACCACTTCTTGATCCAGTAAAATTCGTGAAAACGCTAACGTGCCATTCACGAATGTGGACACGGCAAACTGTTCATCATCGCCCGAAATCGGCCTGAAGTAGAACCGTCCGTACCGCAACACCGGCGACGCGCGCCGCACAGCCGCAATCTGCGCAATGTGCTGGTAATAGACGCTGCTCTGCGAAAAACCCGGCCCACCCCACAAGGCTTCGCGCACCGCCGGGTCAGTCCCTGCGCCATGCAGCCCTTGCTCCGTTCCGTAATAAAGGCAGGGAATGCCCGGCAAACAAAACAGACAAGCCAGCCCCAGCGTGACTTGATCGTCATATGCCGTTGGATTCGCCGGGTCCACATAACGAATCCGTTCCTTCACGTCATGGTTATCCAGAAACGTCACAAAGTAGCGCGTCGCATCCCCGTGCGAACTCAGGATGTCGGCTTCCACCTCCTTGCGAAATTCATACATGTCCACCACGTCCGATGGCGGCGAAAACCCTTTCACCACCGGCTTCAGCACGTCGAATAGCGGATAGTCCAGCGCCGCATCCACCCCCACCAAGTCGCCGCTCGAATTCGTATTTCGTCCAATAAACTCGGCAATCTCCACCTCGGCGTCGCCCACGTTCACTTCGCCGAAAGTAAAAAAATTCTTCTTGCCGGTGCTCAGCGCAAACTCCCGAATGGAGTTGCCAAACAACTGCGGCAGGTTATTTTTCAAGTAGCGCAGCGTGTCAATCCGGTAGCCATCGATATCGAAACGCGCAATCACATATTGATAGGCGCGAATCAGATACTCCTGCACCTGCGGCAAATCAGTGCGCAGTTGCTTCAACGAATCGAAATCGCCCACCGTATCGTCGCCATTAGGATCAGGCATGCCCTGCCGCCGAAACCACGTGTTGTCCTGCAGCTCGCTCGGCCAAACCAATTCATCGCCGGTAGGATTCGGCACCGTGGCGGCATCGGTCCAATTCGCCTGCGCATTGCTCTGCGAATCTCGCCACTGGATATCGCGCGCCGTGTCACTAAAGTCCGCCACCGCTCCTTGCGAATTAATGCAGTCGCTCTCCCCTGAATCGCACACATACGCAAACACGTCGCCCGTATGGTTCAGCACAATGTCGAGAATCACATACATCCCCAGCTTGTGCGCCGCATCCACCAGCGAACGCAGTTCGTTATCGGCGTTATTCGGATCGCGCGCAAACCGCGGATCTACATGCAAAAAATCGTGGATCCCATAGCCGTGGTAAGTGCCCGGCTGGTTCGGATAGTTCTTCAGCACCGGACTCAGCCAGATCGCCCCCGCTCCCAGCCCTTTGATATAAGGAAGCTGATCCTCAATACTCGCTAAGTTGCCGCCTTGAAATGCATAATAATCCGGATCGTCAAACGGCGCATGCACCGGCGGCGCCTGCGAGTTATTGAAGCGGTCCACCATCAAAAAGTAAATCCATTCGTCTCGCCAGTCAGCGGGCGAGGGAAACGTCAGCAACGGACCACCGGTGTCCCGATTGCTATTGAAAATCGCCAGAAAATCGGGCCCGTAGAGCGATGTAGCCATGCAGCCTCCGCGCAAGAATAGCCTTTGATTATAGCGGTTTTTGGCTCGCTGGGTTCGGGCCAATCCACCAGCTCAGGAGCGGATTTCATTCACAGCCCCACTACTGGGCCTTGCGGCGATGAGCGAAGCCTGCGCGCCTTACCCGCGGTCATCCACGCTGGCGTTTGCACATCTGAACGCGCGTTCAACCGGCGATTTGGAATCGGCCGGCGTTTAACAGCCAGCTATTGTTGCCAGCCGCCGCCAAGCGCCCGATACAGTTGCACCACCGATTGAAACTGCAGCGCACGGATCTGCGCGAGGCTCAACTGCTGAGCGAAGAGATTACGCTGCGCATCGAGCACTTCCAGATAGTCGGTAGTTCCGCCGTTGTAGCGCATGTTTGCTAAACGAAGTGACTCCGTCAGATCCGTCACGTATTGCTCCTCCTCCGCTTGCTGCTCACGGTACTTCTCATAGTCCACGATGGCATCGGAAACATCGCCGAAGGCTTTTTGAACGGTCTGCATATAAGTAAGCAGAGCGGAGCGTTGTTGCGATTCGGCAATGTGCAGATTAGCTCGCAGTTTGCCGCCTTCAAAAATGGGCTGCGTGGCCGAAGCGGTGTAGGTCCAGATATTGGCCGGATTGTTCATAAGACTTGTAAACACTTGACTGCGGCCGAAGGAACCTGTCAAAGAAATCTGTGGAAAGAATTGCGCGCGGGCAACGCCGATTTCCGCGTTGTAATACATAAGATTGTTTTCCGCTTTCTTGATATCGGGGCGGCGCTCCAGAAGAGCTGACGTAATCCCAGCCGGCATGGCGGGCGGCAGCAGCTGATCCTGCAGCGCTGCGCCGCGTGGTACGGCTTCCGGGTAATTGCCGATGAGAATGGAAATGGCGTCTTCCTCGCGCGCGATTTGCCGTTCTAGATCCGGGATCTGCGCGTTGGCGGAATCGAGCACCTGCGTGGCTTGCAGCATATCCACCTTCGTTGCTACACCATATTGCACACGCGAGCGGGTGAGCTTGACCGATTTTTGCTGAGCCACTACGGTCTCTCGCGAAATCTGCAACTGCAGGTCCAACGACAGAAGATCGTAATAGTCGGTGGCAATGTCGCTGACCAGCGTCAGTAAAACGCTGCGGCGCGCTTCTTCCGTGGCAAGCAGAGAGGCGCGTGAGGCCTCGCTGGCGCGCCTCAGTCCGCCGAATAAATCCAACTCATAGTTCACGTCGGCCAAAAAGCTGACCGTATTGGTATTTATGGTCGTCCCATTGGGCGGATTTTTACCCCCAGTGTAGGACGGGTCTGCGCTCACTTGCGGCAGTTGATTGGCGCGCGTGGCGCGAACCTGTTCCCGCGCGGCAACAATAGATTCAGCAGCCAAGCGCACATCGTAATTCCGCTCCAACCCGGTGCGTATCAGTTGTTGTAACACTGGATCTTTGAACACTTGCCACCAAGGCAAGTCGGCGATCGAGGCGGCTGACTGCCCTTGCTCTGCGGGCGCCGCATTCCGGAAAGTTTGCGGCAGCAGTCACTTTCGGTCTTTGGTAGTTAGGCCCCACTATGCAACTAGAAAGAAGCAGCACTGCAGGCAGGGAAAAGTAAAATAGAAATCGCAGTCTCACGCTTTTGCTCCTTCAACGGCCGTGATAGCCGGCGCGCTGGCCGCACCCAGTAACTTCTCCTTCAGCCGTTCCACTAACACGTAAAGAACGGGAATCATGAAAATGCCGACCACCGTCGCTGTGAGCATGCCGAAGCAAACGGCCGTGCCCAGCGAATGGCGGCTGCCGGCGCCCGCACCCGAAGCAACCACCAACGGAAACACACCTAAGATGAAGGCGAACGACGTCATCAGAATCGGGCGAAAGCGCAGTTTCGCACCCATGAGCGCCGCCTCTTTTATGCTCAGCCCATTTTGTTCCCGCTGATCCTTGGCGTACGCGACAATCAAAATCGCGTTTTTCGCAGCTAACCCAATCAGCATCACCAGACCAATTTGCACGTAAACATCGTTGGCGTAATGCCGTATGAAAACCGCCAGGAACGCACCGAAAATACCGATCGGGATGCCAAATAAGACTGAAAACGGAATAGCCCAACTCTCATACAGCGCCGCCAGGCAGAGGAACACAAACACCACTGCCAGGCCAAGGACAACAAGCTGCTTCGAGCCCGATTCCTTTTCCTGATAGGCGGTCCCGGTCCATGCAAACCCGGCGCCGGAAGGAAGTGCTTTGGCAGCGTCTTCGATGGCAGCGATCAACTGACCTGAACTGTAGCCCTGGGTAGGCTGGGCCTGCAACTCGTCGGCGCGGTACAAGTTGTAGCGCATGATGCTGTCAGGACCTGTTGTGTTCACCGGAGTGACGAAGGCACTGAGCGGAATCATTTTGTTCTGAGCGCTTCTGATATAAATGCGGTTCAGATCGGCTGGTGATTGACGGTACTCCGATTCAGCCTGCACGTACACGCGCCACACGCGGCCATAGAGATTAAATTGATTCACATAGTCGCTGCCCAGGTAAGTCTGCAGCGTTTGAAAAACGTCGCTCAGGTTGAGGCCTAGTAATTTGACCTTTTCACGATCGGGGTTTAACGCCACTTGCGGAACATGCGCGCGTAGCGTGCTGAGCAGCAGGCCAACTTCTTTGTGACTCCTCACGCTGCGCTGCAGCTGATTCGATGCGTTCTCCACTAACGCCAGATCGCCGCCCGTCTTGTCCTGTACTTCCAGCGCCACGCCGCCGCTATTGCCCAATCCGGAAATGGGTGGCGGATTCAGGGCGAAGATACTTGCTTCTGGAATACTGCTCAAGCGCTTATTCATCTCGCCAATGATGGCAACGTTGCTTTCGGTCGGCGATTGTCTTTCATCCCACGGCTTGAACGTCACAAAGAATGTGCCGACGTTTGAGGTATTCGCGCCCGAGATGAGGCCGAAACCGGAAAGTCCAACGGTGTCAGCCACGCCCGGAATGGCTCTGATGAGGGCATCCGCTTTCCGCATGGTCGCTTCCGTGCGCTCCAGCGCCATGGCGTCGGGCAATTGCACGGCTACAATGGCGTAGCCTAGATCTTCATCGGGTAAGAATGCAGTGGGCAGAGTCTTTACTAGCCAGATTGTGCCCGCGTAGATAGCGCATAAGAAGACAACCGCCAGCGGCGCAGCCCGCATGATCCAGCCGTTCGCACGAACATAAGCTTCCGTTGTTTTGCCGAAAGCTAAGTCGAACTTTCGGAGAAGCCACGCCAGTGGGCCGCGGCCCTGCGTGCGCGGACGCAACAGCATCACACACAGTGCCGGCGTTAGACTCAGCGCCACAAACGCGGAAAGCAATACGGAGACCGCCAGTGTCAAGGCGAATTGCTTATACAGTTGGCCCGTAATGCCTCCCAAAAAGGCAACCGGGACAAAGACGGAAACGAGTACCATCGCAATGCCGATCACCGCGCCGGAAACATCGTCCATCGCCCGCTTGGTTGCAGCCAGCGGACTCAGTCCTTCTTCAATATGATGTTCTACCGCTTCAACCACCACGATCGCGTCATCGACAACCAGGCCGATGGCGAGAATCATAGCGAACAAAGTCAGCAAGTTGATAGAGAAGCCCAGCACGACAAACATCGCGAAAGTGCCAATCAGTGACACTGGAACCGCGAGTAGGGGAATGAGAGTAGCGCGCCAATTTCCAAGGAAAACGAACACCACTAACATGACCAGCACCATGGCTTCGCCGAGCGTTACTAACACCTCATGGATGGACGCGGTGACGAAGCTGGTAGTGTTTAGAGTGATTCGATATTTCAGCCCGGGCGGGAAGCTTTTCTGCAGCTCATCCATCTTGGCGCGGACCTCTTTCGCTACGTCGAGCGCGTTAGAACCCGGAAGCTGGTACACCAACATGGCCGCCACGGGAGAACCATTCAGCTTCGCTGAGGTTTGATAGTTCTGTGCGCCCAGTTCCGTCCTAGCCACGTCCTTCAGGTGGACGATGGCGCCATCCGATTGCGAACGGACAATGATGTTTTCGAATTCGGGCACGCTGCTGAGCCGGCCTTTGGCGGTGGCGGCGTATTGGTACTGCTGGCCGGACGGCGCTGGTGGCAGTCCGAAACCGCCCACCGGTGCTTGCGCATTTTGATCGGCGATGGCATTGATGATGTCGCTGGCGGTCACGCCCAGTTCCGCCAACCTATCCGGCCGCACCCAGAAACGCATCGCAAAATCCGTACCGCCGCCCAGTGTCACACTGCCTACCCCAGGCAGGCGCCCCAGTTCGTCCGTCAGGTGAGTGGTGGCATAGTTGCTCAGGAAAAGGCCGTCGTAGCTGCCATCTGGCGAGAACAAGGAAGCAATGACAACAATACTGGTGGATTGCTTCGTAACGGTGACCCCGCTTTGCGTCACGGCCGATGGCAAGCTCGGACTGGCCTGATTGACGCGATTCTGCACTTCCACCGCCGCCAGATCAATATCCGTTCCAACTTTGAAAGTACACGTCAAAGTGTAGCTACCGTCGTTCGTGCTTTTCGACTGCATGTAGATCATGTTCGGCGCACCGTTCACCTGTTGTTCAATGGCGCTGGCTACGGTTTGCTCAATGGTTTTCGCGTCTGCGCCCACATAGTTTGCCGAAACCTGAATGGTGGGCGGAGAGAGCTCCGGATATTGCGCGATCGGTAGCGTAAAAATGCTGACCGTGCCGGCAATCAAAATGGTGAAGGCCAGTACGATGGCCAACACCGGCCGTTGGATGAAAAGCTTTGCCATAAAATTATTGCTCCTGAGTCCGCGGGCCGTCTACCGGACGAACCGTGCTACCGGGCCGCACTTTCTGCGCACCTTCGACCACGATCGTTTCTCCGCCACTCAGTCCTCCGTGGACGATGTACGAATTCTCAAATTCACCATCGGTCGTAATGGTTTTGAGATGCGCCTTGTTGGCGCTATCCACGGTGAGCACGGAAAGGCTGTTCAAATTTTCCGTGACTGCTTCTTTCGGGACAAGCACGGCATTCCTCCGTTCACCGGTCACGAAGTGCACACGAGCGAACTGGCCGGGTCGCAGCAGAGCGTTTGGATTCGGAAACGCTGCACGTAAAGTGAGCGTCCCGGTTTGCGAATCAACTGTCCGATCGGCAAAATCAAGTTTTCCGCGATGATCGAAAGGCCGCCCGTCCGCCAAAATTAATTCCATGCTGATGCCCGGCGGCTTGTTAGGGTTTCCGTGACTGCGGCGAAATGCCAGATACGTCACTTCGGGAGCACTGAAGTACACGTACATGGGGTCGAATGATGAGATTGTGGCCAACGCGGTAGACTGGCCGGCACTGACTAAGTTTCCGCGCGTCACACCAAGTTTGCCAATGATGCCGTCGATCGGCGACGAGATCAAAGTGTAGCCGAGATTCAGTTGGGCCGTGTCGATGGAAGCCTGATCGCCTTTGATAGCAGCACGGTATTGCGCTGCTCCCGATACCGCCGTATCCAGATCCTGTTGTGTCGCAGCTTGCTCTTTGACGAGCGGTTCCAAGCGAGCCACGTCTCGGTCGTAGCGGATCAATGACGCTTGATCTTGCGCCGCCTTCGCGTTTGCCGATTCGAGAGACTCCTGATATGAGGCTTGCTCGATCTGGAACAGCGCTTGGCCCTTGTGAACGGGCGCGCCTTCAGTAAAGTAGACCTTTTCCAGAAAGCCGGTTACCCGCGGCACAATATTGACCGTTTCTTTGGCATCCGTTTGGCCAATGAAATCGCCATACAACGGTATGGTTTTGACTTGTACCTTGCCGACGCGGACCGTCGGAGCTGGCATGGGAGGACCGAGGGCAGTTGCCGATTTTCCGGGTCCGCCGCACGAAGTCACTGCACAAATGAAGCCGCAGACAATCAACGAAGGGGAAACTATTTTGGTTAGCATATTTTCACTCATCAGGCGTGGACGCCGGGTTTGGAGACCCCTGGGCCACGGGGCTTTGTTTGATTTGCGCGGCCTCGGCAAAGCGCCGCATCGTTTGGAGCGCAGCCGATCTTTCCGCCGCGTCCATTGGTTTCAAGAGGCTCGTGCAGGCACGAATTCTGTGTTCAAGAAGCGACTGCCTGCGCTTCAGACCGTTGCCGCTCAGTGATATGAGGACCAAACGGCGGTCTTCGTCCGATTTCCGCCGGCTGACTGCCTTCTTTTTCACCAGGCGATCAACCGTATGGGTGGCTGTGGGCAGAGTGACACGCAACGCGGCGGCAAATTCGCTCATTGTCCAACTTGGCTTGCGCCCGAGGATATCCAACGCTCTCTCTTCGTGAAGCGTGACTTCAAAGCCGCCCTTGTTTGCAGGGCCGGGCAGAAAGAGGTCCGCCAAGGCGTCGAAGCAATCGTGCAGTTCGCGGGCGTCTTGGGCGAGGCTGGTCGGAGTAGTTTTCATGCGTAGTTCATCACTCGATTGAGCATTTCTAATAGTTCGATGTATCGAACTATTTTAAGATGCGAAATAAATCGGCAAAGTGCGGTGCCGAGGCTGGGAAAATAACGGGCTACTGATCAGCCAAGTAGACCCGCAATTCGCTTCCTATCCTGGTCTGAAGAACCGAGTTGTGTCGATTAGCGGGGGAGCGTCTGTATCGGGAGCGTCATCGTCGAGCACTTTGCACAGCGATGTTCTCGCGTGGTGTTCCGTAATATCGCTTCCGAATCGGACATCCGGAAAAATCAGGGTCTAAACGTCACTTGATCGAAGAGGAAGTAGCCCGAGATCCATTGTGTTTAAATCAACCGTGGTAACCGCGGCGGTAGTGGCATGGTTTATCGAACGGCAGCGAGACCGCTGGCACAACCGCGCACTCCCGCTTAACCCTTCGATGCGTGCGCGACTGAATGGCTACTTCAGCGAGGAAGACCTAAGCAAAGTACGGCTCGCGGAGAATGTCAGCCTGCCCTTGCCCATTCTTCCCAGTGTCGCGGCCATCACCTTTGACCACTTAGTGCTGGCGCGGCAGCCAGTTTGGGAATCGTTACTGTTCCACGAATTAGTCCACGTCGCGCAATTTCGCTTGCTCGGCGTGCGCCAATTTTCAGAGCAGTACGTACAAGGCTTCCTCGAAACGCGCCGCTACGAAAGCATACCTCTGGAAGCCTGCGCCTTCGAACTCGAGCAGCGGTTCTTGCGCGGCGCCGGCCCGTTCCTTGTCGAAAACGAAGTCCGGCGCTGGCTCAATCTCCCTTAACTTACTTCCCTCCCCCGCTCGTGCACGTAATCGTGAAGTCCGAATTGTTCGAACCCTTCATCGCCAACTCGTGCTTGCCCGCCTCATCCGTTCCGATCGCTTCCAAAATGGCGCCGCCGCCCATATTATTTCCATAGGTTGGTTGCAACGTCATCACACCGCTCACGGTCTTGGTGCCGGCCGCCTCGAACGTCAGCATCACGCCCGGCGCCATTTCACCCGCGCCGAATTGATAGAAAACCTTACCCGGACCATCAGTGGTAATCGTGCCCGTCAGCTTAATCTTCGCCGGACACGCGCCCACATATTTAGGAATCGGCTGCAAAGTGACCGCCGTGACGTTGGTCGTCGGTTTGATAGCGGCTTGCGCACCAACGCAATTCGCCGGCGGTGCGAAGAATCCGGCTGGCGGCTTGGCAAAACTGAGGTTCTTGATCTCAATCAAAGTAGTCGCCTTACCGTCTGCCGCAACGCTGTCAATTCTTACCGTGTAACCGCCATCCCGCGCCATCCAAACCTTGCCATTCCCATCAGCCGCCGTCAGTTTCATGACCTTGCTCGGGATGCCGTCCATCGTTTCGGTCCCCACCTGCGTCAAAGTACCTTTGCTGCCCACCAGTTCTTTCAGCAGATCTGCGCCGATCGGGTCTAACATCGACGGTGCCGTCGCGTCCGTCAAATCTTGAATTCCACAGGGCGACCCGGGTCGCTCATCACTTGCGTATACAGCTTGTGGGCTTGGAAATCGTAGAAGATGCGGCCATGATATTCCTTTTGCCGGCCCATAACACCCGCGGGCATGGTTTGCTCCACTACTTCCTTGGAGCCATCGCGCGTAATCTTCGCAATGCCCGGACCCGCCAGCGGAAACGCCGGGTCTTCGGTGTACGAATAGGTCTGCGGAAGCGCGGTCTGCGCAAACACACCGCCAGACAACGAAGTCAGCACAGCGCAGACAACCAACAAACGAGGGAACATAGAAAATCCTCCAAAACGGGCTGTGGATCTTTGAACCCGTGGGACGATTCTATAACGTCAGCCTAATGAAACGAATACGTGAACGAAGGACTGATATTGAAAAAGCGCTGGATGACCTCCCTGGTCGGCCCCGGATTCACATAGTAATAACGCGCCGTCACGCCCACCCGAAAACAGCTGGATGGCGAAAGCGCATAGTCAGCCGAGGCCACGGCTTGCATACCAAAACTAGAAGTGCTGGGGTCGCCCACATCGCTAAAGTGATGATAAAGATACGTACCGCCGCCTCCCGCGGTGACCTGCCACCGCCCGTCCTTAGACGGAGCCCAGAGGAAACGCGCCCCGAACGGAACAAAGTAATGATGATCGTTCACATAAACGTATTCGGGAATTCCATTGTTGAGGTACTCCACCGCGCCGATCGAGTGAATCACCTGATCTAAGCCGGTTTCCAACGCCAACCAGCGAACCGGTCGGTAAGCGTAAGTAACCGTATAACCGGGCGAAGGTAAGGCAGAGTAAGTGGCCAGCCGGTCGTTTCATGTTCCTCCTACCAACAGCATGACGCAAGTCTCTTGCAACCCTTTGCCTCAATCGAGCAGTTCCCGGAAATAGATGTCAAACTACACTCAGATTATGCATTTGCGTTTCGCGTGCCAACCCGGCTGCACGAAATGTTGCGAGGTGCGCGGTTTTGTCTACATCACCGAGGACGATTTGGCGAATATGGCCCTTTGTCGGACTCTCGGCGAAAGAGTTCGAAAAAAAATACGTTGTGCGTTTCAAACATTTGCTGCGTTTGCGAAAACCGCGCGGCAAGCAATGCCACTTTCTACTCGATGGTGGCTGTCGGTTGCATGGGGTAAAACCAGTGCAGTGCCGCCTCTATCCGTTTTGGCCCGAATTGGTGGAGCAGCGTCAGAATTGGCAAGCCGAACGCCGCATGTGCCCTGGCATTGGTAAAGGCGAACTGATTCAAATTGGCGTAGCGTGCGAAACGGCATCGGAAATGAGAACCGCCTATCCCGCCATCTACGAAAACGATTAATTCTTCAAAGCTTCCGGCACAAGCGCCGATAAGCAAAAGTAAGTAAAATAACGCACGACAGGAAAACCTTAACTTCCCCCAAAAAACGAGCCTGTCGTGCGTCCTTTTTCTTTCCGGCCTTGCGGACTTGATGATATTTTTATGATTTATTTTGAGTCCGCAATTATGGAACCATGATTTCGCCCCTAGTCGCGCACTGCGCCAATCCGAAGGGCCAAACGCAATTCGCTATACCATCTGCGATTGCTTAAATCCGTCTTCTCCGTTAAAACCTCTGTCCGAGCCTGATTGTTTTTTAGTTATTTTGTTTTAGCTCGACGGTCTTCGTAACAGCAACTTTTCCAGAAAGGCCCGATTTCCCGGCATCGCCAGTGATAAGGCCATCGATGGCCAGACGCAATTCGCGTAAACGATCTGCGATTGCTTGCTGAGCTTCTCCGCAACTATCCTGCGCGAGTTCACTCGCTTGGGCGTAAATCGCCTCTGCTTTTGACAGCGCGGAATTTCCATCGGAAAATTTAGCGGCCAGATACGCCGTACGCGCCACCGCCACAAAAATAAAGGCCGAATTAATTTCGTTTTCGATCAGCGCCAACCAGCAGCTTTTGCGTAATCTGCCGCAACCCGGTATCGGAAGCGCGCTCGCTTCCGCTCAGCGTTCTCATCCGCTCCGCTTCTTCAAGAGTGTCCGCTACTTTCATTCTATTTGTTCCCCACGCCAGGATTGCTCCCGGCGTAGGGCTCCTCCGATCCGCAAAGGATAGTCTGTGGATTCGGTTGTTGTACAGGGAGACATGCTTGAATTTGAGAAAGTCACATCCGAAATTGCAATTCGTCTGTGACTTTTTTGTGGCCTGAACAACTCTTAATGATTTGGGAACAAATCACAGTCGAGCATGGAGCGATGCTTTATGCTCTAATTTGGCCCGTAACCGCGGCCAGAGGACTCAGCTTTTGCCGCCCAACGAGCAAGACGACGAACTTTTCGAATCCGCGCGCACCGCGCCCCGCGGCGATTTGCGTGCGTTCGAAGAATTGGTCGGCGCGGCACCAGCGGCGCATCGTGGCCGATTGCCGTCACATCACCCGCGACGAAAGCGTCGCCGAAGATTTAGCGCAGGAAGTTTTTCTCAAAGCCTTACTTCGGAATGAAGAATTTCGAAGGCCGCTCATCTTTCCGCCATTGGCTGCAAGTGATCAAAGTGCATCACTGCCTCAATCATCTAAAGAAGCCAAAAGGGCAAGACTGCCGTAAGCATTGATGATGAAGGCCCGCAAACAAAGGAAGAGACCAAAGCTTTTTCTTCGCACGACCGCAGCGAAGAGCGCTTTGGCGAACAGCAAATCATCCATCGCGTGCTCGATGCCATGCCCGACAACTTGCGCATTCCGCTCGTGCTGCGCGATATGGATGAACTGTCTTATGAAGAAGTGGCGGCAAATCTAAACATCAGTCTTTCGGCCGCAAAGATGCGCATCAAACGAGCGCGCGAATGGTTCCGCGATCAATATGAGGCGCACAGTGCGCGTGCCGGCCGGGAGGCTATCGTTTAATGAGCGATCAACAAGAAGATCAGCCCCTTCGCGGCCTGGCCGAATTGGAATCGCCGGTGTCCGGAAGTTTCCTCCAATATTATTCGCCGAAAGATCTACCGCCGCACCGCAACCGCGCAAATTACCCATTTTTCCTTCAGCATGCCTGCGGCTATTTTTATCGAGTTCCTTAGTATCATAGTTCATCTATTCAAGGTGGTAGACGGGAAAAAGGGCAGACATTCATGAAAGAAAAGCTATTCAGCGCGTTTGAAAATTTGGCCGATTCGGCCATTGCCGCGGCCCCGCGCGTCTTGATTGGCATCGTGTTCATGGTCGTGGGCCTCGCCGTGGCCAAGATCATCGAGATCGTCTTGCGGTTTATCCTCACCCGCATCCGGTTTGACAGCCTGATGGAAAAAGCGGGCATCGATAAAACCCTGCAGCGCATTGGCCTGCGCCAGCAACTCAATGTCACCATTCCCGCGCATCGTTTATTTTCTCACGCTCATCGTTCTAGCGCGAACGGCTGCCGACGGCCTGGGCTTAACCGCCATTTCCGCCGCCATCGGCGCGTTCTTTGCCTATCTTGCCGAATATCATTGCCGCGTTGCTGCTGCTCATCGTCGGCGCCGCCGTTTCGCAGTTCGCCTCCGAAACCGTCACCGAAGCCGGGCGCAATTCCGGCCTCGATTTCGCTCCCACTTTGGGCAAGCTCGTTTCCGGTCTGATCATGTTCGTCGTCGGCATGATGGCCATCGGCCAGTTGCAGATCGATACTAATATGGTCCGCATCGTCACCAGCTTCATTCTGGGTGCCGGTGCCCTCGCGTTCGGGCTCGCCTTCGGTTTAGGAACCCGCGACGTCGTTCGTAACATTACCGCCGGCTTCTATCTCGCAAACATTTGCTGATCGGCGAAAGAGTAGAAATTGTCGGCCAGAGCGGGCATCCTCCGCAGCATCACCGCCACCCATGTGGTGCTGGAAGGCGAAAACGCCACCGAAATCAGCGTGTCCAACGGAACCTTTCTAGACCAAGTGGCGAAACAAGCAATCACTGCCAAGTCCGCCCGCAGCGCCACCCGCGCCCACTGAATACCACCAAGTCAAATATCGCCAAACGTACCATTCGACGCGTTTCCACGCTAGTACTAAGGTTTGCCTATCACATAACGGTACGCTATACCCCGGGGAAATCCGTAGGGATACGGGGCAATTCCCACACCTGCAAAGTTTTCGTGTTAGCTTCGTAGTTGGCGGAATTGTACGCGTGAGTGGCATTTCGCTCGATTGTCTGCCATCCAGGCCAATCGTATTGGCCCCAATGCCGATTGCTATATGAACACCTTAGATCAGCCGTCTGTGACATTTCGTCCAGCGACTTTCCTCTCCGGCGCGCCGGGTCCGTGGGCCGGCCATTTGCCTTTTGCTTGTGACTTGATCGCCGCATCTACGGCCTGAGGTCATTGTTGAACTCGGCGTGTTTTATGGCGATTCCTATTTCGGTTTCTGTCAGACCGTGGCCGAAACAAATCTGCCGTGCACCTGCTACGGCGTGGACACTTGGCGCGGCGATACCCCGGCCAGTTTCTACGAAAGTTCCGTTTACGACGCGGTCAGCCGCCATAACGATCGCTACTACCGCGCCTTCTCCTATCTGATGCGCACGTCCTTCGACGACGCCATTAAGCAGTTCTCCGATTCCAGCATCAGCTTGCTGCACATGGATGGCTCGCATTCTTACGAAGCCGCCTTGCACGATTTCGACCTTTGGCTGCCCAAGGTGCGCCCCGGTGGCGTGATTCTCTGCATGATATCGCCGTTCGTTCCGGCGATTACGGCGTTTGGCGCCTGTGGGAAGAACTACAGAAGAAGTTCCCGACTTTCGAATTCCGCAATAACGACGGCCTTGGCGTTTTGTGGAAACCCGGCGGCGCCGACGAAAAGAATCCATACCTCCAGGAATTGTTCGCCAGCACCAAAGACAATCAGGAACGCATTCGCCGTTATTACTGCCTATGCGCCGAACGTCTCGAAATGGAGCATACGCTCGGGCTTGTCTCGCGCTTCCGATGCCGGGCATTCGCTCATTCAAGTTGTGTGCGCCCGCGGCGGCCGCTACAAGCCCGAAGAACGGCTCAGCCAAATCATCGAGCCGGGCAAATGGACCAGCGTGTTTATCCGCCTGCCCGAAGGCGTGGGCGATCGCGCCATGCGCCTCGATCCCGCCAGCCGCACAGGCATTATCGACATCAACAGTATTCTGCTGCGCAAAGTAGGCGGCACGAACGGTATGGAGTTGGACGCCCGACGAAAGCGCCGATGCCTTCCGCGTGGAAGGAACGGCTTACCGCATGCCGTCCACCGAAACATTTCGTATTTTGAGCTTCGGCAATTCGCCGCAGATTTTTTTGCCCGAATTGCCCAACATCCGAGCGACTGAGCCGTTGGAATTAGAACTTCGCTTACGGATCGACATCGAATTCAGCGCCGTGCAGGACGTCGCGCAAAAGGCAGCGGATCTCGATAAGCGAACGCGCCGATTGGGAACAAACGCGGCGCCAGGATCTAGGCCCGTTTGGAAGCCGCCAAAATCGCGGCCACGGAAGCTGCAAAACAAGATAGCTCGAAGTTCACCGATAAAGAGCGCGCCAAACTCGTCAGCCCAAGCCGCAGAGCGCGAGCAGGCGCTCATCAAGCAGCACGAGGCGGCCAAAATCGCTCTCATGCAAGGCGCACGAAGAAAAAGTGCGCGCCCTCGTTCAACAGAACGAAGAGAAGGTCAAAGCCCTCACCCAGCAGCACGAGCAGAGCTGCAAACAAAGCGCTCATCTAAGCAGCTCGAGCAGGCCAAGCAAGGTTCGGCAAAAGCTCTCCGAAGAAAGCCAAAGCTGAACTGGCCAAGCAGCACGAAGACGCCAAACAAGTCATCATCCAGCAGTTTGAACAAAGCCGCCAAGAATTGGAAAAGCGCCTGGCGCAATCGGAAGAGTCACTGGAACAGCAGCGCAAAGCGCAAATCGCCGCAGCCGCCGAAAAAGAGCGCATGCAGGCCACACACAGCTTGCTTACCCAGGAAGTATCTATCGCCCGCGGCAACGTCGATGAATTGAAAGCCGAAATCGAACGCCTCACCACCATTCAGGCCCAAACCCAAGGCGAACTCATTGACGCCCGCAAAGTCAATTCACGCTTAGCCGCCGCCCTCGATCAGGAACGCCTGGCCCGCGCCGTCATGGAAAATTCCCGCTCCTGGCAAATGACCAAGCCCTTCCGCAACATGTTCGGCCTCTTCTCTTCCAACAAAGCGCCGAACCGCTAAATATCTGACTCGCTCCTTCGCCTTACCCGTTTTCGCATATAATCCACACAAGGCGCGAAAACACCATGTCGAATGCAGTCACGGATACATCTGTAGCTGAATCTCCCGCTCTCTCGGTCTCCGAAGCCATCCCGCGTTCCGCCGTACCCCGCAACATCGCGGTAGATGCCTATCGCGGCTTCGTCATGCTGCTAATGATGGGCGAAGTCTGAACCTGGCCAAAGTGTCGCGCGCTTTTCCCGGCAATCCGCTTCTGGGCATTTCTCGGCTTACAACCAAAGCCACGTCGAATGGGCCGGCTGCTCCCTGCATGACATGATTCAACCGTCGTTCTCGTTCTTGGTCGGCGTGGCACTCCCCTACTCCATCGCCAGCCGCCTGAAAAAAGGCGCAACTTTCGACAAGATGTTCGGCCACGCACTCTGGCGATCGTTCTTGCTGGTCGCGCTCGGCGTCTTCTTGCGCTCCATGCAACCACCCGCAAACTTACTTCACTTTCGAAGACACCCTCAGCCAAATCGGCTTAGGCTATCCCATCTTGTTCCTCTTGGGCTTTCGTCCCGCCCGCTGGCAGTGGGGCGCACTGGGAGCCATTCTGTTCGGCTACTGGCTGGCTTGGGCGCTCTATCCCGCACCGGGCGCTAACTTCGATTGGGCCGCCGTCGGCGTGCCCGCAAATTGGGCGCATAACTTCACCGGCTTCGCCGCTCATTGGAACAAGAACAGCAATCTTGGCAACGCCTTTGATCAGTGGTTCCTCAATCTCTTCCCGCGCGAACACCCCTTTGTGTTTAACGGCGGCGGCTATTTAACATTAAGCTTCATTCCCACCCTCGGCACCATGATCCTCGGCCTCATCGCCGGACGCTGGCTGCGCGAAAAATCTCCCGAAATCCCCTTGGCGCGCTTCCTCAAGACCGGCGCCATTCTCGTCGCCTTGGGCTTGCTCGCCCACTTCACCGGCATCTGCCCCATCGTCAAGCGCATCTGGACCCCCGCCTGGACCCTCTTCAGCGGCGGCGTCTGCTTCCTCTTCTTAGCCGCCTTCTGCTGGCTCATCGAAGTGAAGGGCTACCGCAAGTGGAGTTTCCCGCTCGTCGTCGTCGGCATGAATTCCATCGCTGCTTATTTGATCGCCCATCTGTGTGAAGAGTTCGTTTCCAGTTCTCTCCTCACCAACCTCAGCGCCCGCCCATTCGCCATCTTGGGCGCAGGACTCCAGCCCCTTCTCTTCGGTGCAACCATGTTGTTCATCTACTGGCTCATGCTCCTGTGGATGTACCGCCGCAAAGTATTTCTGCGCATCTGAACGTTTATGCGGACAATGGCTTTCGCTGTATTGGCTCTGCTGGCCGCCATGCCCGCGTGTGGCCAGACCACTCTCGACAACCGGGACTTGACCAAATTCAATACGCTCTTCGATCAAGCCCAAGGCGACCCGCTCAAATGCAACCTCCGCACCATGGATCCACGGGTCGACTTTGGCTTTCGCTTCATCCTCGCTTACCACGCCGATTGTGAAATTAAACAGTTCGGCGGCAAGGCAACCGGCGTCAAAGTGTTTTGGCGAATAACCCCGGAAGGCGGTGCCGAACAAGCCTTTGCCGACAGCTTTGAAATTCCGCAAGCGCCACCGGGCTTCGACCTCAATCACCTCAAACACGTTCACAGCTCCGTCCAATTTAGCGGTGCCGTGGCCGCCGGCATTGGCAGTTATGACATGGCCGTACTCGTGGTAGACGAGCATGATCGAATCTTTCGCAAGCACTGGAAAGCGAAGGCTTATCCACACGGTCGTGAACGAGATCTGAATTTTTTGCTGTTACCCGGTGCCCTCGCGTCTCTCGCCATCCCGCCCATCGGCAGCAAAACCGAAAACGGTTTGGCGCTCACCGTTCTTCTCAACGCCGCGCCCCTGAACCCTTGGTCGCGCAAGCTCTGGGCCTGGGACCGCGCGTTTCTGCTGGATTCTCTCGCTTCCCTGCTCCGCCAGGTTCCCCATTCCTCCGTGCGGGTCGTCGCTTTCAACCTCGAACAGCAAACGGAAATTTTTCGCCAAGACGATTTTACTCAGCAAGACATGCGTAAGCTCGCCCAAGCCCTGCGCCGGTTGGAATTAGGAACCGTCACTTACCGCACGCTCGAACGGCAAAATGGCTGGGCCGAATTACTTCTTCGACTCTTGAAAGAGGAATCGCACGCCGAAGACCGCTCACAAGCCTTAGTCTTTCTGGGGCCAACTTTGCGCCTGTCGGAAAAGCTCCCCGCCGAAATGTTGAGCGGCAACGAATCACCCGCACCCGCGCTCCCATTGTTCTGCGTGACCTATTATCCACGCATCGGCGCAGATTTCCCCGACAGCGTTCAATATTTGACCACCGCCTTCAAAGGAAAAATTTTTCGCATTCACTCACCATCCGAATTAGGTCAGAATTTGGAAAAGCTGCAGCGTGACATGGAAGCCGGCGCGACTGCGAAAATGGTCAGTGCGTCCAAATCGCACAACTTGGTTCCGCGTTAACGGCTAGCGTCGGAGTCGTATTCCAGGTCAAATTCCTGCCAAATGCGCGCCGCCGGAATTCCTGCCAAATGATCCGTCTCCACCAATGCCCCCTGCCATTCCGAAACCGAACGGTCGCTCGGGTCCACCACGAAGATGCGCCCAAAGCCCCACGCCTGGTACTTCCGGCATTTGTCTTTCAGGTGCGGAAACAGTTCGTCCTCGGAAACAATCTCCACCACGATGTCAGCCCCCTGCGTCGGATACGCGCCGCGCGGCCGGCTTTTGCTGGCGATCACGTCGGGCCGCAGTCGCGCATTCGAATCAATCCGCAGTTCCACTTCGGCTGCGGCATGGAAGCCGGCTTCTTTGAGCAGTCGCAAAATGATAGCTTGCAAAAGCCCGTGGCCCCAGGTTGGCGTGCTTTTAGGAATGGCTTCGCCGTACCAGAACTCGTAAGCGCGTTCGCCCCGTCCGAACTGTTCTTGAAATTGTTCGAGCGTGAGTTTGGCTGCAGTCGTTGCCATATCAGTCCACTTTAGCTAAGAATCAGGGAAGGCTGATCCCATACATGAGTTGGAACCACAATGTTCACTATCACGCACTGGCACTGTCAAAGGTTCCTCCCCATTGCCGCCGGGCCCTCGACGTCGGTTGCGGTCGCGGCGCGCTCAGCCCGGAAACTCGCGCCATTCTGTGGCGAAGTCATCGGCATCGATACGGATTCAGCGTGCCTGGAACACGCCCGAGCCGACCACAGCCTAACGAATGTCACGTTCCTTCACGGCGACGTTCTGACCGAACATCTCCCCGTGGCTCACTTCGATTTCATCGTGGCTGTGGCCACCCTTCACCATCTACCCTTACAACTAGTGCTGCATCGCTTTCGCAGTCTGCTCCAGCCGGGAGGCGTCCTCGTCATCATCGGCCTTTACGAAATGGCAACGCCCCTCGACTACGCCTATGCAGCCGCCGCCATACCCGTCAGTAAAATAATTCGTTTTCTACGCAGCGAGGAACAAGTGGGCGCGCCCCTTGCAGACACGCACGAAACGCTAAAGGAGATTCGGCAAGAAAGCGCCGCCATCCTGTCAGGCTCCGTTCTCCGCCGTCGCCTGTTCTTTCGATACAGCCTCACTTGGCAGCGGCAAGTTGGCTCCTGAAATGGGCGAGAGGACCGGCATCACAAATTTTTCTGAGATCCCTGCGTAGGCTCCGTTGCCACGCCGCAGTCGGCGACTACCTGTTCGAAGGAGATCCCCTCCCCGCCCTGACGAAAATACTCGCGTGAGGTGGCGATAGCACCGCTGGCTTCTTCGCTCAGTTCTTCTTGGTCTTCCGCGTCGTGATCCATTACGTCGTTGTCGCTCGGGCAAATCGGAACTTGGCGCGCTCCAACCGCAATATCTCTTGCGCCCTCGTATTCAGTTCGGTATGCCCTCTGTATAAGTTTGCGGCGCAAGCCGACTCCGCTTCAATTGATTGGTCTTCCTTCTTATTCTTCAAAGCTTTTCTTCTCATACCAGGGGATACTGTCTGCAACCGTCAACACCTTACGCCTCACAGCGTGGCAATGATCGCTTCTCTCGTCACGCCTTTGTGAGCCGAGACAGCCCGGAGAATCGAGTGAAAAGTGCCAATTCTAATCGTGTTGTGGTTTGGGACCGCAATTCGCTGATGAGAGGGTTCTTCCGTTTCGACAATGATGTGGCTGCCAGTTTGATGTACCTTACGATATTGCCATCGCCGGCCTGTAGGAATACTTCAAATGTTGAGTCTGAGGAGCCTTGCATTCAACCTATGCTCGGCCATCCGACGCTCGCGCACCCTGTCCTGCGCTGCTCTCCATTCTTTTCCCGACAGAATTAGTAGGAAGAAAATGGCTACAAACATCGCGACGAATATGGCTATAAATCTGGCCGTTTCCATGTATAATCCCCCACCAACAGCATACAGCTTTCACGGCTCAGGGCGCGCGTTCCGAGACTTCGCCCTTTCTTACGCCATCTCAGCACCGTTCTCGCCAGTCCCGAAACTTACCCGTTGAGAGACCTGAACCAGACACTCGCCCGAAACGTCGCGAGGCAGCTTCATGCAATGGACAAAACTTCATCCCGCAATAAATGGAGGCGTACGACTTTCGGTATTGGCTTGTCGAAAAAAAACGCCGCAGTGGCATCGATCACGTTGCCGCCCAGTTCCTCCCAACTATCCGCCTGAGTGATGTTCTCGGTGAGGCATTCGGCGCAATAGCCGCCATCGCCTTCCTGCACAGCCTCAAACACTAAGTGAGCCATATGGCATCATCATACGCAATCCCTTGAGTGCGAATCGCGAGGCAATTCGCGCCTGCACACCCCCCGACCATCGTTTTCCCGAATGAAGGCACGAACTGGTATACGATTCAACTATGCGTTGGTTCGGTAGACACCGTCTCACGGCTCGTTGGCTCTTGGGCGCAGCATTAGTGTTGGGAACATTGCCCGCATACCTCCGTGCCTATTCAATGACAGGCAGATCCGAAACTCCAACAATTCTCCACGGGGACACACTGCTGGTCAGCACTGCCGCATACAAACTGAGACTGCCTTATACCAGCGTGACTGTAGCCAATGTTGCTTCGCCGGCGAGAGGAGACATGATTCAGTTGAAGTTCCCCATCCGTGAATTCGTTGGCTTCAAGCGAGTGCTCGGTCTGCCGGGCGAAACGATCGAAGTAAGAGACGGCCAAGTGATTATCAACAATTCGCCGCTCCCTGTCCACCACCTCGCTCCCGCCGATTTCGCCTGTCTTCCCAGCAACATCCGGCTCGGAACATTCATTGGTCTTGAGTTGGATCATTTCGTCACTTACACCCCGGGCCTGGCCACAAACCCAAACTATCCGCCTGTGAAGCTGACGGCGAATCAATATTTCCTGATCGGCGACAATCGTGATGATAGCTGGGATTCAAGATATTTTGGGCCCGTCTCTGGTGACCGAATCATGGGCAGGGTGATCGCAGTGTTGGCAGCCGATCCATGCAGACGTGCCTTTCTCCTCAAATGAAATCGTCGCCGGCACACTCGCTCACACCATCCTTCACCTGCTGCTCGTGTTCTATCGGTAGCGGTCTTTGCGGTCGCGGACGCGAGTCACTTCCACGTGGTCGCCGAGATCACGGAAAATCACCCTGCGTGCGGTAGAACGGTGGTTCGACACCTTGCAATCGCTTCACGTTTCCTTCTTCGGATTCAAGAAAGCGCGGGAAAGTGTGAAGGATCTGCAATGCAGCGGGCTGCGGAATCGCGCGGAATTCAGCTCTGGCATGATCGGTGAAGGCACCCGCTTAGCCATTCGGCTTGCTGTTCTCCTCCGCAAGCGGAGTCTTAGCCATCGTCTCCCAATTCGTCGTTAGACGAAAATCGGCCAGGACAGTTTCCAGCGCAATCGGCGCATTTTGTTTGCTCCAACCATCGGCTTCAGTATTAGCCCGGCGATCTTCTTCGGTGAGAGCCCATGTCTCCCGAACTCCCCTCGAAGCGCCCTGCCTCCCCAACCCACTAAAAACAAACCACTTACCCGCCCATCTCCCCAAAATCCCTCAACCCCATTTTTCAGTCACAGCTCGAGAAAATAATCGAAAAAAACTTTATCCGTCTTCTTATCAACCACTTACCCTGTGGATAAACCATTAATCGTAAACATCCACAGTTCGTTTTCCGGAGGTTCCCATGCTAACGTTCAATCAGGTCCGCCAGAGTGTTCACTCTGCTTGCGGGCCTTTTTGTTTGCCCAAACAAATAAACAAAGGAGAAAATCACATGGCCACCGAAGCCCAAATCAACGCTAATCGCAAGAACGCCGAGTCCAGCACCGGCCCATCCGAAACCGGCAAAGCCCGCTCTTCCATGAACGCCATCAAAACCGGCCTCACCGGACGCATCATGCTCCTCACCCCGGAAGACGCGCCCATCTACCAAACCCATATGGACCGCTACTACGCCAAATACGCCCCCGCCAACCCCGACGAACACGACCTCGTCCAAATCATCGCCGACACCGAATGGCGTCTCGCCCACATCGCCCCGTTAGAGCGTGGCCTCTACGTCACCGGCCGCGACAAATGCGCCCACCTCGTCGAGCACATCCAAGACCCCAACCAGCGCGCCGCCGCCTTGCACACCGAAATCTATCTCTTCTTCCAGAAACAGCTCCTCAATTTGTCTCTGCAGGAAACCCGCCTCACCAGAAAACTCGAAAAGGCCTTGCTCAAGTTGGAAACCCTGCAAAAGCAGCGCAAAGAAAATCAGCTGAAAGATCTTGCCCACGCCCGCCGCTCCATCGAAAACGGCAAGGCGAACAACATAATTCCCGACTTCGCCGAATGCGGCTTCACTTTTACCATCGAAGAATTCGAACTGTTCCAAATCCGCAGCCGCGACTTCTCCATCATCAGCGGCGGCAAGACCCTCGATTTTGATCTATTCTTGACCCTGCACCGCGCCGCCATCGCCACGCAAAATTCGAAAGCGGCTTAGTTCCGTAAACCGAGCACCCGCCGCGAGGCGTCTAGGCTCCCGGATCATTGACAACCGAATATGTTTTCAGCAGGGGGTGGGACAAGTGCGCCCCTACAAACCGTCAAAAGGCGTTATCCGTGTTCATCCCGTGTTGAGCCGTCGCTAATGTTTTAAAAATTGGCTTCGTTTTTTCAAATCGCTCACTCGCCCTCACCCCTACCCAATCACCGCCGCAAAAAATCCGTCTCCTTCATCCCTCCCAGGAATCCGGTACACCGCTCTCTCACACCGTAACGCTGGAAACCCCGCCAGCACCTCATTCACCACATCCTGATTTTCTTCATGATCCAGCGAACAAGTAGCGTAAACCAGCTTGCCTCCCGGCGACAACACCCGCAGCCCGTTCGTCAAAATCGCCGCTTGCTTCTCATGAAACCGTCCAAAATCCGCCGGCCGCAGGCGCCATTTAATTTCCGGATTTCCCGCTAGCGTTCCCGTCCCCGTACAAGGCGCATCCACCAACACCCTGTCGAATGTTTGCGCGAACGGCAGCGGCTCCGTCGCATCCAAAACCACCAACTCGCAACCCGGCGTCACCACTGCGCGAATGCGCTCTGGGCTCACATCGCAAGCCACCGCCCAGCGCAACGGTGTCTCCAGAGCCTGCGCCATTTTATTACCAGGAGCCGCGCACAAATCCACCAGCGTTTGCCCTACCTGCAGATCCAAGTGCGGCACAATCGATTGCGAACCAATATCGTGAAAACGCAGCGCTCCCACATCGCCTGCCGTCACGCGATAACACCCCGCAATCTCCGTTTCAGAAACGTCTAATTCCGCTGGCCGCTCAAGGCCCTGCGGAATCCGCACATAATGCTGCGGTTCTACCAGCGCCGCCTTCGCAATTCCAACCGCCGCTTCTTCGCCGAAAGAATATTGCCAGCGCCGCAGCAGCCACTCCGGACACGACAAAGCAATCGCCCGGTCAGGCCACACCACCACCTCGCGATTCACTTTGCGTAGGACAGCATTGGTCAAACCCGTCGCTGCACGCTGGCGCTTCTTCACAAATTCCACCGAGTTGTCCACGGCGGCGTGCGCCGGCACCCGCTCTAAATAGCGAATCTGGAAAATGGCGCTGCGCAGCGCGATTTTCACCGCTGGATCCAAATCCACCACTTTCCGGCCCGAATATTGGGCAATCAGGAAGTCTAATTGATTCTGAAATCGCAGGCACCCGAAAACAATTTGCGAGGCTAGTCCTGCATCGCGCCCGGATAGGGTAACCGAGCGCATCCGCAAATCGTCTGAAGCATAAGAGCCTCCTTCGACTGCAAGTAGAACGTCGAACGCAACTAAACGGGCGGGCGAGATCGGTGACGACGAGAATTTTGGCAATTGGGGATTTTTTCAGTCTGCTCAAAACCAACAGGTTTCAAACTATTTTAGTATTTGCGGAATCGCCTATTCCTGTGCTAGTATTCTAATAGCCTCCGCAGGCTGACTTTTGCCAGTGCACCTCGTACTTACTTCCCTTCACGGAGCATAAAACACTTTTTTCATGAGCTTTACCGTTTTTCTCGGAAATCTCCCTGTTTGGGTGACAGCCGACGATATCAAGTCGTGGCTATCCTCAGAAAACTTGGTCGCTGATGCGGTCAAGGTTATTCGCAACCCTGAGACTCAAGAGTCTAAGGGCTTCGCCTTCATCGAATCTCCCAACCAAGAAGAGATGAACTCCATCATTCGCCGCTTTGACCGCGCGCCTTTGGAGGATCGTCTTCTTCGTGCCAACCCGGCTCAGCCCCCGAAAGCCGGTGGCAAGGCTACCGTCAAGACCGCGCCTCCAGCCGATCGTCCTAAACGATCCGCGCCTGTGACGAGTGCTGGTCAAACGGCTGCCGCCCAATCGAGTGGTGGAGGAACAGCAACCGCCACGGCCACTGCCAGCGCAGGTGTCCGTAAGGCTGCTAATCCGCGCCGCACGAATCATTCACCCGCCCGGCAAAGCGCTTTCGCTGAGGAACTCGCAAAAGCTCTCTAGCCTTGTGCCAAGCCTCTTCGCTTGGTCTTGACTTCTGAGCTTTTGCCGAACCCCGGCATCGGTTTTGTCTCCCTGCTCTTCTTGTATGTTCCGCATGACCCATCCTCGGTGGGTCTTCCGTCCGGCAGTACCCCTCCCGCCCAAAGTCACCCTCTTTTCCCTTCCAATCGAAGGTGGTATAATCCCCTGAATTATCGGTGTATCTGCTATTTATGCCAAAACTTATTTTCCGCGGAGATGTTTCTGGCTTTGATTTTCAAGGAAATACCTTGTGAATCGCTCTCTTATTGAAGTAGTTGTTCTTCGGATTGCCTTTGTCTCTTTGATGGTTTTCATTGGGGCAACCGTCCAGCCGTTTGGGCTCTCGGTGGTAATTTCAGCTTTTCTGGGCATGGTCGTTGCACTCGCGGCCATGTTGCTCGCCGTTCGTTTCCGGCAAGCGGCTCCTCAAGATTTAATAGCAGGCTTCTTAGGTAGTGTGGCAGGCCTTTGCCTGGGGTTATTGGTCGTTTATGTTTGCGTTCAGGCGGGCCTCACGCAAGGCGCCGCCGGTCAATTTATTCGCATCGCTTTGCCGGTTTTGGGCGGTTACGTCGGCTTAGTAACCGGCTTGGCTAATGCCGAATCCCTGCCCTTCGATTTGGCGCTTCTCAGAAAGCTCTTCCGCCAATGTAACCACCAAAATTCTCGACACCAGCGTTTTGATTGACGGTCGAATTGTCGATATTGCCGAATCCGGTTTTATGGAAGGCCGTTTAATTGTTCCGCGATTTGTGCTCCACGAATTACAATTAGTCGCCGATTCTTCCGATTCGGCCAAACGAAATCGCGGCCGTCGCGGTTTAGATGTCGTGCAATTACTCCAAAAACAACCGCGCATCCGTCTCGAAGTCTCCGGTGAAGATTTTCCCGAAACCCGCGAAGTCGATCTTAAGTTAATTGAGCTGGCCAAACGCATCCAGGCCAAAATTGTCACCAACGATTTCAACCTCAACAAACTCGCCCAAGTGCAGGGCCTCACCGTTTTGAACATCAACGAATTGGCCAATTCGCTCAAGCCGGTCGTGCTTCCGGGGGAAGTGATGCGCGTGTTCATTCTTAAAGAAGGCAAAGAACACAACCAGGGCGTTGCCTATTTAGACGACGGCACCATGGTCGTAGTGGATAACGCGCGCCGCATGATCTCAAAGACGGTCGATGTCATCGTCACCAGCGTTCTCCAAACCACCGCCGGCAAGATGATTTTTGGCCGCTTCGATGAACGGCAGCAAAGCGTCGGCGAGTCGAGAGCGAGCGCCGCCGCCAGTACCGCGACTTAGCAATTAATTTTCTTCACCTACCCATTCGGCTGATGTGCCGCTTCGCATTCGCGCGCAAACTGGGAGCATGAGTGAAGGAACTGAATTCGATTTACCAGGTTATTCCAGCGCCATTAGCGCCTTGGTCGAAAAAGCCGGGGCGCATGTGGCCGCCATTAAATCCGCCCCTTATCGCGTAACCAGCGGCGTTATTTTTCGCGAAGATTTATTGGCGGTGAATAATCATTTGCTCAAACGCGAGGGTAAAATTCCCGTGCACCTTCCTTCCGGCGAATCGCTCGAAGCGAATATCCTGGGACGCGACCCTTCGCTCGATGTAGCCGTTCTGCAAATGCCCGGAGCGAAATTGTCCGTGCCGCCCACAGAAGAAGAGCCCGCCCTGAAAGCCGGCGCCTTCACCGCCGTCGTAGGGCGAACCCTCGACGTCGGCTTGTCGGCCAGCGTCGGCATCTTGGGAGCCGTGGGTGGTCCGCGCCGCAGTTGGCGCGGCGGCGAACTCGAACGCTTCGTTCGGCTCGACGTAAACCTATACCCGTCCCAAGCCGGCGCCGCCGTTGTCTCCGCATCCGGTGGCTTCATTGGCATGGCCACCGCCGCCATTCTGCGCCATTCCGCGCTGGCCATCCCCATGGGAACGTTGAACAGCGTGGCCCATGAATTGTTAACTCAGGGCGGCATTCGCCAAGGCTATTTAGGTGTCGGTTTGCAGCTTGTCTCCATTCCCGAGCATCTGCAAAGTAAGTCGCCTTTGGCGGGTGAAAGCGGCCTCATGATTGTAAGCATTGAACCGGGCAGTGGCGCCGATAAAGCCGGTCTGCAACTGGGAGACATTTTGCTCGCCGCCAACAACACTCGCTTGACCGAAGTGGAATCGCTGCTGAGCGCCTTACGCTTCCCGTTGAAAAACGAGTCTCTGCCCTTCACCATTCTGCGGGCGGGCGAAATCACCAACGTCGAAGTAGGCATCTCGGTGCGCTTGGGCAACAAAAGGAGTTGACATGCCATTTCCTGTACCAGGGCGCATGGCCGAGTTTCTGCGGCGCGCCACCGTTCAGATTCGTTCCGGCACACGCCAAACCCAGGGCAGCGGGTCGGGCCTGGTTTTGCATGCGGGACAAATTATTACCAACGCGCACGTCCTCGCCGGCCAGGATCTAACCGTCGAAGCGTGGGACGGCAGCGAACACAAAGTCCGGTTAGTGCGTAAAGATCCCCAACTTGATTTGGCTTTGTTAGCGATTGAGTCTCTCGACGCACCGGCCGCTACTCTCTCTCCAAGCGAACCGAAAGCCGGTGCTCCAGTGATCGCCGTGGGCAATCCGCTGGGCTTCGTCGGCGCGGTCTCCACCGGCTTCGTGCGCGCCGTAGGTACCATCCGCGGCTTGGGTTGGCGGCGCTGGGTGCAGTCCGATGTCCGGCTCGCGCCCGGTAACTCCGGCGGACCGCTGGCTGATCACCTTGGCCAGATCGTCGGACTCAACACCATGATCGCCGGCGGCTTCGCATTAGCTATTCCCGCCGCAACCGTCCAACGATTCTTGTCCGCCAAAGCACAACGCGCCTTGGGCGTCACTGTGCGTCCCGTGACCCTGCGTTCGCCAAGGCAAGCGCCACGCCCGGCCATCCTGATCCTCGAACTCACCGCCGGTGGCCCAGCCGAGCGCGCCTCATTGCTTCCAGGCGACATCCTGCTCGAAGCCGCTGGCAAGCCTTTGCACACGCCCGACGATTTATCCTCCGCCCTAACGGGGACAGACACCGTTGCCTTCGCCTTCCACCGCGCCGGCGATGCCAAAGTCCGCCGCGTCACCGTCGAACTCACCGCGAGGCAGGCGAGTGCCGCGTGATCCGTGTGCTGATCGTCGCTCCGACGGCCGCCGATGAAGAAGCCCTAACCGCGCTCCTATCCGAAGACGAACGCTTGGAACTGGTCGAAAGCGCGCCCGACGTTCTATTGCTGACCGGCGGACGCCAACCGCCCGACCGGCTTAGACCGCACCCCAACCGTGATCCTGACCGACGACGTGTTCGAGCCTTCCGATTACCGAACCTCCGTGCGTGCCCGCCTACCCAGCAACGCCACTGCCGGTGAGCTGCTTGCCGCCATCGCCGCAGCCGCGCAAGGCCTGTTGGTCTTCACCGAACAGCAGGCCGACGCCCTGTTCGCCCATCCCACCGTGCCCCAGCGGGCGCCCGCCATGATCGAGGAACTGACCCCGCGCGAAAGGCAAGTCTTGCGCGCTGTTGCCGACGGCTTGGCCAACAAAGAAATCGCCGATCATCTCCACATCAGCGAACACACCGTAAAGTTCCACGTCGCCTCCATTCTCGGCAAGTTACAAGTCGGCTCGCGGACCGAAGCCGTCACCCAAGGCATCCGCCTCGGCCTCATCCCGATCTAGCATTCATACTCGCTGATATCATGGCCACGTCATGACACGTAGATCCGCAATACAAACCGCTGCTGGCGTCACGTTAGCCGCCACCTCCACCCTGGGCAAAACGGCCGGGCACGCCGGGCGCTTGAAACAGTCCGCTTGCCGTTGGTGTTACTCCAAAATCAGCCTCGACGATCTAGCCAAGGCCGGCGCAGATATGGGTTTAAGCGGCATTGATCTTATCAATCACGACGAGTGGCCCACCGTACAGAAATACGGACTCGTGCCCGCCATGACGCCTGGCGCCGGAACCATTCCCGACGGCTGGAATCGCAAAGAGAGTCACGACCGTTTAGAAAAGGAAATGCTCGGCAACATCGCGCTCGCCGCTGCTGCCAAGGTTCCCAATGTCATCACGTTCTCGGGCAACCGTAAAGGCATGGCCGACGATATCGGCAAGGAAAACTGCATTATCGGACTGAAGCGCGTTAAGAAGGCCGCCGAAGACGCCGGCGTTACCGTTTGCATGGAGTTACTGAACAGCAAGATCGATCATCACGATTACATGTGCGACCACACCGCCTGGGGCGTCGATGTGGTAAAGGCCGTCGATTCGCCGCGCGTCAAATTACTGTACGACATCTATCACATGCAGATCATGGAAGGCGACATCATCCGCACGGTCCGCGAGAACATCAAATATATCGGCCATTTCCATACCGGCGGCGTCCCTGGCCGCCACGAACTGGACGATACGCAGGAACTGCAGTGGCGCACCGTCGCCAAAGCGATCGCCGATTTGAACTTCGAAGGCTACTTTGCGCACGAGTTTATCCCGACGAAAGACCCGTTCACCTCGTTGCGTAGCGCGGTGGAGTTGTGTACCGTATGATGATAATTCGAGCTAAATGAAAGTTTCCGTCATCATTCCCGCCGCCGGACTCGGGACTCGCATGGGCCGTAGCGCTCCAGAAAAAGAGGGCATCAGCCGGAAGCAGTTCATGTTGCTCAACGGCTCGCCCATCCTGATTCACACCATCCGGAAGTTTGAAAGTTCGCCGCTGGTGACGGAAATCGTGGTCGCGTTGCGTGGTGACGACATGGATTGGGCTAAGGAACTTTTCAAAAGCCAGGGGCTCGGCCCTACCGTGCGGCCCGTTGAAGGCGGCGAATCGCGCCAGCAATCAGTTGAGAATGCGCTCGCTTCTATCAAAGACGACACAGATTTGGTCGCCGTCCACGACGCAGTCCGGCCCTTTGTCAGCCGTGAAGTGATCGAAAAGGTAATTCAAGAAGCGCACGCCACCGGTGCAGCCATCGTCGGCATTGTTCCCGTTGACACCGTCAAACAAGTGCAGCGCAACAAAGTGCGCGCCACTTTGCCGCGCGAAAAACTGATTCTCACCCAAACCCCGCAAGTCTTCCGCCTGAAGTTACTGCGGCAAGCGTTTGAAAAAGCGCGTGCCGATCAATTCGTCGGCACTGATGAATCATCTCTCGTCGAACGCCTAGAAGACGTGGAAGTCTCGGTGGTCATGGGCAGTGAGCGCAATATTAAGATCACGCGTCCAACTGATATGGATCTCGCACGTCTGTATCTTTCGCTCGAAACTACGCCCGTCGAAACTACTTAAAGGAATGGAACAAACCGCACTGCTCCCTTTCCGCATCGGGCAAGGTTGGGACACGCATCGCATCGAACCCGGCCGTCCGTTAATTTTAGGCGGCATCACTGTTCCAAGCGATTTTGGCTTAGCGGGACACTCCGACGCCGACGTCCTCTTTCACGCTGTCACTGACGCGCTCCTGGGCTCCTTGGGCTTGGGCGATATCGGCATGCATTTCCCCGATACGGCGGCTGAATGGAAAGGCGCCAACAGCGAACAATTTTTGAGGCATGCTCTCGAATTGGTCAACAAACAGGGCTACGCGCTCGCCAATGTGGATTCGACCATCATTCTGGAACGTCCCAAATTAAAAGACTTTCGCGCCGCGATTCGTGACAATCTGGCGCGCGTTTTAAACCTGCCTTCCGCATCTGTCGGCGTAAAATTCAAAACCGCCGAAAAGGTCGGGCCGGTAGGTGAAGGCCGCTCGTGTGAGGCACAGGCCGCGGTTCTGGTGAGCCGTATCCAAACTGGAGCGTGAGATGAAGTCGGCCGCAGCGTTCTATCTGCGCTATTTGCTGATCGCGGGCGCCATTGCCGGTGCCTGCTATTCAGCCATCCTGGCGCGGGCCTCGCATCTCTTCACGCTCGACACGCCCTCGTCCATTCAAGCCGCCGCACAACTCGTTCCCTACAACGCTGAGTACATCGCGCGGCTCGCCGCCTGGGATCGTGACCACCGAATTGCCTTGCTCAAAAGAGCAGTCGAGTTAAATCCATTCGACTACGAATCCCTCATCCAACTCGGCTTACATTCGGAAATCAATCAAAACGACCCCAAAACCGCCGAAACGTATTACCTGAAAGCCGCAGCCGTGAACCACATGCACGAGCCCAAGTGGACCCTCACCAACTTCTACTTCCGCCAGCAGAACACCAGCGAGTTCTTCCGCTGGGCCAACGAAACTCTCAAAATCACGCCGTTCGATGGCGCCAATGTGTTCACCCAAATGTGGCTCATGAGCCAGGACGCGCAACGCCTTTCCGCCGTCGTGCCCGATCGTCCCCGGTCTTTGATCCAATACACCTGGTTCCTGTCGAACACCCAGCAATACACGGCGATCCCACCCATCGTGCAGCGCTTAGTGCGCGTGGTGGGTAGCGACGATCCGCGTGCTTGGGGCCGCGACGATCTCATTGCTTCCTCGCTTGATAAGGTACTGGCGAGCGGCGATCTGCACACCGGCCTGCAGTTCTGGGCAACCCTGCGCGACGGCCGCTGGATTGATCAGAACGTGCCCGATGCCAACCATCCCATAACCAATGGCAATTTTAAAATCCGCTTCTACCGCCACGGCTTCGATTGGCTCCCCGTCGATACCGATGGCGTGAACATAGACCAATTTATGGAAGATGCCTCCATCGATATCGGGCTCTCGGGGCGTCAGCCTGAGCAGTGCACGCTGCTCCGCCAATACATTGCGGCCGAAGGCGGATTTCAATACAAGCTGCAGTGGAAAGCCGAGGCACAAGGCATTCCGGCCGGCATAGGAATTGCTTGGCATTTGCGACCGGCCAATGGCTCCGCAACCACTGATTTGTTTTCCGGCGATCTCCTCGACAAGGAGCAGTCTTGGGAATTTATCGCTCCGCCGAACGTGGGCGGACTCGTGCTCACTCTTGAATCGAACCGCCCCTCTGGAAAAGTTCGGCCCGAAGGCCACATCACCCTCCGCTCCGTCAGCATGGACCGGGAGCCATGATTCAGTGGCTTCTCCGCAAGACCGTGCGGTGGGCGCAGTATGGGCAAGGCATCGGCGCTGCGGGGAGGCCGGATGCGAAAACGGATCGCGCTGTTCTCCGAAAGCTGAAGCGCAGTGAGGCGATTATTTTTGACGTGGGCGCAAATCATGGCGACTTCGTCCAACTGGCGTTAGGCGCGGCGGCAATCCACGCATTCGAACCAAGTCAAACCGCGTATGCGGAACTCACGCGGCGTTTTGCCAATCGATCAGAGGTTCACCTCAACAACCTCGCGCTCGGCAGCGAACGTGGCGAGCGCATGCTTTACTACGACGCGCCTGGATCGGAACTCAGTTCGCTCTATCAACGCAAAGTCCAGCATCACGGCATAGACATGAGCGGCAGCGAATTGGTTCAAGTCGAAACTTTAGATCAGTACTGTGCCGCCCACAGCATCGACCACATCGATCTGCTCAAGCTCGATGTGGAAGGGCACGAACTTGAGGTATTGCGCGGGGCCGAGCAGATGCTCGCTCGCAAACAAATCGCCGTGGTCAGCTTTGAATTCGGCGGCTGCAACGTAGATTCGCGCACATTCATACGCGACTTCTGGGAGTTTTTCCAGATGCGCCAGATGCACTTGGCCCGCGTCACAGCGCTTGGAACCTTCGAGCCCATCGCCCGTTACGACGAGACCTTAGAGCAGTTCCGCACCACAACTTTCGTCGTTAGCTTGCCGTAGTAGCCGAAAACTCTTCGTACTTGCCAGCGAAATCCTGCACCTTGCCATGATCGAAATGCCAGATGCGCGTGGCTACTTCATCCACCAGATCTTCGTCATGCGTCACCAGCAATACGGTGCCTTCAAACTTCTGCAGCGCAATATTTAAAGCGTTAATCGCTTCCAAATCAAGGTGGTTCGTCGGTTCGTCAAAAACCAAAATGTTCGGCTTCTGCAGCATGATTTTGCAGAACATCATACGCGCCGCTTCCCCGCCCGACAAGGCTTCGGTCTTCTTGGTGCCCTCTTCGCCGGTGAACAGCATTTGCCCCAGCAAGCCGCGAATTTCTTCGCGCGCCGCTTGCGGATCGAAGTTATGCAGCCAATCGGCAATCGTGGTCCCTGGCTGAATGGATTCGCGGTGATCTTGCGCGAAGTAGCCCACTTGCACTTCATGACCCCACGTCACCGTACCCGATTCAAGCCCCACGTCTTTATCATCCACGCCCGGAGCATTAGCCAGCAGAGCCTTCAACAGGGTTGTCTTACCCGCACCGTTGCGGCCCATCAAGGCAATCTTTTCGCCGCGCTGCACCGAGGCACTGAAGTTCTCAATCACCTTCAGCCCCGGATAGCCCTTCGTCACATTCTTAAACTCAAACGCATTTCGCCCAGAGGGCCGCTTCATGTCGAACTTGATGAATGGGCGCGCAATGTTGGAACGCGCCAGTTCCTTGGTCTCAAGCCGCTCTACTTCTTTTTTTCGCGAAGTCACTTGGCTTGCGCGGGTACCCGCCGAAAAGCGCGCAATAAACTCGTTCAACTGCGAAATCTTCTTTTCGCGTTGCGCGTTTTCCGATTCAATCCGCGAACGCACCTGCGTCTTCTGCAGCACCATGTCGTCGTAGCCGCCGGGATAGGTGATGATCGTTTGATAATCGATATCCGCGGTATGCGTGGTCACGCTATTCAAAAAGTGACGATCGTGCGAAATGGTAATCAGCGTGCCATCGTAATGCGTTAAGAAATTCTGCAGCCAGTGGATAGATTCAAGATCGAGATAGTTGGTAGGCTCATCCAGCAGCAGCGCTTGCGGATGGCCGAATAATGCCTGCGCCAGCAGCACACGCACTTTTTGTCCGCCCTGCATCTCGCCCATCAGGCGATTGTGAAACGGTTCCGCAATATCCAGACCATCGAGCAACACCGCCGCATCCGATTCCGCCGTATAGCCGTCTTCTTCGGACACAACGCCCTCTAATTCGCCGAGGCGCATGCCGTCTTCATCGGTGAGTTCGGCCTTAGCGTAGAGCTCTTCGCGTTCCGCCAGCGCCTTCCATAAAGGCATGTTGCCCATGATGACGGTATCCACTACGCGCTGCTTATCAAACGCGAATTGGTCTTGCCGCAGAATGCCGAGTTTCTTGGGCCTGACTACCGTGCCCTTCTGCGGCTCCAGTTCGCCGGAGAGTAGTTTCATGAACGTACTCTTACCGGCGCCGTTGGGACCAGTCAAGCCGTATCGCCGGCCCGACAGGAAAGCGGTGGAGACGTCTTCGAACAAAATTTTGGCGCCGTAGCGCATGCTTACATTGCTTACTGAAATCATGGGAGCGAACGAGGCGGGAAACTTTTAGTTTATCAGAAAGCGCGCGGCCGGGAACCCAAGTTGGATAATCTTATAGTCAAATCCGAATGAAGCCTGAACGGCGTTTGCTGGTCACCCCTTTAACTCTGGAAGTTGTGCGCGAGCTCGCGCATGCGGAAGCAATTCAGAATGAGTGGGCCCGTTTTGCCGCCACGCTGCCCGGCATCACCCCTTTTCAGTTGCCCGCGTGGCAACTCACTTGGTGGCGGCACTTTGGCGAAGGGCGCCTGCATATCATGCTGTTTCGTAGCCAGGATGCGCTGGTGGCGGTCATCCCTTGTTACCAATCGGAGCAAAATGGCCAACCCGTTTTGAAACTCCTGGGCACCGGACTAGCCAGTTACCTGGAACCACCCATCGCCGCAGCCCAACGCGCCGATGTAGCTACGCTCCTGAAGAGTCATCTGCTCGCGAATCAGACCTGGCAGAGCTGCGATTGGCGAGATCTGGCAAATCCCTCCGCTTTAGCCAGTTTGCAATTAGGAGGCCGCTTCGATTTCAAAATCGCGCCCGATAGCGAATGGTCACAGGTACTGATTCAAGGCACCTTCCAGCAATATTGGGAGGGCCGATCATTCTCGCTGCGTCGCAATTTCCTTAAATACCTTGATCCGGCTGGCACCGCGACAGATCGCCCGCGCTTCGAAGTCGTCAATCAAGCCGACCCTGAATTTGTGAATGCCGCCATTCGTCTACAAGGCGAACAGGCCACGGCGTTCTCCCTTGCAAAAGACGGCGCTTCCGCCTTTCTAGTAGATCTGGCCAGGGGTTGCGACGAAGCGGACTTGTTGCGCATGTTCGGCCTGCGCTACAACAAAAAACTCGTAGCGGTGACCTTTGCTTTCGTTCACCGCAATACGATTTACGCCTTCGCCGGGGGCCACGACCCAGAGTTTGAGGCGCTGGGGTTTGGTCGTCTGCTGCTGTTCGAATCTCTCCGCCACGCTTTTCAACAGGGCTACCGTGCATGGAATTTTTTACGCGGCAATGAACCGTACAAATTGCTATGGGGCGCACAAATCGTTCCCACCGCCAAGATTTCTATCGAACGAAAGCCGAACGAACCGATAAAAGGCGCACCGTCTCAGTTACAATAAGGCTAGTCTGCACTTCAGTTCCCACTGTTGAATTGCGGGTGCGTCGGGTATGAGTCATCTACCCTCTTCAAAGAATGATAGAACTCTTCCGCGACACCTATCGCTACCGCGAGTTAATTTGGGCGTTGGCCCTCAAAGAACTCAAGATTCGTTATAAACGTTCGATCCTGGGTTTTCTTTGGGCACTGCTCAACCCCATGCTGCTTTGTCTCGTCCTGACGGTAGTGTTCTCGAAATTAATGCAGGCCTCGAAACCCGATTTCCCGGTGTTTCTACTAAGTGTCTTGCTGCCTTGGACGTTCTTTTCTCAGTCTTTGACTTACGCCGCTGAATCGATCGTAGGAAATGGTGATTTGATCAAAAAAGTTCGAGTCGCCAAGCTAGTCTTTCCGGTGGCCGCCGTTGTTTCCAACATGATCAACTTCTTCCTGTCGTTGATTCCATTGGTGCTCATCGTAGCGGTGATGCATCATCCTTTTTATTGGACTTGGTTCTATCTGCCGGTACCGATCGCCGCGCTGGCCATACTCACGCTCGGAGCCACTTTCTTCTTCGCCGCGATTAATGTTTACTACCGTGATGTATCTCACATTTTGCAGATTGTTCTGCAAGTCTGGTTCTATCTCACGCCCATTATTTACGCCCTGGAAGATATACATATCCCCGCGAAATATCAGATCTTTTTCAAGTTAAATCCGGTGGTCTACGCGCTCAACGGTTTTCGTTTGAGCGTCTATTATGGTAAGTTGCCGACCCCGGAATCCATCTTTGCCTCCTTTGCCTGCGCCTTTCTCGCTTTGTTTGTCGGCTTCTGGATTTTCCGGCGTAACCAACATGACTTTGTGTTTTACGTGTAACCAAGCATGACTGATCAACCCATCGCCATTAGCTTAGAAAACGTAACCCAACGCTTCAGGGTCATCCATGAGCGTCCGGACACGGTCCGCGAACTATTCGCGCGCTTTACTAAGAGCCGTGTCAGTTACCACGAATTTGAAGCCGTCAGCGGCGTTTCGCTCCAAGTGCGCAAAGGCGAAATCGTCGGCTTAATTGGCCGCAACGGCTCAGGCAAAAGTACGCTGCTCAAAATTGTCGCCGGCGTCTACCGGCCCACGTCGGGAAAAGTCGCTATACACGGCAGCCTAGCTCCCATGATCGAACTGGGCGCGGGCATGCATCACGAACTCACCGGCCGCGAAAACATTCTGTTGAATGGCCTCTTAATGGGCTATTCCAAGGAAGTCATGCGCTCGCGCGAACAAAAGATTATCGAATTCGCCGACCTTGGCGATTTCATCGATGCCCCCGTCAAGCAATATTCGTCGGGCATGTACATGCGTCTCGCCTTTGCCGTCGCCACGGAAGTCGATCCGGACATTCTGGTGGTAGACGAAATCCTCGCAGTTGGCGATTTCAACTTTCAGGAAAAATGTTTGAGCCGCTTACGCGCTTTCCGCGAAGCCGGCAAGACGATTCTCTTCGTCAGCCACAGCATGGATCAAATCGAATCCTATTGCGACCGCGCCATCCTTCTCGAAAAAGGCAAACTCGCAGTTGATGGCACTCCAGCAGAAGCCATTAAGGCGTACATCGGCGAATCTGCTTTGGAAGAGCCCGTGCTTGTGGAAACACCGGCACCCAGGGCTTGACGTGGATTGATGTACCGCTGTGCGCGTTTGCTTCCTGGAACCCTTGCGTCCGCAAGGCCCCGGCCCAATAGCCGTGCGCAGCACCCACATCCAACAACCGCCGCCCCCGCCCTGTCCGGCAAGGCGCAAAATCACCGAGTGGCTGGAGTAACCGTCAGACCGCTTGAATTGGTAGGGTGAATCCGCTATGCTGCGCGCTGGCTGTCCGGCAACGTCTGCGTTTTGAGGTTGTCGCGTCCTGGATGTCTTAGTCTCACAGCGCAGCAAACGTTCGAAAAATCTGTTCCTTGAGTATGCCTCAGCAAGCGGCCTGTGACTGGCAATACCCTACCCGCTTTCGCATTAAAATTCACCCACCCTGAATCTTCGCATCGTTTGGTCGTATCGTAGAGGTATGCGGATCACGGTCTCACATAACAAATCCAAAGATCAAATCGTCAAAGCTGTTGACCGTTCCTTTGACGACCTATTTAAAGGGACGCCGATGATCCCCATCCAGGTCGCCAATGAAAAGCGGCAGTGGAATGGCAACACCTTGACCTTCTCGTTTAATGCCACCATGGGCCTGCTGAGCGCTCCTATTAAAGGCACCGTGGACGTCAACGATCATGACCTCACCATTGATGCCGATCTCGGACTGCTCGAAAAGCTGTTGGGCGGAGGCATGACGAAGACGCTCGAAACGCGAGTGAAGGGACTGCTCACCTAGGCACTGTAAAGTTTTTCAGGAATTGCCGATATTCCTGAAGGTGAACTTCGCGCGCCCTATTCTAGTAGCTTTGGCAACGCTGATCAGCAGCGTGGCTATTTCGGCACAGGGCCGTGTGGCTACGCCGCCTCTAAAAAGCATAGCGGACGTGCTCAACCTCACAAACGATGAGGCCGCCAACCAATATCCTTTTCATTTCAAGACCCAAGTCACTCTCTCCACTCCTGAAGTCTTCTGGCTTTTTTTGCAGGATCATTCCGCTGGAATCTATGCTTACCCGGTCAAAGCACTGGCTCCGTTGCAAGCGGGCGACTGGATTGAAGCCGAAGGCATCACCGCCCGCGGCGGATTCGCTCCCATCTTAGAACTTCACAAGGTAAAGGTGATAGGGCATGGTTCGATGCCTCCACCGCTTAAATTGGGCGACCCTGCGCATCCGGTGCCGGACGCCGCCAATGTCTGGGCGAGCATTGAGGGAAGAATTCTGAGTTCGCACTTCACGGCGCGCGAAAACCAGGGGCTGCTGAATTTCGACCTGGCCCTGCCCAAAAATGGAAGACTCAAGATACTGATGGGTTCCAATGCTGGGTGTGACTCAGTCGCACTGGTCAATGCCGATGTGGAAATTGATGGGGTTTTGGGGACACTATCGGCCGGTGCGCAGAACCGTGCGGCGGATGGGGTCTTTGTGGCTGGATGTGGAGACATTAAGGTAATCGCCGCTGCTCACGATGACTGGTCGTTACCGCTGGTGGATATCAGCCGCTTACTGACATACCGTTCGGGTACAAAGATAGACGACATGGTCCACGTGAGCGGGGTGGTCACGCTCGTGCGGCCGTCACGCCAATTTTTTCTGCAACGCGGCTTGAGTGGAATTCTGGTCGAGCCCGTTGGCGATGCACCCCCGCCGAAGGTAGGTTCCAGCGTTCAGGCGTTAGGCCGAATCACACAAGACCAGATGGGATTCAGGAGATTGATCGCGGCTACCCTTCGCCCCGCTGCCGAACCAGAGAGCTTCTCCGTTTACCCGCTGACTGAAGATGATTTTGACAAGCCCCGATTCGACGGCACCATGGTCAGCGCGCGGGGTGAAGTGGTGACGCGCGAAGTTACCCCTAATAAGATTTCGTACGGCATCGCCATGGGCGGGTTCATCCTGACGGTGGACGCACCCTTCCGGAAGGAACTCGCCTCCGCTCATCTGCCGGAAGTGGGAGATCAAATCGGGGCGATGGGAATTTGCCGGATCCATCAGCAAACGGATGAAAGAGGGTGGGATTTCAGCGTGGAAACGCCCTCGTTCGAGAGCGTACGGGTTTTGAAAAAACGGCCCATTGTGGAGCGCGTTCCCTGGGGAAGAGTTTCGCTGCTGGCAATTGTTCTCGCCTGTGGCGCTTTCTTTTGGGTATCGACCCTGCGCAATCGCGTGCTGGCTCGCACCCGTGAACTAGAGGCGGCAAACGGCCGCGCCGAGCAAGCGCGCCAACAAGCGGAGCAGGCGAGTCGGACCAAGGGCGAATTCCTGGCCAACATGAGCCACGAAATCCGCACCCCCATGAACGGAATTTTAGGCATGACGGAGGCCGTTCTCGAAACACCTTTGAGTGTTGAACAGAGAGAACTGATTGACACCGCCCATTTCGCCGCCGAGTCTCTGCTCACCGTGATCAATGACATCCTCGATTTTTCCAAAATCGAGGCAGGCAAACTGCAACTGGATTTAGTCCCGTTTCCGCTGCGCAAGATGCTTAGCAAACGCCTGCGGGTCTTCACCGGGTCGGCCGCCCGGAAAAAGCTGAAACTCCTTTGCAATATCTCACCCGGCGTTCCGGATACCATCGTCAGCGATCCAGACCGCCTGGCGCAAGTGGTTACCAATCTGGTAGGCAACGCTATCAAATTCACCGCTGCCGGCGAAGTTGAGCTAAAGGTAGACCTGGAAGAATTCTCCGGCGAGACAGCCAGGATTCATTTCGCCGTTCGCGACACCGGGGTGGGCATTCCAGCCGATAAGCAACAATCTATTTTCGATGCCTTCGCGCAGGCAGACGCATCCACCACCCGTAAGTTCGGTGGAACAGGTTTGGGGCTCACCATTTCAACCAAATTGGTTGAAATGCTCGGCGGCAAACTCTGGGTGGAGAGTGAAGTAGACAAGGGCAGTTGTTTTCATTTCACCGTGCAAGCCCATGTGATCGCCGCCAAGCCGGAACCGTCCTCAGCCAGGAGCGAATCGGCGGAGTCCATTCCACCTTCGGTGAGTCTCAATATTCTACTGGCGGAAGACAATGCCGTGAATCAGAAAGTGGCCAAGCGCGTTCTCCACAAGCAGGGCCACAGCGTAACCGTTGCCAGTCATGGCAAAGCCGCGCTGGAACTCTGGCAGACACAGACGTTCGACCTGAATTCTTATGGATGTGCAAATGCCCGAAATGGACGGTATGGAAGCCACGCGCGCGATTCGCAATCTGGAAAAAGACACCGGCAAGCACATCCCGATCATTGCCCTGACGGCCCATGCCATGGCGGGTGACCGCGAGCGCTGTTTGTCGGGCGGCATGGATGGTTACGCTTCGAAGCCGATTCGCATCGACGAATTGCGTCAGGAAATAGAACGTTTGCGGCCGGTAACGGTTTAGCTCATAGCTCAGATGCGCCCCAATCAGTAAGCCATCAACTTAAACCTGATCATGGCGCCTTCGGCCGGCAAACGAACGCCAAAGAACGTCTCATCGCCGTTCAACACATGAGTCGGTTTCCATTCGCCGCTCACAAACGTTCCTTCTTCCACCCGCAGAAATTGCGCCGCCGCTTCCTTGCGGCCGCGCGCCGGGCGGAAATCCACGCGCGCATCGAAACCCAGCGCCACAAATTCGTCCGGCGCCAGTTCCACCACCAACGCCCGACCGCTCTTTTTTGGCGTCTGCGTGCCAAAGGTGCCGCCGTATTCCGGATGAGGATTGCCAAACTGAACCAGCACATCGAAAGCAGAAGAAGGGATCAATCGTTCGGTCAAATTCTCCTCTTCCACCGCCGCATGCAGCTTGCCCGTCCCCTGCCACTTCGCAATAAAGGGCAGTGCCGGCCTCAGCAGCGTACAGTCGTCGGCAAAAGGCTGCGCCACCTCCTTCACCTTCGCGCCGTCTACCGCAAAATCGAGTCCGAAGAAGGCATAACCCAGCGCATCATATTCACCTAACGCGTAAAACAGATTCGATGACAAACGCGGACCGCCTGTCTCCGGCACCAGCAACGGATTGTCTTTGCGCCGGTAGCCTTGCAACACCTTCTGATAATTCACGTAATCGAGCACGTAATTGTCGGGCGCAACCGCATCTAAACCCGGCGTCAGGGCCTTCCAAATATCCAGCATGTTCAGCGTGCCGCCGCCGCTCGGATACGCTTCTCCGGGCCGCATAAAATTCTTCTGTTCGCGCAGCCAGACATTGGCGTAAGCGGGCAATGCGTACTCACGCTTCCCCGCTTCCGCCACCGCGTTCACATAGCGCGCTACATAATAAGCCGCGAACGCTTCGTCCGCTTCCGCGCCAAACACGTCCCGCCAAGTCCCTGGCTTTTTCTGCAGCGCTGTCGTCAAAGCCGCCGGCACTTCACCGGCAAAACGTTTATTGGCTTCGCTCGAATAATCGCGCTCGGTAAACAACGAACCCGATTCGTTTTCCACTTGCACCAGAATCACGGTGTGCTGGTCGCCGTCAATTTCCTTCAAATGCGCCATCACTTTGGCAAACGCACGGCGGTCGGCATTCAGGTTCGTCTCGCTCAGCGGTGTCAGCACGCGCACTGGATGCCCGCCGTTATCCAGCATTCTGGGAAAGCGCGCCGTATCGGCCTTCACCCAAGGCGGCGCGTAATCCATGGCGCCGTTCTTCCAGGTGCCGAACCACAACATCACCAGCCGCAGATCACGCTCGCGCGCCAGACGAACAATGTTGTCCAGCGTGTCGAAGTGAAATTCGCCTTCGCGCGGCTCCACATTTTCCCAATACACCGGCACTTCCACTGTGTTCAAGTGCATCGCTTGCGCCGCTGGCAGTAACTGTTCAAATTGCGCCGGCCAACCGCTCGAATTGCGCACCTGCGCGCCCAGCACTATATAAGGCTCACCGTCCACTAATAGCGAGAACTTACCGCCGGAAGAAACAATCTGCGGCAGCGGACTAGCGGCCCAAACCGCCGCCGTAAAACACAGACAAGCAATCAGTGGCTTCATCTTTTATGAGCGTCCTAAAAGCTTTTTCAGATAGTCGAGACTCGCCTCCAAAGCCGCCCGCTCGCGCTGCGCTTCGTCGCCTTTCTCCCAAGGCTCGTCCGGATAAGGTTTGCCGCGGTCGGCAATCTCCAGGAAGCGTTCGAACTCCCAAGCGGGCGTAGTGCGGAACGGCTCCCAGAATTTGGGGTCGCGGAAAGGCAGCACGCGCGGTCCGAAAATAATTGACTCTAACGAAAGCGCGCGCCCCGGGCAAAGTTCCACATACTTCTTCACATAGCCATCTATATCCACATTGCCGCGGCCCATCTCCACCCAGGTGGCCGCCGCTCCTTGCGGCACTCGCCAAACGGCCGTGTCGCGCAAATGGCTCGTCAACACATACGGGTGCAAAACTTCCAGCGTGAGATGCGGATCTTCAATCGTCCACAAAGGGTTGCCCGAATCCAGACACACGCCGACAAAATCGCTCCCGGCTTCTTCCACCAGCATCTTCAGTTCGCGCGCCTGCATGTCGCCCGCATGGTTTTCAATCGCGATATTGATGTTCTTGTCCATGGCCTTGGCGCGCACGTTCTTCAAGACCCGCGCCGTATCGTGGATGCGCGCCTCAATCGGACCCGGTTTCACGCGGTCCTCGCCACTGCCTAAAACCGCGCGCACAATATGCGACCCGACAATATCCGCCGAATCGATCATGCGCCCTAACTGCTCTTCCGCCGTGCCGTCTTTGGGGTCGAACATCTTAGAGGTCGGGCAAATGGACTTCATGCCGATCTCTACTTCTAAACCAAGCTCGGCCGCGTGCGCGCGCACCTTGCGTAAGTGGTCGGGCTCCAGGTTACCAATGAACCGGATCTCGGAAAAGTGCACAACCTGCACCTTCCGCGCCGCACAATAGTCCAAAGCCTCAAAGGCCGTCCACTTCTGGGCCCGCAGGCTGAACAAATCAATGCCAATCTTCACGCTTGCGTATGTATCCGCCATGATCGCCGCTGGAATCGCCGCTCCGATCGCCAAGAACTCACGTCTCTTCATCTTCTCCAGCATCGTATCAGCCTGCTGTCCTTTGCACTTGGTTTTTCGCCGAACCTCTTATAAGATTGAATCTCTGGCTAACATGGCAACTGAGACACATACAGGCAGGCTCATTTTCGGCGATGGTCAGGTTGACATGGAAGACGGCACGGTCTTAGCCGTCTCCGGCAGCCCCACGCCCTGCGCTACAGCGCTCGCTCGTTACGCGAAGTGGGGTGAAACGCAGCCGGTCACAGTGACGGGAACTACGGGCACGGTTGATAACGCCCCGGTTCTTTTCGTAACGAGCATTCAGTGGGCGACCGCACCCGCCGATGCGTTTTCCATGGCCGCCGCCGCTCCCGATAGCGGCGCCGCTACCCTATCGGCCGACGACTCGGTCGCCGCCACATCCGCACAGCCAAAGGCGAAAAAGAAGTCCGCAAGGAGCCGTTCGAAAAAGTGACCCAGGCTTTGCGCTTCCCCGCCCTCGTAGTGCTGATGTCTTCTTTCGTTCTGAGTCAGGCGCCCCAGACGCCTGTGCCTGTCGAAGAGTCGCCCGAACAGGCCCAAAAACTTTTGCAATACGCGGCCCAGATGGACGCCGATGCCAAGCGCGCGCGCCAATCCGGCCAACAGCGCTCGCTTGCCTCCGGCCGTCCCGACATTCCCGCCGAGCAACTGATCCACGACCGCACTAACAACCACAACGGTATCTACGTGGACGTGCCCAAGGTCTATGACGATTCGCTGCTGCAGCAAATGCTCAATTCAACGCAAAGGCAGTTAGTGGGGCTGCAAGGGTTTGATCAGGGCAGTCTCACCAGAGCCATCGGCGCGGTGACGGGAGCGAATCAGCAAATCGAAAGCTTCGGCATCACGGGAGGCGTGCAGCCCGCCACACAAGTCACCTCCTACGGCAACGTCACTTCACCGTTTCCGCCTCCCTCGGGCACGGCGCCGGCGCCCACCACTTCACTTCCTGGCTCCCCAACGCCTTCTGCCTCCGACATCCTCGACGAGCAGTTGCAACTCACTTCGCAAATCACGAACTTGCGGCTGTTGCTCGAAGGCGCTCTATCCGACCAGATCATGGTGGGCAAAGATGAGACGTTCGCCAAACCGCGCGTCACGCTCGGCTTTCCCGTGATCATTTCGCCCGAGAAGCGCTACAAGAATGCGGTCGCCATTGTGGAAGTGCTGGTCGAGACAAACAGCCAGAACGACGCCAGCCGCAACGGTGAACCGCCTTCCATTACTGCTCTCCTGCCGCAAGAAAAAACGTATAACGTGGCAGCCATTTCAGATAAGAGCGCGTCCATCGGACTTGGCATCGCCACCGCCACTACAGGCGGCTCCGCTAACTTTCTGTTTGGCCACAAGCAGTACTTCATCGTCAAAGATCAAGACACGCTGGCTTCGCAATTCGAACCCACTGATGCTGAAATCGCGCTCATCTCCAGCCAGCAAGCGCAACCGATCGATAAGCGGCGTCTGCGCGCCTTTGCCTGGCAATTCCGCCCCGTGCTGGGCCGTCCTTATGTACAAGCGGGCGTGCGACAAGTTTTTGTGCAACTGGCGTTTCCCGGCCGCGGCATTGCACCGGCCGTCAAATCGTTTGGTACGGTGCGCATCCGAACCTACTGGCGCAAAGTCAACATGAAAACCGGTGTGCTCGAAGACATCGTGCAGGGTTCGCTGAGTGAGGCCACCAACGCCAGCCCCATCTTGAACTACGACATGCACCAGAAGTGGGGCGCCGTAGCTGCGTTCAATCCCACCGATATGGAAGACCAAGGCTCGGGCAAGATGCTGATCAAACTCGATGGCCGTCTTCTACCCGGCACGTATCTACGAATCGGTTCGAACATCATCCAGCCCGGCCAAGGCTCTGTGCCGTCAGATTTGAAAACCACACGGTTCGTCGCTAACATTGCCGATCTCGCCACACTCAAGACCTTTGTTATCTCGCGTGATGGCACCGAATATCCATTAAAGATTCAACCCGGCGGCGTCAATCAATTTCAGGTGGATCAGGCGCACGTCACCACCACCCCGCTCGACGATTCCACTACGCTGCTCAGCGTGCCCATCATCAACTTCAATGTGAACGACGACATACCGCCGGTACTTCTCATCGGCGGCAAATTTATGGTTATTCCGATGCGCCCATCGATCGCAACTGCAACCCCGCATCCGGCCGCTGCGTTCTTTCGGTCGCTTTGCCCAAAGGCGTGTTATCGTCCAGCCCAGTGATCTCGGTTAAGGCGCTGATGCTCGATGAAGATGGCATGCAAGCTCCCTTGGCGGCCACTCGCACTTTCACGCTCCTGCCGCAGAGCCATGTGCCCGACAAGCTGGTCCTCTTAAGCCACGATCAAACCACCGCCACTTATCTTGTCTATGGGCATGACCTGAGCCAAACGAAAATTATCTTCCCGCCGCGCAACGCCGATCCCGCCTGCCCACCCAATCAGCTTTGCCTGCAAAGCATCAGCCCCGACCCCACCGACATCACCGTGCGCTTACTGAAAGTGCCGCTCGATATGGTCAAAGACTCAGGCACGGTCGTTTTCCAAAGAGCCGGAGCCAATGAGCATCCCTTCGCCGTTTCCGTGCCTGCCGTTCCCGCCGATGCCGCTTCGGCCGCCACCGCCGCTGCGGCAACTACTGATCCCAAGTTTAAAGAACGGATTGTGGTGGGCGAGGATGAGGGCACGATCGTCGGCCAAAAGCTGGATTCGTTCAAGTCTGCTTACTTTGGGACACAGCCCCTTACCATCGCTTCCGCAACACCTACCAGCCTTAAAATCAGTGGCTTACGAGCGACGGGCGCGTCGGCGGTTTCCAAGAGCGGCGAAATCACGCTCTACAATGCGGCGCATCAACCCACGAAAGTGCCTCTCGAAGTGGTTTCCAGCCGGGTGGAGATTGTCTCCAAGTAAGATTCGCGTGTTACCATCGTTAAAGTTCCTGGAAGTTGCGGCAAAGAAAGACAGATGGCGCGAGTTCCGGGTCTGGTGACTGGGTCGCCACTTTACGGCTGCGCGTGCTTCAAATTCTTCCATCCATTTTCGCCGCCGATCTCACACGTCTGGGTGAAGACGTCCGCCGTGTAGAAGCCGCGGGCATCCAAATGCTCCACGTGGACATCATGGATGGCCACTTCGTACCGAATTTTACGTTTGGTACGCCGATTACTGAATCCCTCCGGCGCTTTAGCAACGTCAAACTGGATCATCATCTTATGATCGAAGATCCAGACACCTACGCCCCCGTCTTCATTAAGGCCGGGGCGGATTGCGTCAGCGTTCACTATGAAGCCTGCCGCAATCTGGACCGCACGTTGCATATGATTCAAGACCTTGGCGCCAAAGCGGGCGTGGTGGTGAATCCGGCCACACCGATTGGATTGCTGGAAAACGTGCTCGATTTCGTCGATTATGTGCTGGTGATGAGCGTCAATCCGGGGTACGGCGGACAGAAATTGATTCCCAACACATTAAATAAGATACGGCACTTGGCGCGCATCCGCGCTGAGCGGCAACTGGGGTTTGCCATCGAAATTGATGGCGGGGTAGGACCAGAGAATATTGCGCAAATCGCCAGAGCGGGCGTAGATTGGGTAGTGGTTGGCACTTCGGTGTTTCACGCACCCGACCCGGCGCAGGCGATTCGCGATATGCTCAAAACCGCCGACGAGGCGTTGCAGGTAAAGGTTTAGCACTTGATTCATATGCTCTCTTCTTCCATCACGAAGCGCGCCCTGGTTGGCGCCTGCTCTTTTGTCCTGTTGGCCTCGTGCGTTCACAAAAAGTACGAAACGCCCATCGCCAAAAACACCCAGCAGCCCGACAAGATTCTCTTCGATTCGGCGATGCACGATATCGAGCACGGCCGCTATGAGGTTGCGCGCATCTCGCTGCAGACCTTGATGAACACTTACGAATCGAGCGAGTATTTGGCCAAGGCAAAACTGGCGATTGCCGATAGCTGGTTCCGCGAAGGTGGATCCAATGGCTTGGGCCAGGCCGAAGCCGAGTACAAAGACTTCCAGTTGTTCTATCCGCAAATGGAAGAGGCCGCGCAAGCGCAAAACCGCATTTGCGATATCCACTACAAGCAGATGGATAAGAGCGACCGCGACATTATTCAAACGTTGCGCGCTGAAACCGAGTGCAAAGACCTTATCATTCAATATCCGAACAGCAAGTTTGTGCCGGAAGCCACGCAGAAGCTGCGCGAAGTACAGGAATCGCTCGCCGCGCATGAGTTCAAAGTCGGCGATTTCTATCACGGCCGCCAAATGAATCCCGCCGCCGCCAATCGCTTGAACGCGCTGGTTGACCAGTATCCGCTCTACAGCGGAGCTGCTCTCTCGTTGTATGAAGCCGGCGATTCCTATTCGAAGATGGGTCCGCGCTTCCGCAAGCAAGCGGGCGAAATGTTTTCACGCATTGTTCGCGATTATCCGCTCAGCGCGCAAGTGAAGCTGGCGACCAAGCGTTTGCAAGAGATGGAATTGCCGGTGCCCGCGCCCAACCAAGCGGCCCTCGAACGCGCCAAGTGGGAGCAGGAAAACTATCAAAAGCTTTCCATGACGCAGAAGGCGATGAACCTGATCAAGAGTTCGCCCGATACGAGCCATGCGGCTCGCTCCGGCGCGCCGACCATGACCGACCCGAAGAAGACGATGCCCGCCAGTATTCCTGTGGTCAATTCGGTGGCCGAAGCGGCCGCCCCCACGGGTGACGCTGCTGCCCCTGCGGGCAAGACCGATATTACGGTGAACCAGCCTAGCGCTGAAACCACCACCGGCACGACGTTAGAGAAGAAACCCGCCGATACGGCCAACCAGCCCTTGCCCACCAACCGCGATAAAGAAATCGAGCAAATGAAGGCCAAGCAGAAGAAGCTGCAAGACAAGGCCGCCAAGAAGGCAAAGAAGAAAGCACAGCCGGAGCAAACCGCTCCCCCGGCCGCCACCACACCGGCCCCCGCGGCAGCAGCGGCGACCGCCGCCGCACCCGCTTCGCAATTATGAGCCGTGTTTTGCTAGCGGACGATAGCCCGCAAGCATTGCGCCTGGGCGAGCAGATTCTGACCGCTCAGGGATTGGAAGTGGTCAGCGTCACAGATGGCGCGGTAGCGATGCGCCGTTTGGCCGACGTCAACCCGGATCTGTTCATTACCGATCTCTACCTGCCCACCAAGAATGGCTTCGAACTGGCGCGCTTCATGAAAGCCGACCCAGCCTACCAAGACATTCCCATCCTATTTGCCGCCGCCCCCGCCGATGTCTTCGATGAACAAGACGCCCGCAACGCTGGCGCAGACGCCGTTCTCCGCAAACCCTTCGAAGCATCAAGTCTGCTGGACATGGTGCAAACCTTGATCGAAAAGCACGCCCAGACCCGCCGCAGCAAGCAAGGGTCCACCAGCACCGCACTCGACCGCTCCACCATCCGCGCCGCCGTCACGCTGGCCTTGGATTCCGCCATGCCCACCCTCATCGAAGAACTCACCGAGCGCGTCATCCTAGCTTTGTCCCACAAGTAGATCCCCTGAAGTGGACCCCTAGGTTGAAACAAACCGAATCCCCCAGCGGAATCCCCTAACGGGGACAGACGAGGATGGCACAAATCCAGAGAAATTCTTCCTCGCAAACCCACATATGGTTCATGCCACGCCGACCTAGATTCGTCGCACCAGGTCTCCCACACCACATCACCCAGCGCGGCAACAACCGCCAAAATGTCTTCTTCTGCGAGCAAGACCGCCTCGACTACCTAGTAATGTTGGGTGACCACGCCGCCCGCCATGATTGCCGCATCCTCGGCTGGTGCCTCATGACCAACCACATCCACCTCGTCGCCATCCCCGGCCACGAGCGCTCACTGGCACTCACCCTCGGCCAAACCCACTCGCAATATTCCCTGAGCCTCAACCGGCGGCGCAATTGGATCGGCCACCTTTGGCAAAATCGCTTTTTCTCGTCCGTCCTTGCTACCACGCACGTCCTGACCGCCCTGCGTTACGTCGATCTGAACCCTGCCCGCGCGGGCATTCTCGCCCAATCTCAGTCGTCCGCCTTCCGCTGGTCTAGCGCACGAGCTCATACTAGTCGGAACGCAAGCGACCCACTCCTCCATCCCACCTGGTCCGATTGGATCGAGGAAGCCCGCCTCGGCGCCTGGGATCACGCAGCTTGGAACCTTTCCCTCGCCACCGGCCAAGAAGCTGACGACATCCATCAAATCCGCCGCGCCACGCAGGTCGGCGAACCCCTCGGCCCGCAAGAATTCGTTGCCAACCTTGAACAACAGGCCGGACGCCGCCTGCGTGTCCTCGCCCCCGGCAATCCCGCCTTGCTGGCCAAAGCCTCCAAAAAACGCTCACTCACCCAGTCCGCCGCCTGATTCTTCAACCCAGAAATACAGAAAAAAACAAGCCCAACAAAAGCCCCCAACAGAGCCCCCAACAGGGACAGACGATGTTGGAGCACCACCCAGCTAATTCCTATTTCCCCAGGATTTCGCCTGTCCAACCTCCAAATGCGTCTGTCCCCGTTGCGGACTCCGCTGTGGGATCCCGTTCTGAACTAACTCATCTCCTCCCCTTTCCTGTATCCTGTATTCTGTAGTTCTGGGTCCCAACAGGGACAGACGACGTTGCAGCACAACCCATCTAATTCCTATTTCCCCAGGATTTCGCCTGTCCAACCTCCAAATGCGTCTGTCCCCGTTGTGCGGACCGTTGCGGACGTTGCGGACTCCGCTATGGGATCCCGTTCTGAACTAACTCATCCCCGCCTCCCCTTTCCTGTATCCTGTATTCTGTAGTTCTCTGTAGCAAACATGCCTGAAAACACCTTCGACATCGCATCCAAAATTGATATGACCGAGGTCATGAACGCCGTTCAGCAAACCTCAAAAGAGCTTCTCACGCGCTACGACCTGAAAGACAGCAAGTCTTCGGTCGAACTCAACGAAAAAGACCACAAGCTGCTGCTGGCCAGTTCAGACGAGTACAAGCTCAAAGCCGTCACCGAAATCCTTGGCCAGAAACTGGTCAAGCGCAACGTCCCGCTCAAAGGACTCACCTATGGCCCTTTGCAAACCGCCTCCGCCGGCAGCGTCAAACAGGAAATCACCCTACAGCAAGGCATCCCGATCGAGAAGGCCAAAGAAATGGTCAAGCTCATCAAAGACAGCAAGCTAAAAGTCCAAGCCAGCATTCAAGCCGACGTCGTGCGCGTCGCCGGTAAAGACCGCGACGTCCTCCAAGAAGTCATCGCCCTGCTCAAAGGCAAAGATTTCGGCATCGACGTGCAGTTCACCAACTTCCGGTCCAATTAATGGCGCGGCGGATTGAGTCGCTGTTTTTGCCCGGGCCGGCGGGCCGCTTGGAAGCGTTGCTCGAAGAGCCGGAAGACAAAGATCCCGTGGAAGCGGCCGTGGTATGTCATCCGCATCCGCAGCACGGCGGCACCATGCACAACAAAGTGGTCTACCGCCTGGCGCGCGGCCTTCGTAAGTCGGGCTGCGTGGTGTTGCGCTTCAATTATCGCGGCGTCAACTTGAGCGAAGGCACTTACGACAGCGGCGTCGGCGAAACCGAAGATGCGCGCGTAGCCTTGCGCGAGTTACAGTCCCGCTATCCCTATTTACCCGTGATGGCCGCAGGGTTTTCGTTCGGCTCCCGGGTCGCGCTGCGCTTGACATCCTCCGAAAAAATCATTCAGCGCGTCGTGCCGGTCGGCTTCCCCACCGTCATCGCCGAACGCGCCTTTGTGAACAACGTTTTCGTCCCAAAAACTTTCATCCACAGCACGCACGATAACTTCGGACCCCGCCCCGAGTTCGAAAAATTCTTTGAGACCGTGCCCGAGCCCAAACAAGTCGAGTGGGTGGAAGCCGAAGACCACTTCTTCAAAGATAAATTAGACGATTATGAAGCGGTGGTCTTGAAAGTCGGATTGGCGCGCTAGGCGCGTCTCAGCCAGTTGACTCCGCGAGCGTCGTGTTCAGCCACTTCACCAATTTCGTGGTGTATTCCTGGCTCACGCGCGCCGGAGATTTCGGATCATGCAACGGCAGCGCGGCGATTTGATCCTTCAGCGGCGCAGCTTTCTTACCAAGCGCGTCAATGGCATTCAATGCATGTATAGCCACGTAGCTATTCGTCTTCTCACAATTGGCGAGTTCGATCAGCAGATCGAGCGAAGGTTTCAAATCTTCTTCGGAACCATAGCGACCCAGAGCTTCCGCAGCGGCAATGCGCACGTGCGGCGATTCGTCGCTCAGCGCTTTCTGCAACGAGGCATGAGTCTTCTCCACCTCGTCTTTACCCCGAATCAGCGCCCCCATAACGCCCCAATAGCGCACACCGGAATCGGAATCCCGTCATAGCGGCTTCTAACTTCTTACTTACATGGGGTTCCCCAGACGATGCCAAGTCCGCCGCTGCGAGTATCCGTTCCGCCGGAAACTTGCCGGGATCGTGTCCCATTTCATAGGGCGTGGACCCGCCGCTGCGCGCGTGCATTTCACCCTCAGGAAGCAAGCCAACATCTTTCACCGCTAATTCGTAAGCGTGATGCTCTTTGCGGAAACGTTCCAGCGTTGCTTGATGTGCCGCCGAAGTGGCGAGATTATTCACCTCTGAAGAATCGGCGTGTAAGTCATAGAGTTCTTCAGCTGGCTTAGTTTCCCAGAAGTAAGTGAAAGGCGGCTTCAATTGACCATCTTTATACAGGCGCTCCCACACGGGCGTCGAGGAAAGACTCCAGGCGTAATCTACGTGCTGACCGTAGATTTTGTGCGGGTTGTAATTGCGGATATAGACGTAGCGTTTATCGCGCGTGGAGCGCATCAAATCGTAACGCTCGTCCATCCGGCCGCGCATGCCGTGTAGAAACGAACGAGGTGGGGCGGCGTAAGAACCGGCAAAAGCGTAACCATGATAAAACTCCGGAGGTTTGATTTGCGCCAGGCTCAACATGCTGGGTGCGAGATCAATGGTGCCGATGAGCCGGTCGCTGTGGCCGCCGGGAACATAATCTTTCGGCGCCAAGTGGCGGTACTTCTCCGGAAAAACCATGATCAAAGGAACGTGTAAACCGGAATCGTAAGGCATGCGCTTGTAGCGCGCGATGCCGCTGCCATGGTCGCTCGTGACGATAATGATGGTGTCGTCAAGCAAGCCGTCCTGTTCCAACTCGTCGAGCCGCACCTGATGGCGTGCGTCAACGGCCGTGAGTTGGTCGTGATATTGCGCCCAATCTCTGCGCATCTCCGGCGTGTCGGGCTGAAAACCAGCGAGCCACGCTTGGGCGGGGTCGTGCTGTAAGTTCTTGTTGGTCGCGCTGCGGAAGATCTGGCTCTCATGCGTGGCCATATCGTTAAAGAACGCGAAAAAGGGTTGGCCTGGCTTCCGCGCGCGCCAGTGGCCATTGGCTGGATCGAGCGGCGGAATGCCCGTCCGAGCTATATTCGCGGGCGCGGGAGTTGGCGCGGTGCGGCGTGTGTTGTTCGCATTCGCCGCCCCCAATTCCCAAGAGGTGTCCCAAGTTCCTTCGGGCTTTTCGAGGTTGTAATCTTCTTTGCCGTTGTTGACGCAATAATAGCCCGCATCGCGCAAATAACCGGGGAACATTTTCCACCCGGCAGGCATGCGCGCCATTGACCGCATATGTTCTGCACCAGTGGCGGTGGGGCAAACGCCGCTGATGATAGCGGTTCGCGCAGGAGCGCAAACAGGCGCGCTGGCCCAACAATTGTCATAAACGCAGCCGCGTTTGGCAAGGCGGTCGAAGTTGGGCGTAACGGAATAGGAATCGCCACAGCAGCCGAGATGAGGACCGATATCCTCCCAAACAAGCCAGAGAATATTGGGACGATCTGCCGGCGTGGCGGCCTCAATAAGCGGCGCAGCCGCGCTGGCGGCAACACTGCTTTGGATGAAATGGCGCCGCGTTAAGGAATGATTGGGCATTAGAACTCCAGGCGCAGGCTGACTTCCACTTGGCGAGGATTGCCGGCAGACGTCACTTGCGCGAAAGTGGGTGAACCAAAAGTAGTATTCGGCAACCCGAAGTTAGTGTGGTTCGTCACGTTAAAGAATTCACCGCGCGCTTGCAGAACCGTCCGCTCGCGGATGTGGAAGTTGCGTTGCAAGGAAACGTCGTTAGCGAAAATGCCAGCGGCGCGGATGATACCCACCCCTTCGTCGCCGAACGTATAGTTCGCCGGTTGCGAAAACACCGAAGTGTTGAACCAGGCGGCCACCGTCGGATCGCTCAGATTGGGGTTACCCGAAACGTTGGGGCGTTGCGCGCCGGTAGAACTGCAGAGGCAACTATTGGTCTGATCGACAACGGTGATAGGCGGCCCGGACTGCCATGTCACCACGTCAGACAATGACCAGCCACCCGCAATGGCCGCCGCCGCTCCATTTGTGACCAACCTTCTCCCTTTGCCGAAGGGCAGTTCATAAACGGCATGCAAAACGAAGCGGTTGGGAACGTCGTTGGCGGAGTACCCGTAGTCGGCGCGCCGGTTGTAATAGTTCGAGTAAGGTCCATTGTTGTTGCCGAGCGTGTTACCCGCCTCGGTAGACGCGTCCAGAAACTTTGAACGCGTATAACTGGCGCCGAGACTGAGACCTTCTGAGAACCGCTTTTCCACACGCACGAATCCGCCGTAATAATTAGACGTAGCCAGATCGGGTGTGATGATGGAGACATTCGAAAACTGGGGGAAGGGCCGGTACGCCTGCGAGCTATGACCGGGGCCGAGCACGCTCGGAAGAATTTGATTGATAGACATGGTGGCGTTCGGCAGCTTACGGCCCTCGTTGCCGATGAAGCTGGCTTCCACCACGGCGTTACCGGGCAATTGGCGTTGGACGGTGAAGTTGAACTGTTCGGCGTAACCGGTGCGGCGTCCTTGATCGAAGTAGGTAACGGCCGTCGTGGGCGTTTGTCCCACTTTCACTGCGCCAAAGGAATCGTTCAAAGGGGCTAACGAGTAAGTGCCCGGGCCCTGACTCAGAGTAAATGGGAAAGTCAGGCCATTATCCGGACTGTTAATGGCGACGTTCGTTGAGAAGCCGAGCGTAGCCTGATTCGGTACGCCTGCGTCGAAAGGATGCGAATAGAAAATCCCAAAGCCTCCACGAATCACGGTCTTCTCAGAGTGTAAAGGTTTCCAGGCGAAACCCACGCGAGGCCCGAAGTTATTGTAGTCACCGCGGTAAGCATTGGAAGGAAAACCGCCGATTCCCGCGAACTTCACAACGCCGGGCGTGCCGGAAACGGGGTTGATCTCAGTAGGGTCGAATCCGTTGAAGATATTATTGGTGTCGTGCATCGGCGTATCGGTTTCCCAGCGCAGGCCCAGATTCAATGTCAGATCGCGGCTAACGGTCCAATCGTCTTGCACAAAAGCGCCCAGATACCACATCTCGCGGTTTAACACCGGGGTTTGATTTTCGGCAAACGAAAACGGAAACCCAGTAAGAAGCGAAGCCATTGAGTTACCGGTACTAGCGCTGCCCGGCAGGCCCGTGGTTAGGGCAGAGAAGCCAAACGAACCCGAAACCGTGGGAAGGTTGATCTCATGATTAATCTCGCGGTCCATTTCCCAGCCGAACTTGAGAGAGTGTTTGCCGCGTACCCAAGAGAAATCATCTACGATTTCATTCTGCAGAATCGGATATTGCCGCCGCTCCTGCGCCGTGGAACTGAGTTGGCCATAGCCTGACGGATTGAAATTGGGGAAGGCATCGTTTGAGAGATTTGGAATGCCAATTTTCGTAGCATAATCGCCGCCCAAGCCAAGGGTCTCCGCATGCGATAGACGGTTGCTGAATTCCCATCGTAGGTTATTCACCATGACTGGACTGAACACTCGTGTGTAAGAAGCCATGAAGACATTCGAGTGAGCGAGCAGCGGGGCGCCGGGATCGGCTCCGGGGTCGGGGTAAATGCTTGTGACCGTGGAGTCTTCATTGTCGTAAATGTAACGCCCGGTGACGCGGTTTTGTTCGTTGAAGCTGTGGTCGAGCTTGATCTCGTAGTACTTTGCGTCGAGCCCGTTGACGATGTTGCCCGATGCCGTATTAGCGTTCAGGTTAGGCAACGGATAATAAGCGACGGCTTTCAAGCCGGCCGGATCTAACCGGCTCACCGGAATGATATTCCCCTGAAATTGCGTGCGCGTCGTAACGCCATTCACGGTGCTGTTACTAGTCGGATCGTAAATAGGCACGACCTTGCCGCCGCTCAGCGTTTGCGAAAAGTTTCCAGTGCGTTGCAGGGCGGTGGGAACGATAACCGTTTCCACCGCTCCAATACGCAGCGGGCGTCGCTGCAAGGCAAAGAAGAAAAAAGTCTTGTTCTTGCGGATGGGACCGCCAATCACGCCGCCGAAAACATTGGAGCGATATTCAGCTTTTACCTTTGAGCCTTTGACGACGGGAGCAAAGAAGCCGGGCGCGTCCATCGCGTTATTGCGGAAGTATTCGAATAGGCTGCCTTTAAATTCGTTCGTACCAGCTTTAGTGGCTTCCACCACCACGCCACCCGCCGAGCCACCGAATTCAGCGGAATAGTTATTCGAGAGAATTTTAATTTCAGCAACGGCATCCACCGGCGGGTCCAAATCCATTTGGCCTATGCCCATCCGCATGTTCGCGTCTGTCACGCCGTCGATCCAGATCATCTGGCTCTGGGTGCGTCCGCCGGCGAGCGAGAAGTTGGGCTTCTGGCCAGAGTTATAGCCGACGTAAACGGAGCCTGCGGTCAGTTCAACTACATTCATCGTCCGGTGGTCGCCCAACGGAAGATCCGAGATACTCTTAGACTCAATAAACTGGCCTTGATCGGAAGTACGGGTTTCGATCAGCGGCGCTTCTGCAGATACTGTCACCGTTTCAGCGGCGGTGCCTAGTTCCAACTGCGCGTCAAGACCAAGCACCTGCCCGGTTGTAAGAACAATATTGGAACGGAGGTATCGCTTGAAACCTGTTTGTTCAATAGAGACGGTGTATTCGCCGACAGCAAGATTGGGAATGGAATAGAAGCCCGAGGCGTTGGTTACAACGGAAGAGCGTTCGCCCGTCGACACTTGGTTGACGGTAACGGTGGCGTTGGATATGACAGCGCCTTGCGGGTCTGTGACTACTCCGCTGATGGTGGCGAGCCCGCCTTGTGAGAAGGCGGGAATATTGAGCAGTAACAGGAACGTGGGCAGCAAATAGCATTGCTTATTCATAAAACCCTCTAATACCCGATCTGGGTGGAGAGATCATATCACTGGCAACGGGAGCCTCAAGCTTGTCGAACGGGTTCTTGAGGTGATGTCCCCTCTGGGTCGTTCACCACAGCTCCCGGCGGCGCCTTCACCGGCCCGCTGAGTAAAGGATCATTCGTTCTTTTCATCCACGCATCCAGCCGGCCGCGCATCTCCTGCAGCGCTGGTGCATACGCGGGGTCATTCACCAGATTGCGAGTCTCTTCCGGGTCAAAGACAGTATCGAATAGCAATTCGCGCGGCACAATCTGATTGCGCCAACCGTGCTCAAGCCAAACGGTTTTGCTCAAGCCATCGTCACAATTGGGCAGAACGGGAGTTTGCTTATCGCCGAAATGACGAATGTAGTTGTAGCGTTGCGTCCTGGCCGCGCGCTTCGGTTCATACGCGGCATGATAATTCACTTCCGCAAACAGTTCCTCATGGATTTCCGGCGCCTCTCCACGAACCAGCGGCATCAGGCTTTTGCCCTGCAGCCAAACCGGCTTTTCAATATTAAGTAACTCGCAAATCGTAGGGTAAAGATCTAACTGCGAAACCATCGCGTCGCAGACCTTGCCGCCGCTAAAACCGCCGGGTCCGCGCATCATCAGGTACACACCTGTCCCGTGTACAGTGAGGTTGCATTTCATGCCGGGAAAAGCGATGCCGTGATCGGTGGTGGAAATCACCAGCGTGTTTTCGGCTAAGCCAGCCGCATCCAAAGCGTTTAAGACTGAGCCAACCGCGTCATCCATAATACGCGCGGTCGCGTGAAAAGCCGCCATGTCGCGGCGCGTGTTTGCCGTATCCGGCACCGTGGCGGGCGGTTGAGTGAAACGCTCATCTTCCGCGCGGCCCGGTTGCGCAAATTCACGATGCGTTTCTTGAAACCCCACCGTGAGAAAGAACGGCTGCTTGGGCGCTTGTTTCAGAAAGCGAACCGCGGCAGGCGCCACTTGCGCCGCATGATTGCCTTTGGTTTCTAAAATTTCGTCATAGCCAATCGTCTTCGCGTCTTTCGCTATATGTTGCACACCGGCCAAGGTGGCACGGTAACCGTGCGGACGCAGCCAGTGAATGATGTGTTCTTGGTAATCCTTCAGCGCAAATCCGCGATGCGCCAAACCGAGCATCCCGTTGCTGTGCGGACAATGGCCTGTGAGCAAGGCCGCGCGGCTGGGCGAACAAGTAGGCGCAACATCGAACGCGTGCCGGAACAGGATGCTCTCGCTCGCCAGTTTTTGCAGGTTGGGAGTCGGCACATCAAAACCGTACGGCTGGATGTACCGCCCGGTATCGTGCGAATGAATATAAAGAATGTTCGGTCGGTTGGAAATGGGCGCTTGCGCTCGCGCAACACTAACCGCACTGGCCGCTACGACGCTTTTGATGAGAGCGCGCCTGGAACTCGCTGGAAGTTCGCCGTTCATGTCTCAGTATTGTATGACTGACACAACGACCAACCGCGTCCAGTTACTATCCGGAACAGGGCGTTGGGCTGGCGCGAGGGCCAGCCCCAAAGCAGGAAGGCTTGGAAAAACTACGCTTGGCGCAGTTGGCGATGCACAATGCGCGCTGCCCGCTGGCTGATCAGATCCGCCACCTTGGTCAAAAGGTTAGGCAAATCTTGAGGTTCAATTAAGACCGGTTGACGCTGGTCTGGATTGGTGGAATTGTGATAGGTCGTCAGAATCGCGGTAGCGGGCTTGTATTCCATTAGCCGCGCATGCGCAATCACTTTCAAACCGGCCTGCGGGGATTCCATCCGCAAGTCACTCAGCACGAGTTCGTATTGCCGCTCGTCCAGTTTTCCAACTGCTTCGGCGGCCGAGGCAGCGGAATCGACGAAATATCCCCCCGCTTCCAACACGGCTTTTAACGTCAGCCGGGAAGTCAGGTCATCGTCGACCAACAGCACGCGCGCTAGTTCTAATTCCTTACCGGGTGGTTTTCGTAAGGTCGCTTGCATTCACGTTGCTTTCTGGCGGGCTTCGCCGTCTCATAGTCATCGCCCAGCAACGCGTCAAGCCGGAGCTGGCGATTTATTGTTTGAATCTGGCCGGAAACGGGCCGGCAGTCAAACTAGTAAGTACAGTGTAATCGAAGTCACCAGAAATACCCATAGCCAATTTGTATTGGTTGCCGTTGTCTCCCTTATGGTGTGATAGGAAAAACCCGGCGGAAAATCGCGTCCACGTTCTTCAATTGCCGGTTCACGTCGAAAGTCTGCGCCAATTGAACCCCGCTCAAATGCTTGGCAATCTCGCTATCTTGTTGAATCGCTTGCTGAAAATCGCTTTCCTCTTGCCACGCCTTCATAGCGTGTCCCTGCACCAACCGGTAGGCGTCTTCGCGCAGCATCCCGGCGGCCGCTAGGTCCAAAAGCAGTTGCCCCGAGAAAATTAGTCCTTTTGTGCTAGCCAAATTGCGCCTCATCCGCTCCACATTCACTACCAAACCCTCCACCAGCCACGTGGTTTTGGACAAAAGATAGTCAATCAGTATCGTCGAATCCGGTAAAACCACCCTCTCTACAGAGGAATGCGATATATCTCGCTCATGCCACAGCGCCACATTTTCAAACCCTGCCTGCGCATTCGAACGAACCAACCGCGCCAGCCCGCAAATCTGCTCACACGTAATCGGGTTCTTCTTATGCGGCATGGCCGACGACCCTTTTTGCCCCACCGCAAACGGTTCCTCCGCCTCGCGCACTTCGGTCCGCTGCAAATGCCGAATTTCGAGCGCGATCTTTTCCAAACTCGCCGCCACACCGGCCAGCACCGCCAGGTAATTCGCATGCAAATCGCGCGATAGAACCTGCGAACTGATCGGCGCCGCCTTCAACCCCAAACGCGCGCAAATCTTCTCTTCCGCTTCCGGCGAAAGGTGCGCAAACGTCCCCACCGCGCCCGACACTTTCCCCACCCGCATCTCTTCCGCCGCCGCCGTAAACCGCGTCTTCTGGCGCGCCAGTTCGTCCCACCACAGCGCCACTTTCAGCCCGAACGTAATCGGCTCCGCATGCATGCCGTGTGTGCGGCCCATTTGCACGGTGTCTTTGTGCGTGAACGCCAGCTTGCGCAGCGCGGCCAGCAACTGGTCCAGATCCTTGCTGATAATCGCCGACGCATTCTTAATTTGCAGCGCTTGCGCCGTATCCACCACATCGTTCGAAGTCAGCCCGTAATGCAGCCAGCGCGAAGATTCGCCCGCCCCTTGCGCCTTCATCTTTTCGGAAACCGCGGTGGTGAACGCAATCACGTCATGCTTCACTTCGCGCTCGATCTCTTGAATGCGCGGCAAATCAAAACCGGCATGCGCCCGCAACGCCTGCGCCGCCTCGCGCGGCACCTCGCCCAAATCCGCCAGCGCTTCCGAAGCCGCAAGTTCAACCGCCAGCCAGCATTCGTATTTATGCTGCTCACTCCAAATGGCGCCCATCTCGGGCCGTGTGTATCGAGAGATCATTCCTTAACTAGCGTAGACGGTCGCGTCTTCGTCAGAAAGGATCGAACCCATGATCCACCGGCAGCGCCAACGCCAGACTGGCCAAGATCCACAGCAAACCCAGCGCAAGATGGCGAACCCAGCCACATTCCGACCGCACTCGAAAACTCGCCCGCACACTGCCCATAAACGGCAACAACCCCGCCGCTATGCAAACAGACCCATCCGACCAGCCATACTGCCCCACATTCACAACCAACAACAGCACCAGAAACGCAATCACCGCAAAAACCGCCCAGCGCGATCCCCTTCCGCATCGCCCGTCTTGCTGCTTCGAAAAATGCCAGCGTCAATACGCCCGTGATCCAATGCCCCCGTTCCCAAGCAACCAGACAGCCGATCGCCGCATAGACTATGCCAATCCAACCGGTTGTATCGAGAATCGCGCTGGCATCTGTTTCCGATTCGATCTTCGGCCAAAGCAACTGCCAAAGACCATGCCGCGATTTGTGAATGAGCAGGAAGTCAGGGAGTCGAATCGGGGTAACCGGGACGCTGTGCCCAGCGCTCGGAGCTTGCGAAAGTCGCGACCATAAGATAGGGTCGGCCGTGCGCAGGCGCTGTAAGTGGACTACCAAACGGTTGACCAAATCCACCGAAGCCGTCTGCATTTCTATGTCAAAGCTTTCCAGTTGACCGCACAAAGCCCGGTAGGACCAAAAGGCACCCAACGCGACATAGATGCCAATAAGACTGGGAGCCATCGCGTACGCCAATCCTGCGGTCTCGGACGCGAATGCCGTTCCCCAGAACCCGTTAACGGAACGGAAGGAATTAGCAATCCCAAACAAAGTCGCCAAAAACCCTAAGAACGCAGCCGTAGAAGAAATCGTAGCCAAGCTTCCCAGCCTGCGTCTGAGTCTTGCTCTCTCAAACGTAGCGGCCCGTTGCGACGCCAGTTCCGCACATTGAATGGCAATCGGCCGCGTGAAGCTGGACATACCACCTCTGGACCTTCAGACACCATCGCCCCACGTAAAGTTCCCGCAACCTTAGTAAGTAAACACTTCCGACTGAACTCCCGGCTCCGCCACCACCAGCCGCGTCCAAAGCGCCCGCCCATTCAGCGCTTTCAAAGCCAGATTCCGCACCAGTTCCACATGATTATTGTGTTCACTCAAATGCCCCAGAATCACCGTCGAAACCCGCGAATCCAGGTCATCTTTAATAAAATCCGCCGCCACCTCATTCGAAAGATGCCCGCGCCGGCTCATCACCCGCTGCTTCACCGACCACGGATATGGCCCCACCCGCAGCATCTCCAAATCATGGTTCGATTCCAAAAGCACGCAATCCGCCCCGCGCAAATGCACACGTAGAGAATCGGTCACGTAGCCGAGATCGGTCGCAATCGCCACCTTCACCCCTTGCGACGTCAGCGTATACCCCACCGGATCGGCCGCATCGTGCGGAATCGTAAAACTGGCCACATCAATATCGCCAATCGTGAACCCACACCCCGCCTGGAAACTTTCCACCACCGGCGTCGATTCCGCCCAATCAATATAAGGAGCCGTCTTCTGCGTCAGATAAACCGGAACGCATTTGCCGTCGGTCCCCTTAGCTAACGGAACTAAGCCAGCCACATGGTCTGAATGTTCGTGAGTAATAAGGATGGCATCCAGCGCGGCCAAATCTTCGCCAATCGCCGCCAGCCGTTTCTTGATTTCGCGACGGCTGAGCCCCGCATCCACCAGCAAACGCGTGCGGTCTGTCGCGACAAACACCGAGTTGCCGGAACTGCTGCTGGCGAGAATGCAGATTTTAAGAATTCAGATTCTCCCTATCTCACTCATCGCCTAGATTACACCATACAACTCCCTCATCCTACAACATTTTCCCCCGAAAATGTTGCATCACACCGTGTCCGTGATGTCACACACAATTTTCAAAAGAAAATCCGATTTTTTCCGCATTCATACACGTAGGAACAAATTCGCAACCCCCCAGAAAAGAAAGGAATCTATGAAACCAACCAAACTCTCGCCCGTGGCATTTCTCCTGGCGATCCTCTGCTTTGCCTTACCCTTCGTCACTGTATCCTGCAACGGCCAACAATTCGTTAAACTTAGCGGCGTGCAATTGGTAACCGGCACAACCATCCAGGGCAACGGCCCCTTCGCCGGAGCCGGCGACAAAAAAGTGGAGCCCGTCGGCTTTGCCGGTTTTGCCCTCGTCTGCGCCTTAGCAGGCATGACCCTCACCGTCATGAAATATCGCAAAGGCCCACTCTTCAGCGCCGGCCTCGCCGTTCTCGCCGCCGCCAGCCTCTTGCTTATGAAGTCCGTCTACGACCAGCAAATCACCCAACAAAGTTTCGGCATGGCCGTCGTCGGCTATGGCGCAGGCTTCACCCTCACCTTGTTATTCCTCACCCTCGGCGCCGTTTCGAGCTTCCTCCAATACCGGCTCCAAGAAAAGCCGCCCGGTTATTTAGCCTCCAGCCCCTACGCGCCCCCTGCCTAACTAAGCAACCATATATTAATTCGGCGACGTGTGAAGAAACACACGTCGCCGTGCGCTTACAATAGAGATTCAAGATGAAAGCGCGCGTCTACGTCACGATGAAACCCACTGTGCTCGACCCCCAAGGCCAGACCGTCTGTTCTGCTCTCCAGGGTATGGGGCATAAGGAAATTCTGAATGTCCGCCAGGGAAAATATTTCGAAATCGGCCTAACTCCTGGAATTCCCAAGGAAAAGGCCCAAGAATTGCTCACCGAAGTCGCGCGCGATATCCTCTCTAACCCCGTCATCGAAGACTACCGGTTGGAGATCTTAGACTAACTTTTCTCTCTTTAACTATATGTGTGGAATTGTAGGTTACATCGGCGGCCGTGAAGCCGTGCCTCTGATTGTCGATGGATTACGCCGCCTCGAATATCGCGGCTATGACTCAGCCGGCGTCGCGGTCTTTTCCGAAGGCGGCCAGTTAGACATCCGCCGCGCCGAAGGCAAACTCCGCAACCTCGAAGAGGTCATCAAGAACAAGCCGCTCGCCGGGTCGTACGGCATCGGCCATACCCGCTGGGCCACACACGGGCGTCCTACCGAAGAAAACGCGCATCCCCACCGCGATTGCACCGGCAAAATCGTCGTCGTCCACAACGGCATCGTCGAAAACTATCTGGCCCTCAAGCAAACAGCTCACCGCCGAAGGCCACAAGTTCGTCACCGAAACCGACACCGAAGTCATCGCCCACCTGGTCGAAAAATATCTCACCGGCAACGCCACACTCGAAGACGCCGTGCGCTGCACCATCAAGCAAATTACCGGCGTGTTCGCCATCGGCGTCATCGCCGCCGCCGACCCTCGCAAAATTGTCGCCGCCCGTTCCGGCCCGCCCGTCGTCGTCGGCCTCGGTCAAGACGAATTCTTCGTCGCCTCCGACGTCCCCGCCGTCCTCAGCCACACCCGCGACATGATCTTCCTGAACGATGGCGACATCGCCGTCCTCACCCCCACCGGCGTCAAGCTCATCGATATCGACGGCAAAATCGTCCGCCGCCAGGTTTCGCACATTCTGTGGGATCCCATCATGGCCGAAAAGGGCGGCTATAAGCACTTCATGCTCAAAGAAGTCTTTGAGCAGCCGCGCGCCATTAAAGACACCATGCTCGGCCGCGTCGGCCAGGAAAGCGGCCGCGTCTTTTTAGATGAAGTCGATATCTCCGAAGCCGATTTCAAATCCTTCCAGCAAGTCAAAATCGTCGCCTGCGGCACCAGCTGGCATGCCGGTCTGGCCGGCAAGTTCATCATCGAACGCCTGGCGCGCATCCCCGTCGAAGTCGATTACGGCAGCGAATTCCGTTACCGCGACCCCATCATTCCCCCCAACACTCTGACCATCGTCATTTCCCAATCCGGCGAAACCGCCGATACACTCGCCGCCCAACGCGAAGCCAAACAAAAAGGTTCGAAGACCTGGCCATCTGCAATGTGGTCGGCTCCATGATCACCCGCGAAGCCGCCGGCACTCTACTCACTCACGCCGGACCCGAAATCGGCGTCGCCTCTACCAAAGCGTTCACGTCGCAAATCACCGCGCTCCTCATCTTGGGCATGTATCTAGGCCAAGTGCGCGGCACCCTCTCGCCGAAGCGTCGTCCATCCTCACTCAGGAGATGATGCAAATCCCCGGCAAGCTCGAACACGTCCTCGCCCAAACCGAAATCTACGACGCCATGGCCAAGACCTATCCCAAGCGCCAAGATTTCCTCTATCTCGGCCGCGGCATCCATTTCCCGATTGCTCTGGAGGGCGCCCTCAAGCTCAAAGAAATTTCGTACATCCACGCCGAAGGCTACCCCGCCGGCGAAATGAAGCACGGCCCCAACGCCCTCATCGACGAAAATCTTCCGGTGGTTGTGCTGGCCACCAAAGATCCCGAATCCGAAGAGAGCATCGTTCATTACGAGAAGACGCTTTCCAACATTCAAGAAGTGAAGGCCCGCAGCGGCATCGTCGTCGCCGTCGCCTGCGAAGGCGATGAAGAAGTTGCCAAGATGGCCGATTACTTAATCACCATCCCCGTCACTCGCGAACTCCTACTGCCGATTACTCGAAATGATCCCGCTTCAGTTGCTCGCCTATCACATCGCCGTCCGCCGCGGCTGCGACGTCGATCAGCCCCGCAATCTCGCCAAAAGCGTCACCGTCGAGTAGTGGCCACCTTCCACGTTCGCCGCTTGCCACATCATTACGCCACAGGCCAACCGGTCTTTCTGACTTGGCGCCTTCATGGCAGTCTGCCGTCCAGCCGCGTCTTTCCCGCAGAAGCGATCACGTCTTCCGGCAAGGCGTTTCTGGTGATGGACCGCCTGCTCGACGGCGGCCGCAGCGGGCCTCTCTACCTCCAACGTCCCGATATGGCGAACCTAATAGTGGAGGCACTTCGCTTTCGGGAGCGCGAGCGCGGCGAATACCAGCTCCACGCCTGGGTTGTGATGGCAAATCACGTTCATATTCTAATTACGCCGCAAGTCCCAATTTCCCAGATGATGCAATCCTTGAAGCGCTCTACCGCCCGTGAGGCAAATCGGCTTTTGGGCCTCACCGGGCAGCCTTTCTGGCAGGAGGAGAGCTTCGACCGATTGGTGCGGAATGACACCGAGTTCGCACGGATTGCTCGCTACATCGAAATGAATCCAGTCACCGCCGGCCTGGTGCAGACACCCGAACTCTTCCCCTGGTCCAGCGCCACCCGGTAGGGCAGGCTGGTAGCCTCCGGCGGGTTGGCAACCCGCCTCCCGTCTGCGCGTTCCAACGCGCCCAGACGAGAAACTAGGCTACTCGAAGGCATCGCACCACGCGGACCGAAGATGCGCCAACATAGAAGCTAAAGCACCATGACGCGCGAAACTTACATCCTAATAGTCTTATTGACAACCGCATCGGCACACCGCCTCGAAGCCCAACGCCTGACGCCTGCCCCGTAAGCGGCGCGCCGACCCTGCCATCCTCTATCTCCGACTCAGACCGTGATCATGCGCTGAACGACTCCGGCTACCGCTAACACTGCAGTCCCTAACGACGGCACTGAGCGACCTCCGTAGACATACGCTCACTGGCCGCCAGAAAACTAGCTTCGCTCGCCAGGACGCCCTCCGACGGCGACCCTCTGCTACGCGCTTGGGCCGCAGAGACGGACGCGTGTACGAAATCGGAAATAGAATTTGCACTCTCTATCGCTTTTCGCGAAATATCCTGGGACGCAAGTCAGCACCCCGGCGGCCAGAGTCGGATCGCCCTTTTCCAACCATGCGCCGAAGCCACCCCACGGTTGTTTCGGTGACCCTAGTGAATTAAAAAGCCCCTCCCCGCCCTCAACATCTGTGCAAATTTCGGTGCGAAACGAAACGTCTGCCCCGCTCGCGTTTCCCCGAACACCGCATCCGCAGCTTGAGTTTTCCGTGACGGTGTTGGACCCCCATGGCGATCACGCGAAAATTACGCCCGGCGAAGAGTGGCGATACAAACCACTCAAGGAAGATACTGAATTCGGCAAGCTGATCAATCCTGAAACTCCCGGATTCCTGCTCTTGCGGCCCCAGGAAGAAGCATCCTGGCCCTGGAAGGTCAGCGACGATTTCGATATGTCAGCGCCGGGCACCTATCGGATCAGCTTTGGCGGACGAGTTAACTACCTTAACGCCCAAGTTTGCTCGAATACGCTCGATGTCTCGGTCGGCAAATTCGAGCGATGAATCCTCACACCGCCATAGGCCCCGTACCGCGCGGAGTCTTTCCGACAGTCACATCTCCGCCTGAACAACAGATCCCCTCCAGTTGTCGTTTAATGTCTTACGTCGCGATCGACTAGCGCTATCGCGCGGTTGGTCTAACGGCTGCCGGTCGCTTATTAACCGTGGTGTGGACACCGCACAATGGCAACGTCCGCGCAGTGACCGCTTTTCCGGCAACCGTTTCGGACAAGAAGGCTTTTCTGGAGATGTCTCAATGAAGAAACAAACAAATAAACAAACGAAGCGCATCGTGCCGACTTTCCCGACCGAAGCGGAAGAACGCTCTGGTGGTACAAGAATCGTGACGTCAACGGCAAGGAATTGCTGGCGGGAGCCAAGAGCGGTGAAGCGCAGGTTCTGACAAAGGAGAAGCTGCTCGCCCGCCTGGCTAAATCGAAGAAAGCGCCCTCGCCCGTTGTGGCGTTGCGCATGCCGGCTGCCGATCTCGCTTTAGCTCGAAAGCTGGCCAAATAAAAGGGTCTGCCGTATCAAACCTACATCAAGTCGCTATTACATGAACCCTCGCCGAACGCGAAAAGCGGGATAGCGAAACTAGCCAGGATACAACAACTGACTCACTCGGCCCTAATGACTCAAGAAACCTCTGGTCGCGGGCTGCTCGGCCTAAAAGGACTCGTTTGCCTTAACGAATCGACCGATCTGTCTACTGAATTGCCTTAGTTCCATTGGCAGTGATGAACGTCTGGACGGGTCCTAACCCCGCATCTTTGGCACTCACCGAAAGAGTTGGCACGTCGATTAGGTAAAGCCAGCGCTTGCTGGGACGGTCAGGGTCATCAATCCAGATTCGGAAGGATCCATCGGCGGACCAGCCTGCGAATTGGTGAGACAGCCCCACCGATTGCGGTCCTTGAAGGCGAATAAATTGCTCGGGGCGGCGGCGTCTTATTTCGGCCATGGCCGTCGCAGCGTGAATAACCTGGAATCCATAGAACTGTCCAAGGGGCAGGACGAGCCACTCATGATTGGGGGACCAGACGTCGGTGAAAAAAACTTGGGGATCAGTAAGATCGGCCAAACCGGATGGGGCGAAGCGAATGGTCTGGTTCGTTCGCAGGTCGGAGAGGGTGACGTATGTAATGTGATTCACAACGCCATCGGGAAGAGCGCCGGGGACCCGTTCCTTAAAGCCATGAAAGGTACAGACGAGTCGATATTTTTCGTTACGGGCTGTGGCGAGAATTTCAGACTTTGTCTGATCGGCCGTAGCCACGCGCGGGACAAAGGCCAGCGTTAGAGCAAGGAAATACCTAAGTTTGATCATGCTGGCGCGTTCTCAGGGTCTCGGCAGCGTCAGGGTGCGGTGCACATCCGGCGGAACGATAATGGCTCCTGACTCCCAATTCCAGTTTATAAGAGGTGTGACTTGGAACAGAGGCTGCTGGTTGGGCCAATCGGCAGGCCCACTGGAGTAGTGGACCTCATAGACATCTCCTGAAGCGAAGATAAAAGTGTGAGTCCCGCCACGCGCCAAGCCGAAGCCGAAGGTGACTTGTCGGTTGAAGGCGTTGAGCCGCTCAAGGGCTCGCTGGGTGGATTGCTTGGCTGGAATTCGGGCCTCGGGTGGGAAGAGGTGACCGAGATAGTCTCGAGCGGGGTTGCCGCGTTGATTGGGGGCGTAACCCAGCAGAGAATCGGCGATCCTAATCGAGTGATAGACCTTTTGCACTTCTGGCTTGCCGGGCGCTCGCCGCATGTTCGTTGACGTAGATCTCGATTTTGTCGAAGATCCGCTTTTGCTCAGCGGGGCTAGCCGCGAGGAAAACATGCCGGTAGGCTTGTTCATAGGCCGCAGCCTCCTGCGATGCCGGAAGCGAAGGACCGTTGTACAGGAGGCTGCCGATGTACCAGCTAGGTGATTCAACGAAGTATTTTCGATCTAGCGAAAGGTCGGGATCGGGATTCCAGTAGAAACCTTTCCACCCTGCCGAATCCACCAGATACTGAGCCAGAAGATATCCGAATTGGACAAAGCGGGTTTGCTTAACGGCGACGGCGTTCACGTTATCACCCAGATCGCGGTAAGCGTTTTGCAAAACGTCGGTCACGAAGGTAATGCAGTCGGTAATGTGGTGGGTACTCTTAAGCTGTTTTATAGAAGCTGGGTCTAGGCGTTTGTGGTTTTCCTGGTCGCTAAGCCAATCCGAGCCCACGGACGGCTTGATGGGCGGCTGGGTGTTAGGATCGCCGGCAGGATGGTCTTTGAGTTCTTTCATCCAGTAAACGGCGCGGCTGCTGAAGTTGCTAAATTGTGATCGAGGGGCTGTGCTCATTGGGCTATATCGATTCTCTCCGGGCGACCTAAGGCTCAACCGAGTTTACGCTAAGTGCTCTCAAAACACAACAGTAAGCCAGATCACACACTAAGTGAGTGTATTAGCGCGGGACCGGAACCTTTATACCGAATCAAAAAGGAAATGTCCCGCTCATCAATATTAATTGCGCCCCACTGCACGGCAGTTTGGCCGCCGCCGTTAAGCCAATTACTCCTAGCTAAAAGCTAGACTTTTCGTAACATATCGACCCGCACCGTCCAAACCACCCAGCAGAGCCGATCCCATGTTACTCTTCCCGCAACCTTTGCGGATACCGCGGACGGAAGAGCGGTCTTGCCGAGATCGATCAGCCGGCGGCCGATTCCCCCTTATCTCGCAAAACAAAGCCCGTTTTACGCGTTTCGCCTCCGATCCAAGGCGTTTTCGGACGCCCCCCGTTTTCCAGTCACAGCTCTCAAAAATAATCCCCAAAAACTATATCTCCCTTCCCCTCAACCACTTACCCTGTGGATAAACCATTTATCCTAAACATCCACAGTTCGTTTCCCAGGGGTCTCCATGCTAATTTCAAGCAGGTCCGCCAGAGTGTCATCTCTGCTTGCGGGCCTTTTTCTTTTCTGCTCAGAAAAAAACAACAAAGGAGAAACCACCATGGCCACCGAAGCCCAAATCAACGCCAATCGCAAAAACGCCGAGTCCAGCACCGGCCCTTCCCAAACCGGCAAAGCCCGTTCTTGCATGAACGCCGTCAAAACCGGCCTCACCGCCCGCACCATGCTGCTCAGCCCCGAAGACGCCCCGATTTACAAAACTCACATCGATCGCTTCTTCGCCAAATACTCCCCGGCCAACCCCGACGAACACGACCTCGTCCAAACCATCGCCGACACCGAATGGCGTCTCGCCGACATCCCTCCGCTCGAGCGCGGCATCTACACCACCGGCCGCGACAAATGCGCCCACCTCGTCGAGCACATCCAAGACCCCACGCAACGCGCCGCCGCTTTGCAAACCGAAATCTATCTATTCTTCAAACAAGACTTCCTCAACATCTCCATCCAAGAACAGCGCCTCACCAAAAAGTTGGAAAAGGCTATGCTCAAACTCGAAACCCTGCAAAAGCAGCGCAAAGAAAATCAGATGAAAGATCTCGGCCACGCCCGCCGCTCCATCGAAAACTGCAAAGCGAACAACCTGATTCCCGATTTCGCCGAGTACGGCTTCAACTTCACCCTCGAAGAATTCGAACTGTTCCAACTCCGCAGCCACGATTTCTACATCATCAGCGGCGGCAAAACCTATCGCGTTCGATGACTTCCTAGCCGAGCACCGCGCCGCCGTCGCTGCGAAAAACTCGAAAGCCGCCTAGTTTGTAAATCGAGCACCCGCCGCGAGGCGTCTAGGCTCCCAGATATTTGACAACCGAATATGTTTCTCCCAGGCGGGTGGGACAACTGCGCCCAAACAAACCGTCAAAAGGCGTTATCCGCGTTCATCAGCGTTCATCCGTGGCTAAAGATTTCAAAAATTGGCTTCGTTTTTATTTCCGCATTCATCTGCGGCTCAAAATTGGCTTCGTTTTTTAAAATCGCTACCATAAAAAAGGCCAGCCATGCCTCTCGACCCCCACCGCACCATCGCCGAACTCAAAGAACTCCGCACCCTCACCTCCGATTCCAACGGCGCACAACGCGTCGCCTGGACCGATACCTGGCTCAAAGCCCGTGCCTGGTTCGAAACCAAGTATCGCGACCTCCCCGTCGCCCAACACTACGATTCCGCCGGCAACAACTACCTCACTCTCAAAGGCGCGTCCGAAAAAACTCTCCTCATCGGCAGCCATCTCGATTCCGTCCCCAACGGCGGCTGGCTCGATGGCGCACTCGGCACCCTCGCGGCTCTCGAAGTCCTCCGCCATTTCGCACGAACAATATAAGGGCAAGCCCCCGGTCACCATTCGCCTTGTCGATTGGGCCGATGAAGAAGGCGCCCGCTTCGGCCGCAGCCTCCTCGGTTCTTCCGCCTTCGCCGGCACTCATTCCATTGCCGCCGACCGCGTCCGCACCGATCGCGATGGCATCCGCCTCGAAGACGCCCTCCGCCGTTGCGGCATTGAGATTGACCGTTTCCCCGAAGCCGAACGCGAGCGCCAAAACGTCGGCCGCCTATCTCGAACTCCACATCGAACAAGGCCCCGTTCTCGAACGCCTCAATCTCCCCCTCGGCGTCGTCCTCGGCACCAAAGGCGTCGAACGCCACGCCATCACCTTTCACGGCCAGGAAGCCCACTCCGGTTCCACGCCCATGAACGTCCGCCGTGACGCTCTCGCCGCCGCCGCCAAGTTAGCTCTCGAAATTCGCCCCATCGCCCAAAAACATAGCGACGCCGTTTGCACCATGGGCAGCGTCAAAACATTCCCCGGCATCGTCACCGCCGTCGTCGGCCGCTGCGAAACCACTCTCGATCAGCGCGATCTCGATGCCGCCATCCTCGCCGCCATGTATAAGGAAGCGCAAGACGCCAGCCAACGCTTCGCGCAAGAAGAAGGTTGCACTGTCGAGTGGTCGCGCATTTGGAGCATCGAGCCCGTCCCCTTTCACCCAGCCTTGATTCAATTCTGCGACGACGCCATCAGAGAGACCACGCAGACGGCCGCCGCCCCACTTACCCTCCGGCCCTCTGCACGACGCCGCCGAAGTCTCCCGCGCCGGCATCCCCACCGTCATGCTGTTCGTCCAATCCCTCGGCGGCATCAGCCACAACAAAATTGAAGACACCCGCGAAGAACATCTCGCCCTCGCCGTAACCGCTCTCGACAAACTCGCCTCCAAAACCGCCCACTGGATTTCTCAATAACACCCAAATGCCCATCACCAAACTCGACCCCACCGCCGCCTTAATCGTCATCGACCTACAAAAAGGCATTCTCGGCATCCCCACCGTCCACCCTTCAACCGGCATCGTCGCCCGCTCCGCCCAACTAGCGCAGGCCTTTCGCCAACGCGGACTCCCCGTCTTCTTCGTCAACGTCACCGGCCGCCCGCCCGGACGCACTGACGCCCCTCCGCGTAACATGCAGCCCCCCGCAGACTGGTCCGATCTCGCTCCCGACCTCGGCGTCCAACCCAGCGACCACACCATCAGTAAGCAACGCTGGGGCGCCTTCATCGGAACCTCTTTGCATGCTGACCTACAGGCTCTCGGCGTCACCCAAATCGTCCTCACCGGCGTCGCCACCACCGCCGGCGTCGAATCCACCGCCCGCAGCGCTTACGATCACGGCTATAACGTCGCCATCGTCGTAGATGCCATCACCGACCGTGATGCCGACACCCATAACTACGCCGTCGAAAAAATCTTCCCGCGCCTCGCCGAAACTGATACAACCGCCACCGTTCTCAAGCTCCTCCAGGAAGCCCCGCCGCGGTAATGTTCTCGCACGCATGGCGCGCGCTGCGGCACCGCAACTTCCAGCTTTTCTTCTTCGGCCAAGGCATCTCCGTCATCGGCACTTGGATGACGCGCCTCGCCACCACTTGGCTCGTCTACCGCCTCACCCATTCGGCCTTGCTCCTCGGCGTCGTCAGCTTCTCGGGCCAAATCATTTCCTTCGCCATCGGCCCCGTCGCCGGCGTCTGGGTCGAACGTCTCAACCGCCGCAAACTCCTCGTCTGGACCCGGCCGGCGGCGCCATTCAGTCGCTCGCCTTAGCCGCACTAACACTGGCGCACGTCATCACCCTTTGGGAGATCATCGCCCTCACCGCACTCCAAGGGTTCATCAACGCCTTCGATATGCCCGCCCGCCAGTCATTCCTCGTCCAAATGGTGGACGATAAAAACGACCTCAGCAACGCCATCGCTATCAACTCATCCATCGCCAACGGTGCGCGTCTCATTGGTCCCGCCATCGCCGGTGTCGTCATCGCGGCTGTGGGAGAAGGTTGGTGCTTTCTCATCGACGGAGTAAGTTACTTCGCCGTGATCGCATCCTTGTTACTCATGCGCCTCCAGCCCACATCGAAGCTCAGCCGGAAAGACAGCATGCTCGCTCAGATGCGCGAAGGCTGGGATTACGTCCGCAACTTTCGCCCCATCCGTTCCATCCTGACGCTCTTCTCGCTCATCAGTTTGATGGGTTATTCATACGCCGTCCTCCTACCGCTCTTCGCCGGCGACGTCTTCCATAGCGGTGCGCAAACCCTCGGCTGGCTTACCGCCGCGTCCGGTGTTGGCGCACTCACCTCCGCCATCTCGCTAGCACTGCGTAAGTCCGTCACCGGCCTCGTAAGAATGATCCAACTCTCCGCCGCCACCCTCGGCACAGCCTTAATTCTCATGGGCGTCTCGCGGATCTTATGGATATCGCTCATCCTCATGGTCTTCGTCGGCTTCGGCCTCATCCAATGCGCCTCCGCCAGCAACACCATCATCCAGTCGCTCGTCTCCGAAGACAAACGCGGCCGCGTCATGAGCTACTACACAACCGCGTTCTTCGGCGCCGCCCCCTTTGGTAGCCTCTTCGCCGGCGCCCTCGCCCACCGCATCGGCGCACCCCATACCGTCATGGTCACCGGAGCCTTCTGCCTCGCCGGCGCACTCTGGTTCACCTTCGAGTTACCGAAGATCCAGTCTTCATCGAACTACAACTCAACCGCAACGACTCAGTAACTCTCCACCGTTATTCTGATGCGGGCAGGTAGCTTTTACCTGCTTCTCATATTCAACCCTGGAGAACCATTTGACACCGTCATCTTGGAACATGCTCAGATACGTGGCCCTCGCGTTCTGCGCCACTGCTGTTCCGGTCTTTGCAACATCCGTCGGCACAAGTCCCGTCTTGACACCCGACAATCTCGTGTTAACGCGCAGCCTGTACGCGGGCACCGCATCCACCGTCACCATTGGTGAGGCCTTGCCCCCAGATTGCCCCAGCACCGCTGCGTGCGGCACCGGCAAAGCCACGAATAACGGCTTGTTTCCCTCACTCACCACTACCAACAATGTCTGGAACAACGACATCGTTGACGGCAGCTTTGGCGTCACCTCACCCATCTTCATCGATGAAATCACCACCACCGGAACCGTCTTAACCACCATCACTGTTCCGACCACCACTGTAGTCACCAGCTTCAGTTCTAAATCCGAACTCGCCATCAATCTCTCGCTCGACCGCCAATACCTCACGTTCATGGGCTACGTCACCGCCCCGAATACTCTCGACGTTTCCAACTCCAACACCCCCGGCGTCTACGATCCAACCAACCCAGTCGGCGACAGCTACTATCGCGCCGTTCTGCAGATGGACGCCAACGCCAATATGCAAGTAACCGAGACCAACGCATACAGCGGAAATAACGGCCGCGCGGCCATTCTCAACAACGGCATCTTCTATACCGTTGGCAATTCCAATAACGGCTCCGGCACCCCGGTCAACGTCGTCGGCGCAGCTGGCGTGCAAGTCTTCGCCGATGCTCCCGGAGCGGTTCCCGGCACTCCCACCGAACTCGGCATCTTCTCCATCACGCAAGTGATCAATCCAGCCACGGGCACGCCTTACGCTGCCGACAAGGCCGGGCAAAGACAACAATTTCCGCGGCCTCACGGTTTTCAACAACACTTCTATATTTCCAAAGGCAGCGGCAGCAACGGTATCAACACTGTCTATCAGGTCGGTACCGCGGGCACCTTGCCGGCTCTCTCCGATGCGGGCACCGCGCCCATCACCGTGCTTCCCGGCTTCCCAGTCACTCTTGCCAAAGCTGCTGGTGCCGCAAATCCCTTCGGCCTTTGGTTTGCCGACGCTGACACTCTCTATGTTGCCGATGAAGGCGACGGCACTGCGGCCGACGCCGCCACCAGCACCATTGCCGGTCTTCAGAAGTGGATTCGCGTCAGCGGAACCTGGCAGCGTGCGTACGTCTTGCAAAACGGTTTGAACTTGGGTGTGCCTTACAGCGTCGCCAATTATCCGAGCAGTCTCAACCCCGTCACCGACGGTCTGCGTAACATCACGGGCCGCGTCAATGCCGATGGAACGGTCACCATCTGGGGTGTCACTTCCACCGTCAGCGCCAATGGCGATCAAGGTGCCGATCCGAACGAACTCGTCACCATCACCGATACTCTCGCCTACACCACAGCCTCGCAAGCAGCCGGCGAAAAATTCGTTCTGCTCCGCACCGCGGTCGCCGGCGAAGTCTTGCGCGGCGTTTCCTTCACCCCGAACAGTCTGGCCACCGTGCCCGTCAGCGTTACCTCAAGCGGCTTCCTTTACAACCGCCGCACCCAAACGTTTAGCGGCACACTAACGCTCACCAACAACCGCCCCAGCGCCATCACCGGCCCTCTGAGCGTTGTCTTCACGGGCCTTGCTTCTGGCATCACTGTGGTTGGCGGCGCCACCGTCAACAGTTCGCAAGCTCTCGCCATTCCAGGCACCAGTTCCTTGGCCAGCGGGCAGTCTGTCAGCATCACCGTTCAGTTCCAAGATCCATCTTTGATCGGCATCACTTTCACGCCCAACGTGATCAACTAAATTCACTTCAACGGAGATATCAATAGAATGCGTAAAACTTTACTACCCCTTACCTTCGCGTTGGCGATCAGTGCCGTGTCTGCCCAAGCTGACGTCGTTTATTCCTTCATCGTCAACACCGCAAGCTTGGCTGGAACCGACGGCTATGTCGATTTCCAATTCAACCCAGGCGTGCTAAGCACCCAAGCCGCCACGGTTGACGTTAAGAACTTCGCCGGCGCAACGTACGTTGCCGGTACACAAACCGATGTCGGCGGAGCCAGCGGCGGCCCCGTTCCCGGTGTCATCGCCATCACCAATTCTGGCGTTTACAACGACGACAACGAAGAAGTGAAATTCGGCAGCACCTTGACCTTCACTCTCGATTTCACTGGGCCCGCTGTCAACGCTCCCAGCGGCACAACGCTCTCCGGCAGCAGCTTCGCCTTCTCGCTGTTCGATTCTACCGACACGAATCCACTTCTCACCACCGACCCCAATGGCTTCGCGGCCATTGTAAATGTGGGCACCAGCGGTTCAGTCGTAGCTACTGCGCCTTCATCGGCCGTCACCATCGTTCCCGAACCCGCCTCTTGCCTCATGCTGGGCCTCGGCTCCCTCTCTGCACTCGGCCTCTGCGTCCGCAAGAAGTAAAACAAAAAGGCCGCCTTCCCAATTCAAGGGAAAGCGGCCTTTCTTTTACTAGAAGTTCAAGCCTGGCAGTGCGGCTGTTCCTTCTTTGCGCACTGCTTGCAGTTGGTTCGGATCCAAGCCCAGTGCCTGTAAAATCGAGGGCGCTACCTGAATCGTTTCCACCGGCACTGTAATCGTCTTCGGCTCATAGCCCGGATTCGAAAACAGAATCATCACGTTCGTATCGTCGTGTGAGAATCCGCCGTGTTCCGCCAGTTTCTTCGTGCTGCCGGTATAGACAACGCCCACATTCGGCGAAACCGCGATATCGGGAGTACGCGGATCGCCAGTCGGGGGCAAGCCCGGCGCGTTGAACATCTGTTCAGTGAAGCGCCCACGAAGATCTCACCAATACCCGCCGCTGCCGTGTTGGCCTCAAGCAGCGATACAGCAGTCGCCGTTTTGCTCGAGTCCTTCAGCCAAAGGAGCGAGATATCATCTTCCGTCGGACCGATACCCGTCGGATTGCTCGGGGCTTCCGAATAAGGCAACAAGCCAGCGTTATCCAGTAACGTCGCCGGCGAAGTTCCGCCCGCAACTTTAAGAATCGGAATATAGTGACTCGAATCAATCGGATTCTGTCCGTGCTTGGCAGTGATCACAATCAAGGTAGACTCATACAACCCGCGATTCTTCAGTTCTTGCACCATGTTGCCGATCGCCTTATCCGTAAATTCGATTTCCGATAACAGTGGGGCCATCGGCGTGCCCATGGCATCCAAATAACCACCAGAGGTGCCGATGCTCTTCTCCACCAGCTTCTGGCCAACGCTCACCACTTGGAAGTTCATGCCAAAGATAGTCGGCACTTTGGTCTTCTTGCTGCCATCGTGCGATTTGCCATCAATCTCATTGATGATCGCGTTCACTTTCAAAGTGTCGTAGCACTGAATGTTCTGGAAGCTGTTCGTCCACGCCGTCAGATCGGCCGTTGTGTCGAGCACTGTCGAACAATTCAATCCCGTCGACGTCACCACGCCCGGCAGTCCCACAACATTCGAATTGATCTCGGGCGAATAGAAATCGTCGAGATTATTCAAAGTGGTGCCGCCGTTCGGACCATTCACCGCCGAATAAGCCGGGTGCTTGTCGAACCAAGACGTGTATCCGCCGGCCGCGTGAATCACCCCGAAAATCGTATTCGTTCTCACGAAGTTCCACGGATAAACCGGCGCGCAATTCTTAGCCGGATCGCGTGGCAGCCGCAACGGATCAATCGAGCTGATTCCGCCGCCGCCTGTAAGTGGCGCACCCGGTAAGCCCCCGTTTACCTGCGTTTGATCGATATCGATCCCTTCTTCATACTCCGTCGTCGTCCCGCTCGTAAACCCCAACCGTACACGTTCCCGCAGCGACACCATTGCCGGTTGTTTTAGCCGGCGGCGCGAGCGAGCGGTCATACGCCACGTCATAAAAAGCGCCTACCGTGCGCGGTGTTCCACCCGTTACGATTCCCATCAAACCAGGAAAAGAATCCGAGGGCTTGGTAGTAGAACCGTACAAATAATTCACACCTGTAGTGCCAAGCTCAGCTAGGTTCGGGCAGTACGGCGCTCCACCGTTCACACCCGCTACGCCGCTCTTGCAGTTCATGTAATCTACCGCGTGCATACCATCAATCGAGATCAGCAACACATGCTTAATCCCGCTGTGGTTCCAATCTTGGTCCTGCGCGAAGCTCAGAGGAGCAAGCAGGCAGCCAAACATTCCGGCCCCGAGGGCCACTTTCTTCATGGACAATTTAAGTCCTCCTGGTACTCAGATATCAATTGCACGTTGCATCTGAATGACAGGAGAATGAATTACGACCGCAGCTATTTACCGAAAATCAGCGTGCCAAAACTCTCCGGCGTATGGTTGCCGTGTTGATGGCTGCAAGTCTGCTGCCAGCACATAAAACGGCGCGTGTCGTTACCACCCGGGCCGTCAATTCGGTAAAAGTTTATTCTCCATTTAGTACCAGCGCTCACAGGCTTGTCGCTAATCGATGTCAAGGGTATGCGTGCCGCCGCATACCAGACTTTGTTCGCTTTATCCGCGCGCGCCAGTGTTTCCCAACCCGAACGCCACGTGTTATCGAAACTCTTCTTACTTAAATCGATCGCCAAGTCAATCCAGTCATTCGTAGGCGCTATTTCAAACTCGCGATAGCGGCCGATATTCTGCCAGTCATCGCCCACAAACATTTCCACCACATCGCGGTCCCACAGATTCATCCGCGCTTCCGCATGATTCGCCGGCAAGAACAAATTCAACTCATCATAAGGGCAACGGAAGAACACATATAAATCGGTATCCGTCCAGAAAGCCTTGATCGTTGTTTTTATTAGCGGATATTCAAGCTGCCGGTAGCAATCCTTCGCTAACGTCTGCCCGGCCCGCCCCTTCCACAACGGCGATGCTTCATCCACGCTCAACGCCGGATTCCCCTTCACATGCGAGATAGTAAATTCATCATGCGTTGCACTCAGCGTACAAGGTTCCTGCGCCGCCAGAGAGCCCACCACAGTCGCCATCAAGACAATCGCCAGTTTCATAAGGTTATTTTCCAAAGATCAACGTCCCAAAATTCTCCGGCACATGATTCGGATCGCGATTCTGCACGCAGGTCGGTTGCCAGCATAAAAAATGCCTCACTGGATCTGCGCCCAATCCATCGATTCGGTACAGATTCATGCGCCACTTTGTGCCAGCCTTCACCACCTGCGCGCTCACCGCCTTCAACGGAATCCGTGCCGCCGCATACCAAACCTTGTGCGCCTTATCCACCCTCGCCAGCGTCTCCCAACCCGAACGCCAGCTATGGTCGTAGCTATCTTTGTCCAGATCAATCGCCAAATCAATCCAATCGCCAGTGGGCGCAATTTCAAACTCGCGATAGTGCCGGATGTTCTGCCAATCATCCCCCAGAAACATTTCCACCACATCCCGATCCCACAAGCCAACCCTCGGCCCCGCATGATCCGCCGGCAAAAACAAATTCAATTCCTTATATGGACAGCGAAACAGCAAATAAAGATCGCTATCGGTCCAGAAGCCTTTGATCGTCGTCGTGCTCTCCGGATACTCAATCTTCCGGCTGCAATCCTTCCACATCTTTTGCGCGGCAGCTTTTTTCCATGCGCCCGCGTTCTCATCGAGCGTGAGTTTCGGCTCGTGCTGAACATAGCCAATCTGAAACTCCGCGCGCGACGCTTCAACCACGCACGGCGGAGGTGTCGCACCGCCGGCCAAACCAATCAACGCAAAGTAAGCGCACAATCGCATAACACACTTACGGCAAAGCAAACGTAAACAAATCACTGCCGGCGGCGATCGCCACATACTGCTTTCCATCCACCGCATAGCTCATCGGCGACGCATGCAACGTCTGCCCCACATTAAACTTCCAGAGGGATTGGCCGCTCTTGGCATCCACCGCTTCAAACTCCTGCGCGTCGTTCCCCAGAAAAACCAGCTCACCCGCCGTTGACATCGCACCCGCCCACGATTCTCCATCGCCAATCAACGCATAGCTCCAGCGCGGTGTCGCGGTCAGCGCGTCATAAGCCACCAGCTTCTTATCATGATCGCCGCCCGGCACGCGTTTCACGCCCGTAGCGTAGTACTCTTTCCCTTCCGCAAACGTCTGCGGCTCCAGGAAATACGTCTGGCAGCTTTCCAGCGCAATAAAGTAGAACAGCCCGGTGTCGGGATTATAAGTCGGCGAGAACCAGTTCGTCGCGCCACTCATATCGGGGCAAACCACCGTGCCTTCTTTACTTGGCTGCACGCCCGTTCGCACCGGCCTCCCCGCCCCGTCAATACTGCTCGCCCAATTAATCTTGTTCAGAAAAGGCGTAGCTCTGATGAAATGGCCATCCGTCCGGTCCAGCACATAAAGGAAGCCGTTGCGATTCGCCTCCACCAACAACTTGCGCCCCGCGCGGTCCACAATCACCGGCGTCTCTACCGCGTCATAGTCATATAAATCATGCGGCGTAAACTGGAAATACCAAAGTAGCGCGCCCGTATCCGCGTTCAGCGCTAGCAAACAATCGGTATACAGATCAGACCCCGGACGCGGCTCACCATCGAAATCGGGCGCCGGATTCCCGGTGCCCCAATAAATCGTATTCAGCTCCGGATCATAAGTGCCCGGCATCCAAGTGGTTCCACCGCCACGCAAATACGCATCGCCTGGCCAGCTTTCCGCGCCCGTCTCCTTCGGCCCCGGAATCGTCCAGAACCGCCAGCGCTCAGCGCCCGTTGCCGCGTCGAACGCCGCCACAAACCCACGGACTCCGTCGTCGCCTCCCGAAGTCCCCACAATCACCATGTCTTTGACAACCAGCGGCGCGCTCGTCGCTCCATAATTTTTGTTGTCATTCGCGTAGCTGGCGTCCCAGAGTTGCGTCCCATCGCGCGCATCCAGGCTCACTAAATGCGCGTTATCGGTTTCAATGAAGACGCGATCTTGAAACAGCGCCACCCCGCGGTTATGATGCGCGGCAGCGTCATCAATCAAACCCTCGCTCACTGGTCGGTGATAATGCCAGCGCTGCTTGCCCGTCTTGGCATCCAGCGCAAACACATCATTCGCCGCCGTCACAAACATCGTGCCATCCACCACCACCGGCGTACACTCGAGCAAATTCGAATTCGTTGCGTGAAAAACCCACTGCGCCCGCAACTGGCTTACATTGCCCGCATTGATACGGTTCAGCGAAGAATACCGCCGCCCTGTGTAATCTCCGTTGTAAGAGGCCCAGTTCGCTCCCACTGGCGAAACTAATAAATCCGCCGGCTTGACGTTCACCGTCACATCCAAAAAGCGCGTCGTTTTTGCCGCTTCCACTGCCGCCGGAGCCGTCAGGGTGCGCAAATACCGCACCACCGCGTCAATCTCTTCAGCCTTAAGCGTTTCGCTAAAAGCGGGCATACCTTTCGCGGCCACTCCGTCTTTCACAATGCTAGCCAGATCTTTCTCCGCGCCCAGTTGCGTAATGTTGGGCCCGTGTTCCCCGCCCCGCGCATCCAAACCATGACAACTAGCGCACGAGACCTTGAAAACTTCGGATCCGTCCACTGCCGTCTGGGCGTACAAACCACCCGCAGCCAACAGGGCTGCAAGGAGAAACTCGCACCAGTGCATTATTTGAATATACTGGGTTCCAAACCGATCGTTCCGTCAATTCCTTTAAGTACTGCCCGTTACCCACGTGTTCTAACTGCTTGTTCACCGCGCACAAGATTCGCGCGCCACTGGCCGTTTTGCCCTTCCAGCCCGCTCGCCAGAAACTGATCCAGCGCCGCTTTATGCCGGCTCCACAGCGCTTTATCGCGCTCCTGCTTAGCCGCCAGCCTCGCTCTATACCAATCGCTTTCCATCACGGTCTCGCGCTTGAACATCGCTCGAAACGCAGGGTCCTTCTCCGTCATGCCGTTGTATTTGCCATACGCCATAACGTGCAGTAACGCTTTAATCGGCGGGCAAGCCACCTCAATGCTGCCATCTTCAAAATAATTCAGCGCCACTAAGCGTTGCGCTTCCACAATGGCATCCACACCCGCCACAAACGGCGCCAGCCCTTGCTTTTCCGGCCGCAACAACTCTTCCGGAAACACCGCGCCGGGCACTTCAAAAATCCGTCCCAGGAAGTGATCTACAAACGACGCCGTAATCCGATAGCCCAACCGGCTCGCCAGAACCTTGCGCCCTTCGTATTCCAGATCTTCCACTTTTTCGAAGTAGCCCTGCTCAATCAAATAGGGCGCTTCACGTTCAAACACTCGCATGCGGCACCATAACTCCGGCACTAACATGCTGTTGTCATGATCCATCCGGTAATTCGGTCCAATGTGCCCGGCCGAAGTCGTGTAACCGGCGTAGCCCGTCACAATTGCCGAAACAAAAGCATTGTTGATATCAATCACCGGCGGCAGCGCGTTAAAGGGCCCTTTGGTTAGCGCACCTTCACTACCGAAACCGGTCGTCGATGGCGATTTGCCCGTCAGGCTGCACACAAAATCCATGAACAATTCGGGCAGTTCCTGATAATGAATCGGGTTGTAAACCGCCAGTGGCGGCACGCCCGCTTTCGGATCGGGCGGATTGTTGCGCCGTCCCGATAACACCGCATTCACCGGAAACCAAGCCGGCTGATCGGTCGGAATTTCACGCGCCAGCCGCGTCCCAATTTCACCGATATAAACGTCGCGCGGATTCACTAAATCCGGGCGCCGCTGCAAATAACGGGGATTCTTCGAAGGCGCACCATCCACAATCCGCGGATGCGCCGACGAAACCACATACGCCGGATGCGGGTTCTCCACAAACTCTTCAAGCAAATGCTTCATCGGCTCGGTGTATTTGTCGAACTCCACCACGCCATTCATAATTTCCTGCACCGCTTTCTGGTCAAGCGGCTCGAAATTGGAAATGAAGTTGTCGGGCGAGGCCATGTCCGCTTCGGCGTCTTTATCAAAGCCGCGATGAATGGCATCGTCCGGCCGCTGAAACAGCATGTTCTCGCAATTCTGCACCAGCTTCACGCTCGGGTTCCGGTATTCCGGATCAAGGTGACTCAAGCTCTCTATCGGTAACACCACCGACGCCGTGATGTCATCTTCCACCTGCACTTTATCGGCCGGATTGAAATCCGGACGCAGCTTGTAAATCCGCCACGAACCATTCGGGTCATATCCCACGCGCAAATAGTTCGCCGTCAGCTTCTGGTTCTCGAACTTAAGTTCGTTCCCCATCTTCCCGTTGATTTGATCCACGCCGAAATGCTCGCGCCAGTTGTCGCCCCAGTCCTGCTGGTAATACCGCTTCACCGTGATCAGTAACTGCCGCACACTCGCCGGAATCGATTCAATCCACGCGTTGTGTTCGTCCGTATACTCCGGCGAAACCGTCATTAACTTGATCACCGAGCCCAGCGAACGTTCGTGGCTTAAAATTGGCCGCTTGCCGCGCTCGCTCGAAACAGCGCGCTTGGTGATGTTCGAAAAATCCTTGCCCAAAATCTCGGCCACGCGGTCCATATCTTTGTGAAAATCGCTCACAAAAATTGGTCCCTTCAGTACGATGCTGCCGATCGATTTCGAAATCTCCGATTTACCCCCGCCTGAAACCGTACAAGGCTTATGGCACAAAATGCCGTCGGCCCGAGACGCCACTAGCCGCCAAGCCGTACCCTCAAGCTGTTTCTCTAAACGAATTTTCGTGCCCCAAGGAAGAATGTAAGTCACATGCGCCAGCAATGTGAGCCGTTGCCGCTCGCCTGTCGCCCGCTGCCACTCCACCGTTCCTTCGCGCACGCTGAACTCTGCATTCTCCGGCACATAAAGAATGTCCGCATACTTCCGGTCTTTGGCATAACCTTCCGGCTGAATCTCCACACGGTTACCCAACCAGTGCATCGCTTCGCCAAACGTGACCTTCTTCGTCAGCACCGTGCGTCCGGCATAAAACTGCGCGCCCAACACATACGCCGGATACGCCACCGCTCCGCCCGCGTGTTCCTCTTCGCACATCCCGTAGAGGTTAGCCGCATAACTAATCTGCGTCTTCACTTCCTTCTTGCAGTAACCGTAATAGTTATCGGCAATCAGGGTGACAATCACCCCGCGTTGGTCCCGGCACGTTAGTTTAAAAGCGCCGCCGTTGTTGTATTTCTCATTCTCATCGCGCCAGCACATGCCATCTTTACGCTGTCGGTCCGTCGCCTGGTCGTAATGGGGTAACCCGAGATCTTTCTTCTTCAACCCAGCCACATGCGGCGCCAAAATAACGCACCCCGTGGTCCCGGTCCAATGCAAGCCGTCCAGCGCGGCATCATTCTCCGGCAAATCCGGATCTCCGCCATTGCCGAAAATGCTCTCCACGAAATCCAGGTTGCTCACCAAACTGCCCGGCACAAAGAAGCGCGTCTCCATCGTCTTCGCTTCTTCGCTGCCCGTTGCCGGACACACCAGCGGCCGCAGCAGCAGAGTGGCAAACACGTTCACCTGGTTCTTTTGATTCGCCGTAAAAGGCAGCGCCATCACTTCCGGCGGCGGTTGAAACGCAGCCGTCAGTAACTTGGCAAAAGTTGCTTTGGGAACGCCGATCTTATCCGCCGGAATCGGCAATCCGCGTTCCACCACATGGAAAATACCTTGCGTCGTGCGCCGGTCGCTCCGCGGATTATGCAGAACACCCTGCTTCAGCCGGTAATTCATCTCGGGGCTCAGGTTCATCCGTGGTCATGGCGGCGTCGGTCAACTGCTCGCGCAATCCGGATTCAATCCAACGCGAAACACAGTTTATTTGATTCATTCTTTGATCGAGTTGCACCACTGCGCTTTCTCTCCGCCTCGCAATTTGTCGGTGCCCTGGGTCTTATCGTCGCGGTCAAACAATGAACTCGGCTCTCAGATTCAGAAGAGCGGCCACTCCCGTTGATTCACTGGAATGCAGGTAACGGCGGAAAACAAGCGGCGCCGTCCATTGCTCTTTGAGCTCAATGATCGATAATGATAAAGATTGCCGATGAAACAAGTCATTCAAAATGCACGCGGCGGTAAGCTCAGGCTCAAATCTGTTCCTGCGCCTGAAGTTCAGCGGAACACGGTTCTCGTTCGAACCATGGCGTCGTTGATTTCAGCCGGTACAGAGCGTCAGATGGTGGGATTCGCACAGTCGAACCTCCTCTCCAAGGCGCGCACGCGAATATCGGTTCGCAAGGTTTGGATAAGGTTCACCGCGACGGAGCGATGGCCACTCTGAAATCTGTGATGCGAGGCTCGATGAGCCAGTGCCGCTGGGCTATTCCCCGGCTGGCACGGTGATGGAGGTCGGTGCCGCCTCGAAGGAAAGTTTAAGGTCGGACAGTTGGTGGCCATGGCAGGCACGAACATCGCCAACCACGCGGAGTTCAATGTCGTGCCGGAAAACCTGTTGTCCCTGTTGGCGGAGTGTCGGCGGAACAAGCGAGCTTCTGCACGCTTTGTTCAATTGCAATGCACTCGGTTCGCCTCGTTGGCCCGCAGTTGGGCGATTTCGTGGCCGTTCTGGGTGCTGGCCTCGTCGGCCAACTCGTATCGCAGTTTGCCAGGCTCGCCGGCGCGCGCGTCATTGTGCTTGACTACAACGCGAGCAGGCTGGAGCTGGCCAAAACCAACGGCGCGGAATGGTTGTGCTGTTGGGAAGCGCAATCCTGCCGAAGCGGTGCTTGAGCTCACGCATGGAAAAGGATGCGACAGCGTCATGATTGCGGCGGCCACGCAATCGAGCGAACCCTTTATGACCGCGGCTGAGATTGCACGCGACCGGGCAACAGTTTGCCAGGTTGGCACACGGGAACGGAGTTCCCGTATCGCCTGTTCATGCAGAAGGAACTCAATATTATTGTTTCTCGCTCCTATGGTCCAGGCCGGTACGATCGCGATTTCGAAAACAAACACATGAAGTATCCGGCCGGTTATGTGCGCTGGACGAGACCGATAATCTGCGCGACTCGGCACGCCTCATGTCTCCATCGCAATCCGCGCGCCTCGACGTCGCCTCTCTTATCTCGCACCGTTTCCCTTTTGACCGCGCAGAGGAAGCCTACGAACTGGTGATGAATGGGACCGAGCCGCACCTTGGAGTCGTGCTGGAATATGGCGGAGCCGGAGAAGTTGCAGATGACAGTCCTCGCATGACGCTGAGCAACGCGAGCGCCGGCGGCGAACGCGCAATGCGTGTTAGGCGCCATCGGGGCAGGGAACTTCGGCAAGACGATGATTCTGCCGGCGCTCAAGGCCGACCCTCGCGTGCATCTGCACACTCTGGTCACGGCCCGAGGCGTCTCGTCGTCCGGAACCGGAGCGAAGCTGGGATTCTCCCATGTTCTACCGAGATCAGGGACATTCTGGAGAACTCGGAGATATCCTCGGTTGTCGTGACCACCCCGCATTCGACTCATGCTTCAATGGTGTGCAATGCCTTGGCCGCGGGCAAAAATGTCTTTGTGGAGAAGCCGCTGGCTCTGAGCCGGGAAGAGTTGCAAACAGTAATCGAGGCGCGCAATAGTTCCTCTGTATTCTTCATGGTCGGTTTCAACCGGCGCTTTGCCCCTCACGTTCAGGAGGCACGTAATTTTTTGAAGTCACGTACTGGGCGGAGCATGATCTTTATTCGAATCAATGCTGGACAATTGCCGCCGGAGAGCTGGCAGCGCGAACTGGGAGGGACAGGGTCGCATCCTTGGAGAGCTCTGCCACTTTGTCGACCTGGCGATGTATCTCGCGGATAGTCCTCTGGTTTCGGTTTCGGCGGAAGCGGCAGACGCCGTTCGCGGGCTGTGCGAAGATGTGTGCGTAACCTTGCATTTCGCCGATGGCAGCCTTGCCAGCATCGTTTACACAACTCTCGGCGACACCAGTTTCAGCAAGGAACTGATCGAGTGCTACAAGGGGGCGGCGGTTTGCCGGATCGAGAATTTCCGCGAAATCACGATCGTGGCAAACGGTAAAAAGGTGCTCAAGAAGAGTTCCATGTCGCAGGACAAGGGACACAAAGCCCAGATCAAGGCATTCGTGGACGGAGTCGTCAGCGGTATTCCGCCTGTAGATGAACAGTCATTTATCGATTCGAGCCTGGCTACGTTGCTGGTGCTGAATGCTCTTAGGCTTGGACATCCGGTAGGACTCAGTGACCAGGAAATGACTGTCAAATAGAGCGCGCAAGAGCCCTTAACGTTTGTCAGCGGATCCGGCTACTTGGCAAATGCAACAGCGCTTATAACGACACGGGCGAATAGACTGGCCCCATTTCCTCCTGCTGAGGGTTCGCAGCTCGAACTCCGAAGGATTGCGCAGCGTGCTCGGTCTCTACTTCCGCACGGCCCGATACTATAAGCCATCGCAAATCGCAGGCCGGCTTCGCATGGGCATCGACAGGCTTCTCACGCAGAAAGTCCCTTGGTTGACGCGGCTCAGATATTCCGTTCCCGCAGATATCTCAAGAGACGAAGGCCCGAAATTTTTCAGCGCAGCTGAATTGGATTTCGGTCCCGAGCTGGCGCCAATATAGGAGAATGCCGAGCGTCTGGGAAAAGGACCTTCAGGCTGCTGAACAAGGAAATCGGACTTGGGTTTCCTGTAAATTGGGATCCTGCCGGCACAACCCGCCTTTGGCGCTATAACCTGCACTATTTCGATTATGCCCTCGATCTGGCCACGTTGCGAAATGGAAAAAGGATAGCGGGCCGCGGAGTTGTTGCGGTAGTTTTTTTCGCGAGTGGATCGAAGCCAATCCCGTTGGCAAAGGCGTCGGATGGCACTCATATCCACTCGCGCGACGAATTGTTAACTGGATTCAGAGTGTCAGCCTTGCGCCACCCAGAAGGTTTTTTCAGACAGTACCAGAGAAGCCATGGTTGGCGAGCCTCTATCAGCAGACGCGCTTCCTTGAAGATCATCTCGAGTTCGACCTGCTCGGTAATCATCTGCTGGCGGACGCGAAGGCACTGGTATTTGCTGGAATCTTTTTTGGAGGGCTGGCGCCCGATGGTACGAAACCGGACAACGGTTGCTTTGGCGCGGCCTTCAAGAGCAGATTCTGGAGGACGGCGGCCATTAAGAGCGCAGCCCCATGTACCACGCAAGCATGTTGCAGGACTACCTGGAAGTAGTCTTCGTTCAACAACTGAATCAGGGAAGACCCCGCTTGGGTGCGCGAACGCTTGATCCGCATGGCGGATTTTCTTCCGGAATTGCACATCCGGACGGTGAAATTCCGCTCTTCGCCGATTCGGCATTTGGAATAGCGCATAGCACAGAAGATATTCTCGCTGCAGCGGAACGAATTCTCGATGCACGGAAGATGGGCGGCACGGTGCCCGGATTATATTCCGCGTTTTTGCGCCACAGATTGCCGAGTTCGACGGCTCTTTTGGCTCCTCGTCGAAACGTCTGGCCCGACACAGGTTATGTTGTGCTTCCGGGAGCAGGGCCCGGCGACAAGTTGATCGTGGACGCAAAGCCGATCGGACCTGACCATCTTCCGGCGCACGGACACTGCAGCCTGTTCAGCTATGAGCTTTCCATCGCCAGTAAAAGACTGGTTGTCGACTCCGGAGTCGAAGAGTACGAACCTGGTCCATGGCGCGAGTTTTGGCGGAGTACGCGGGCGCACAACACCGTGGTCGTCGATGGGGCCGAGCAGTCAGAGATTTGGGCAGCGTTTCGCGTCGGACACCGCATGCATTACTGGAAAGCTATGTCCGACAGGATTCGTCTTCGCTCTTCGTCGGTATTCATACCGGCTTTGTTGGCCAAGGAAACCCGACCTCTCATCGTCGTTTCATTGCGGCGCTCGCGGGAGGAATTTGGTTAGTCATAGACGAACTCAGGGAAGGGAAGCCACACAATCGAGAGCTTCGTTCACCTTGCTCCGAATGCTGACTGTCGTGTTGGAGAGGCATATACTGATGTGTCCTTCGATTCCGTTGAAATGCGCATCTATCCTTATCGACGTCAGGCAAGCGCTGCGAGCACGACGAGTGCATCGTGGACAAGACAGCCCTATCCAAGGTTGGTATGCTCCGGAATTTGGCAAGCGAATGCCCAACTCGGTTTTGAGCTTTTCGTCCGATGCGATGTTACCGGCCACATTGGGCTACTTGATGCTCCCACGGACAGAGAGATTAGTTCCTGGAATGTAAATGTAAGTGACCCCGGGAGACCGATTCATGTCGACATCTCATATTTTCACCGCAGGGTGACGATTCGAAACGTTTGACCTCGGACGGCCACATCCGTGCAGAGGCTGTGCGATCTTCCTAAGGCAACGTCTCAGTACAGAAAACTATCTCGTATTCTAGGAAGGGAAAGACTTGAGATGCGCTTGTTCTTCGTTATTATCGTTTCCCCGCTTATTCGGGTGACGCCACAAGTAATACGGTCTTCAATCTGTTAAATATTTTTCCCGTAATCACGAGGTCTGGCTCGTTGGCCTTGCACCTGCCCGAATTCCAAGGAGTCCAGGATCAACTTGACCAGTATTGCCACCGCATTGAAGTTGTTGCGTGGCCCAAATGGCGAGGAGCATCAGCGCTACACGAGGTTTGTTCTCTTCCGAACCCCTCCAGATGTGGTATTTCCGGTCAAGGATGCTCACTGAGAAAGTTAAGCAGGTTATTGCCGAAGAACAGATCGAAGTGGCATATGGGTACCACTTGCGTTCCGGTCAGTTTCTTTCTGGCCTGAATTCCATTCCGGAGTGATTGCAATCAAGCCGGCGCAGATCTTGCATTTCGGGCGTAGATACGAACTAACTCACGATCGAGTGATGCGCGCGATTTATGGGATGGAGTACAGGCGGTTGATTG
>CAWJBS010000148.1:0-3597 GCA_963840845.1 Bryobacterales bacterium
CGTGGGCACGGCCATATCGGTGGCCTCTTTAATGCCACGGTTTCTCAAACTGCCCAGCGTGAATCAGTTGGCGGAAGCAAACGCCCACCTCACTAAGGAGATCCGGCATCGTCAAGAAGCCGAGGAAAAACTTTCCGAAACGAATCGAGTGCTTGAGACGGCCCTCAACTCGTCCCAGATGGTTGTTTGGCGATGGAATACGGAAACTGATTCCGCCGTTTGGTCAGGACCGGTTGAGCATGTCTTTGGTGCATCGCTTTCTCGTTTGAATGGTTTGAAGGCCATCAGCGAGTTGGTTCATCCGGAAGACCGCGGCCGCTTAAGTACGCAGTTAGCCTTGGCCATCGAAAAGGCCAGCGGATTTGAATTGGAATATCGAATTGTCCGGGACGGCGAAGTACGTTGGATTGCGGGCAGGGGCGACGCCACTCGCATCGCAAGCGGGCGCGCCGTGGAGATGTCGGGCGTGAATTACGACGTGACCGAGAGAAAGCGCATGGAGCACGCTCTGGCACGGAGCGAAAGAGAATTCCGTCAACTGGCAAACGCTATGCCGCAGATCGTTTTTTCCGCCGACGCCCAGGGTCAAATCCATTTCCTCAATGAACGCTGGTATCAAATAACCGGGCTGCCTATTGAGACCTTGCCGTCGTTAGCCGAACGCAAACAGGTGCTACATCCGGATGATCGGGAACGTTGGGAAGCTCGTTGGACCGAAGCCCTTACCAGCGGGACATACGAAACGGAATACCGCTTTTGGGATCGTGAAAAACAGGATTATCGGTGGTACCTCAGCCGCGGCCACGCTGTTCGCGACGCGCAGGGGGTCATTCAGCGCTGGTTTGTCACCTCAACCGATATCCATGACCAGAAGGCCGCCAACGAGCAGCTGGAACTGGAAGTCCAGAGGCGCACCGCGGATGTGTCGGCATCGCTGCGCCGGCTTGAGCAAGGCGAAGAAACGCTACTCAAGTCACTCGCCGAAAAAGACGCGCTCCTGAAAGAAGTTCATCACCGTGTGCGCAACAATCTGCAAATTATTTCCTCCTTGTTGGGTATGCAGGTTAGCTTGGTTCAAGATGAAAGCGCACTATCCCAGGTGCGCGATGCCGAGCGGCGCGTGATGTCCATGGCGTTCATTCACGATCAGCTCTATAGTCACGAACAAATGAGCTCCATCGATTTTGACGAGTTTGTACGCAAGTGGTCCGCCAGTTTGCTTGCGTCCTTTCAGCGAAATCATTTGGTCACTTGCCGCCTCAATCTGGCGCCGGTCAGGTTAAGCATCGATCAAGCTGTTCCCTGTGGCTTGATTTTGAATGAGCTCATGGCAAATGCGCTTGAATATGCGTATCCCAAAGATAGTGCCGGAGGAGAAATCACGATTGATCTTTCTGCGGAGTCAGGCTGGATTTATCTGAGCGTCCGTGATGAGGGAGTCGGCCTGCCCGCCGGCTTTGACATCAATTCGACGAATACGCTTGGTCTGAGCGTAATCCAGGTGCTGACCTTGCAACTCGACGGACGCCTGGAGGTGCGGCGCGAAAAGGGCGCGACATTTGTTCTTCAGTTTCCCGAGGTAGTGAACCGCTTTCCTTTTTCTTCCACGTAAGATTCGCAATTGTGAGACTGCAGGCAAGGTGATTATCATCAGACAGGCTCCTTGCACACTCGCTCGATGCGCAATTCGGAGTTCTTCGCCATCTGACAGCGGTTCTCGTATCAAAATCATTAAGAGAGGTCTACATTGGCAGGTCTTGGCGCTGCATTAACGATAATACCGGTCGAAAAGGCCGGGAACGTTCCGGCCGACTCCTCGGACAGTCCGAGTCCCACGCAAGCACTGTTTATCTTGCAAAAACAAAATGAGGAGCTGCGCCTCTTGCTCTCACAGACAGAGACGCTCATGCGCGAAACCAATCACCGCGCCAAGAACAATCTTCAAATCGTTTCCAGTTTGCTTCAATTGCAAGCCGATTCGCTCAAAGATCCCGACGCCATGGCCGCTCTCAAAGCGACGCAAACTCGGGTGTTTTCGATGGCGCTTCTTCATGAGCAGCTATGCGGCGAGACGCACATCGATGTCATCGACTTTGAGGATTATGCGCGAGCACTCCTCAAAGAGCTTCTCGATTCTTATGCTGGGCGTGCTGCGCGAACCAGTCTGTGCGTGAATTCTTCAAAAGTGTTTTTAAACACCGACCAGGCCACAGCCTGTGGATTGATGCTCAATGAGTTGGTAACCAATGCCTTGAAATATGCGTACCCGGCTGACGATCAGGGCAAGATTACAGTGGAACTGCATGAAGCGCCCCAGGGTATGGTTACAATTTCGGTGGCTGACAACGGTCGTGGACTGCCCGAAGGCTTCGATTGGCGAAATTCGTCAACCATGGGTTTGCTCATCGTAGACCTTCTCACGAAACAGATCGGCGCAACGTTGCGCGTCGAAACTCATCCGGGTACCACTTTCAAAATCGAGTTCCGCAAGTAGCCTTAGTTGACCGAGTAGATAGTCTCTCGTTTGCCGTGGCTTGCCGGCAGCAGCGCACCCACCACTGCGCCAACAACCGAGCCGGCGGCGCCAACGATGGCTGCGCCAAGACCGCGTTCCGAAGAAAAGCAGACGATACTTCCTTGCTCACAACTGCCCGCCCCTCCGACAGCAGCGCCAATGCCCGCGCCTGCGCCTCCACCAATAGCGGCGCCGATCAAGACATGCTTCAACCTGCTGCCGTGGCCCTTCAATGAAACGCGCTCGATTTTGAGAACATCCTCTCGCTTCATGGTGCCGGAGTCGGCAACAATTCCGTCTGCGCTTGAGCTAACAAACGTAGCGTCAGTGGGACCGGTCTTTAACGAGAGATGGAGATGGTCGCCTGGGTGTAGGCGCATTACACACTGCTGCCAGTCGTGGCGGTTTTGTGCAAAGGCCGGCTGGCCGGCAAAGACACATAAGGTAAGAAGCGCGATAAGGGATCGCATGATTGGGTCCTCCTGTTTCTTCCTGAGTTGTCTCGTATTATGGCTGATCGTTTCACCAAATCAATCAGTATTTCTGTGTCCATCAAGGTAAACTGATGGCGTAAAGGAATTCTTTCGCTGAAAAGGTCTTTTTTGCGCGATTTCTCCGGCGTACGAGTAACGGGTTTGATGGCGGTGGCGCTGGTTCTAGCCAGCGCACAGCCAGGTATGGCGCAGCATTTCGCCGCCGGCGACAACCAGTTCAGCGTCAGCCAGACGTTGTTTGCCACGCTCGCGGCCATTAATGCTGCCGGTTATGACACGGGCATTGATTCCCCGCTGAACCAGCAGTATAAGCTGCGAACCCAGCTCAGAGAAGAATTGGCGAAACGAAAGATTGCCTGCCTGCCCGAACTTCGCGATTTCTATCAAGCCCATAAAAAGCCGTCGGGTGGGGCCGATTTGGGGCAGTACATTTCTTTTTCTTTGCTGGCTGGCGATCCGCCTAAGTTTGAACTGCCCACCATTGAATTACCGCCCGATGCGGAAGCGTTGCGGCCGCTGAGCGAGTTGCTCGCGCGTTTTTATAAAGAAGCCAACATCGAAGAGCTTTGGAAGCGTTCGCAGAACGCC
>CAWJBS010000149.1:0-3813 GCA_963840845.1 Bryobacterales bacterium
GGAAGCAGCGGCTGTCAACGCTTTCAGTATCCCGGCCAAGCGATAGAGCGGGTACCAGAGCGTCACAACATCCATAAAGTGAGTAAGTCCGCAGCAGACGATAAAGAGACTGAAGGCTAGAAAAATCCAATGAAAACTTACATCCGGGCGGCGGCGGATGAAGTAATACAACATGCCTGGGATGCAGAAGTAAGCCAAGGCAATGGCGGAATCTGATACAACGTGCAAAAGAATGACGTCGCTTTGCCAGCGCATGCACACGCCATGCGGTAAGAAATCGGAAGCAAGAAGAGGCCGCAAGTATTCAAACATTCTGTGGTGGCGGTGCCGGAAATGACCTCATCTTGATAGCCATGAGGTGGAAGCTGCAACTCTGAGATAAGAAGACCCTCCGACAACACGAGGATCTTCGCCGACGGGAGTTTGTGACTCGCTTGCTGGAAAGTATTACATGGTGAAATGATGGTTAACAACTACGCAATATTACGCGGCCTACAGTGGTTTGACGATAGATGGCAGTTAATGCCGAATTTGGTGGTTTTTTGGCGAAGAGGCGTTTCCCGGCAGCGCGCGATGCGTGGACTTTTTGCGGCGGCGTTTCAGGCGTGATGGCCTATGACAGTGCAGCACCGGCAAAGGTTCGGCGCTATGATGGGGGTGAATCAAAATTTAGTTCTGAAACATCAATTGAAGCGGAGATTTAAATGGCTGAAAAGGATACGCTGACGTTTACGGACGCTGGCTTTGATACAGAAGTTCTTCATTCGGATGTGCCGGTTTTGGTGGATTTTTGGGCCGAATGGTGCGGCCCGTGCCGCGCGATGGGGCCGACCGTTGACCAAGTGGCCACCGAGTATGCCGGCAAAGTGAAAGTAGGCAAATTGGACGTGGATAACAACCAACAAACCGCTTACCGCTACGGTATTCGTGGTATCCCAACGCTCTTGCTTTTCAAAGGCGGCCAAATTCTTGAGCAGCGAACCGGCGCTATCGGTAAGCCCGAGTTCCAGAAGATGCTGGATAAGCACCTACTCTAACTTTTCGAGAGACGCCTAAGGTTTTCAGAACCGGCGAAAGGATGTTCGCTTTCCTTTCGCCGGTTTTTGTTGCTTACAACATTTTCAAGAGGAGATGCAGGATGGCAGGAAAAGATACGCTCACCTTTACAGACGAAGGATTTGAACAGGATGTTTTAGCTTCGAACCAGCCGGTGCTGGTGGATTTTTGGGCTGAATGGTGCCCGCCGTGCCGCGCGATTGGGCCGACGGTAGACCAACTGGCGACAGATTACGCCGGCAAAGTAAAAGTGGGCAAGCTGAATGTGGACGTTAATCAGCACACGGCCAGCCGTTATGGCGTTCGCAGTATTCCCACTTTGCTGCTTTTCAAAGGCGGTCAACTTTTGGAACAGCGAGTGGGCGCGTTGAGTAAGACCGAGTTCGAACGCATGCTTGATATGCATTTATAGTTTTTCAGTGTACGGCTTGAACGCGAGGTCGGGCACGAACGGATAGCTGGGCCTCCTGAGCCGGTTTTTCGGCAAGTGTTCCAGATCTTGATTGATGGCTCCATCGGAGAGAGCCATGACGCTGGGGTTCGCCAAGGGCTTCAACTCAGGCGAAAGATAGCCGGATTTGACGACTATGATTTTGAAGTCTTGGGGTGTCAGGCCAAGCGACGTAAAGTCAACGATGTCGTGAAAGGGACGGCGTTTTGCGGTGAGTACCACTTTAATGCCGTCACCGACTTCAACTACCGCGGTGCGCTCCGCTTGCGACAAGAAGATCACTTTGGCTTGCACCTTGACGGGAGTGCTGCCGAGCGCGTCAAGCGTGGCGCCTATGGAGAGTTGTGGAATGATTGCGCCCAGACCCGCGCGATAGCATTCGTCTGTGGCGGGACGGTCGGCAATGCCGGCGAACACAACGTTACTGGCCTTTTGTTTGAGCAGTTCAGCGAGAACTTCAGCGCGGTCACCAGTGCCGCCGCCGGTAGGGTTATCGCCGGAATCGGCGAGGATCGCGGGGTGGGTTGGCGCTTCCCTGGACCAACGCACGCACTCGGCGATGGTGCCCGTCTTGGTGCCGAACTGAAATTCTTTGCGAGCGTTCCAATAATCGTGCGCCAGTTTCAGCGCGATCTTTTCTTGCGTGTGGGGCGCGGTTCCAGTGACGACGGCGCTGGCGCTGGAGCGTGGTTCATCAGCCCATACGTAACCAACTAAGAGCGAGACATCCAGGACGCCGGGCGACGTTGTTTAGCGACGGAAGTTGCGCCCATAGGCTCTTGCCTGGTTCCCATTCGGTGCTGGTTCGTTCGCCGGGCATGAGCACGGGGATCGGCGCCCACGTCATGGTTGGTTTGACGTTGTTATCGAGGCAATGAACGAGCATGTCGCACGAGCGGCGCATGGTTTCTTCGCGATCGATATGCGGCGCGGTGCGAAAGGCCGAGAGCATGTTCAGGTTGGCAATGATGCGCTTGCTGATATTGCCGTGCAGATCGTAGCTGGCGCTGAGCAGGCAGTTCGGCCCCACTAGTTGGCGTAACGATTCATACCAATCGCCTTCGGAATCTTGCATGCCATCGACGAACATGGCGCCATGCATCGGAAGAAAAACGCCGTCGAGCGGCAGGAGATCTTTGATGCGTTGCAGAAATTCTGTTTTAATGCGTTGATATGTTTCGGTGGCTACAGGTCCGCCCGGGACCGCTGTGGCGACAAGCGTGGGAATGAACGGATAAGGGTAAGTTTTAAGGAAGGCGAAGCGCTGGTTATGGGCGGCTTCATCACCGCGCAGAATGGTGAAGTCTTCTTCTTTGGTGCGAATGCGCGAATAGGTGCTGCATTCGATGCTGATGCCGCCGAAGGCGATGCGTTTCGGAGCTGTAGAAGGAACAATAAGCGCAGCGCTGGCGGATTGCAGGAGAGTGCGGCGGGTGATCATCATACATAAATAGCACCCCGGCCTATATGAGAAACGACGATTGCCCTCGGCCCGAAAATGAGGCCGGATGGGTTTCCACTCGCTCGGTCAATCGCACGTCGTGGTCGTTACGCCGGCTTGCAGCCACTCAGCGAGCGGCGGGTAGTCCGACGACGATCAGAACCATGTAGTCCTGCTTGCTGCAGCCATTCACGGCAGGCATGGCGGCGCCCGGATTTACAGGAAAACCCGTGGTGGGAGCGTTCGCAGGCGAGCACGCGCCGGCAGCCTTCGCCGGTGTGTAGCGTGCGGAGCGACATCCGAGATGGGTGACATCGTGAAGGGTCGCGCCGTCGGCGAGTTCCCACCGCTGATTGCCGTTTTTGTCCTTGGCGTGAACTGTCAGCACGGTCGTAACCTCACGGTCACCTGTGATGAGGTATTGCCCAGCGGGCAGCGGAAAGCTTGGCTTCTCCATGATCAAGCCGTGTTCTTCCAGCCACCAATCCGAAGCGTCGAATTTCCATTGAGCCGGCGCCACGCCGGTCGACTTCAATTGTGAGTAGTGGTCCAGCTTGCAAGCGCGCGGCCCGGGGTCCTGGTTCCAGAATCCCCATGCTTGCCCACCGTTGCAGGAGGTGGCCACGGGGACTCCCAGCGCCGCAATGAACTGCGGCTCGATGCGCTTGAACTTCGAGAGGTCCGCGCCTGACGCGTGGCCCACAGCCAACAGGAGGGATGCCATGGACAGGAGGCAGCGGCTTACGGACGGCGGGAGGCGATGAATATTCATGTGATTGCTCCAGTGAGACGACCTGATGACATGCTACCAGCGCGCGCCCCGGAGCTCGCCTCTGTTCACCGAGCTCTTCGGTTTTCAAGGCGC
>CAWJBS010000150.1:0-19970 GCA_963840845.1 Bryobacterales bacterium
AAACGAAGAACCACCTAAGCTCTAACTACGACATCGCTATTAAAGACGGCTTGATCGCCGAAGTTTCAAAGTCCATCGATCCGGCTACCGCTTTGAAGACCGTTAACGTACTCGGTCTGTATGTAACGCCGGGTCTTGTTGATATTCACATGCACGTTTACGCGAGCACGGGTGAAGAGCGTTCCTATGCCGGCGACTATTCGCTGTTTCCTGATGGATTCACGTTTCGCAATGGAGTAACCACTATCGCGGACGCCGGTTCGTCTGGCTATAAGAATTTTGAAGACTTCAAAACGCATATGATCGACCGGTCGAAGACGCGCGTGCTGGCTTTCATCAACATTGTCGGCGCGGGTATGCGAGGTTCCAAGATGAGAAGAATCAGGCCGACATGGAGGCCGCGCCTGCCGCGGAGATGGCGAAAAAGATCCGCACATCATCGTCGGCATTAAGACCGCCCATTATGCCGCCGGAAAGGACGCCGGTCGAGCACGCCGTTGAAGCGGGCAAGGCCGCCAATATTCCGGTGATGGTGGATTTCGGCGCGAATCGGCCTGAGCGGCCTATCGATGTATTGTTGACGCAAAGCTGCGCCCCGGCGACATCTATACCCACTGTTATTCCGGTCTGCGTGGCGAGCTTACACCTGAAGGCAAGGTGAACCCCGGCATGATAGAAGGCCGCAAACGTGGTGTCATCTTCGACGTTGGCCATGGCAGCGGCAGCTTCGCTTGGCGTGTCGTCGTTCCCGCGCTGCAGCAGGGTTTCCGCCTGATTCTATTTCTACTGATCTGCACTACAACAGCATGAACACCGGACTGAAAGACATGCTCACCCTGATGTCTCAAATTTCTAGCGCTGGGCCTGAGTATTGACGAGGTGATCGCTAAATCAACCTGGAACCCCGCGCGCGAAATTCATCACGAAGATCTCGGCAATCTCTCAGGGGTGGCCCGCCGACGTGGCGGTGTTGCGCGTGCAGCAAGGCACCTTCGGTTTCGTTGATATGTTTGGCGCGCGCCTGAATGGCACGCAGAAACTGCAATGCGAACTCACCGTGCGCAACGGGAAAATCGTTTACGATCTCAACGGTATCAGCCGCCCCGATTGGAAGACTTTGCCAAACGATTATCGCTACCAGGGCGATCCGCGCTGGGATACCTTGAATCCGACACGGAAGGAGCCGTAGCGGTAATCCAACCAATCGTCCAGCCCAGGAACGAGCCTGCCATGACGTCCGATAGCCAGTGGTAGTTGCAAAGCACCATACATGCAGAAATGAACACCGCAATGGCAACGGCAGCCGCGCGCCAGCGCTGAATCGCGAACCAAAACACGGCAGCCAGCGCAAACGAACTCAAGGCATGGCCAGAGGGAAATGCCGTCCAGCCATCACTCGCATGCAGCCAGTGAAAGCCGTCCAAGTGATCGCGAATGTAAGTGGGCTCAGGCCAGGCCCGTCCGAAGATCTGTTTGAATACAAATTCCGTAGCTAACGCCCAAACCTCAGACCAGGCAATAACGAGCGCCGGCTTTATCCAATTTCCCACTCGCGGGATGCCGCTCAAAAAAAGCAGCAACAGTGCCGCTAAAGCCACAACGATTAGTGGCTTTAACAGCACCGCTAACACAACCCAACCTTCGGTGTGCCGAAAATGGAGTTCAAGGAAATCGGCAAGCGGATGATCGAGATAGCGAATGCTGACCAAAACGCAAGCCACATTCGCAGCACAAGCTATGAGCCAATGACGAAGCGGCTTATATATAGGCAATCACGTCAATCTCAACGCGCGATTTACCCGGCAGCATCGCCACGGCGACGGTTGTGCGCACAGGCGGTTCCGGTCCGAAACTGCCCAGATAGACTTCGTTCATCGCCTTGTAGTCGTTGATGTCCGCCAGGAAGACTGTCGCTTTCAGCACCTTTTCCATGGACGACCCGGCCATTTCCAGATTCTTTTTAATCTGGTCGAGCACTATCTTCGTGTGCTCGGTGATGTCATTGCCCACGTGCGCGCCGACGCCTGAAATGAAGACTAAGTTGCCGTAGGCGACCGCGGGCGGGAACATAGCTGGTTTATCCGGTGCCTTGCCATTGGCCCATATGGTGCGCTTGCCTTGCGCCTTGGGCGCGGCGCTGCCGCTCACTGCACCCGCGGTGGCTGTGGCGGCCGCAGCGGCGGCACTCTTGGCAAGAAAACTTCTTCGATCGGTCTTTGGCAAACTAATTTCTCCTTTGGTTTTCACGAACGTTTCACCGGCCGCACTACGCCGCCCGGTGTGTGATATTGGAAGCGATGCGCGGTCCAGCGGGCACTGCCATATTCTCCCAAGCCTACATCGCCGCCCATTTTATCGCCATCCACAGTGCCGTTGAATTCGTAACTCAGCAGCTGCCCTTCAATGCGCTGGGTGCTGCGGAACTTGATCTGGTTAGCATGCAGCTTTCCTTGTAAATCGCCAGTCACAAATTCGCCATTGTGCGTGCCTACTAAATCGCCGCCCGCCTGTTCGAAAATCAGCGTGTGGGTTGCCGTGCCGCGGTCAAATTGCATATCCAAGTGCCACTGACCTTCCACTAAGGCCGGTTCACCTTGTGGCGGCTCGGGTATCGGCTCAAGTTTCGGTGGCTTGCTTAAGACTTGATGCAGCCGGTCTGACACAATCTTGTCGTCGCCGGGCATCAACATATAAGGGGTAACGGAAACGCCGCTTGCCATCTGATCGGGACGCCGGCCGTGCGAACTACCCAGCACCACACGCGGCTCCGTGTCTAACAGATGCGCGCGGACATCTTCGCCGGTAATGCCGAGTTGCGCGCCGTCCCATTCAATGCGGAGAATGGGGGTTTTGTTGGAGAGCCCCTCGGGCGGCTCAATGCGAGTGGTCACGCCAGGGATCCTCTTCAGGTTCGTGGCAATGCCATCCAGCCAGGATTCCCAAAGCTTCATTTCGCCATCGTAGTCACGCTTCACCCACGCTTCCACGGCGGCCAGCATGCCCATAATTTCTTCTTTGCCGGCTTTGAGAGCGCGCCCAAACGCATGATGCGGAGCACTGTTGACCCAGGCGGCTTGCAGTAAGTTCTTATCGCCTAACAGCAGACCTGCCGCCTGCGGGCCGCGAATACATTTGCCGCCGCTATAAGCAACCGCCGTTGCGCCGCGCTGCAGGTGTACGTTGGGTATCGTCAGTATCTCGGCCGCTGCGTCCACAATCAGCGGAACATTGTGACGTTTGCATGCTTCGGCCACCACCGCGGTGCCCAGCGGCCCTTCATCTCCTGGTCCCGCCAGGATGTAAGCCATGGCCGTTCGATCGTTGAATGCTCTTTCGAGTTCGTCTTTGTCGTGGACGGTGATGATTTTCGTGCCCACCATTCGAATGGCGTGGTCGTAAACGTTGCGCGAATATTCAGGAATAATGACTTCATTCTTCATGCCCGTCAAATCGGGCAGCCGCTGCATGCGTTCCGGGTTCGTGCCCGCAATGGATGCACAAGTAGAGTGGGCGAGCGCCGCGCAACAACCAGCTGTGACAATACCCCAAGGTGCGCCCGTCAATTCGGCCAGCCGCTTACCCACGCCGTCCATTAGTTCATCCATTTGCACGAAGCTGCGCGAAGCTTCGTCCATTGCTTCTTTCACCGACGGCAATGTTTGCGATCCGGTGATGATGGTGAACGTGCCTCTGGCGTTGACGACGGGCCGCACGCCGATAGCTCGATAAAGCGTCCCCATCTCTTCAAACGTTTTCACGGGCGCCGGTGGGGGCGTTTTTACGGAAGCGATCGCAGGCGCACGGCGAGCCGCTCCAGCACCGTTAGAAGTCCACCTTGTCGGAACATTTCGCGGCGGTTCACGGCGTTCCAGTTCTTCACGATAGAAGAAAACATTGTCGATGTCCTTTGAGTTATCTTAGGTTCTGTCCATCTTACGACCACTGACACCCCAAAGTCACTATATGCTGCGCTGCCTCCTTTTACTTCTACCGCTTTTGCGCTTGGGCTGGGCCATTCAACCCGACCCGCAGGCGCTGCGCCGCCTCTATGAAGGCGCACTTGCCAAGCGGGAACACGTTTATGGTTTAGCTGATGCCCGCACCGCGGCTGCGGCGCGCGATCTCGGTCTCTATCTCCGTAAATGGGGTAAAGATCCTGAGGCAGCGCGGGAGGCGTTGGATAAAGCGCTAGCGATTGATGAAAAAGCGCTGGGTGGCGAAAATCCGCAGACGCTCGCCGACGCCGCCAGCCTTGCGGAAGCTAGTGCTCCCGGAGACGCGGAATCTCTTTGGAGACGTGTTTCGGTTAGCCCTGACTATGCCTTGGCGGCGCGTGCTTATGCCGCGCTGGGAGACATGCGCGAGGCGGCAGGCGATCGGGGCGGAGCGGCGAAGCTATTTGAACTGGCTTTAGAGAAAGAAGAGTTAGTCAACGGGAAGATGGCGGAACGGGTTGCTGTCCGACTCAACTCTCTAGCGCTGGTGAGCGATCCTCCCGTTGCCGTGTCGCTGCTCGAGCGCGCTCTGGCGATCAATCGCCAAGCTTTAGGAGAGAATCATCCGGAGACGGCAACCACAGAGGTGAATCTTTCGGGAGAATTACTGGCTGTGGGGCGGGTGGGTGAGTCGGTGAAACTGGGGCAACTGGCGTTAGCCAACTTTGAGGCTACTTTGGGCCCCCAGCATCCGCGTACGGCTGCGGCGGCTAGCACGCTGGCAGACGCCCTGCGTGCCAGCAAAAACCCCGCAAATGCCGAGAAGCTTTATCGCCAAGCTCTGGCGATTGATGAAGCGGCGTATGGGCCCAACCATCCGGAAACTTTAGGCAATATGAAGACTCTGGCTACATTCTTGCGCGAGCGAGGGCGTCTCAGCGAAGCCGAACAATTGGAACGCCGGCTCAGCGGCGATGGGAAATAGGCGTCATCCGTCGCTGGGCAAATAAACGGCAATGCGGTGATTCGCGAAGCTTAGGTTGGGAAGTGGCCGCGCGCGAGGCATGTGACAGCCGGCGCAGGACTGACCGTTCAGCGGTTGGTTGTGGTGAACCTGCGCGTGACAGTTCTGGCAAACTTTGTTGTATGCGGCTAAGTTGGTTTCTAAAGGAGCGTGCGGCGAATGACAGGTGACGCAGCTCAATTTGCCGCTACGGAAACAAGCGCTGGCGGCCAGCATTAATGGTTGATGGCGGGCGTTCCACGGGTTATGCAGATCGGTTGAATCTCCGGCGGCCGCTGGCATGCGGTGGCACTCGCCACAGAGCGCGTTCAATTCATCCGGTGTTAGTCGCTTTGGGTCGCGCACGGCGTGACCGGTAGGATCGGCGGCATGGGCGGCTGCGGTTCCATGACAAGCTTCACAGCGCACGCCGAGTTCCAGCGGCACGATGGCCTCAGTGGCGTCGAGCGAAACGGGACCGGTGGAGTGACAGGAGAAGCAGCGGAGAATGGCGGCTGAAGGGTCGAACGTTCGATAGAGTACGCCATCCGGGTTGCGATGGCCGGGTGTGAGTGAGAAGCCATCGATCTGACGGAACCATGTTTCGCCTAGCTCCAGATAGCGGTCCGCATCTTGGCGCTTCACAAATGTAATCGCCTGTCTACCGGCTCCAAACGCCCATTCGCCGGGTTGAGAAGGGTTGGAACGGGCCAGCGCAGAAGAATGAGCGCTTTGTGACTGGGCGGCGAAATCCGCGGGGTGGCACTTTTGGCAAGCCGCCGCCCCTGCGTAGTCAGAAGCGGCGGTCGCGAACAACGCTATTAAGAAAAAGCTCAGAAAATAAATTTACCAGAGTATTGGATCTGGCGCCCGTAAGTACCGGCCGCTGCGTCAATCGATTTTCCGAAGTTTGTGTTGGTGGGCGAAGTGATCGGGTTAGCAGGAGTCAACGTATTGGGCACGTTGAAAGCATCAATGCGTAGTTCCATGTGAAGACGTTCTTTGATGCGGAACTGTTTGGCTAGCGCCAGATCCACATTCACAAAACGCGGACCGACCCAATCGGGAAACTGTACCGGGTTAATGGCTTGCGTGAATGCCGGCAGCGGCTTAATGACGCTGGTATTGAACCACATATTCATGGTTGGATTTGACAGCGTCGGATCGGCGCTGATCAGCGCTCCGGTGCCGTTAGCGATGGGCGCCGCAGTGAGAGACGTGGCGGTATAGGAACTCTGACTCGTCCCTGTCGTGGAGGTCGAACCAATGCGCAAGGGTAGACCCGAGTTGTAAGTATAGATGCCGCTCAGAGCCCAGCCGCCAAAGGCGTTATCAACAAGCCAGTTGGCGTTGCTCATAAACTTACGGTTCTTGCCGAACGGCAGTTCATAAACCGAGGCGATGGTGAGTCGCTGGTGCGGAGTCTGTGTTGGCGTCCATGAGAATTGATGGAGATATTCGGCAGTGGCATCATAGTATTCCTGATCCACTTCGTGATTGTAGTTGTAACCAAGGCTCAGATTTAAGCCGTTCGCGAATGGCCGGCGCAATGAGATTTGCAGCGATTCGTAGTGATCGCCGCGGCCGCCGATCAGCGCTTCCCAAAGATCGCTGTATTGCGGGTATGGCCGCAACAGTTGACTGACGGCGACGTTGGCCTGTGTTCGCAACTGGCCGGGCATTTCTGACGCCGGCAGAAGGTTATAGAACGGGTTCTTTACAGACGTGTTGACCTCGTTGCCTACGGCGAAAGCAATCCGCGGATCAGCCAGGTTGATGTCCTGCGAGTAGGGCAAGTTGTGGCTGATGTTGGCGAAGAAGGTTGTATCAAGCAGCATCTGGCCCGGTAACTGGCGTTGAACGCTGATATTGATTCGATCGTTTACACCGGGGTTGAAGTTCTGATCGAAGAACGTTGCTGTGTCGCCCAGCGCCGTATAACGGCCTAACGAATTTCCGGTTGGCGCGACCACTCCGCCGGGGAAAGGATTAGCCAGGGTTGCTTGCGGAATGCCTTGCAGTGGTCCCACCACGGTGGATGTAGCGGCATAACCGGGATAGGGAACGCTTCCGAGTATGTTTAACGAATCAGTCAACGTCGCAGGCACAATGTAACGAGCCCAGCCGGCGCGCAAGGCTGTTTTGTCATTCAGTTTCCAGGCGATGCCCACACGGGGCTCCAGCAGCAGCTTCGGCGGGTTCCACGAATTAGGGTGACTGGCGCTGGTGAAGTTCCAGGCGCCGTTATAAGTCGGTGTGGTGGTGCTCAGTGTCTGTGCCAGTGACGGCAATACCGGAGTGTTGGCGCCGGAGAGTTGGGGAATCGGGTTGGTGAGATCGAGATAGGTGCTTAAACGGTGACTGGGATCGGTTAAGCCGCCGAAGAACTCATAGCGCAGACCAATGTTGACGGTGACCCGGCGGCTAACATGGAAGTCGTCCTGGAAAAACGCTCCGAAGAAGTTGTTACGGGGCATTTGAATCGGAATGGTGGAGGCTGTCGATCCGGTATCGAGCGCGCCAAGAAGGAAGGTGGCCCAACCATTTCCGCTCAGGTTGGTGTTGGGTGAGTTATAGGTGTTGGCGGTGAGAGCTGGATTAAAGGCAAAGCTCGCCAGCGAAGGCCGTGCCGCGTTCACGTTTTCGCGCCGGTATTCAGCGCCTACCTTCATGTAGTGCTGGCCGACGTTCTTCGAAATCTTTGACTCCACGTTGTAGGAGTTGGGCGTTTGATACCAATAGCCTGGAAACACCCATGGCCGTGCCCGATCCCTGGTTCACGGTGAAGCCTGGCATGTAGATATGCGGCAGACTGCCGACGTAGGAGGAATACCAGTTGCTGCTCGGCCAAATGCTGGCTATGTCCGACGTTGTTAAGTTACGGTTCGGGTAACCAAAGGAATCGTTGATGGCGTTATATCCACCGTGGATATCCAGTACGGTGGTCGGGTTGATGGCGTAAACGATGTCACCGGCGAAGCTGGTCGCGTTTCGGACCGACCCATATAAGGGGAGAAGCGACGATCCGCCGGTGTAATCCTGAATGGCCTCTGTCGTGCGCAGAATGTTGTAGCGGCCAAACGCTTTGACTTTATCGGAGATGTTGTAATCGGTCCGGTTCATCAAATTCCAATAGTTGTAGGGGTCGGCATAGCCAGCTTTGAAGTTGTTGCTGGCGGTGGGTTCGCTGCCCGCGTTGTTCGGCTGCCAAACACTCTTCATGAGAAGCGCCGCTGTAGGATCAATCCTGCTGGTAGGAATGGTGTTGTTGGCAAAGGGCGTGCGTGTGACGGTGCTGCCGCTCGTGACGGTGCTCCAGGGATCGTAAATCGTGTCCAAGCCACCAACGGTATTGAGCGTTTGGGAGAAATCGCCATTACGCTGCGCCGCGGTAGGCAGCGTGTCGATGATAGAAAGGGGACTGCTGATTTTCATTCCTTCATAGGCGAAGAAATTGAAAAGCTTGTTGCGAATAATGGGGTTGCCCAAGGTAGCCCCGTAACTGCTTTGGCGGGTATTGTTAGCGGCACCCGTTACGCGGTCGGCCATGGCATTCAGGTCGGGGTTGCGTCCGACGAAGTAAGCGGTTCCACGAAAATCATTGGTGCCGGATTTCAGTTGCATGGCCAGAACGCCGCCCGCGCTGTGGCCGTATTCGGCGTCAACGGAATTCTGCTGCAGGTTAACTTGTTCAACGGCATCGGGCGGCGGTGTGTAGCTTGACTTTTGCGTCGTCATAGACGGCGTGCCATCTAAGAGGATATCGTTCTTATCATTGGTGTTGCCGCCGACGTCAAACTGCGATCCAGCCCAGAAGTGAAAGGGTTCTTGCTGGGTTGTCGAGGTTAGGACGACAGCCGGATTCAATTCGACGAATAGGAACGGATTGCGGCTTACCAAGGGCAGCGTGTTGGCCATCTTAGTGTCCACCGTATTCGACATGGTAGACGTATTAAATTCGACTGCCACAGGAGTGGCTTCCACCGTGACCGATTCGCCCGTGTTACCCACGAGAAGATTGGCGTTCACCGTGATATCGCTGAGTGCTTCCACGTGGATGTTCTTTTGAATAAAGGTGCGAAACCCGGCTGTTTCGACGGTGACGGTGTAGCTGCCGGGAATCACGAAGTTAAAGAGATAGTGACCCTCCTGATTGGTTTGCGTCAAGGCTTGAACGTTCGTCTCAGTATCGCGGAGGATGACCGGAACATTGGGAACGACCGCGCCGGATTGATCAGAGACAGTTCCTTGCACTTTGCCGCGGGTATCTTGGGCCCAAATGGGAAGCCCAATGGCAATCAGAAGAAAAAGAGAAATCAGCTTGGACTTCATGCAGTTACACTCCGTAAGTTTGCTAAAGCGAACTTAGTATATACCTTCTATCCGTAAGACCGTCAACACAAGTTTTCAGATGAATTGTTTAGTTTTGCTGAACGATCAGCAAAGGTAAAACGAGGCAGAGGAAGTGCGGAGTAGACTGATTTTATGTATTGTCCTAATTGTGGAACGGCAAATGAGGGAGGGGTGCGGTTTTGCGCCAATTGCGGAACGCCGCTTGCCGCCGCAGCCGAGCCTTCCGTTCCGCCTCCCAGCCAGCCTGAGATCGTTCCGCCCTATGCCCCTTCGAGCGTGCCCCAAACGCGCGACAGCTTTTTGAAATTTCTGGGGATGGGCTGTTTAATTGTGCTCGCTATTTTTGTTTTCGGAGGGCTTTCCTGCGCTAAAGCCTGTTTATTTGGACGCCGCCGAGTCCGTTTCGGCCGTGGATATTAGTAACGCACGTTCAGCAAAGGAGTTTTCCCGTAGGATGCCGTCTACCGATGTGCCCGCGACAGCGAACTCAGAGCTTCGCTGTCGCGGATTTTGTCAAATCAACCGCGCGGTCTGAAGCAGGCTGAGAGCAAAGCTGGGACTGACCCAGAGACTCCGAGGAAACTCAAAATTCTGGTCGTCGAAGACGAAAGAATTGTAGCGCGTGACCTGCAGGTCAGGCTCACTAATCTTGGTTATCATCTGACGGGGACTGCGTCCTCGAAAGGCGAGGCGCTCCAGTCGGCCCAACGCGACTGTCCGATATCGTGTTAATGGATATCCGGCTGAACGGAGTGCCGGACGGAATCGATGCGGCGCGCGAACTAAGAACGTCCTTTAACCTGCCTGTTATTTACTTAACCGGCCATTCGGACAACGCGACGCTGTCGCGGGCGCGAACCACGGAACCGTTTGGCTATATTCTCAAACCTTTTGAGAATCGCGAATTAGTGGCGGCGATTGAAACCGCGGTCTACAAGCACCGGGCAGAGACTCGCTTGCGCGAGGCGAACACGCGCTTACAGCTTGCGCAGCGAGCGGGGCGGGTGGGGGTGTTTGACTGGAACCGCGAAACCGCTGAACTGTATGTTACCCCTGAATTAGAAGAAATGCGGCAGGCTCCCGCCGGCAGCATCAAAGATATTGACGACTTGTGGGGTGCAACGGATCCGGCCGAGCAAAAAATCATGCAAGAGCGATTTAGCGACTGGATTCGGTCCGACCGGGCTGAGGAAAGTTGGGAGCATCGCCTTCCCGTCAAGGATGGGCCGGTCCGCTGGGTGCAGGTGCGTGCGAGTGTTTACCGCGATGGCGATGGGCAGCCCTTGCGAATCATCGGCACAGAGGTTGACATTACCGGCCGCAAGGAGATGGAAGACGCGTTACTGGCCAAAGAGAAGGAACTCGACGTTCGAACGCCGATTTACAGGCCTACGCGTATACGATTGCGCATGATTTGCAAGAACCCGTGCGCACCTTGGTCTGTAATGTAGAGCTGATTGAACGCGATTTGGCGCAGAAGGTGACTGGACCGCAAGAGCGCATGCTGTTCTTTGTAAAGAACAGCGCTGACCGCCTGCGAAATATGATTGCCGGTTTGCTGGATTACAGCCGTTTGGCACAGGACGACGAAGCCGTTTCGGAGGCTGACTGCAGCCAGGTGATGTCGGCTGTGAGCGAATCACTGCATGCCCTTATTGACGAGACGAGTGCCGACATAAGCTTTGGGCGTTTGCCTGTGGTGGCGGTGTCGGAATCAAGAGTAGTGCAACTATTTCAGAATCTGGTTGGCAACTCACTGAAGTTCCGGAGTAAGAACGTTAAGCCTCAGGTGAACATTTCAGTTGAGCGAGCCGGTGCCTTTTGGCTTTCGTTGTGGCCGATAACGGGATCGGTTTCGACATGGCTTATGCGGAGCGGATTTTTGGCGTCTTTCGGCGGTTGCATAATCGCGAGGTGGAAGGCACCGGTATCGGGCTTTCGGTGTGCAAGCGAATTGTAGAACGCGCGGGAGGCACGATCCAAGCGGAATCATCGCCCGGTCAAGGCGCGAAATTCATCTTTACCCTGCCCGCTGTCGAGGAAAAGAATTAGCTGTGATAAGCAGACATCGTTTGAACTTGGTGGCTGGACCTATCGCGATGATGCTGTTGGTTGTGTCATCTGGCTGGGTTTTATGGAGCGGCTTTGAACGTTCCAAAGCGGCGGGTCAATCGGTGGAGCACCTTATGATGTGTTGATCGCGTCGGAGAGTTTTCTATCAAGCTTGCGTGAAGTGGAAAGTGCGATGCGCGCGTTTGTCCTGTCGCGCGACCGGCGTTATCTGCAGACCTACGATCGCGGTTTGACTTCGCAGGCCAGGCTTCTGAAGCACTTACAGCAATTGACCGATGACAATCCCGGCCAGCAGCTTCGATTGTCGAAGATACGAGACTTGGCGGGTCAACGGGTGGCCGTTCTGGAACTGGCAAAAATAGCAGTAAGTGAAGGGCACGCGGCGGCGATGGGAAGTGTGGTGACTCTTGGACAGGGGCCGAAGATTGATGGAAGACTTAACGGCACAAGTCAGGGAGTTCGAAGGCGAAGAACGGCGTTTGTTGGCAGTGCGTGACAATGCTGCCGCCGAAGCTGCGAATTGGACGCGATCCCTTCTCATTTTGACGTCGAGCTTGCTGTCGATTGTGCTGCTATTTGCGGGAGTAGCGGCCGAACGTTATATTCGGACGCGCGAAACCAGCCTGGAAGCGTTGCAAAGGCAAGCTGATCTGATCGATTTCTCAAACGATGCGGTGGTGACGCTCGATCCGAAAGGTGTGATTACCGGCTGGAACGCCGGAGCCGTGAAGGTCTATGGCTGGAGCAGCGCCGAAGCGCTGGGGCGCCAGGCGCTGGACATTTTGAAATCGGAAGACGCAAAGGTGCCGCGGCAGATTGAAGAGGCTCTGGCGAAGACGGGGCGCTGGGATGGGGAACTGGCGCAAACGACTAAAGATGGACGGCGCTGCATTGTTGAAAGCCGTTACGTGCAGGTGCGTAACCGGGCGGGTGCGCCGGTGGGCATTCTGAACATCAGCCGGGATCAGACGCAACGGCGTGAGGCTGAGGAGTTAGCGCGAAGGGTTGCCGAGCAGAGGCGTTTAGCGCTGGATGCGGCGCGGCTTGGATCTTGGGACTATGACATAAAACAGGACCAACTTACTTGGGACCAACGTTGCCAGGAAATACTGGGGCTCGCAGGTTTCGGTCCGGCGCCATTTAAAGAGTTCTTGCGCATTGTTGACAAGGATGAGCGCGCAAAGCTGATGGAAGCGACAAAGCTTGCCACCGCAGGGCAGGGCGATGGGCGAATTGCTCACGAGATGCGAGTCCGGTTAGCGGACCGGAGCGTGTGCTGGATCGAGACCTACGGACGGGTGTACTTCGACGAAGCTCAACGGCCTGTGCGCCTGATTGGGGTGGCGAGCGATATCACGGAACGCAAACGGGTGGAAGAAGCGTTGCGTGAGAGCGAGGACAAACTGCGCGTGGCGCTGGAGACGGGGCGCATCGGTATTTTCAATGATCTCGTAGACCAGAAAAAGATTGTCTTCGACGAGCGGGCGAAGCAGTTGCTCGGCCTGGAGGGACACACGGATGTTCTCACATCCGAGTTTCTGGCTCGGTTGCATCCGGATGACCGCGAGCTTGTGCGGCAGGCGCGCGAGAAAGACTTGCAGCCCGCCGAGGGCGACCCGGGAGAGTTGGATTACCGAATCATTCATCCGAATGGCCAAATACGGTGGCTGGTGGCGCGGCGGCGAGTTTACTTTGCCGGCGGCAAAGCGCTGCGGGTTTTAGGTGTGCTCCTGGACATCACCGAACAGAAACAGGCAGAACAGCGGCTGACGGAGGCGCTGGCGGGATCTGACCGGGAACGGCGGCGATTAGGCGCCATTCTGCAAACCATGCCGGCGGGCGTGGTCTTGGCGGACCGGAATAATAAGCTGCTGGAGGGAAACGCGGAAGCGGTGAAGATCTGGCGGACGGGGAACTTTGCGACCCTGGCGGAGAAGCTGCCGGAATTGAAGGGCTGGCGGGCCGGGACGGGCGAACGGATGCGTTTAGAAGACTGGCCGCGAACGCGGGCGCTTCAGGGTGAGACTGTGTTGGGCGAGATCATCGATGTGGAGCGGTTTGACGGAAGCAAGGGTACGGTGTTCAACTCGGCATCGCCGGTGCGAGATGCGAGCGGCGCGATTCAGGGCGTAGTTGGCGTGATGGTTGATATTACGGAACAGCGGCAGATTGAGTTGGCGCTGCGCCGCAGCGAAGAGAATCTGGCGCGGCTTCTGGAACAGAAGAATATCCTGTTTCAGGAAGTGCAGCACCGGGTGAAGAACAACCTGCAGATTGTGTCGAGCTTGTTATCGCTTGAGGCGCAGCGGTTTGAAGACAGCGAGTTCCACAATGCGTTAAACGAAAGCCGCGACCGAATCCGGTCTATGGCCTTGATGCATGAGAAGTTTTACCACTTGGACGATCTGGCGCGGATTGAGTTCTCGGAATATGTGGAGGAACTGGCACGCTACTTCTTTAGTTCCTACATAGCGGACGCATCGGCGATAGGGTTTACCTCGGAGGTGGACGTGAAGCTCAAGATGGGGGATGCGATCCCGTGCGGGTTAATTTTGCAGGAGTTGCTTTCCAACTCAGTGAAGCATGCTTTTCCGCAGGGCAAGGGTGAGATTCGGATCGACTTTCATCAGGAGGCGGGGCGTTTCATTCTGCGCTATTGGGACAGCGGGTTGGGCTTGCCGCCGACGGTTGATATTCATAATCCAGGTACGCTGGGGCTGCAATTGGTGACGGATCTTGCCAATCAATTGCAGGGCGAAATTGCATACGAATACCACCAAGGATCGCAGTTTACGCTAAGCTTTGGCGGCGAGTAGCTTTTCGTAGAGCGCTTCGTTGCGGCGGGCGAACGCTTCGATAGAGAATTTGTCACGCGCTTCGATGGCGGCTTGTTGAGCAAGGCGTTCACGGAGCGCTGGATCTTGGATGAGTTGAGTAAGAGCAACTGCCAGATCAGGCACACTCTTCGATTCGAAAAGCAGGCCGGAGACGCCGGGGTTGATCAGTTCGGGAATGCCGCCGACGCGCGAGCCGATAGAGGCGCAGCCGCATGCCATAGCTTCGAGCAAGCCATTGGGGAAGCTTTCGCTTTCAGAGGAGATGACGAAGATGTCGAGGGCGCGCATCCAGGGAGCTACTTCGGTTTTGGCCGGTTCGAAGATGCAATCTTCGCGTAAGTTGAGCTGGGTGCGCAGAGATTCCAACTCCGGAAGCGTGGGGCCGCTGCCCACGATCAGCAGCTTCATACCCGGCTAGGAGATGGCGCACTTGGGCGAAGGCTTGAATGAGTAAGTCGAGACGCTTTTCAGGACGGAGAGCACAGACAGTGCCGATAACCAATGGAGCGTCGGCGACGATGGTTGGTTTCGTTTCGACGGCAGGATGGAAGAGGGAAGTCTCAACGCCGTTGTGGCAGAGATACGTGCGATGAGCGGGTATGCCCTCGCTATCAATGAGGTACTGCTGGGTGGATTGGGAGTTAGCGACTACGACATGGGCAAGATGGTCTGTGATGCGCAGCAGCCTATGGGAGAGGCTGTCATAGAGTTCGCGGCGGCCTAATTGGGCGGAGACGATGGCCGGAATGCGGCTCATGTAGGCGACCGGCATGCCCAGGATTACCGTCGGAACGTCGAAGGCGTGAACGACTTTAATTTGATGTTCGCGCAGGTAGCGATGCATGATACGAGCACCGTCAATAAGCGACCAGGATTTAAACGAAGTGACCGGAATATGGACGATGGGTACGCCGGCGGCGCGCACCTCCTCCGAGCGCAACCCGTCAGGGACGAAGCAAGCTACGTGAGGAAGGAATTTAGAACGGTCGATGGACTTAGCGAGCTTAGCGACGTCACGTTCGCATCCGCCGATGCCGAGTTCACGGATCATCAGCATGACAGGGACGGGGCTAGGAGCGGTCAAAACAATCTCCTACCCGACCGAAACCGGGGCAGGGGAAGACTTACCGAGCGCTGAACCCACAAGATCAAGGACTGGCAAGCCCGACGCGGTAATCTTAGCGGCCAGTTCGGCGTTGGGTTTCTGAGCAACAATCAGATGATCCGCCCAATCAATAACCTTATCTTCAGTGGCTTGGAGGAGGCGGCCGATGTGCGGGATTTGCTGGAGAATGAAGTTTTTGTTGCTGCCATAAATCTCTTCGAGGCGAATGTGAGGATCGAAGACGCGGAGGTCGCGGCCTTTTCCAATGAGTTGCTCGAGGAGGGTGACAACAGGGCTTTCGCGCAGATCGTCGGTATTTTCTTTGAAGGCTAGGCCGAGGACGCCGATGCGCTTGGCCGGCAAGTCGAGAACGTTGTGAATGGCGCGGGCCAGATGGCTTTCGTTGGAAGGTAAAGACGATTCGAGCAAAGGGAGCTTGAGATCGAGGCGGCTGGCGCGATAGACCAAAGCGCGGAGGTCTTTCGGAAGACAGGAACCACCGAAGGCAAAGCCAGGTTTCAAGTAAGCGGCCGAGGCGTTCAGCTTGACGTCCTTGCAAACGGTATCCATGACTTCACGGCCATCGACGCCGAGACTTTCGCTCAGTGCGCCGATTTCGTTGGCAAAAGCAATTTTGACGGCGTGGAAGGCGTTGCAAGCGTACTTAATCATTTCAGCGGTGCGCAAAGTGACAAGGCAGGCTTGAGAACCGAGCGGCTGATAAACGCTCGCGACTCTCTCAACAGAAGCGTGATCTGTACCGCCGACGACGACAAGAGAAGGCTCCATGAAGTCTTTGACGGCCACGCCTTCGCGCAGAAATTCGGGATTCGAAACAACTTGCGCCTTGCCGCCTAGCGCAGGGATAACAATTTCTTCGCAGGTTCCGGGGAAAACAGTGCTGCGGACTGCAACGATGAGCGGTTTGGTACGGCCGTCGAGGTTCTGAGCAATTTCGGCAACCACTCGACGCAGTTGGTCGAGCCCTAAGTTGCCGCTCTTTTCAGAAGGGGTACCGACGCAAAGGAGGGCGATGTCGGCATTTTTTATGGCATCGGCCAGAGAGGAGGTAGCACTCAGGCGTCCGGCAGCGACGCTCGATTTGACAATTTCGGGCAATCCCGGCTCGAAGAAGGGCGCGACGCCACTGAGCACACTGCCGACTTTATGCTCATCCCGATCAACACCCGTGACGGTGTGCCCGAGGCTACTTAGGCAGGAAGCAGTAACGCAACCAACATAACCTAATCCAACAACGGCGATATTTTGAGGAGTAAAGCTGATGCTCACGTGATTCTATCTCTGTTTCTTTATTTTTTAGTTGGTTTCTTTGAACCTAATCGGTCTAACACGAGCGGAACATTAAGATGTGTGGAAGTTCGATACCTTATTATCGAACATTTGTCGGGCATAATCGACCGTAATGTCGTGCTTTTCTCGGGCGTCGAGGGACATGGCTAAGGCGGCGGGTAAGGAAGCGCGACTTTGGACGAGGAGGGCGCGGGCCGGCACCTTGACGCCATAGGCCGGCGAAAATTCGGCCGGAATTTCAGTACAAGGATGGGAAAAAGACAAGTGCACTTGATCAGCTGCTGGTCCAAGATTCCAAAACTGGTTGATCTGATGTTCGCCGGGCGGCCCTGAGATTTCATCGAGGACCATGAGTTCGCGTATCGTCGAGACGGAGCCGCCGGCGATGGGTAAAGCCACGATATTCGCAGATAGCGTCGATGACGCCGCCATTTTCGCTTGCGATAAAGGAGCGCAGTTGGACAGCCGGTTTGTCAGCCCAGCGAAAGGGGCCGGCGGGTTGGGCTTGAGAGAGGCTATCGATGTTGATGGTGTTGTGAGCAGCGGTGCCACGAAAGCGTTCGCGATCAACGGGGTTACCAATGTAAGTATAGGTTCCGGGATCGCTGAGAAGCAATTCGTTGTTTCGCCAGACAACGAAGCTAAGAGTATCGGCGTGACTGTGGCCGGCACCGGCCCAACCGAGCGGACCGGCGTCGAACTGCACGTAGAGATCTTTGGATTGCAAAAAGATTGCTCCCGCGTCGGGAAAGTGTTTTGCGACCCTTGAGGCGGAGCTGCAGAAGAACCGCCCTCGGAAAGCGCCTTTGCACCGAGCCACCAGGCGGCTTGCACGGCTATATCCTCGCGAGTGCCGACCCATTCTTCGCGGTTAAACAGGATGCCGCAGGTGGCGAGAGTCGCGCGTCCGAATTCGTCGCGGCGGCCTTGAGGATGGAACAGGCGGCCGCCATCATCGTCGCCAAAATAGGCGATGCGGCGAGCGGGCCCGAGTAGCCAGTGAAGATACTCCGCCGTCTTGACGATGGCCGGCTCAAGGTGCGCCGGTTTGCCGGCCAGCAAATAGTAAAAGACGAAGAAATCAACCGCGTATACGTGATAGTAAGTGGACTGTTCAAAGTGGGAACCATCGGGATTGATTTGGGCCGCCAGTTGTTCTTCCACGATTTGGCCGCCACGCTGCTGCCAGGATTGAGCCGTTGGGAAAGGACTGGGAAAAGCGTGCCGAGGGCGTGGAGCGCAACGGCTTCGCCCAGCAAATGGGTATTGGCGGAGAAATAGACGGACAGGTTTTCAAAGAGATAGCAGCCGTGTTGATACAGCGACGTGAGGAAGCGTTCACGGAGTTGAGGGGGCATGGCTTCGCCGATAAATTGCCAGAGCCAGATCCAAGATATTGCCCGGAAAGCCACTTCGAGAGCGCTGGTCCAATTGATGCCGCGTTGAAAAGGGTTTTGGGTGAACCAGGATTCGAGCTGAGCGAAGATCTCGTTAAGATACTCGGGTTTGCCGGTAAGCAGATGGGCTTGGGCCAGGAGAACAAGATGTTGATGACGGTTGAGTTCCCAGATGAATTTGTGGTCGCCCACTGCTTCGAAACTCAGATATTTGACGCGACGGAAGTAATTCGGGGCAGAGGTTTTTTGCGAGACGTAGTCGCGACGCCAATCTATATTAGGACCGGTTTCGATGGTGAGTCCCAGTAAGGGGAAGCGGTGGGCGAGCAGGCTTTGGGCGGTGGCGAGTACGGTGAACTCAAATAGTGAACCGCGGAGGGCAGTAGCTGCAGGGCGAGGATCAGGCAAGGAAAGTGGCGAGGTAACGGCTAGTAACTCGTCGCCACGCAAACGCGGGGGAACAACGGCCATGTAGAGATTGGCGGCTTCCTGACGGACACGAAATTTGATTTCAGCGGTGCTTCGCATTAGCTTCTTATAGTGTGGATCATCGGCCGTTTCCACAACGGGGTGTAGGGCCAAGGCGAAGAAACGGCGATTTTTGGCGAGCGGAAGCGAATTAAAGGCGAAGAGAGGAGGCCTGTTCAGCGTAGCGCTTTTTTGAGGAGCGCCGTGATTTTCAGCTCGTCGTCGGCGGTCAACTGCTTCAGTGCGAAGGCGACTGGCCACATGCTGCCTTCGTCTAAATTCGTCTTATCGGTAAAGCCTAGAGTGGCATAGCGCGTTTTGAATTTGTGTGCGCTTTGGAAGAAACAGACTATCTTGTCTTCTCTGGCGTAAGCGGGCATGCCGTACCAGGTGCGCGGCGAGAGATCTGGCGCGTTGGCTTTCACGAGGGCGTGCAGACGCTCGGCCATGGCGCGGTCCGGTGCGGGCATGTCGGCAATCTGAGCGAGGACATCTTTTTCGCTGCCGGCTTTTTTGGTGCGCCCGGGGGCCTTGAGTTCGCGGACGCGTTCCTTCATGGCGGCGCGTTCTTCGGCGGAGAATCCTTCGACGGCTTTCTTCGGTTTCGACTTCATAGAGATACTGGCTTGCTTAGTTTAGCCGAAATTTGCCCCGGAAGGGCGTAGCGTGTGATAGGTTCCTAAGATGTTGAGTTCGAGACGGCGATTTGTGGCGGGGTTGACTGGCGGCGGGTGGGGTTTCTTTGCGGAGTGGCTTTGGCAATCCTTTGGGCAAGCCGATTGGGTTGCAACTCTACATGGTGGATGCGGAGTTAGGCAAAGACTTTGACGGGACCTTACAGAAAGTGGCGCGCATTGGCATTAAAGAAGTGGAGATTGCGGCTACTTATGGCAAGAGCGCGGGGGAGTGGAAGACGGCGCTGCATCGGAGTGGTTTGCATTGCCGGAGCGTGCATGTGTTCGATGTAACGCAGCCACCGGAAGACGTTATGAAATTCGCAGCGGAGTTGGGGGCGGGGTATGTTGTGACGTCATTGAATGCGCCGCTGGCGATTTTGGCGAAGATTCCGCAAGGGTCGCTGGATTGGGAGCACTTGGTGCATGCGGTGGAAGGGATGACGGCGGAGGATTGGAAGAAGAGCGCGGGCATGGCGAACGAACTGGGAGCGCAAGCGGCGAAGCATGGATTGACATACGCGTATCACAACCACAATGTTGAATTCAAGAAGTTTGGGAACACAACGGCGTATGAAATGCTGCTGGCGGAGACGGACCCGGCGAAGGTGAAATTCGAAATGGATTGCGGGTGGGTGGCGGCGGCGGGTTATGATCCGGTGAAGTTTTTAGAGAAGTATCCGGAGCGCATCCGGCTGCTTCATATTAAGGCGTTTCAAGCGGGGCCAGCGAATTTGCATCTAGTGGGTCCACAGGAGCCGAAGCCAACGGAGGTGGGGCACGGACAACCGAATTACAAACCGATTTTCGACGC
>CAWJBS010000151.1:0-11818 GCA_963840845.1 Bryobacterales bacterium
CTTGAAGCATTTCGCGGCCTGGCGTTGGTCAAATCGAAAGGCTTGCCAGTGCATGATATTCCTGACAAGTTTTCTTATCTGGGTGACGGCAACTTGCTCGGTGTTCCCTTTTCGCTCTGGGTGCTCGCCGTTTGCGCAGTTCTCATGCATTTCGTGCTGGAACATACCAAGCTCGGCCGATATGCGTTTGCCATTGGCAGTAACCAAAGCGCGGCTTACTATGCGGCGTACCAATTAAATTTCACCTGGTTTGCGTTTACGCAATTGCCGGCTTGTTGCGGGTTTGGCCGGCATGGTGGAAGCGTCGCGTTTAATGACGGGCCAACCGACAGCCGGACAAGGCTACGAACTTCAGGCCATTGCGGCGGTGGTGATTGGCGGCGGCAGTTTGCAGGGCGGGGAAGGCAGCGTGATCGGAACGCTGATTGGTGCCTTCATTATAGGCTTGCTTTCCAACGGAAGCGACTTATTAGGTATTAATCCTTACTGGCAGCAAGTGACCATTGGCGCGGTGATTATTGCCGCCGTCGGATTTGACGAATTGCGCAAACGCAAGTTCGCCAGCGCGTAGTATCCTTCCCTTAGGAGCGCTCCGCGTTTTGAGTGCTTAGATCTGGCCGCCGTGCCAAAAGCTGACACGGTGCCAGAGGTCTTCGAGCGGCGGCAGCTATCCAGTGTGTGTGGGAAATTGCATGTCCAGCTTTACTCGCAGCAGTACCGGTATCAACCCCTCCCGTCTTATTGAAAGCCGTGTTTACCAGATTCGCGGCCAAAAAGTTTTGATCGATTCGGATTTGGCCGATCTTTATCAGGTCTCGATGAAGACTCTCAATCTGGCGGTTCGCCGGCATCATCAACGGTTCCCCGAAGATTTTATGTTTCAGCTCGACGCGGCGGAAACAGAAACTTTGACGCCGGTGGCCAAGAAACGGCGCACCTTGCCCACCGTGTTTACCGAGCGCGGTACCGCCATGCTGTCTTGCGTGCTGCATAGTGAGATGGCTTTGCAGGTGAGTTTGGCCATTATGAACGCCTTTGTCATGAACCGCCAGCAAGCGGGGCAGAACCAGGCACCCGATCAAGCGGATGGCCCGATTGAGTATGTTTTTTCCACGCTCGATCAGCTCATTGCACCGACCCCGGGCACAAGCCGGCGAGCAATGGGCGTTTTTGCGGCACGCGCTGGCGCCATGAACGAATACTGAGAGCGTCTTGGCCGCGCCCATATACCCCCTGGATTTCTGGTATATTAAGAGAGATGAGCTGCTGGCGTCCTCGCCCGTGGGTTCAAAGGAACAATGTAAGGCGTCGTCCCGTCCTCCGTCGCAGTGCGGCGAATTCCAAACACCAATTTATCCTCTCAATCCCAAACGTGTCCTCACTAGCTAGTCCATCCAATTAATTAATGAAGTCCTGCATACAGATATCCCGCGGTATCGAGTCGCTGTTTGGCACACACGACGAAAATATACGCCTGCTGGAGAGCGCCCTCGGCCTACGTACGCGTCTGCTTGATGGCGACACGCTCGAACTGGAGGGCGAAGAAGCGCAAGTCAAACGCGCCGAGCAAATTTTGGCCGATTACGCGGATCTAGTGCGCGAAGGGCATGCCTTTAATAACGGCGACCTGAATAGTTACATGCGCGTGGTCACTTCCGACGCGAGCGTGTCGTTGCGGCGTTTGGTGGAAAGCGGCAAATCGCGTTCGTTCGGCAAAAAGGTTTTGGCGCCGAAGACGGTCAATCAACGGCGGTATATTGACGCCATTGAGCATCACGATCTAACGTTCGGCATTGGCCCTGCGGGTACCGGCAAGACTTATTTAGCTGTCGCCATGGCAGTGGCCGATTTGCTGAATAAGCGCGTAAGCCGCATTGTATTGACGCGGCCAGCGGTCGAAGCCGGTGAGCACCTGGGCTTTCTTCCAGGTACTTTGCAGGAAAAGATCGATCCTTATCTGCGTCCACTCTATGACGCGCTGTTCGACATGATCGATTCCGAAAAAGTGGAAAAGCTGCTGGAGCGCAACGTGATTGAAATTGCGCCGCTGGCGTTTATGCGTGGTCGAACGCTGAACGATTGCTTCATCATTTTGGACGAAGCGCAAAACACTACCAGCGAACAGATGAAGATGATTCTGACGCGCCAGGGTTTTAACTCGAAGATGGTGGTGACGGGCGATCAAACGCAGATCGATTTGCCCGGCGGCAAGAAGAGCGGCCTCATCCAGGCTGTTGAAATTTTGCGCGGCGTGGAAGGCATTGCCTTCGTGGCCTTTGACGATAAAGACGTGGTTCGTCACGCGCTGGTGCAGCGCATTGTCAAAGCGTACGACCGTTATAACGAACAGATTGGCGCCGGCCGTCAACTGGCGCTCAAGTTAAACAACGAACCGGCGGTTGAGCCTGTGGCGGAGCCGCCGCAGAACACCACCGTGGAAATTCCCGAGTTTCCCCTCGCCTGACACATGACTTCCTCCGGCAGTACATTGCTCTTCGGAGCCATTCCCGCTGAATTGAAGCCCAAACCCGCTGCGAAACGCGAGTTGACAGAATTTGTGCGTGCGCTCTGCCTGCGCCTCGCCGAAGGGCGGCCGTTAATTTGCCTGCTGGCGGACGACGCGCATTTGCGGCAATTGAACCGTGATTTTTTGGGGCATGATTACCCCACAGACGTTCTTTCTTTTCCAAATACTGCGTCCAAGCCGGAATTGGGCGAGATCGCTATTTCTATGCAACGGGCGGCGGCGCAGGCGGCGGAATTTGGTCATACCTGGATTGAAGAAGTGAAGATTTTGCTGTTGCACGGCACGCTGCATTTGCTGGGCTATGATCACACACGTGGCGATGCGAACATGGCGCGCGAAGAGAAGCGCTGGCGGGCGGAATTCCATTTGCCCGAAACGCTGATTGCGCGCGCGGCCCGTTCCGGCAAACGAGTGGCGAAGCAGCGCAAGAAAGGGGCGGCCTAAATGAACTTACTTTGCTTTGGCGTCGCGCTGGCCCTTACCTTGCTGCTGTGCTTTGTTTCCTACGTGCAGCTCCTCTATTTAGAATCTTTGCGGCTATTGCGGCGTGAAACCAAAGCGCTGGAATTTTTTCGAGAGAAGCTGTCTGCCGAAATCGGACTGGAGCAAGAACGCGGGTCGCTGGCGTTTTCGCTACTGAAAAACATTTGTCTGATTTTGATCAGCGTCCTCCTTCTGTGCTCGTTTGTGCGCCCGGAAGCGCCGCCTTGGCAGAGCGTTCTGGAAGCGGCCGGAGCCGGCCTCCTCGCCATGCTGCTGGCTATTTATTTTGTGCCCTTCCTGCTCTACCGCCGCAGCAAGGGCGAGTGGTTAAAAGCTTGGCTTCCGGTCGTGAAACTGCTAGGGTTGCTGGCTGCGCCGCTCGTCGGACTGGTCAGTATTTTTCAATCGTTGATGCTGGAATTGGATAGCGGCCCCAACGGCGAAACGCATGTTCCCGACGCGGCCGAAAACATTGATGCGCTCATCACCGCGGGTGAAGAGGAAGGCATTCTGGCCGAGGAAGACAGTAAGCTGATTCAATCCGTTGTCGCTTTCGGCGATAAAAGCATTCGTGAAGTGATGACGCCGCGGCCTAATATCGTCGCCATTTCCGAAGACCGATCCATTGAAGATCTGCGGCAGTTAGTCATTCACGAGCAGTTCTCTCGCGTGCCGGTTTACCAGGACAGCATCGACCACATCATTGGCTTCATCCATGTGCGCGACATTTTCGAACTGGATCCGGAAGAGCGCCAGACGAAGCCGCTGAAGGAACTGATCCGGCCCATTCCGCACGTGCCCGAGACCAAGCCGGGCTCCGACGTGCTTCGTGAAATGCAGCGCGATGGTTCGCACATGGTGGTGGTGGTGGATGAATACGGCAACACCGCCGGCTTGGCTACCATGGAAGATTTAGTGGAAGAAATTTTAGGTGAAATTCGTGACGAGCATGAGCCCGAGCGCGATGTGAAGCAAGAAAGTGAACATGTGTTTATAGCCCCGGGCAGTCTGGATTTGGACCGCCTCAAAGATCTATTCAATTTCCGGCCCGATGGCGATACGGAATCGACAACCGTGGGCGGCCTAGTGGCCGAATGGTTAGGCCATGTGCCGCAAGTGGGGGAGACCGCGGAACAAGGTGGTATTCGCATTGAAGTGTTGGCAGGCAACGAACGTCGCGTAGAAGAAGTGCGTATTTCCAGGGTGGAACCAACGCCCGTGGGCGTGACACAGTGAGTAGCGCGCTTGTTCATCGCGCGGGCTTTGTCTCCATCGCAGGCAGGCCCAATGCCGGCAAATCAACCCTCTTAAATGCGCTGGTGGGCGAAAAGGTGGCCATCACCGCGCATCAAGCGCAAACCACGCGAACGTCTATCCAAGGCGTCATGACTACGTCTGCAGCGCAAGTGATTTTCATCGATACGCCCGGTATTCATAAGTCCGACAACTTATTTAACAAGCGCATGATGGATACCGTGCGCGGTGCGTTGCAAGATCGCGATTTGGTGATCTATGTAGCGGATACCACCAAGCGCATTGATGAAGAAGACGAACACGCACTGAGTGCTCTAAATAAAGCCGGCAAGACTTTGTTGGTTCTGAATAAGATCGATAAGATGTCGGACAAACGGCTGCTGTTGCCAGTGCTTGAAAAATACAACCAGCTTTTCCCATTTAGCGAGGCGTTCCCGATTGCCGCACGCAAAGGCGAAGGCCTCGACGAACTGAAAAAAGGCATAGTCAAATATCTTCCCGAAGGCCCGGCGATTTTTCCGGCCGATTATCTGACCGATCAGCCGGCGCGCTTCATGGCGTCGGAGATTATTCGCGAATCAATTCTAGACAATTTGCGCGAAGAAGTGCCCCACGCCACTGCCATTCTGGTGGATACGTGGGAAGAGAAGCCGAAGCTGTTGAAGATTGCCGCCACAATTTATGTGGAGCGAACCGGGCAAAAAGCGATCTTGATCGGCGCACAAGGCCAAATGCTGAAGAAAATTGGCACCGCCGCTCGGCGCGAACTCGAAAAGCTGCTGAATAACAAAATCTTCCTGTCTCTCTTCGTCAAGGTGAAACCAAATTGGCGCGAAGATCCGTCCTTTCTGAACAGCGTTGATTGGCGCTCGATGGTAGGCTCGGAAGATCAAAGCCCAAAGGAATAATCCAAACCAAATGAAACGTATGTTTGCGTGCCTGTTGTTGTGCGCCGGAGCACTGGTGTTGCCGAATGGGGCGAGGGCGGTGCAGAAGCCCGCAGACGCCGCAACTCCCTCCAGTGAGGATGACCGAATCATCGATCAAGTGCGTATGCGCCTGGCAGGCGATGCCGATGTCAAAGGCGGCGCTTTGGACGTGACCGTGAAAGATGGCGCCGTTGTCATCAAAGGCCGCGTCGATACGGAAAAGGGAAAGAACAAAGCTACGCATTTGGCCAAAAAGGTGAAGGGCGTGAAATCCGTGGATAACCAGTTGTCCGTCGGACCGCCAGTCTAAACGCGGCCAGCATTTTCTTCCGCTACTGGACATAGCAAAGCTCTATGTCCAGCGGCGGGAACTGTAAACTTAGCGGACCTTTGATTTGACTTGATAACGTTTGTAAGTCTTTCGGGAACCTACCGCCACTACGGGACCGAGCAGCGCTAGATAAAACGCTGAAGGTTCGGGGGCAGTCGCAACGGCTGTCTCACTATACGAGATCGTATTGAGGCCTACGTCGTAAAGATTAGTGATCGTAAGTACGAGTGACGTGCCGGTCACGCCGGGCGAGTACGTGGTGAACGTGGAAGTGCTAGGCGTGACGCCGGTCACGCTGTAGGCAGAAGTGCCGCCGGTGACGGAGATGTTGTCCGCCTCAGACAACCCATCGAAGGTGGCCAGCTCGAAGCTATTGAGCGTCACTGTGTAGCCAGCTGCGGCGGTAAAGGTCATGGTGAGATCGTAGGTGCCGTCCGCAGAATTATAGCTATCTGAATAGATTGCTGCCCCGGTTCCCCCGTCCAAGGTCGCATAACCACTGGGGTAGCTGTAAACGTAAGGCGAATAACCCACCGAGACGTGGGAATCGCTGCCATAGGCTCCGGCGTTGGCCGTGCCTGTAGTGTTGGGACTAGCGCTCGAGGGTGTGAACTCGATCACAGTTGCGTGAGCGATCCCGGCGAAAGCAAAGATCAGAGCAAGACTAATGGAACTGAGGGAACGTGTTTTAGTCATTTTGAATATTTTGTTTCCTTTTTTATTTTCTGACCAGTTACGGTACGAACAGTATAGTACAAAAGATTGGTATAGATGGCATATTGTTAGTATTGACAGGTATGCCTTGAAGTTCGCACAGGTTTGGGAATTTGCCAGGTGTTAAGGTTAGCCCCAGCGCGACGCCCCCCGTTTCAAGCAACACTCTGCGGGAAGGTCTGTTGCGGCCCGATGAGATCGACAGCGCGACGCCCCCCGTTTCAAGCAACACTCTGCGGGACAATCTGACTGAAGGAGATCAAATGGCGAGACAAATTGTGTTTACGGCAAAGGCCCCGAAACCGCCACTCACTTAGAGTCAAGCCGTCAAGGCTGCTGGCTTGGTATTCATTTCAGGAACTTCACCGCACGACCCTGAAACAGGCACAATCAAGGCCGTCACCATTCAAGAACAGACTCGACAGTGGTTGGCAAACGTTACGGCTATCCTTGAAGAGGCTGACAGCTCACTCGAGAAGATTGTAAGCGCCACTGTGTTGCTGGCGGGAGAGGATGACTTTGCAGGCATGAACGAAGAGTGGTTAAAGTGGTTTCCCTCGAACCCACCAGCTCGCCAAGGCGCCAAGCTCCCTGTCAAAATTCCAGGATTGAAGATTTCCATCGCCGTCATCGCCGAGGCCTAACCGTTTAGCTCGAAGAAACTATCGTTTTTGCGAACGCCGCCAACTTCATAACGCGCGAATCACTCGGCATGGATTCCCGGCTGCAAAACAACGTTCAGGAATATCTTTGGTCACAACGCTGCCGGCGCCAATCGTGGTTCCGCTTCCAATCTTGACGCCCGGCATAACGATCGCGCCCCCACCAATCCAGGCACGGTCACCGATGGAGATGGGACGAGCGCGGGTAACGTAACGTCTTTCTGTTTCGTTCTCGTCCCAAACAATCCGCTCGTCCGCTAAAAGAGGATGACCCGCAGTATAAAGCTGCACAGCAGGACCGATAAGGACGTTGTTGCCAATCGTGATTTGGTTGCTATCTAAGAAAACGCAATTGTAGTTGATGAAACAGTCGTCCCCGATTCGTATGTTCACTCCGTAGTCACAAGCGAACGGGCTTTCAATCCAGACCCTGGACCCCACAGAACCGAAGATCGACCGTAAGATTTCTTGTTTGCCTGCGATGTCTGTGGATGCGGTGCCGGCGAAAGTTTGAAGCAGCGCCTTCGTGCGGTGATAGAGCGCCAACAGTTCAGGATCGCGCGACCGGTAAGGTTCGCCGGCGAGCATCTTTTCCCGCTCAGTCATAACGTGATCTTTCTACTCCCCAAGTCGCGCTCGTCTCTCACTGACTCGCTATCTTAACGCGGCAGGCGCGAAGAGATCAGCATTGAATTCATCCGCGATTTGGAAAGCGAATCGAGCAAGATTCGAAAGAGATCGACGCTCACGGGAGGGGACCGCAATAATCTTGATAAGTTTGTCGTTATGACGAGGCGAGGTCTGGTGGGCAGACCTTGGCCAGTATCCGCCCGGTGAACAGACGGGGAATTGGCGACGGATGAAACATTGGGTCTCGTAGAACCCCAATGATGAACTATATTCTTTAATTTATGTATTTAGCTGTATGCCATCTGGCGTCCTGGCTAACGGTCTTATCTCTTCTAAGCGCGGCAGCTGGAGCTGAAACGCCTACATCTGACGGATACTACAGCAAGAAAGCAGTGGCATTATGGGATCAACTAGCAGGGAAGCAGACTCCCATTACAGTACAGTCGCCGGACGGTTCCTCTCAGGTCGTGGCCCGTTACGTCGAGAACGCGAGAGACTATCGCGTTAATCTATCCGTACGAGGTAGAATCGGCGCTTTGACGGTTAATATTGGACCGGGCGTCGGGTCAGAGCTTCTCTGGGCATCGGATTCTCGTTCGTTCTTTGTGACCACCAGCGACCAGGGGGCGAATGGCCTTTACAGGCTGATACTAGTTGGACGTTTTGGCGACGAACTGCAAAGCAAAGATGTGACACCCCTGATCTACTCGGCATTCGGTCATCCCGTTCGCTGTGGCTGGCCTTTCTTGGTTGCCATCCGGCCATGTTCTTGTCGCGGCAGAAGTTGTTCACCACTCAAATTGCGACAGCTTCGGAACATTTCGCGCCTTTGAAGTAGATCCAATCAACCTGACGATTGTCAGAAGGTACGGTCAGCTTCAAGCTAAGAAGCGTTTTCTCTCGCTGCTCGGCGTTGAACTGAGAGATGCGCGTGATGGATGCATCGCAAGACCGGGGTCCTGCTTTGTAAGTACAGACCACCCAGAAATCGAATCTAAAAAGCCGTGACCGTGTCTGTCGCCTCTTCCGGTGACAGATCCAAGAAATATTTCTTCTTCGCCTTCTCAACAACTTACAGACCAAAATTTTTTCCGCCGCGAGAAGACCCGCCGTACCCTGAAAAAAGTAAGGGCGTAAAAGGCCGTCTTAAGCCTCTCTTCCGCCAGTCTCACCGCCGCCGTCGCGCGTGCATTGATCATCACCATCTTCAAGGAGATTTCACTATCATGGCCACCAAAAAACAACGCGCTGCTAACAAAGCGAACGCGCAACACTCCACCGGCCCCACATCAGAGGCTGGCCTCTACACCGCCGCACTCAACAATTTTCGTCACGGCATGGGTGCCAATACCCACAAAAACTTCGGCTTTCTCTGCGATGAAAGTTCCGCAAAATTCGACGAACTTCTCAACACGCTCCGCCGTGAGCACAACCCAACTAGCGAAACCGAGTCCATCCTCGTTCGCCATATGGCCGAGTCAGAGTGGCTGCGCGCCCGCGCTCTCCGTTTTCAAGCCGAGGTCACGGACAATGTCGCCCGTAACATCGACACCAACAAGCTGGCAGTCTTCATCCGCTATCAAAATACCCATGAACGGGCGTTTTACAAGGCTTTAAACGAGCTGCAAAATATAAGAAAACAAAGGCAGAACTCCGAAATTGGGTTCGAATCGCACAAACTCAAACAGGCGGCGGATTCCCGCGCTTCCGAAGCCCTCCATTTGAAAAAAGAGGCGCTCGATTTGAAAAAAGAAGCCATCCAGCGGAAGCAGGAGGCGCAACAACGGCGAAACGCGGCGCAACCGGTCGTCCCGGGCGGCCTTGATCCGCTCGAAATGGCCGCCTAGCAGCGTCGCACATCCCTTGTTCGTCAACACTTACAATCGAAGTGTGTCCAAATGCTCGCGCACGGAACTGGCTTCGCCGTCCCCTGTCGTGTATAATCATAGAGTTGTATTCCAGCTAGCGGCTGTTCGTGTGTCCATGGCTTCGTTCGAAGCATTTCGGGCCCGGCGCTTTGGGCTAAAATCCTCCCTGGAAAAGTAAAACCAACAAAAGGCATTTAGGCAAAGTTATGTATGCAGTGATTGAAACAGGCGGCAAGCAGTACCGCGTCATGCCTGGACAAACGATTGAAGTGGACACGATCGCGGGCGACGTTGGTGCCGCTGTTGAGTTTGATCGCGTTCTCGCTATTTCCAACGAAGCGAACGAGCTGGTGCTGGGTGATTCCTTGAAATCGGCACGCGTTCGCGGCAAGATCGCCGAGCATGGCCGCGGCGATAAAATCATCGTCTTCAAGTTCAAGCGCAAAAAGCAGTACAAGAAGACCATTGGCCATCGCCAGAATTACACGCGCGTTTCGGTAGAGGAGATTTTAGCTTAAATGGCACATAAAAAGGGTTTAGGCAGTTCTAAAAACGGCCGCGATTCTAATTCCCAGCGGCTCGGTATCAAAGTGTTCTCGGGCGAATTTGTGACGGGTGGCTCCATCATTGTTCGTCAACGCGGCACGCGCTACAAGCCCGGCAAAAATGTCGGCCTGGGCAAAGACGATACCTTGTTCGCCACCATTCCCGGAACGGTTGAGTTCCGCGATCGTGGGCGCATGGGTAAGTTCGTCAACATTATTGCCGCTCAAAATTAGTCCGTTGTTTTTTGCTTTCCCGAAGGGCGGCTCTCGCAGCCGCCTTTTTCCATTTGTCCCTGTGTTGTTTCGTCTGGAGTGTTTGTGCTGTTTATTGATGAAGTTGTGATTACCGCAAAAGCCGGCGACGGCGGCAACGGCTGTCTGGCGTTTCGGCGCGAGAAGTTTGTGCCGCGCGGCGGACCCAGCGGCGGCGATGGCGGGCATGGGGGCAGCATCGTTCTCAAAGCCAGCACGCATCACAATACGCTGCTGCATTTTCGTTTTAATCCAGAACATACGGCACAGCGCGGGCGGCACGGCGAAGGCAGCAACAAGACAGGGAAAGACGGCGAGAGCATTGAGTTGCCGGTTCCGGTCGGTACCGTCGTTTATGACGCGGAAACAGATGAACAACTCTTCGATTTTGCTTCTCCCACCGACGTTTGGGTAGCGGCCAAAGGCGGCCGCGGCGGCAAAGGGAACGCGCGATTTGCGACCTCTACTCATCAAGCACCTACCGAACATGAAGACGGTAAGCCTGGCGATTTGGTCAAGCTCCGTTTAGAACTGAAGCTGCTGGCGGATGTCGGGTTAGTGGGTTTCCCGAATGCGGGTAAGTCTACTTTGATCTCGCGGCTCTCCGCGGCGAAGCCCAAGATTGCCGATTATCCTTTTACTACGCTTGAACCGAATCTGGGCGTGGTGCAGGCCGGCGACCACACGTTTGTGATGGCCGATATTCCCGGCTTGATCGAAGGCGCGCATGAAGGCCACGGTTTGGGCATACAGTTTTTGCGGCACGTCGAACGGACAAAGCTTCTCGTTCACTTGGTAGATACCTCGGAGTTTAGCGGTCGCGAACCCGCGCACGATTTCGATGTGATTCTGACCGAATTGGGTTCGTTCAGCCAAGAGATGCTGGCGAAGCCAATGATTGTGGTGGCGAGTAAGACCGACGCATGCCAGGACCCGGCACGGATCGAAGCCGTGCGCGCGAAGGCCAAGGAACATGGCTCGCCGTTTTTTGCGATTTCCAGTGTGACTGGTGCAGGCATCGAGGAATTGCGTTTTGCCATGAGCGCGGCGCTCTTTGAAACGCCAGTTTCCGGCGGTTAGATCAACTCGCCCGTCGTCGGCCCAACGCCCGGCTACTCAACGTCTTGGAGAGTTGCTCGGCGATCAGGAATACGTCCGCTTTTTGCATGTCTACGTAGTGCGGTAACCCAAGAACGCGGCTACCCAGCTCTTCCGTAACCGGCAACGGCGCGCGCTCGCAATCTGCAAAAGCCGGCTGCCTATGGCAACCCGCGCCCCACCAAGACCTGCTTTCAATGCCCTTCCGCAGCAACGCGCGGCTGATGCTTTCCGCCGAGTCCGATTCCAGTAATACGTTCGTCACACCACAAGCCCACCCGTCGCCATAGCCCGGTTGCAGCGAAACGTGTTTGTTCCCTTTCAGCGCCTGTTGGTACCAGCCGGCAATTTTAAGGTGCTGCAAACGCATCGCTGGCCAATTCTCAAAACTCGCCAGCGCCACAGCCGCGTGATACTCACTCATCTTCGAATTCACCGCCCGCCACTGAGCAACCCGTGTCCCATTAAACCCGAAGTTGCTGCAGGCGCGCATCCGGTCGCGCAGTTCCACGTTCGGCGCAATAA
>CAWJBS010000152.1:0-21771 GCA_963840845.1 Bryobacterales bacterium
ATGGAAGCCCTCATTAAAGACCCCGCGCAAATGGACCCCATGATGCCGCCGGAGGGCCAGCGCGAGCTCGAAGACCTCGCCTTTGAACTCGTGTCCAAAGCCAGTTCCCTCGCTGGCCGCATGAGCCCCATCGTCACTACGGCAGTCGGCGAGTTAGTGCGTTCCATGAACTGTTACTATTCGAACCTGATCGAAGGTCACAGCACACGCCTGCGCGATATCAATCGTGCACTGCGCCAAGACTACGCCTCCGAGCCCGAGCGCCGCAAGCTGCAAGTGGAAGCCGTCGCCCATATCGAAGTGCAGCAAGCCATCGACGAAGGCCGCGACGAACCGGCCGAACCCACGTCGCGCGCCTACACCATGTGGCTGCACGGCGAGTTCTGTAAGCGTCTGCCCGAAGATACGCTTTGGCTGGAAGATAAAGCGACGAACCGCATCATCCGCATTTCCCCCGGCGAGTTTCGTGATGGCGAAGTGGCGGTGGGCCGTCACCTTCCGCCCCCGTTCGAGCTACTGCCCGATTTCTTTGCCAAGTTTGAGAACGCTTATCGGTCAGACGGGCTTTCCCGTGTCCGCCAAGTCATCGCCATCGCGGCTGCTCATCATCGCTTCGTCTGGATCCACCCGTTTTACGACGTCAACGGCCGTGTGGCGCGCCTCATGTCCCACGCCATCTTGAAGCGGCTCGGCATTGGCAGCGCTCTCTGGTCGGTCTCGCGCGGACTCGCCCGCAATGTAGACCGCTACAAAGCGTTGCTCATGGCCGCCGACCAACCCGAAAAACGCGGCGCAACCACGCTTTCTACCGAGGGTCTGACGAATTTCTGTCAGTTCTTTCTGGATGTCTGCCTCGATCAAATCGAATTCATGGGTTCAGTCCTAGCGCCGTCAGAACTGGCGCGCCGCATGGAGATCTACACAGAAGACGAGGTCCGTGCTAACCGCCTGCCTAAGGGAAGTTTCCCGCTTTTGCGGGAGGCCCTGCTCGCCGGCGAATTCGAACGCGGCGCGGCCCCCTCTATTACCGGCTACAAGGAGCGCATGGCGCGTAACGTACTTTCCAAGCTTTTGGAGCTGGGCCTTCTCACCTCCGCCGGGCCGAAATCGCCGGTGCGGCTGGGCTTTCCGGTAGCCGTCATCGAACGCTGGTTCCCATCGCTCTTCCCGGCGAATGCCATCTAGCCGCACAACCGTAAGCTAGGCCACAGAAGAAAATTTCTTCTCCGCATGAAACGCTTTCGCGCTGATCGCCACTAAGTCAGACAAAGCGTTTCGCATTCCACTAACTTAGCTCCCCGCAAAATAGTTAAACAAAAATCGGAACTGTTCAGCGACTTACACGTCTCATCATCAACTACGACCCAGCAGGTTGTCGCATGGCAATATCAGAGGCTGCACTAAACCAAAGTTCCAAACCCAGTTCCAAGACTGACTATCAACCGGCGCTCGACGGAATTCGCGCACTGGCCATCATCGCCGTCCTCCTGTTCCATGGGGGTTTGCGCTGGTTGCCGGGCGGCTTTCTCGGCGTTGACGTCTTTTTCGTTCTCAGCGGCTATCTCATCACCGGCTTGCTGATCAAGGAACGCGCCACCCGCGGCACAATCGACATTGCCGCCTTCTATCTGCGAAGAATCCGGCGTCTTCTGCCTGCCCTGGCGGTGATGCTGGTGGCTACTCTGACCGGTGCCGCCACTTTTATGAAGGACGTGGCGCTCTCCACCGCGCGCGATTTCCTGCCCGCCTTGTTGGGCTTGAGCAACTGGTGGTTCATCTTTCATCAGCAGTCTTACTTTGAGGCCATGGGCCGGCCGCCACTCTTGCAGCACACCTGGTCGCTCGCCGTGGAATTCCAGTTTTACTGGATCTGGCCCTTACTCCTGCTGCTTTTCCTTCCTCTCATTCGCGAACTCGGTATCTACTGGCTGGCTGTTGTCTGCGGTGCGCCTCGGCCACCGCACTTTACTTCGTTAGTTCCAGTAGTCACGCGTACTTTGGTACTGATACTCACTCACTGGGTCTCTTTGTTGGCGCCGCCCTCGCCGCAAGCCGTGTTTCCCTGACGAACCGCTTCCAGCCCCACCGCCGTTTCACTCGCTTTCTTGTGGGATTGATTGGGCATCTTCGCCATTGCCGGCCTCACCGCGCTTTTTCATTTCGTGGGCGAGACGATTGACGGACGCTACCGGGCCGGTTTGTTGATGGCGGACATCAGTTCCGCCGTGCTCATTGTCGTTTCCACATATTCAGCGGGCGTTATTCAAAAGCTTTTGGCAGTGAAGCCCTTGTCGTGGATCGGTGAACGATCCTACAGTATCTATGTTTGGCACTGGCCGATCTTTCAGGCAACCCGGCCGGGCATCGACGTAACTTTAGAAGGCGTTCCGAACTTTCTCTTTCGCATCGCCATCACGCTAGTCATAGCGGAACTGTCGTATCGCTACATAGAAACCCCCGTGCGCCGTGGCGCCCTGGGTAGAGCGTTTCATGCCGCTCGCCGTTGGGGTTCAGTCAGGTTCGGTATGCTCTCCGCGGTCGCCGCGGGCTGTTTTCTTTGCCTCGTGTTTGCTGAAACTCAGCTAGTCAAGGGCGCCATCAGAGCCAACGGCACTTCTTCAGAAACATTTGGCGCCGTCGTGGATATCCCGAGGCTTCCTCCTCCCGACATGCCGGACGCCCGCACCCAGGCTGCGGCCATCGACGAGGCATCGACAAATCTGCCGACTGTCTTGTTAGGAGACTCCGTGCTCCTCGGCGTAAGCCCGGCTATCAAGGAGCAACTAAACGTCGTACAGGTAGACGCCGTCATCGGCCGGCAAGCCAAAGAACTGCGAAAGCTCGTCGATGACATGACCCAGGCAAACCAGCTTCAACCCGTCGTCATCTTGAACATAGGCAATAACGGCACGGTGGAAGAGCCGACTCTGCGAGCGATTTTGGAAGATCTGAAGGGCTGCCGCCGTGTCGTCATCGTGAATGCGCATGTCCCGCGCCGCTGGCAAGATGACAATGACGCGCTATTGGCGCGCATCGTACCCACGTATCCCAACGCTGTTTTGGCGGATTGGCACGCCGCCGCCGACGGTCATCCCGAATACTTTCGGCCCGATGGCGTTCACGCCAACAGCCACGGTATGAGAGCTTATGCCGATACCGTTTTGTTGGCGCTGCGGACACCCAAGGCTCACCCCCAGTAGCGCCAGCGGCAAGTTCTAAACTTGAAGTGGGAAGAGGAATGCCCCACTATTCTCACTTAGGAAACAGATGACGCGTTTGACCACGCAAATAGCAGTCCTGCTGTTGGTGCTGCCATTTGGGATCGCGGCGAAAACCATGAAGAGTACAGCGGCTGCTCCTACCCCCGTCAAGGCGAAAGCCCGCCGGCGCGTCACTCCGAAGAAACTCGTGTCTTCGCTCAAGACCCACGTGCGCCTTTACTCCGCTAAGGCCAGCCTGCACCGCAGAACGAATCCGCAACGGAATCTGCACATAGTTACCTACAGTAAACAAACGCAAGAACAGGCGCTCAGCTTCGTATCCTCCCGCTTTGCGTCAAAACCCAGCGATTTTGAGAACCTGCAAGCGCTCAATCCGTTCTTCACCCGGCTCACTGCCGCTCAGGCCGAAAACAAACCGATTCACATTCTCCAATACGGCGATTCACACACCGCTTCCGACGATTGGGTGGATGCGATGCGTAAGGCCTTTCAGGAACGTTGGGGCGACGGCGGTCCCGGCTTCGCGATCGCCGGGCATCCTAAGGGCTACCGCCGCTTCGACTTGGCGAGCGCCAACTCCGCCGGCTGGATTACCGAAGGCGGCGTTGGGAAAACTGGCGACGAGCGAAATGGCTTAGCCGGCTTGAGCATGACCACCAACCGGGTTGGTGAAACGGTAAGTCTCACCACCTCCGGCGATCGTCTCCAACTTCTGTTCCTGATCCAGCCCCAAGGCGGCAGCTTCACGATTAGCTGCGATGGAGAAACCATCGAACGCGTCAGCACCGACGGCCCGCTCGACACAGGCGTCCATGACGTGCCCACCCGGCCCGGTGAACATACTTATTCCGTCACCACAACTTCTGCTTTGCCGGTTCGCCTCTTCGGCTGGATTTCCGAAAAGAACGAAGGCGTCACCTGGGAGACCTTGGGTATCAACGGTGCTCAACTCCGCATGCTGCTCAGTTGGGATCGGGATTTATGGATCAGGCAACTTGAAGCCCGTGACCCCGCGCTCGTCATTCTCGCTTACGGCACCAACGAAGCTTTGTATCCTTTGTTCAATCCGGTTACCTACCGTGCCGATCTGTTCGCTGCCGTTCAACTGATTCACCAAGCCGCTCCGGAAGCGGCGATACTGCTGATAGGTCCGCCGGATTGCGACCGCCGCCGGCCTTTTCCGTATCTGTCGGACGTGATCAAAATTCAGCGTGAGGTAGCGCGCCAGACCAACTGCGCTTTCTGGGACTGGGCCGCCCATATGAACGCCTCCGGCGGCAGAGCCCTTTGGGCCGAGGCTGGATTGTCACAAACAGATTTGGTGCACCTAACCGGCAAGGGGTATCGAATGTTAGGTGATGTTCTGGCCCACGAGCTGTTGGCCCAAGCACGCTAGCGGAACCATCGATTGCGTCTTCGCCCACTCTAACGGAGACGCTCAAAGTGCGGCAAATTGATACTCTAATTACGTAGACCTCTGTTCGACTTTTGAACCCTATGCCAACCCTTCCAGCATTGGAGGTACCCCGCAAACTGTGGACCCGCGACGAAGCTCACGCCCTCGTCGAGATGGGATTTCCCAATGCCGAAAAGTTGGAACTCATTGGTGGCGAGCTTATTGACCGCATGGGGAAAAAACATCCTCACAACTATTGGCAAAACCTGATCCAGGCTTGGCTACAAAAAAAATTCGGCACTGACTACGTTCAAACGGAACCCTCGATCTACGTTTCCCCCGAGGACAATCTGAGAAACGAACCAGAGCCAGACTTGATCGTCACCGCGCGATCCATCCGCCAATACAAAGACAACGTGACGCCGGAAGAAATCCGCTTGCTGATTGAAGTAGCCGACTCCACTGTGAACTTCGATTTGAATCAGAAAGCCGAGCTTTACGCCAGAGCCGGCATTGTCGAATATTGGGTGATCGACATCCCGGCTCAATTGGTGCATGTGCATCGGTCCCCTGAGCGCTCAAGCTACACAACCGTGGTCCAGTATGCTTTCCGCGAACAGATCAACCCGCTGGCTGATCCGAACGCGGTCTTCTGCATGGAAGCCCTCTAGGTAGCCTATGGATTCGGGTTCCCCGGATTAGGTGGCAGTTCATGATCCGGCAACTGACTATCCGGAAATCCGCGCACCAGCATAAACGTCCGGTTCCAACGGGTTCTCTGAAAAAAAGTGTTGGCCTAAATCAAAAAGTGATTCCACATCGAACCGGCGGAATCGCCCATCAAGTCCTCCGTTGTCGCTTTGTAAGACCAATACACCAATACTGGTTTGCCGATGATATTTTCCCGCGGTACAAAGCCCCAATAGCGGCTGTCTTCGGAATTGTCGCGGTTGTCGCCCATCGCGAAATAGTTGCCCGGTGGCACTACCACTTCGCCATTCACCACATTCTTTTCGAGCATCTGCCGCTGTAACTGCAACGCCAGTTCCTGGCGCACGTTTTCCCGCAACGCGCCGGGGAAATTGTCACGCTCCGCGTTGTAGGAAAATTTCTGGAACGCGTATGGCTCATTCAGCCGCAAGCCATTCCGGTAAACCACCCCGTTCACCAGTTTGATTCGGTCGCCAGGCGCGCCGATCAACCGTTTCACGTATGTTTGCGTGACATCGCCCGGATATCGGAACACAATGATGTCGCCATGCTTTGGATCCTGATAAGGCAGTATGTATTTGCTGAATGAGCCTGCCGGCGCATAGGCTAACTTATCAACAATCAAGTGATCGCCCACCAGCAGATTGTCTTCCATGGAACTGGTGGGAATCACGAAGGGCTGCGCCAAAGACGAAGTTCCAAACACTAAAAGAAGAATGGTGACCGCCCATTCGGCAATCGTATTGCGGGGTTTAGGCTCTACGGCCGGCGGCTTCGGGGCGTCGTCGTTCTCACTCATCCCTTTATCATCTCAAGCAATAGATTCTTTCGGCTGCGGCTTGAAAAGCTTGCGCATCATGCGGAAGATCCAGCGGATCAAGATAACCGAGAAGAGGACAGCCAGCACCACCAACGCTGCCATCACGATGGGGTGCGATGTCATCAACACGCTGCCACCCACCGTGGCCGCATCAGCCGCCAAGCCCAACACCACATTCGAAACCGGCTCGGGAGAAGCGTTTGCCGCTAATTTAGTGGCGGTCTTCGCGCTATGCGAACTCAGCGCAATCCCGCCACCCACCAGCAAAGCCATGATTCGCACACTTGGATCCAAGTGCGCAAACGCCGCCGCCGCCATGATCGCACCAGCCGGAATTCGGATGAACGTATGAATCACGTCCCACACCGAATCCACCGCCGGAATTTTGTCTGCGATAAACTGCACGGCAGCCAATGCCCCTGCCACCACCAGAATCCAGGTATGAGCTAAATAGCCAAGGTCACCCGGCAAGCTAGCTAAATGAAAGCGTTGCAGCAAACCCAAACTGAGAACCGTCATGTATAGGTTAATGCCCGAAAGCCAAGCCGAGCCCATGGCAATGCCAAGTGTTGAGAGATCCATAGCACCTATAGAGACAATAACGCATCCGTGAAAGTTCGCTAAATCGGTTGTTCTGAAAGAAGATTAATCAGTATGCGCATTCATAAGCTTCTAACGCTATTCCTATCGTTCTCATTGACATCGGGAGCGGCTGAAGTCGCCGATGTCTTGAAGTACCCGTTGCCACCCTTGGGCGCTACAGACGCGAAGAATTGGCAAAAACGCCGAGTCGAGATTCTCCAGTTGTTCGCCGACGAAGTCTACGGGCGTACGCCCGCTTCCACGGCGGGTGTCCACTTCCGGGTTGATTCGGTTGACAAAACAGCCCTCAACGGCCTCGCCGTTCGCAAGCAAATCACCGTCTTCCTTACTCGTGATGAGGCTGCGCCACGTATGCATGTCCTCTTATATCTGCCCGCCAAAGCTCACGGCCGCGTACCCGTCTTCATCGGCCTCAATTTCTTTGGCAACGAAACGGTCAGTACCGACCCCGGTATCGACCTGCCCGATGTTTGGGTCAAAAACACCCCTGGGGCCGAGCTCAGTTATGGTGGCGAACTGCTGACCCATCACAAACAGCGTGCGCCGGCAAGCGCCCGCGGCTTGAGCGCTCATCTGTGGCAAGTGGAGAAGATCTTGCAGCACGGCTTCGGCTTGGCCACCGCTTACTGCGGCGATCTCGAACCAGACTTCGCGGGAGGCATGCCTTATGGCATCCGCCAAACTTTCTTGCACGATGGCCAAACGGCACCCGCGCCTAATGAATGGGGTGCGTTAGGCGCTTGGGCTTGGGGTTTGAGCCGCATGGTGGATTATCTGGAAACTGACAAGGAGTGAACGCCAAGCAGATCATACTCACTGGCTTTTCGCGTCTCGGCAAAGCCGCCATGTGGAGCGCTGTGCAAGATCCGCGCTACGCCATGGTGATTTCGTGCGAATCCGGTGTCGGCGGTATCTCACTTTATCGCGCAACTACCGCAGAGACCATCGAACATCTCAACACCGCGTTTCCTTATTGGTTCTCTCAGAACTTTCACAAATACACCGGCCATCCAGATCAAGTCCCTGTTGATGGCCATATGATCATCTCCCTCATCGCGCCGCGTCCGTTTTACGCTTCCAGCGCAGATCAAGACCGTTCGTCCGACCCACCCGCTGAGCATCTTTCGCTCGTGGAAGCCAGCGCCGTGTATCGGCTGCTCGGCAAGGAAGCGCCCACCGATGCCGCAATGCCTCCGCTTGATCAACCAGTGATGCAGGGTGTCGTTGGCTATCACGTGCGCTCCGGCAAACACGATGTTACGGAATACGATTGGGATCAGTATCTGACGTTTGCGGAACTTCACCTTCGGACGAAAAGAGAGTAGCGAAGAAACGCAGCACGGGCATCTTCGCCAATCGATCCAAAGCCGCCAGCGTGCCGCCGCGCCATAGTTGCGCCGTCGCCAGCGTGAGCATCGCCGCCAGAATCACCAGTTCCAAACGCTCTGTAGCCACTTCCAAGCGGTGGTCATCTCCATAAATACACGCCGCAAAACCTGTCCAAGCAGTGCCCACTGCCAGTATGGCGGTCAGCCATGCCAGCAGATGCGAAAACGCGCTCGGTCTGCTGTCGCCTTGATTGCTTTTTCCCGCCCAGAAGACAAAAATCGGAGCCGCCGTGCCAATCGCTAAAAACAGGAACTTCCACTTCTCATACGCGAAATCGCGCATCAGTGGTACCGGCCCCGCAGTCAGGTGCAATTGGCGCAACGCTTCCAGAATGTGATCGTTCTCGCGCCAGTCTTTCAAAGCGCCCCACGTGCCGGCCGCTATCGTCACCGCGCCGCTCACTTTTCCCAGCACTTGCGTAAACAACGGAGAACGGCTCCAGTAACAGAACTGCCAGTTCACCACGCCTAGATACAAAAAGAAAAGCCAGTAAATAACTATGAAAAGGTAATCCTGATATTGTTCCGACGCCAGAGCGGCTACCTTATCCGGGCAGATCGCTTTGCAGAAGGCATCCACGTGGCAAGCAGTCTGGGTGTTACTTTGTCCGCATTGTGCTGCTTGGCAAGGTCCGGCGATTGCCTCTACGTCATCCCATGTGCCCGCAACCTCAATCGCCAGCGTAGGTGTCGTCAACTGGTTTGGCAAGCCGCACTGCCCCACGTGCCGCGCTAACAGACCCACCATCACGACGCCCGTCAATAGCGATGCCAGGCCTAGCAACGCTCCGCTGCGCGTCCACCAATATGAGCCGCCCCATAACGGAGGCAGTGTTTCGTCGTCTCCATCTATTGCGGACATGCGCCTCCCGCCATGAACTTCTGCACGCGCGCAATATTGTTGCGGATCGCCTCGGTGTGGGTCCAGGCCGCGTCTATGGCCTGTCTGTCGTCAGCGGTTAAGTGCCAGTTCAACGGTTCGTTGCGCGGACAGCCGCGCGCGTCAACGTTATTGAACTCAAAGGTAGCCTCGCAAAGCTGCGATGAATAAATCCGGTTCATCAACGATTCATCCAGCGCGTTGTGCGAAAGCTGCCCCGTGCCGCGCACGTTGGCGATGGTCTGCAGCGGATTGGTCAATTGGAATAAGGCGCCGAAAGACGAGGATCGGGGACGCGCCTCTTGGCCAGTCGGGGCAGCGCGAATTTCAATGATCATGATCTTCGGATGCAGCGCCGGAGCGGTTTGCAAACCGTTATTGAGCCAATCCAAAAGGCTCACCATGCCGTAGTTGTCGTAGTAACCGCCGTCTACCGCATGCGGCTCTGGCCGGAAGAAACGCCCTTCTTCGCTGTGGCCGCGATCGTTCCGCAACATGCGCGCCGCCGGCGTTACATAAGGAAACGTTGCCGATAATCGGGCCGCGGTGCGCACCCGTAAATCAGATTCCGGATAGAGTTTTGAAAATTCCCAACGCCCTTCATACTGCTCTACCTTGGCCTTATTGTCCGTTGTGGGTTCGGTAAATCCTGTTGACGAAAGCAAGTAGCGGTCGCCCGTTTCCACTAAGGTCGAATTAAAAATCACCGCGGGCCGAATACCTCTTGCGGCGTCGCTCTGCCAGCCCAGTAACGTGGCATCCGCCTGTGTTGCCGGCAAGCGCTTGCGCCAACTTGTTTCCAACATGCGCCCGCGGTCCATAAAAATGAAGCCGCTATCGGAAAGGTGCACTGCGCCGTCCACCACGCCCACGCCCTTCAGCCCAGGCAGCAAACCGAAAACTAGATCGGGATAAGCCAGGCCCCAAGTCACTTGATCCAGGCTCGATTCCTCAGCGCTCGCCACAATCGTCGGTGCCACGCTCTGCGCCACCTCGCCATTTTGGTACGCAGCCGCAAAATACATCGCGCCCACCGAACCACCGGAGACAGCGCTGATCAGCCGCACGTTGTTTGAAAAATTTCCGATTTCTTGATTCAGCCCGGTCAGCACACGCGCCGTCCAAGCCGCCGATTGAATACCGCCGCCCGTCGTGGCCACCAGGATCATGGGCGTGTTGGCATCGCTGCCTTTTTCGTGCGCCGCAATGATGTCGGCGGCCGTCAGCGGCATCTGCGCGGGAATGTTCGTGGATTGCGGCAGGCCTTGATAGAAGTAATCGCTCTGTGGCAAACTTCCGCTTGAAAACGCCAGCAAGGCCAGGGGCGCTAACAACGGCACCCGGTAGTGATCCAGAAAAAAGGCGATCCCCGCCAAGCCCCAGCAGCCCAGCGTTAGCATCACCAACACCAGACTCAGCGTGGGCACCAGAAAATGGCCACCCAAAAACTCCAGGTCTAGGAACGAGGCTATGCAGTAAACGATATAGGCCGTCAGCGCCAGTAAGAATTGATAAGTGGCAAACAGGTGCCGCGCTTGAACGGTGCCCCGTTCCAAATCCAGGTAGCCCAATTCTGTTCGAGGCATCCATCCGCCGGCTTGAAAGCGCGCCACCAGCCGCAAGTGCAGCGAATTCACAAAACCCCGCGCGCCCACCGTAACCACATACCAGACGCCCGCGCCTAAAACCAAGCCCGGCAATTTTCCCGCCCATGGTGCATCCGAACGAAGGAGTACCGTTCCCACCACTGCCACAAATGAAACAAAAGGCACTAACCGGAAAACCAGTTCCAGTCCAGGCGACAAATAGACCGGCGTTGCCCGAAAACGCAAATGAGCGTTGCAGATCACGAGCCGCGCTGAAACCCCCATGCTGGTGCCCGCGAGTAAGGCCGCCAGCGTGACCGTGCCTATTTCGGCGGCGGTGGCAAACACCGAGGATTGACGCGCTGCCACATCGAAGATCCCGCGCAGCATTGGCTCAGCCCCCGAACCGGCAAACGAGCCCACCCAAAGTGCAACCAGGATCGCCCACGTCAAAAGCGGCACCCGTATCAGGTAGACATAGCCGAGAAACTGTAATCCGCGCGCGAGAAAAGGCATCCCGAAGCTCTTAGCGTAGCCTCTTTTGTCTAGGGGAAAAGATGTTGACATTGTCAACATAACTGCGCTATCATTTTTTATAGAGTCACCGACTCAGAAGTGAGCAGCTTTACATGATTTCTATCCTCTGGAACCAAAGCCGAATTCTGACTGCGACCGCCGCCGTCATGTGCGTCGCGTTTCTTCTATCGTTGGTCGGTTTGCTAATCGATCCGCACGTCATTACTGGAGCACCTGCATGGCTCAAGCCTGCCAAATTTGCCATTTCGAGCGCCATCTATGCTGCTTCCATCGCGTGGCTCTTTCAATATCTGCCTAGCTTCCGCAAAACAACTCGCTGGATCGGTCCGGCTATCGCGTGGATCCTCGTTATAGAAGTGGGCATTATCAGTTTTCAAGCCTCGCGCGGCGTTAGCAGCCACTTCAACGTGAGTACGGTGGAAGACTCGATCCTTTATGCGGTGATGGGTGTCTCCATCGCTATCCTCTGGTTGCTCAGCATTTGGCTTCTCGTTGCTCTCTGCAGGCAGACGTTTCAAGATCCCGTTTGGGGCTGGGCCCTGCGCCTCGCTATGCTAATCAGTGTTCTTGGTTCGGCCGCTGGTGGATTGATGACAATGCCCACAAGTGAACAACGCGCCGAAATCCATCATCAGGAACACCCAACGATCGTGGGAGGTCATACCGTAGGCGCCCCCGACGGCGGACCGGGCATCCCCGCGGTCGGCTGGAGCAAAGAACATGGCGATCTTCGAATTTCCCACTTCTTGGGTTTGCACGCATTACAGTTGATTCCATTGCTCGTTTGGTGGCGCGGACGCAAGCGCAGCAAACGCTTTGTGTTCGCTATCTCCGCCAGCTATCTGGCGCTCTATTTCCTCCTGCTTTGGCAAGCTCTTCGTGGCGAATCGATCGTCGAACCGGGCTCACTTACATTAGAAGTTTTGGGAGTCTGGCTCTTCGCCACAGTCATCGCTCTCATCCCTTTTGAACGGCGTAGCTATCGTTTGGAGGCTCTGCATGAGCGCTGATCAAATCTTTTCCGTCTGTAACTCCACTGCTTTACTTGGCTGGATCGTGTTGGCTGTTGCCGGACGCAAGCGCTGGGCAGCCTATCTGACGATCGGCGTCATCGTTCCGCTCTTGCTGGCCATTGCTTACTTCGCGCTGCTCCTTACGCACTGGGGCGAAACCAAAGGCGGCTTCGGCACACTAGACGGCGTCGCCGCATTATTTTCCAATCGCTGGGTTCTGCTCGCCGGCTGGATCCATTACCTTTGCTTCGATCTCTTCATCGGCTCTTGGCAAGTGCGCGATGCGGCCGCCCGCGGCATCTCCCACTGGCTAGTGATCCCTTGCCTCTTTTTCACCTTCATGTTCGGCCCGGTGGGTCTACTGCTCTACTTCGCTTTGCGCTATTCAATGACGCGCAAGCTAACTCTGCTGGAACCGTAGCACCAGCTTCACGCCGCGCGCCACCGATTTCCAATGCTTACGCACTTCCGCCAAGCGCGTTCTCCCAGCGGCTGTAATCGAATAAAGCTTCGCTTTGCGCCCATTTTCGGTGGTCTGCCAAGTGCCCGTCACCAGTTTCTGCTTTTCCATCCGGTGCAGGGCAGGGTACAACGACCCCTCTTCTACCCGCAACAAATTCTCCGAAGCGGTTTGAACATGCGCCACAATCCCAAAGCCATGTTGCGGCGAATAATCGAGCGTTTCGAGTATCAACAACTCCAAACTGCCATTCAGATTATCGACGCGCTTCGGCATGCCGCCTCCGATGGCACTTCAAACAGAGCGTGCGCATGTTGCTCAAGTCGCATTCTCCGCCGCCGTCTACGACAGGCACAATGTGGTCGGCATCCCATAAAGATTTGCGGCCTTTTAAGCCCCACGCAGTAAACGCCTTTAGCCGTGCCCCACCGCGCAAGCGGCGAACGTGCGCATATTCCGCCACGCAGTTCGTCCCGCACACCGCGCAAATCCCCTTGTCGCGCTCAAACACTCGCTCGCGTAAATGGCTCGGGTCGCTGCGCAGCCGCCATTCCTCCACGCAGAAAGCCGAACAGAAGGTCTGCCGCCCCATTGGGACTTCCAACTGGCACCAACGGCAAAGACAACGGCCATTGGGTCCTTTCGCCAGCGCGCTTTTATCCGCCCAGCCGCCGGGCATGGTGCGTTCAGTGCTCACAAAAACAGGATAACGAAAAAATGTTTAAGCCGCAGTGAGCTTGCGTAAGATTCGCAGCGCTCCGTCTTTGCCACGTCGGCCAATCTCCGTATGCGGTCCGACACAACTCGGACACCCCGCTTGGCACGGACAAGTCGCGGCCAGTTCCAACGCTGCCTCCAACAATTCACCGCGCCGCCGGTACAGAGGATCGCTCTGCCCAATCCCGCCAGGGTAGTTATCGTAAAGCAAAACGTCCGGCTCAAACGCGGTCTGCTTTTCCGCTGAATCATCGAGCACTGCTGCCGCCAAATCGCGCGGGTCGCTCAGCAGCAGAACCGCGCCCACCGTCTTCAAAAGATTCCCCAACCCGTGCAGTGCATCCTGCAAATCCGCCATCGAAAAACCTTCGAACTCATCAAAGAAGCCGGTCGCGAAATGCAGCCAGAACGCGGTTGTGTGCATTTCCTGCTCTGGTAAGGATAACTGTCCCGCGCCTACATTCTCCAGCGTGTAAAACTTGATCTTCTTGAATCCCACCACCTGCCGCTTGACCCTCACTTCGCCTTGCGCCGCCAGCCCCTCCTGCTCGAAGCGTGCCAGTTCGCTCACCTGCGTATAGACGATGGCATCTGTGAAATAGTCCGAATCCACCTCGCGTACAAACGCCTTGCGTCCATCGAAATCCAGTTTTTCCACTTGAAACTGCCGTGCATCATGCAGATAAATTGCTTTCTCATGCAGCGTGGTCAACGCCGAAGGAAAATCCACCTCGCCAATAATCTGGTGATCGCGAGTAATATCGACTATCAAAAAGTTGTCGCTCGTAACCGCGCGCAAGCTCACCGAATCCGCCGGGTAACTATCGCTCACCCAGTGCCAGCAATCGCCTGACTTATGTAGCAGTTGCAGATCCTCACACAAAAAACGACACAGCCGCGCCAAATCCTGCTTGCCGAACTTCTCATCCTCACGCACCGGCAATTCAAACGCCGCGCATTTCAAATGGCTTAAGAAGATTTCCAAATTATCCGCATTGATATGCGCTTCTTCCGGCGACGCATTGAAGAAGTAATCCGGATGCTCCACAATGTATTGATCCAACGGCGCGCTCGAAGCGACTAACACGGCGATGGAAGCTGCCTGCCTGCGCCCGGCACGGCCCGCGCGTTGCCATGTGGACGCAATATTTCCCGGATAGCCCGCCATCACCACCGCATCCAGCGAACCAATATCCACGCCCAATTCCAGCGCATTCGTGGCAATCACGGTGCGAATCGCGCCGCTGCGTAGCCCTTGCTCAACGTGCCGCCGCTCCTTCGGCAAATAACCGCCGCGATAGCCGCGCACCGCTTCACGCGAAAACGGCAACTGCGAACAAGCATCTTTCAAATACGTAGTGAGCACCTCAGTCGCCAGCCGGTTATTCGTAAACACCAGCGTCTGCTGCTTCTGCCGGATGAACTCCAGCGCAATCCGCCGCGTCTCATGCAGATAACTGCGCCGAATCCCCAATTGCGGATTCACCACCGGCGGATTGTAAAAAATAAGATGCTTCTCGCCCGATGGCGCACCGTTATCATCAACAGTCTCAAACGGCTTTTCCGTTAAGGCCTCAGCCAGGGCCTTCGGGTTTGCAATCGTCGCCGAACAACAAATGAAGCGTGGATTCGTCCCATAGAAATCGCAAATGCGCTTGAGACGCCGCAGAATATTTGCCAGGTGGCTGCCGTAAACGCCGCGGTACATGTGCAATTCATCAATCACCAGATAGCGCAAATTCTCAAACAGCTTGGCCCACTTCGTGTGGTGCGGCAGAATCCCGGTGTGCAGCATGTCCGGATTCGTCATCACAATATTGGCCTTATCGCGAATGGTTCGCCGCGCATCGCTGGGCGTGTCGCCATCATATGTATGGCAACACAATGGACCACCCAGCGCATCGTTCAAGTTTTGCAACTCCAAACGCTGGTCTTCCGCTAGCGCCTTGGTCGGAAAAAGAAAAATCGCACGCGCCGCCGGCGTCGCCAGAATTTCGTGAACCACCGGCAGGTTGTAGCAAAGCGTTTTGCCGCTGGCGGTGGGAGTCACTACCACCACATTCTTGCCTGCCAACGACAACTCCACTGCGGCCGACTGATGCGTATATAGGTTGTCGATGCCACGGCCAGCCAAGGCTCCGCGAAGCTGTGGATTCAAAGATTCGGGAAAAGCTCCATACCGGGCGGCCCGGGCCGGTTGGTGGCGAACGGCTCTGACGGGCGATCCATCCTGCTGCATCGCCTCCACAAACTTGGCAGCCAGCGGCGCCACTGAAGTTCCTGCCGGGCCTAGCGGCTCCAAAGCTTTGAAATCGAGCGTCAAGTTCATAATTCGCCTTTTGTTCTAGCCTATAGAGAACAAGAGGCGAATTCAAGACAAAACGGAACACGCGCATCCCAAAACGGGATTAATCCCAAAACAGAACTGGCCTAGCCAATTGTTTTCAATAGCTTAGGGTTGGCCACTGGCATGCTTTTTCATAGGCATGAACTTCTGGATGATTCTCCTCGCCGCCCAAGTGATCGTCATCGTAATCGCGTTCGCTCGCGGCACCAAGCAAGACACCCGATTCCAAGAAGACAAACTCGATTTCCGCAGCTGACTAATCCAATGGTTCGGCATGCTGATGCGTGACATAACCACCGATCAAATACCCGAACGCGCTACCCACCACTACATCTGAAGGAAAGTGCGCCTTGCCGGTAATTCGGCAAACACTGATCGCCGTGGCAAAAGCGTAAGCGGCCACGCGCAACGGCTTATTTTTCGGATATTCTCTAGCCACCACGCTCGCAAGCGCCCAACTCGCCGCCGCATGGCCTGATGGAAACGAACTGTTCACCACAAACGAACTGGTCCCGTTCGGCCAAAACCCCGACTGTCCATTATTTAGACGCTGGCGATCCGTCGCCAGTTTCAGGGCGCCCACCACAAGGGAAGCATCAATTACCGCTTCGACCCCAAGCCGACCAGTTTCAGCCAAATGCTTATCTTTGAACCCAAGCCCAACCAGATAAAGCCCGGCACCCGCACCGGCAGTCATATAAGGAGAGCCAAAGCGGGCCACTTCCACACTGCGGCTCGTGAGCTTGGCATTATTGCCCAAGGCATTTTCCGCCGGTGTATCAAAATGGAACGCCAGCGCTGTCGATACCGCCAACGGCACCAACCACGCCGCATCCGCCTTCTTCACGCGCAACGGACTGGTCCAAATCCCAGCCTGATCGCTCACCACATCCTTTATACATTCGCCCGGATGCGCCAGCCCACACCCTTCTTTCTGCCCAAACCCCAACGCCGCCGCGAAAAATAAACCCAAAACCAGTCTCATCGTGAGATTTAGTGCCGTAACCCTCCGATTCGTCTTACCCCTGGCTACGCTTCGAACCCAGTTTCTCCGCTACCATATTCTTCATGGCCAGCAGATTTTCGTTCCTTACCCTTACCGCCTTAATCTGCCTCGCTCACGCCGCCGCACAAACGACCCCAATTTCCCCACTCACTCCTGGCACGATTCTGGTCGCCAGCGAAAAACTCACCGACCCCCACTTCGCCTACACCGTCGTCCTCATCACCCGCCACGAACCAAGCGGCGAGATTATGGGCGTCATCCTCAACCGCCCTATGGACCTCTCCGTCGCCAAAGCCTTTCCCCAAATGCACGGCTCGAACGACCCGGTATTCGATGGCGGGCCGGTCTCTGAAGAAGCGGTCCAAGCCTTGCTCCGCGCACCCGACAAACCGGACACCGCCGAACACATCGTCGCCGATATCTACTCCGTCGTGCGCAAAGCCCTCCTCGAAAAGTCCATCGGCGACAAAATGCCGCTCTCCAAATTCCGCGTCTACCTGGGTTACGCCGGCTGGGGTCCGGGCCAGCTCGAAAACGAAGTTCGTCTGGGCGCCTGGACCACAACCCGTGGGGCGAAGTACGTTTTCGACGCCAAACCCTCCACTTTGTGGGATCGCCTCAACGCCGAAAACCATAGCCAGCTCGCCCTGAACCGCACGCTACGATGAAGGGGTGCCGTTGTTCCGTGCTGTCCTCCTGGCGTTTTTAGTGTCTGCGTCGCTCTGCGCCCAATCCGTCACCGTTTTGGTCCTCCGCTTCCAGAACAACTCCTCTTACTCTGAGTTGAACTGGGTGGGCGAGAGCATTGCCGAAACTCTGCGCGCGGATTTCTCGCAAGCCAACCAGATCGTCCTCGACCGCGGCACCGCCTTGGCCGGCATGAAAAAGCTCGACCTCCGCCCCGAAGCCAATTTCACCAAGGCCTCCATCATCCGCCTCTCGCAAACTCTCGAAGCCGACATGGTCATCTACGGCAACTATGAAGTGAAGCTGCCGCCCGGCGTCACCCAACTCAAAAGCGGCGACATCGTCATCACCGCCCAGATGATCGACCTGCGCAAATTACAAAACGCGCCCGAGGTGTCTGAGGCCGGCAAACTTTCCGATCTTTCGAAGTACAAGGAGCACCTCGCCTGGCAGTCTCTCGCCTACATGGACCCGAACCACCACACCGTCTTCGAGCAATTCATGGCAAACCGTAAATTGCCACGCCTCGAAGCCGAAGAAAGTTATGTGCACGGCCTCCTATCGACCGACAGAGAGCAACAGAAGAAGTGGTTTCTGCAAGCCGCTAACTTAGATCCGCAATTTGTAAGTCCCGCTTACGAGTTAGGTCAGTACTATCTCGAACACCAAGACCCCAAGCAAGCCGTAAAATGGTTACAGCGTGTCCCCGCCGCCGACGCCCGTTACTTAGAAGCGCGCTTCCGACTCGGCATTGCCGCCTACGAAGACCACGATTACAATACCGCCGCCGCTTATTTCAGAGAAGTCGTCAGCGTGATGCCTCTCCATGAGGTTTATAACAACCTGGGTGCCGCTGAAGATCAACTCAACCTACCGCCCGCTATTGACGATTTTCGTCATGCCGTTGACGGCGATCCCTCTGATGTTTCTTATCTCTTCAACCTGGGCGCTGCTCTCTTGCGCCGTAATCTTTTTGAAGAAGCCCAACAGAAACTGCAAGCCGTTATGGACCACTCTCCCGACGATGCGGAGGCCGACGCGCTCTGGCCGCTGCCGAAGAGAAGAAAATCACTCCGCCCAACAGCAAACCGCTGGCCCCCGCTCGCCTGAAAATGTCGATGGACTCTACCGCCTTCCGGCAATTGAAGGCGATGTTGCAACCAAAAACGAAGTAAGCGCGCATTCAACCCGTTGGATAAATCACATACGCCACCTTCGTCTCCGGCCTGGCGACAATTTCATCCGTCACTGGCTCTTCTTCCATCCGGCGCAATTGGTATTCATCCGTAAACGAATCAAGAATCGCTTGATCCCGCTCCCACTGCGCCATCGACCGTTTGGCCGGATTCTGACGGTTAATTGCACCGCGGACGCCCCAACACCATGCCATAAGTGATACCCGTGCCGTCAAGCTGGCTCCGATACCAACGTCCGGTCTCTTGATAGGGAATAAAAAGGCCGGCACCGATGATGCTGTCTTCAAGTGTATTTCGCAGCGCCCCTTGCACGTTCATCGTGTCGATCACCGCCACGCCGCCCGGCCGCAAAGCCGCATAGAAATGCTTAGCGGCGGCAGCCATCGCCGCCGTCGAAAGTCCTTGAAACGCGCGGCAGTTCAACACCACATCAAATTCGCCCTCGGGTCGCCCGGTCGTGAAGTCATGTTCCGCGACGTCCAGCCGCCCGCCGTCCTGAACTGGCGATTCACTCTGCGCTTGAAAAGCAGCCCAATCCGTAAACAGCCGCTCCGCCGGCACTTGCGCAAAGTTGCGCTGCACTCTGACCGCCACCTGGGAAAAATCAGTCGCCAGCACCTGGCACCCCACACTCGCATAAAACCGTGGACCCACATCCACGCCGCAGCCCGGAAACCAAACCCGGCCGCCCTTCTCTTTCACCAATCCAAGGAACCGCACCGACTGCCACCCCTCCGCGCCGACCGTCGATCAGGGTTGTACAGCAAACGGCCCTTTATGGCAGCGGGCCGCATGATACCGGTCCCAGCCTTTGCGGTCACGCCAATCGGTGGAGCTCCACTAACATCACTTACGTTCTCTTTCTCAATAACTGCACTCTTGGGCACTTTCTTTTCCTTTCATTTTCTGGCGTGCGCGAAACTGCCGGACATACGTCCGCGTCCGCTCGCGCACAAGTTGTAGGTGGTCGGCGCGCCACGCCTGCACAATCGCGTCACCGCCGCCATACACCCGGCGACTCTGCGCGGCTTCTGCTTGGCCGTGCCGTTTACAGTACTTCGCATGCCGTGCCCGGTCTTCCTCAATCGGCAAACCGCACAGCGGATGGGCGCACAGGCGCAACACGCCCGCAGCAGCTCCTTCTTCGCACATAACGAATCGACTCCAGTTTTAGTTGTTTTCAGGTTTGAAAAACGGACTGACGCTGTTCATCGCGGCCACACCAGGAATGGAGTTGGGCCACGGCGCGCTGCGCCCCCGTAAGAGGTGAAAACGCCTTACGAAGGTCGCATTAACGCGTCAACTGAGTCGTTTGATAGATGGGAAGGAAGAGGCGGGCTGCGCGCAAGCGCAGGCGATAGCGGTGGTAGTAGCTACGGACAGCAGGTTGGAGTTGTTCGCTACGCCAGTCACTATCAATTCCCTTTCCGTAAATCAGTCTACCCGGGAATCGACAAGAAAACAAGTGTAAGCAATCAGCCGCCTTTCAGAAACTGCGATCCGGCGCGTGGGGGCGCAGTAAGCAGAACAGTTGTTTTCAAGGCGTGGCGACCGTCGGCGAATGGAACAGATTCAACTCTGACAGCAGTTCAAGTGGCGGGCACGAAACTGAGCGGTATGGCGATTTTTGAAAGTGATACAGTGCGGCACATGTGGAAGATGTGTGTGATTGCCGCGATGCTGGCCAGTGGGCCGGCGCTTGATCAGAAAGATGTGGAGTATGGTCAGCCGGGTGGGCATGCGGTGCTTTTGGATTTGCATGTGCCGGAGGGGCCGGGGCCGTTTCCGGCGGCCATTCTGGTGCATGGCGGCGGGTTTGACCAAGGCAGCAAGAGCACCAATGTGAAGCCGTTATTTGATGTTTTGAGCAGTGCGGGGATTGCGTACTTCAGCATTGATTACCGGATGGCGCCGGAGTTTCACTTTACCGAAGCAAACGAAGATGTGGACAGCGCGATTCTCTGGGTGAAGGCGAATGCCAAGAAGTACCGCATCAATCCAAAGAAGATTGCGTTGATTGGCGAATCGGCGGGTGGGCTGTTGGTGAATTATGCGGGGACCCATGAGACGAAAAAGACGCGCGTGGCCGGGGTGATGGATTTCTACGGACCGGTGGATTATGGGTTGCTGCTAGAGCAACGGCGGGATCATCCAGAGCGGTTCAATATGGACTCCATTAACAAACATGCGGCGAATGGGCGGGGGCGAAGCATTTTTTCGGCGTGGAGACGCTGGACGAAGCGGGGATGGCGAAACTGCATTCGCTGGCGCCGCTTTTCGCGGTGCGTGAAGGAATGACGCCGTTCCTCTGCATTCATGGGGCGAAAGACGACCAGGTTCCGTATGAGCAATCGACCATGTTTTGCGATGCCATGCACAAGGTTCGCGCCAGTTGCGAACTGGTGACCATTGAGGGAGGCGGACACGGGATGGGCAGTTGGAAAGATCCCTACATGCAGCATTGGAAAGGCGAGATGGTGGCGTGGTTGAAGAAGACTCTCCAGGGGGGCGAGTAGTTGAGGCGAAGTTTAGAATTTCGGGCGCGCGGGCCAAGCCGCAAAATCGCTATGCGCGGTTTTAATTATGCGGAAAAACACGCACGTCGATGCCTTCGGCCGCGCGAAGAGGCGGTCAAGGTCGCTGCCAAACGCGCGCTCCCACCAGCTATCGCGGCTGCGACGCCCTACATAAATCTGCGTGATGCCGCGTAGGCGGGCAAAACGAAGAAGGGTATCCACCGCGTCTTCCCCATCAAGCTCAACCACGTCGGCCCCTTTCGCTCGGGCGACGGCCAAGGCGTCTTGTACGGTTTGGCGTTGTTCGGGAGACCATTCGGGGCGGTTCAGGTGAACGGCAATGAGCTCACCATGGAAACGGTCGCGATTGCGAGCGCCGCTATCGAGCATGCGGGTCGCATCGGAGCCGGGCGAAAGCCAAACCGCAATGCGTTCTTGCGTGCCCCAAAGCTGCTCGATACCGTGGCGGGCGAGGTAGCGTTCGAGTTGCTTATCCACCACGTCGGCGGCAAGGAGCAAGGCGATTTCGCGGAGTTCGGAGAGCTGATGCTGGGTGAGCTGGCCATCGGCGCAAACGGTGGCGGGCGCGTCCACAACGACAATCTCGTCTGCCATTTGGAGAAAGCTGAGGGGAACGGTTTCGCTGACGTGCTTGCCGGTGATGGCCTCCACGCGCTCGCGCTTCTC
>CAWJBS010000153.1:0-19514 GCA_963840845.1 Bryobacterales bacterium
TTTGCCGGATCTCCTGCCGGGATAAAAGCTATTGTAATCAATGGGTTAAACGATGGCAAGACGAGCAAAATTGCCGGATGGAATGCCGCGAAAATTGGACCCCACCAGTGACGAAATTTGCCGGATTTCGTGCCGGACTTAAGTCTTTCTTAATCAATAGTTTGGGCAGAAGTGATATCCGTATCTTTGCCGGATTAGTTGCCGAATCGTTTAGGGCGGGTATACAATCATAGGCCGACGACTTCAGGAGAACAAAATGAACAGCCGGATTCCGATAACGATTTTGTATTTGCTGTGCGCATCTACCGCGTTATCTGCCGCTACTTCCATGATCACCGCGCGGCTTGAGGATCCCAAGGCTGTATATTTGGATGCTCGCGACGGGCAATCCGACGACACCGACGCGATTCAAGCAGCCATTGACAAGGCGGAGGGAGGCGTTCGTGAGGGGCTCGTTTTTGTGGGGCCGGGCCGTTACAGGATCATGCGCACTCTCTATGTTTGGCCGGGTGTTCGGCTGATCGGTTATGGCCAACAACGGCCGATCTTCCAACTTCCCCAGAACACACCGGGCTTTCAAACAGGCATGGGCGTGATGGTGATGTTCACTGGTTTTCGACGCCCGAATAAGGGTGCGCCTCCGCGTTTTCGCGTTCCCTTTCCGCCACCCGGCAGCGTGCCGCCCGACCCCAACATTGCCGACGCTAACTCCGGCACTTTCTATTCGGCCATCAGCAATATCGATTTCGAGATTGGAGAAGGCAATCCCGCGGCTGTGGCCGTTCGCTTCCATGTCGCCCAGCATGCGTTTCTCAGCCACATGGATTTTCATATAGGATCGGGCTTGGCTGCGCTGGTCCAGGTGGGGAATGAGGCGGAGGACTTGCATTTTTACGGTGGGCGCTATGGGATTCTCACTGAGAAAACTTCGCCGGCATGGCAGTTCACGCTGCTTGATTCCACGTTTGAAGGCCAGCGGGAGGCGGCCATCCGAGAACACGAGGCGGGACTGACTCTGATTCGCGAAACGTTCCGCGACGTGCCGACCGCGATCGATATTGATCCGCATTATTCCGACGAACTGTGGGTGAAGGAAAGCCGCTTTGAAAACATTTCCGGGCCTGCGGTGATTATCAGCAATGAGCAAAGCCCGCTGACGGAGATCGGCTTTGAAAACGCGGTTTTGAAAAATGTGCCGGTTTTTGCGCTGCTCCGCGGAAGCGGGAAGAAAGTGGCCGGCAAGGGTGCTGCCTATAAGGTTGCGAATTTTAACTATGGTTTGATTGTGCCGGGCGAAGGGAGCATGGGGACGATGGGCATGATCTATAAGGCCGAAGCATTGGCTGCGATGCCGCCTTCGATGCCGGCCGCTATCCCGGCCCTGCCGCCTTCTGAAGATTGGGTGAACGTGCGTACGTTAGGTGTTGCGGGAAACGGCACTACGGATGACACTGCCGCCATTCAAAAGGCGATTGAAGGTCACCGGGTGCTTTATTTCCCGAGCGGTCATTACAGCCTGACTAACACACTCACGCTGAAGCCGGATACGGTGTTGATCGGCTTGCATCCAACTTTGACTCAGTTCGATTTGCCCGATGGTACCGCGGGATTTCAAGGCGTAGGAACTCCGCGCGCGGTGATCTATGCCCCGCAGGGCGGATCGAACATCTTGAGCGGTTTGGGTGTGATGACTGGCGGTATTAACTCACGCGCGGTCGGCGTGCTGTGGTCTGCCAGCGCAAACTCTTTGGTTGATGATGTGCGCTTTTTGGGTGGTCACGGCAGCGGCATCAATCCTTACAACAACAACCACACGGCCGACCCCGATGTTCACAAGCGCTGGGACAGCCAATATCCCAGCCTTTGGGTGATCCACGGCGGCGGTGGCACCTTTGCGGACATTTGGACGCCCGATACTTTCGCACAAGCGGGGTTCTATGTTTCGGACACCAAAACACCCGGGCACGTGTATGAACTTTCGAACGAACATCATGTACGAACGGAAATCAAGTTCGATCATGCCGAGAATTGGGATCTCAATGCGCCGCAAACTGAGGAGGAGGCGGGTGAAAGTCCGGATGCCTTGTCGCTGGAACTTGATTGGTCGCGCAATATCACGATTGCGAACTACCACGCGTATCGGGTGACACGAACGCGCGCACCTTTTCCCGCGGCGGTTCGGCTTTATCATTCCGGCGACATTCATTTCCGTAACGTGCATGTGAATGCCGAGAGCGGATTTGCCACTTGCGATCAGAACGGCTGCGGCACTTATCTGCGCGTAAGCAAGTTTCCTTATGAGAACGCCATTGTGGACACGACAAATCATTTAGAAGTGCGTGAACGCGAATTTGCCGTGCTTGATATTCCTATGGAAGTAGTGAGGCCTGCTGCGGGCGATGATTCCGCAGTCGTTGCGCCAGGCTCGCGCCTTCAGAAGTTGGAAGATGGATTCTTTTCAATTTCCGGCGCAGCCGTGGATGCGGGCGGCAAACTTTATTTTGTCGATCACCACGAACAACGCATTTATGGCTGGTCCGCTAGAGAGGGATTGACGATTGAGCGGGACAACGCACTCGACCCGGTCAGTCTGGCAGTTGATAAGGCTGGTGATCTGCTGGTGGTGTCTTCGGCCGGGCCGGAAGGGACCGTCTATTCTTTTCAGCGAGGATCGCCGGAAGACGAGTTAAGTGTGATTCCATCGCAGCCTACCAAGCCGCGCCCCGGTTCGATGGAGTTATTTGCCGGCAATTACTGGAACAACGGCGAGTTTCGCGATCAGTTAAATTTAGAGACGTTCACTTACACTACCCTGGCCGATATGTTCAAAGTGGATGTTTCTGCGCCAAAGGCTAGGCAATACGTGTCACCCGATGGCAGTCTCGTGCTCTCGGCAAGCCGAGTTTTCCAGCAGGGGTCACCGACCGATTTTACCAGCTGGCGTTTCTCCGATAATTTGGATACTTACGGGTTCATCGCAGGTGTACCCGGCCAGCGAATTTATGTTAGTAGCGAGTCGGAGGATGTCACCTACGCTGCGTTGGTGGGCGATGACGGCACACTGAAAGATCTAAAACCTTTCGCGCAACGCGGTGGTGAAAGCGTCGCTGTGGACGGCCACGGGAACGTTTATGTGGCAAACGGCCAGATCTTCGTATATAACCCCGTGGGCCGGCAGATTGGGCGGATTGATGTGCCGGAGCGCCCGATCAATATTGTTTTCGGCGGCGCGGAGCATCGAACGCTGTTTGTTCTAGCGCATCATTCGCTTTATGGCGTGAGAGTGCGCTAGCGCTGCAGGTTCGGGCGCGGCAAAGCAACCTTGTCGTTGCGCTATTTCCGTCGCGATTGGCGAAAAGTGCCGGGGCCGGATAGCTCATCAATCGCGGCAAGCGCAGAATGCTCAGCCTTTCCAGGATGGCCTTATTGTATTCAGGTGTAGCCCATATTTTGTCCGATTCGCCTCATCTCCGCTAGGACGTCATGCTTTATCAGATCTTCAAACGGGAAGTCTTGAAACAAAGGAGCAGCAGTCGACCGTAGTGTTGGCTTGGCCAGAAAACTTGGATCGTTGTCGCCCCAAACGCCCGGTACGACTCTTGCGAAGGGAGATTCTTCAGGATGCAACATAGGTTCAATGGCAGGGCGGAATGGTCTAGCCTCAGCCAAGTCAGGATGGAACGCAATTCCAGTTGGGGGTGGGCGAGCAAGTCCTCACCGCGAATCGAGAAGCACTGAGCAGGCTTCGTTTCAGCTATAAACTCGGCGATGTGCCGTTGCGAGGTGCTCCACAGATTTGCATAGTGATTCACCAGCCAAGCCGGCGGAGCAGTCAGGGACAGCTGCAAATCAGGCGAATGGTTGACATAATGTGCGACAAGAGAGCGCAAAGTAGAGCGAGGATCACGGGTCAGGTGAAGAATAAACGCTTTGGGGTAAGCACGCCGAAGGCGAAGAAGGTTTTGGCGCGTAGCTCCGGTGGACGGGCTTTTATCAATGCCGCGACATGGCGCAATCCTTGTCAGCAAATAATCAAAGAGGGCCCGGCAATACCAAGCACTCCTGGAGTTCAGCCAGTCGCGAGCCTTGACGAGAGCTTCGGGTGATTGTTCCTCGAACTCGAGCTGGGCAATCGTGCGCAGAATACCGGCGCAATGGATTGCTGGAGACGAGGGGCCCGCTTCGTCCAGCGCGAGGAGTTCTGCGACGGTCGCTGCTAGAAAGAGATTGAGTTGGGGAAATCCGTAGAGCGCTCGATGACGTCCCAGCATGGCGCAAACAACCGACGAGAAGGAGCGAGGGGCGCAGAGGATAATCAGTGGAGCGAGAGGTTCAGCGGAACGGTTCATCAATATTCATAGATGACCAGCCTGCTGCCCGTGCCGTCCTCTTTGCTGAGCAGCGTAAGAAAGAACAGGCGCGTAGCGATGGCTAGGGTATCGACGAAAGTGTAGGATTCACCTTCGGGAGCAGACTGAAATGCTTCGCTCTTGCCCTTGTTCCAGCGGCTCAGCTTTTGCTCTGAGCAGAGAATGAGCCCGTCGGGAACAAGGGCGGCACCAAAGATACTTCCGTCGTCGTTGGGTGCGAGGAGTTCGGGGCCGTTTGGCGCCAAAGATATGAAGCCAGTGTGGGAGTCGTTACTTACATAGAGGCCGTTCGGGTTGTAACTCATGCGGTCCACGCGCAGACCTTCGCGAAAACCATTCGGACGGAGAGCGGTTTTAAACTGCTCCGGCACCGGTGTAGGCGTGAGCTGTAGTTGATCTCCGCTAAGCAGCCAGTGCTCTCCTTTGTAACCTTGCACGTTCAGATCGGGTGTGAACCAGCAGAGTCCGGTGGGCGGTAGAAAGCCGTTCGGTACGTGGATGAGCCGACATGCCGACGTGGTGTGCTCGACTTCGAGAACCTTGTCGCCTTCATCACCGTCGAACAAATAAGAAGCCCGTCCATCCGGCGTTACAAGCCAGTTAGCCATGCCGACATCCTGGAATTCCAGCGGAAACGTTTGTTCGGCCACGACCTCGCCCTTGACAACGTCGATGAACTGAATTCCATGGTAATCGGCGTTCACCATAAATTGCGAGCCGCGTGAACGTCCAATGTAAATGTGCGGACTGAGCGAAATTTCGGATATCTTATTCATAGGCTTTAGAAGCCGGGGATCTTTCGCCCTTCCGGTGGGTTACTGGTTGGCCTCTCTGTTCCACAGTGCGGACAGATCGCTTTTATCCATTTTCCACGCTTGTCGTAGACTTCCAACTCAGCTCCTTTGCCCTTGTGCAAAGTATCACGGTGAATGTAAGTTCCATCACCGCGCTGCCAAACCCTTGCTCCCTTCACGCGATAAGGAGTCCTCGTGTAAGAGTTGAGTGGAGGTAAGGTTTCTGAATCGAGGGGAAGCCGATTATCCGGCACATAAGCGGGTTGAAAGCCAGGTGTGGGATTCGGCGCTTGGCCGCACACGGGGCACATTTCCTTTTCGTTGCAATTCTTAGTACAGCCGGGTAGCGGGACAAGTTTAGGCTTCTTGCTGTCATCGTCATCCGGGTCTTGGTCGGGAGCGGGATCCGGCGCGGGCGATGTTCGAGTCGAGCTAGAGATCGATTTGGATGCCTGATCCACCACGGTTTTGCCGACGAAATAGGCAGTAAGGGCGGTGAGGGCCTCGTAGATTCCAACGGTCGGGATGCTAATTTCCGGCATGCTTAAGCAGTCGCCAGCGCGCGGGACTTGGCATTCAGCTGTTCCACCATTTGGTCACTGAGCGTACTCATCTTAACGGCGGGATCCAGGCCAGGATGACGGAGAAAGCGATTAATACTTGGTTCCTGATCGAAATTCTCCGTAACCACCAGCCAGAAAGCAAGGAACTGGAGCAGGGCATCGCCTTCCACAATGTCATAAATGCGCGCCCTTTCGATGCCGCGTTCCAGTTTAGCGAATAAGGTGGCGTCGTCCAGTTCGCTCACGAAATACGGCGCGGTCGCTCTGTAATGGAGTGCCAGTGAACGCAAGGAGATGTCGAGCCGTGCGCGATAGATCGCCTGGATTTGCTCGTCTCTAATAATCATTGACAGTTTGTGTGGCGGACCAAGGCAAACAGAAATTGTTACCGAATCGTGGCAAATAGTCAAGAGGCAAGGTGGCGGTGCCCATGGCGACAAGGCGGAGCTATTCAATATGCTCATAGATTTCGATTGAGTTTGAACAAAAGTAGAGTCTAAGGTATTGTGGATTTACTGCCTCTATGCCGCCAGCCGCACGACTAACAGACATGCACGCATGCCCCGCCGGAGGAGGGCCAATACTGGCTCCTTGCGCCCCGACTGTATTGATTGGAGGACTGCCCGCCGCGCGGGTAGGCGACCTGGTTGAAGATCCGATGTCGCCGGATACGATCGTTAAGGGCTCGATGTCCGTGATGATCGGTGGAAGTTTTGCGGCGCGCATGGGCGATCAAACGGGCGCAGGCGGAATCATTGCAATGGGTTGCTTCACAGTTTTGATCGGCGATATGGCTGGTGCCGGGCCGGGGTTCTGTTTGAAGTGCGCCGCGAATGCAGTGGCAGCATTCATCAAAGGGCTTTGAGTTCCAGGCCGGAGGGCGACCATGGCACTTGATCTCCTGGACACCGTCTTAAGGCGTAAGCCCGAATATGTGTTACTCGATGCGGCGCAAGAGGCGGAAGTTCTCACGTTTTTAAGCCAGAATAAAACAGACTGGCGCAGCCTCTTCGAAGGACAATCGGCTTACAGGCTGGCGGCACATGCGCCATATATTTCAACAGTTTTACATTCGGAGTCCTGGGTTCGCGACCTGCTGCAGAAATGCTGGGGCCGGGGATGCCTGATTTTCGTTTCCTCTTCCTTGCCGATTGAAGACGTGAGAAAGCATTTTCGCCAATTTCTGTACGTTCAGAATTCCAACGGTGAGCAACTCTATTTCCGGTTCTACGATCCGAGAATTCTGCGAGTCTTCCTGCCAACCTGCAACGCCGCCGAGTTGAAGGAATTTTTTGGGCCTGTTGCTGAATTTATTCTCGAAGGAGAAAAAGCCGTCGAGGTGAATGTTTTCACGGTAGAGAAGGCGCAATTAGAGAATCGATCCGCCGCAGTCAGCTTGGCCGCGCTTAAAAAGAGCCGGCCGCCCCAAGTCGCCGAGGAGTAGACTCGGCCTTTACCTAAGGTTTTGCGCGTGCTTCAAACCCCTCGTCAAACACCGCCGTTGAACCGCACACTGTTACGTTCAACCCTTCTCTGGTCGCCCGGAATGGCACCAGGTTGCTTGTCCCGAAGCGCATAATCTCCACCGTAGCGTTTAACTCCTTCGCCGTGTACACCCAGCAGGAAGCTTTCTCGCCCCGGTACCACTTGCCTCTTTCGAAATTGATGGAATTAAACTTCTGTTCCAAGTAACCCAGTGTTTCGCCGCCCAGGGTGAGAGTGAGTAAAACCGCCGCCATACAAATTCGCTTCATCCGCATTCTTTTATCATGAACTGAGTCAAACAAGATGCAATACGTAAATCTAGGCAAAACGGGGCTGAAGGTATCGCGGCTGTGCTTAGGCTGCATGACTTACGGTTCAAGCAAATGGCGCGAATGGGTCTTGAACGAAGACGAAAGCAAACCCTTCTTCAAACGCGCAATTGAAGCGGGCATTAACTTTTTCGACACTGCGAATATGTATTCCGACGGTGTGAGCGAAGAAGTGACTGGCCGGGCTTTACGCGAGTTTGGCAAGCGCGACGAACTGGTGATCGCCACCAAAGTATTCAACCGCATGCGGCCCGATCCGAACGGCCAAGGGCTTTCCCGGAAGGCGATCATGACTGAGATTGATCACAGTCTGCGGCGTTTGGGAACGGATTACGTTGACCTATATCAAATTCACCGGTGGGATTACGAAACGCCGATCGCGGAAACGATAGAGGCGCTGCATGACGTTGTCAAGGCCGGCAAGGCGCGTTATATCGGCGCTTCGTCGATGTTCGCCTGGCAACTGATGCAATCGCTGCATGTGAGCGAGGTAAACGGCTGGACTAAGTTCGTGAGCATGCAGAATCATTACAACCTGGTTTATCGCGAAGAAGAACGCGAGATGAATCCGCTGTGCCGTGATCAGGGAATTGGATTGATTCCGTGGTCGCCGCTGGCTCGCGGTTTTCTAGCGGGGAATCGAAGTAAGACGGATAGCGGCCAGACCTCGCGCGCGAAGACAGACCAATACGCCAAGGATATGTACTACCAGCATGACGATTTTGCCGTCTTAGATCGATTGACTCAAGTGGCGCAGGCGCGAGGTTTGCCGAACATGAAGGTGGCGCTGGCTTGGGTTTTGGCCAAGCCAGGCATCACTGCACCTATTATCGGCGCCAGCAAAATGGCGCATCTGGACGATGCGTTCGCCGCGCTGAGCGTGAAACTCGGCGAGGACGAAATTAAGCAGCTTGAAGAGGCTTACAAACCCCATCCGATACTAGGCCATTCATAAGCAGCCGGCATGGGCGCAGCTTCCGTTGGGCTGGGTACCAGTTGTTTGTAAAGGCGAATGACGTCATCCACACCATCACTCAACGCAGCGGGAGCGTCTTCATATTGCGGACGCGCTATCTGCAAACTGCGCAGAACTTCCAGCGAAGCGGTTTCAACGTCGCCCATGGCCGATAGATACGCGGCGGCCCGGCGCGGACCGTGGTCTGTGCCAACTACCGGCGTTCGTGCCTTGCGCGCTTCTTGAATTGCGAACGAATCGGTATCGCGCGGATTCGGATGCAGCACCACGTTAGCGCGGTGAATCAGCTCGCTGGCGGCGGCTTCGGAGATCGTGCCGGTTAATTCGATGTGATTGCAATCCTGATGAAGGGCGCGGGCGTAGCTAAATTTGAAGTGCAGGTTGCCGGTGCCAATCGCTAGCAGACCAGCACTGGGATAGCGCTCTCGAACTTTGCTTAGAATGTCAAACTGTTTGGGGAGATCGTAGCCCGGCTCAAATTCACCGACACTGGCAATGAGCGGCGTGTGTTGCCGGCAGAACGCTTCAATCTCGTCGGAAAGATTAACGCTGTCGGCTACTCTTAAACGCGGAAACGGCGTAATGAGTTGCAACCGTTCGGAGGGCACGCCCGCATCTTCAAAAAAGTTGGCGATCTCCGGGCTGTTGGCAATGAGGCTATCGAAGCGGCGAAAGATCAAACCTTTGATGCCCCAGTGCCAAGCGCGTAAACTTTTCCTGGGTTGGAAGTGGCCGCCCAAATGGAGCGTGCAAACTTTCTTCGCGGCGGGCAGTTTACTGACGAGTGCGGCCAGCGCCATTTTGGGCAGTGTGAGCGAGCTACCGATGTGGAGATGAATGACATCGGCTGGAATCTCAAGCAGGAGCCGCGCGAGCTCAAGCGTGGTGCGTGGATAGTAAACACCGGGCTGTTTGACGCGGTGGTGCGGCGTCAAATCGATCACAACACTTTCGTGACCTCTGGCTTGCAGCCGTTCGTGAAGGGTGAGCAGGTTTGAGCGAGCGCTACGGTTGGGAGCGGGATACGAACCCAATTGGACCACGCGTAATTTTTTCGACTTTACGAATGGTCCCGGCGTTTCGCTGTAAATTCGCCTCGTTTGTTGAGGCGCTTCGCAAGTTGCAGCAGTCATCTAAGCGATGAGTGGCTGCAAACTCGTACAATTCTGAGTATTTTTAGTGGGTTCCCACAGTTTGTTGCTTCCAGGCGTAGAGGGGAAACTTCTCTGTGAGAGCCTTGACGCCGCGCCGCGCTTCGCTAAGTGCTTGTTCCGACTTGACATCGCTCAAAACCAGCGCGATCAGCCGGCCCACTTCCTTCATTTGTTCTTCCGTAAAACCACGAGTCGTTACGGCGGGGCTGCCTAGACGAATGCCGCTCGGATTGAAGGGTTTATTGGTATCGAAGGGAATGGTGTTCTTGTTCGCCGTGATGTAGGCTTCATCGAGCGCCTTCTCCGCTTCTTTGCCTTTTACGCCTTTCGCGAAAACATCAATCAGCATCATGTGCGAATCGGTGCCGCCACTCACGATGCGGAACCCTTCCGCGTGTAAAGATGCGGCCAATGCCTTTGCGTTCTTCAGCACGCGCTGTTGATACTCACGGAATTCGGGCTGCAGCGCTTCCAGGAAGCACACGGCCTTCGCCGCAATGACGTGCACCAACGGGCCGCCTTGCGCGCCGGGGAAGACCGCCTTGTCGATTGCTTCGCCAAATTTTTCCTTAGCGAGAATGATCCCGGCACGGGGTCCGCGCAACGTTTTATGGGTGGTGGAGGTAACGATATCCGCATGTTCGCAAGGGTTCGGATAAACGCCCGCCGCGATGAGGCCCGAATAATGCGCCATATCCACCAGGAAAATCGCACCCACGGAATCGGCAATTTGCCGGAAACGCGCGAAGTCAATCACGCGCGAATAGGCGCTGGCGCCGGCGATGATCATCTTCGGCTTGTGTTCCTCGGCCAGCTTCGCTAAGGCCTCGTAATCGATAAGCTCGTCTTCTTTGCGAACGCCATAAGCGACAACCTTATAGAGCTTGCCCGAGAAGTTCAGCGGGTGCCCGTGCGTCAGGTGGCCGCCATGATTGAGGTCCATGCCCAGAATTGTGTCGCCTGGTTGCAGCACCGCCGCATACGCAGCTTCGTTCGCAGTAGAGCCCGAGTGCGGCTGAACGTTGATGTATTCCGCTTTGAACAGTTTCTTGCCGCGTTCGCGCGCCAGATTCTCCACCACATCGGTGAACTCACAGCCGCCGTAGTAGCGCTTGCCGGGATAACCCTCGGCGTATTTGTTGGTGAAGACGCTAGACGTCGCTTCGAGAACGGCTTCAGACGTGAAGTTCTCGCTGGCAATCAGTTCGAGCCGCGTATTCTGCCGGTCAACTTCATGCTGGATCTGTTCGAAAATTTCCGGGTCTACTTGGGCGAGACTCCGCGCCATTCGTTGCTGTTCGTTCATGAGATTTATTTCTACCGTCTGTTCTAATTGTCTATTACAACCTAAATGCGCTGGAGCACTCTTTTCATACCCACCCTACGCGACAACCCGGCTGAAGCGGAAGTTGTCAGCCATAAACTATTGTTGCGCGCCGGATATATCCGGCAGCTTTCCGCCGGCATTTATAACTATCTGATGCTGGCACAGCGCTCTCTACTCAAAATTCAACAGATTGTGCGCGAAGAAATGAACGCCATTGGCGGCCAGGAAATGCTGCTGCCGGCGCTGAATCCGGCTGAGGTTTGGCAGGAATCAGGCCGCTGGGAAGGCATGGGCGACAACATGTTTCGCTTGAAAGATCGCTTCGGCCGCGATCTTTGCCTGGGCATGACGCACGAAGAGATCATGACCTTCATTGCGCGCGGCGAATTGCGCAGCTATAAGCAACTGCCGCAGATCTGGTATCAGATTCAAACCAAGTTTCGCGACGAGCCGCGGCCAAAATCGGGATTGCTGCGCGTGCGGCAGTTCATCATGAAAGATTCGTACACGTTCGATCTGGACGCCGCTGCGTTGGACGTGGCGTATCAGAAGCATTACGCAGCCTACCGCAAGATTTTTGACCGCTGCGGTTTGGAATACAGCGTAGTGGAAGCAGATTCGGGCGCCATGGGTGGCAGCCAGTCGCACGAATTTATGGTGCGCTCGGATGCGGGCGAAGATTTGGTAGTGCGCTGTAAGGGCTGCGGCTATGCGGCCAATTTGGAAAAGGCAGTGGCAAAGCCCAGCGCGCCTTCGGCGCCTGATCCGGAAGGTTCGTTCTCGCCGGAAGAGTTTCATACGCCGGGTTTCAAGACAATTGCCGAAGTCTCGGCCTTTACCGAGCTGCCGGAAACATCGCAAATGAAAAGCTTGGTGATGGTGGCCGACGGCAAGCCGGTGCTCGTCATGGTCCGCGGCGATCATCAACTGAGCGAGACAAAATTCGGCGGCGTGATGAAAGCCAAAGAAGTGCGTCCGGCGCATCCGGCGGAGATCGCCGATTGGTTCAAGGCGAGTGCGGGATCTTTGGGGCCGGTAGGCGTGAAGAACATGCGCGTGCTGGCGGATACGGCGCTTGAAGGGCGCAAGAACATGATCGCCGGCGCGAACAAAGATGATTACCATTTAAAGAACGTCACGCCGGGAAAAGATTTTCAGCCAGAGTATTTTGATTTGCGGCAAGTGACGGAGGCAGACACCTGCGCGACTTGCGGTGGCCCTCTGGATATCGCAAAATCGATTGAGATTGGCCACATTTTCAAGCTCGGTTACAAGTATTCCGAATCCATGGGCCTGCGCGTACAAAGCGAAGACGGTAAAGAAGTCACGCCCATTATGGGTTCTTACGGCATCGGTATTGAACGCGTTCTCACCTGCGCCATTGAACTTTTCAATGACAAAGATGGCATGACCTTGCCCGCTTCCATCGCTCCCTTTACGGTGGTGATTACGCCGGTGAATTATGCGGACCCGGCAACGCGCGAGGCGGCGGATAAGCTCTATGCCGAATGCGCGGCAGCTGGCATTGACGCATTGCTTGACGACCGTGACGAACGGCCCGGCGTGAAGTTCAAAGATGCTGACTTGATCGGCATTCCTTTCCGCATTACGTTGGGTAAGAAACTCAGCGAAGGCAAAGTCGAATTTGTGGAGCGGCGCACGAAGGCGTCTTCAGATATTCCTGTTGCGGAAGCAATCGCCCACTTAAGACAGAAGCTATGACCGATTGGGCTTCCATCCGCGCTGAGTTTCCCTCCTTGCAGGGACGAACGTTTCTCAATACCGCCACCTTCGGCCAGTTGCCCACGCGCACGAAACAGTCGGCCATGGAACATTTCGATCGCCGTGACCAAACCGCGGCGCTAGAATTTCTCGGAATGGTTTGACGATCTGGATCAAACCCGCTCCCGTGTGGCGCGGCTGATTCACGGCACAAAAGAAGACATTGCCTTCCTGCCGAACGCCGGCCACTCGCTTGCGCTAGCCATGAGTTCTATCGATTGGGAAGACGGCGATGAAATGCTCACGCTGCATCATGAATTTCCCAATCAGCTTTACGGCCACGCCAGCGTGAATGCCCGTAGCGTTGAGTGCGACTGGCACGAATTCGACTCGCATGTATCCGCCCGCACGCGCCTGGTCGCGTTGAGCACGGTTAACTACACTACCGGCCTGCGCCCGAATCTACAACCGCTGGTGAAAGACTTGCGTGCGCGCGGCATTGTTGTCTATTTAGACGGAACGCAAAGTTGCGGCGCGCTGGAGTTCAACTGCGCCGCGATTGCCCCCGATTTCTTTGCTGTCGACGCCTATAAATGGATGATTTCACCGAATGGTGCAACGTTTATTTATGTAAATCCCGAGATGCGCAGACGTTTGCCGCCGAACGTGCTCGGCTGGCGTAGCGATAAAGATTGGCGCAACGTCACGCATCTCCACCACGGCGCCCCGCGCTTCGGCGAAAGTGCCGAAAAGTATGAGCCAGGCATGATGGCGTTTGCTTCGTTGTGCGGCATGGACGCCTCACTGCGTTTGATAGAAGAAATAGGAATCGCTCAGATTGAAAAACGTGTCCTGACACTGGCTGATACGCTGCGAACCGAACTAGCGGCCGATGGGCGCAGAGTTTTTCCGCTCCAAGGGCGACTGTTTGCCTTCGCAGATTGTCACGGCCAGTTTGCCCGGCGTGACTCCGCCGCGCTCGCCAAAAAGCTGGCCGAGCAAAACATAAACATCTCCGCACGCCGCGCCTATTTGCGCATTTCTCCGCACTTCTACAACAACGAAGAGGACCTAGCGGCTTTGCTGGCCGCGATTCGCAAGCTACACTCCTAGACATGTGGCTGCGTGCGGCTTTGGTTCTAGGAGGCTTTGCTGTGTCGTCTTGGGCGAGTGCGCCGGTTGGCATTCCACGGGAGCTGGCGGAGGAACGCGCAGCAGCCATTTCCGACGTCCGGTACAAACTGTCGTTCGAAATCCATCCCCACGCCGATGCCGCGGAAGGCTCAGAGGAATTGCGGTTCAAGCTCTCACATATTTGGCCTTTGCCGTTAGATTTTCGCGGTGAGCGAGCGCGCAATCTTACCGTTAATGGCCACCTTGTCCCGGTAGAGGCTGAAAACGGCCACATCATACTGCCAACCTCTGTTTTAGAAGGCGGCGAGAACATCGTCACTCTGCAGTTTGACGCGCCCATTGGGCCCTCCGGCAGAGCGATCACGCGATATCAAGACAAAGAAGATGGCGCGGAATATTTCTATACGCTCTTCGTCCCCATGGATGCGAGCGCAGCCTTTCCTTGTTTCGATCAGCCGGACTTGAAAGCGCGCTTCACGCTGACCCTTGATTATTCGGTTCGCGGCAGAGCCATAACCAATTCGAAAGGAAGGATGGCGGAAGTGATGGGCGCAGTGAGCCACGAGACCTTCGCCGAAACCGAGGCCATCAGCACCTATCTTTTCGCGTTCGCCGTTGGCCCGTTCGAGCCTGTCCATCACGTATTGGGCCTTCCCGACGTCTACGTGCGCCGCTCGCAACTCGCGCGCGCGCAATCGGAGATCCCCGCCGTTCAGCAAATCACAGCCGACGGCATCAAATTCTTCAGCAATTACTTTGGCCAACCGTTCCCGTTCCACAAGTACGACATGGTCCTCATCCCCGGCTTTCCCTTCGGCGGCATGGAGCATGCAGGTGCAACGTTTCTCAATGAAGATAGCGTGCTGTTTCGCAGCGCCCCTACCGAAGACGACCGCTTCGGCCGCATGACTTTGTTGCTCCACGAACTCGCCCATCAGTGGTTTGGCGATCTCACCACCATGAAGTGGTTTGACGATCTGTGGCTTAAGGAAGGCTTCGCGCAGTACATGGCCTATCGCGCCCTTCTCGGAACTGAAGCCCGAGCAAAACGTGTGGGCTCACTTCTATCAGCAGATCAAACCGGCCGCGTACGGTATTGATGTGACCGCCGGAACCACGCCCATCTATCAAAAAATCGACAATCTGAAAGACGCCAAATCCGCCTATGGCGCCATTGTCTACTCAAAGGCACCCGCGCTTCTGAAACAACTTTCCTATTTAATCGGCGATACTCACTTTCGCGACGGGCTCCGTCTCTATCTCAGCGAGCATCCCTACGGCAACGCGCAATGGGGCGACTTAGTCTACGCCTTTGAGCGCTCCTCCGGCCAAGATCTGAAGACTTGGGCGTCTGCCTGGATCACGGGCCGCGCCATGCCCGAAGTACGGCACTCACTGGAAGTGCGATGCGCAAGGCGAACTCGTCGGTCTTCTTCTGACGCAGAAAAATGTGCTGAACGAAAAAGCCACTTGGCCCTTGCAACCCAAGTTTTATTGGGCTATGACAATGCCCCGCCCGTTCGCTTGCGCGCCACTCTGAACGGTCAAAGCACCACTGTCCCCGAGGCAACTGGCAAAGCCTGTCCGGCCTATGTGTTTGCCAATGACGAAGACAACGCCTATGGCTTATTCCTCTTAGACGATAAGAGCCGCGACTATGTACGCCGGCACATCGGCCAAGTCAGCGATGTTTTCGAGCGCACTCTACTTTGGGGCGCGCTGTGGGATTCCGTTCGAGCAGCGGAGATGTCTCCCGCCGAATATCTGGAAGCCGCATTGCGCGAATTGCCGAAAGAGACGAATGAAACATTGGTTCGCTCGTTGGGAGCGCGTTCTTCCGTCGCATTGCACGATTACCTGAGCGAAGCCGCACGAAAGCAGTGGGCTCCGCAATTTGAAGCGCTGGCCGCTGACAAGATGATGCATTCGCCCGAAGAAGGGCTGCGCATTTTGTGGTTCCGCACGCTGCTATCTCTCGCCACCACCGAGACTGCCTTACAACCTTTGCGCCAACTTCTCAAGGGCGAGTAGCCATTCCGGGCGTTGAACTTCGCTCGCTCGACCGCTGGCGCATCGTCAGCACCCTGCTTGCCCAAAACGCTCCCGAAGCCGAGGCACTCTTCATCGCCGAAAGCAAGCGCGATGCCACCGGCATTGGTCTGAAATACGCCTATGTAGCCGCCGCGGCTAGACCCGACACCGCCACAAAGCAACGCTACTTCGACGATTACATGCATAACTCCACCCGCCAAGAAGATTGGGTGCAAGACAGCCTCGGCAATTTCAATTCTTGGAATGCCGCCGAACTCACCGCGCCTTATTTGAAGCTATCGCTCGAAGCCCTGCCCCGTGTGAAGCAGGAACGTAAGATTTTCTTCACCCTCGCCTGGCTCAACGCGTTCATCGGCGGCCAACACTCCGCGGCGTCCGACCAATTAGTGCACGACTGGCTCGCCGCCGCGCAAATCGACGCCGATCTCAAACTCAAAGTGCTGCAAGTGGTGGATGATCTGGACCGCACGGTAAAAATCCGCGCAAAATTCGCGCAGTAGCTATTCCTTCGGCGCGATACCGAGTGCCTTCATCTTACGGTACAAGTTACTGCGCTCCAAGCCCAGTAATTCAGAGGCGCGCGAGACGTTCCCGCCCGTCTCATCCAACTTGTGCAGAATGTACTCGCGCTCAGCCGCGTCGCGCACTTCATGCAAGCTGCCGAACGATTCCCAGCTCTTCGGTCCCTGGTTCTTCCGATTACCGTCGAGCGCCAGATGCCGCGGTTCGATCCGCCGCTGCGGATGCAGGATCACCAGCCGCTCCATCAAATTGCGCAGCTCGCGGACGTTCCCCGGCCACCCATAGTTCATCAGAGCTTCTATGGTTTCTTCCGCCAGTTCCTTGGGCTTCCGTCCATACGCTTTGGAAAACTCATCCAGAAAATGATTCGCCAGCGCGGGAATATCTTCCGCGCGGTCCCGCAATGGCGGCACGGTAAACGGAATCACATTCAATCGGTAGAAAAGATCCTCCCGAAAATTGCCACGCTCAATCTCTTTTTCCAAATTCTTATTCGTCGCCGCAATCACACGCGCATCCACTTGAATCGATTGCGGCGCACCCACCGGCTCAAAGCGATGCTCGTCCAACGCCCGCAGCACTTTGGCCTGCGTTTTAAGACTCATGTCGCCCACTTCGTCTAAAAAGAACGTTCCGCCATGCGCCTTTTGCAGCTTGCCAATTTTGTGATCCGTCGCGCCATCCAGGTTCGTTCGCCGGTGCCCAAAGAGCTCACTCTCGATCAAGTCTTCCGGGATCGCCGCGCAGTTCACCTCCACAAACGGCCCGTTCACCCGCTGGCTGGAGCGGTGAATCGCGCGCGCCACCAGTTCCTTGCCTGTGCCGCTTTCCCCATAAATGAGTACCCGTCCATTCGTGGCCGCCATCAGATTCAATTGCTGCCGCAGCGCCTTCACCGCGACGCTGTCGCCAATAATTTCGGGCCACACCGATCTTCCCGCAAGCGTCGCAACTCCAAATCCATACGCCGCTGCTCAACCGCATTCTTCAGCACTACGCTGACTTTCTCAATCGTCAGCGGCTTCTCCACAAAGTCAAAAGCGCCCAGCTTCGTTGCCTTCACCGCAGTCTCAATATTGCCGTGACCCGAAATCATGATCACCGCGGGCCGCGCCCCGCTCGGCCACTCTTGAATCCGCGCCAGCGTCGCCAAGCCATCCATTCCGGGCAACCAGATATCCAAAAAAATCGCTTCGAAGGATTCCCGCGCCAACGCTTCCAGGCAAGCTTCACCGCTGCCCACAGCCGTACATTGATAGCTTTCATCGGCTAGCACGCCGCTCAACGATTGGCGGATGTTGGCTTCGTCATCAACAATTAGGACTTTCGGACCACTATTGGGCATTCGACTCGACTATTTCAGAGTAACCGGAGGGTTGATTATCCGTCGGCTGCAGCGGATTCAACTCGACAACAAAGCGCGCGCCGTTCGGCTGATTATCTTCCACGCGCACGCGTCCACGATGCTCCGTCACAATGTGGCTCACAATGGCCAATCCCAAGCCCGTGCCGCGCGCCTTGGTGGAGAAATACGGCAGGAACAACTTCTCTTTATCCGCGGAAGAAACACCACATCCCGTATCGGTCACAGAGATCTCCACAACATCCGGCGAAGGCTGTAACGTGGCGATCTCCAGCTTGCGCACCGGCGAATCGGTCATCGCTTCCGCAGCATTGTCAATCAGGTTCACAATAGACCCGCTTCAGTAACTCACGATCGGCCAGCACGGGCGAAATATTGCGGTCAAGCGATACCGAAACGTCAATCGCATCAAGCCTTCCCGCAAAGACCTGGCGCGCACTCTCCACAATCTCGTTCAGGTCGACGGGCACCGGCTGCGCCGTGGGAAAGCGCGAAAATTGCGAGAATTCATCCACCAGCGTCTTAACGGTTTGCACTTCCTGTTGAATGATGAGCGTACATTCTTCCAGAATGGCGCGGCTTTCCTGGGGCAGCGGGATGCGCAAAAGTTGGCGGGCAATACGGTCGGCACAAAGCGAAATCGGTGTCAGCGGGTTCTTGATCTCATGCGCAATGCGCCGCGCCACTTCCTGCCAGCGGCTGCCTTTTGAGCGCGCAAAAGGTCGCTGGTATCTTCAATCACCATGACAAACCCGCCGTTCTTCAAGCGAAGCCGCCATCACCGCCAAATGCAGAGTGCCGGAGCCCGCGGCACCTCCAGTTGACAAGCCGCCGCGCCCCGCCGCCTCGCCTCTTAAGCAGATAACGGATCTCCGCTAAATCATCGGCCGCGAACAGATCCGCCAACCGCTTCGCATTCGCAACGGTTTCCGCTGGAAAAATGCCGGCCAGCGCGCGATTCACGCGTTCAATGCGCTCATCGGAGGAAACAGAAATCACGCCCGTGGGAATGCTTTCCAGAATCGCTTCCGTAAAACGCCGGCGCAGTTCCAATTCCTTCGCATTCCCTTCCAATTCGCCGGTCATCTCATTAAACGCGCGCACCAAGCGTCGCCAGTTCGTCAATCGCGCCCACCCGCACCCGATAAGAAAGATTCCCGCGGCTCACCTCCCGCGCGCCTTCCAGCAAACCGGCAATCGGAACGCTTAATGGCGAGAAAGAATTTGCGCTGTCCAAGCCGCAAAAAACAACACGAACAACGTCAGCAAGACAAATCAGCAGGAAATAGGTATTGTGATAAAACTTCTGGCGGCTGCTCAGCTGTTTCTGATCGTTCATGTAGCGCTGAATGTCTTCTTCTTTTTGCGAAGGGTCGTCAGTCATGGCGGCCAAAACAGTTAGCCGCCCCACATTTCAGTAAGACTTTGCACATCCGCTTCCGCGCGAAGAACAGTCGCGGCCGGCGCTTTAAAAAGTTGGTAGAGCAGCAAAGGCACGCCGGTGCTGCGCGTGAGCACAAGCTGACGAATGCCATTTGTTTCGCACAGCGATTTGAAAAACGCCGCATCTACGTGGCCAGTGAGCGCGGCTCTCGCGTCTCGGCAGCAGGCTGAGCCAGTTCACCTGAGCTTGCACCCGCGCCTGCGCTTCATCGCGATAAGCCTTATCCAAATCCTGAAGGTTCAACTGAATGCCGCGCGCGGGGTCGGTAAACCACTTTTC